>DKMD01000042.1:92312-92467 GCA_002470465.1 Pluralibacter sp. UBA7423
AGATGGTGCATCCGGGAGGATGACTCGCCGAAGGCTCGCCCTACGGGCCGTTGCTGAAGCAACGTTATCCTCCCTGGTGCTTGCTGAGAAAACTGTTTTCTCTGAAGCACTATCATTGCTGACAGATAGGGAGAAGATGGTGCATCCGGGAGGAT
>DKMD01000039.1 GCA_002470465.1 Pluralibacter sp. UBA7423
TTTTAATTCGATAAGCACAGGATAAGCATGCTCGATCCCAATCTGCTGCGTACCGAGCCAGACGCAGTCGCAGAAAAACTGGCACGCCGGGGCTTTAAGCTGGATGTAGATAAGCTGCGCGCTCTTGAAGAGCGTCGTAAAGTTCTGCAGGTAAACACCGAAAATCTGCAGGCAGAGCGCAATTCGCGATCGAAATCCATCGGCCAGGCAAAAGCGCGCGGGGAAGACATCGAGCCATTACGCCTGGAAGTGAACAAGCTGGGTGAAGATCTGGATGCCGCGAAGGCTGAGCTGGAAACGCTGCTCGCAGAAATTCGTGATATCGCACTGACCCTGCCAAACATTCCTGATGACTGCGTTCCGCTGGGCAAAGACGACAGCGAAAACGTGGAGGTCAGCCGCTGGGGCGAGCCGCGTAAGTTCGATTTTGAAGTTCGCGATCACGTGACGCTGGGTGAAATGGCGAAGGGCCTCGATTTTGCTGCCGCCGTTAAGCTGACCGGTTCCCGCTTTGTGGTGATGCAGGGGCAAATCGCGCGTATGCATCGTGCCCTGAGCCAGTTCATGCTGGATCTGCACACCGAGCAGCACGGTTACATGGAAAACTATGTGCCGTACCTGGTGAACCAGGACACGCTGTACGGTACAGGCCAGCTGCCTAAGTTTGGCGGCGATCTGTTCCACACCCGCCCGCTGGAAGAAGAAGCCGACAGCAGCAACTATGCTCTGATCCCGACCGCCGAAGTCCCGCTGACCAACCTGGTACGCGACGAAATCATCGACGAAGACAGCCTGCCGATCAAAATGACCGCGCACACGCCGTGCTTCCGCTCCGAAGCGGGTTCCTACGGGCGTGATACACGCGGCCTGATCCGTATGCACCAGTTCGATAAGGTTGAGATGGTGCAGATCGTTCGCCCGGAAGAGTCGATGGATGCGCTGGAAGAGATGACCGGTCACGCGGAAAAAGTGCTGCAGCTGCTGGGTCTGCCTTACCGTAAAGTTCTGCTGTGTAGCGGCGATATCGGCTTCGGTGCGCGCAAAACCTACGACCTCGAAGTCTGGTTGCCGGCGCAGGACACCTATCGTGAGATCTCCTCCATTTCTAACTGCTGGGATTTCCAGGCGCGCCGCATGCAGGCTCGTTGCCGCAGTAAAGCAGACAAGAAAACCCGTCTGGTGCATACGCTGAATGGTTCTGGCCTGGCTGTGGGTCGTACGCTGGTTGCCGTGCTGGAAAACTATCAGCAGGCAGATGGTCGTATTGCGGTGCCAGAAGTGTTGCGTCCTTATATGAACGGTCTTGAGTTTATCGGCTGAGTCCGACATTTCTGATGAAAAAGCGCCTGAGGGCGCTTTTTTTGTGCCTGTCTTGATGCTGAGCAATAACCCTTCGGATGAAAGCGTAGATACTCCCTTCGAATTATAAGCAGCATAAAACTCTAAAAAAGACTGATTTCGCTATATACATAACTATATAGCGAATAGATCATTTCAATGAGCAATGAAGTGAGTATCCATGAAAATTAAAGCCCCCGATGCTTTGCTGAGCGCAGAAGTCAGTCGCCGAGGTTTGATGAAAACCTCGGCGATTGGCGGGCTGGCGATCGCCAGTAGCGCGTTCACCTTACCGTTCACCCGTATCGCTAATGCAGCGGAAGCCATCGCGCCTGGCAGCGCTGACGGCAAAGTTGTCTGGAGCGCCTGTACGGTCAACTGCGGCAGTCGCTGCCCATTGCGTATGCATGTGGTGGACGGTGAAATCAAATATGTCGAAACGGATAATACCGGTGATGACAACTATGATGGCCTTCACCAGGTGCGCGCCTGCCTGCGTGGCCGCTCCATGCGTCGTCGCGTCTATAACCCGGATCGTCTGAAATACCCGATGAAACGCGTTGGCAAGCGCGGTGAAGGAAAATTTGAGCGCATCAGCTGGGAAGAGGCGTATGACACCATCGCCAGCAACATGCAGCGCCTGATCAAAGACTACGGCAACGAATCCATCTACCTGAACTACGGCACCGGTACGCTGGGGGGCACCATGACCCGTTCCTGGCCGCCGGGGAATACGCTGATTGCCCGCCTGATGAACTGCTGCGGCGGTTATCTGAACCACTATGGTGACTATTCAACCGCGCAGATTGCGATGGGCCTGAACTACACATACGGCGGCTGGGCCGACGGCAACAGCCCCTCAGATATCGAAAACAGCGAGCTGGTTGTGTTGTTTGGTAACAACCCGGGCGAAACACGCATGAGCGGCGGCGGCGTGACGTACTACCTCGAGCAGGCTCGTCAAAAGTCCAATGCCCGCATGATCATCGTCGATCCACGCTACACCGATACCGGTGCCGGACGTGAAGATGAATGGATCCCCATTCGTCCGGGAACCGATGCGGCGCTGATCTCTGCGCTGGCGTGGGTGATGATCAAAGAGAACCTGGTCGATCAGCCATTCCTGGATAAGTATTGCGTGGGTTATGACGAGAAAACCATGCCCGCGGGTGCGCCAGCGAATGGTCACTACAAGGCCTATATTCTCGGTCAGGGTAATGACGCTACGGCGAAAACGCCGGAATGGGCTTCAGCGATCACCGGTATTCCGGCCGAACGCATCGTCAAGCTCGCCCGTGAAATCGGCAACGCAAAACGCGCCTTTATCAGCCAGGGCTGGGGCCCGCAGCGTCATGCTAACGGCGAACTGGTTTCCCGCGCAATTGCGATGCTGGCGATCCTCACCGGTAACGTCGGCATTAATGGTGGCAATACAGGGGCGCGTGAAGGTTCTTACGATCTGCCGTTTGTCCGCATGCCGACGCTGGATAACCCGATACAGACCAGCATTTCGATGTTTATGTGGACCGATGCCATTGAGCGTGGAGCGGAAATGACCGCCCTTCGCGACGGTGTGCAGGGGAAAGATAAGCTCGACGTGCCTGTTAAAATGGTCTGGAACTATGCCGGCAACTGCATCATTAACCAGCACTCAGACATCAACCGCACGCATGACATCCTGCAGGATGACAAGAAATGTGAGCTGATTGTGGTGGTGGATTGCCACATGACTTCTTCGGCGAAATACGCAGATATTCTGCTGCCGGACTGCACCGCATCAGAACAGATGGACTTCGCGCTGGATGCTTCCTGCGGCAACATGTCCTACGTGATTTTTGCTGACCAGGCGATCAAGCCGCGTTTTGAGTGCAAAACCATCTATGAGATGACCACGCAGCTGGCGAAACGCATGGGCGTTGAGCAGAAGTTCACCGAAGGTCGCTCCCAGGAAGAGTGGTTGCGTCATCTGTATGAGCAATCTCGTCAGGCGATCCCTGAGCTGCCTTCCTTCGATGAATTCCGCAAACAGGGCATGTTCAAACAGCGCGACCCGGAAGGGCATCACGTGGCATACAAAGCGTTCCGTGAAGATCCGGTTGCCAATCCTTTGACGACGCCATCGGGCAAAATTGAAATCTACTCTGCGGAGCTGGCAAAAATCGCCGCAACGTGGGAGCTGACACCGGGCGACGTTATCGACCCGCTGCCAATTTACGATCCGGGCTTTGAGAACTACAACGACCCACTGAGCAAACAGTATCCGCTCCAGCTGACCGGTTTCCACTATAAAGCGCGAGCACACTCCACCTACGGCAACGTTGAAGTGCTGAAAGCCGCCTGCCGTCAGGAAATGTGGATTAACCCCATGGATGCGCAGAAGCGCGGCATCAGCAATGGCGATCGGGTGAAGATTTTCAACGGCCGCGGTGAAGTACACATTGAGGCGAAGGTCACTCCGCGCATGATGCCGGGTGTGGTGGCGTTAGGTGAGGGTGCATGGTACGCCCCGGATGCGAAAGGGGTGGACCAGGCGGGCTGCATTAACGTGCTGACCACCCAGCGTCCATCGCCGCTGGCGAAGGGTAACCCGTCGCACACTAACCTCGTTCAGGTCGAAAAAGCGTAAGGAGTAACCGATGACCACTCAGTATGGATTTTTTATTGATTCCAGTCGCTGCACCGGTTGCAAAACCTGCGAACTGGCTTGTAAAGACTACAAAGATCTTACTCCGGACGTCAGCTTCCGCCGTATTTATGAATACGCGGGCGGCGACTGGCAGGAAGACAACGGCACCTGGCATCAGAACGTTTTTGCCTATTACCTGTCGATTGCCTGTAACCACTGCGAAGACCCGGCCTGTACCAAGGTCTGTCCGAGCGGGGCGATGCACAAGCGTGAAGATGGTTTTGTGGTGGTCAATGAAGATGTCTGCATCGGCTGTAAATACTGCCACATGGCATGCCCGTATGGCGCGCCGCAGTACAACGAAGCCAAAGGCCATATGACCAAGTGCGACGGCTGCCATTCCCGCGTTGCGGACGGCAAAAAACCGATCTGTGTTGAATCCTGCCCGCTGCGCGCGCTGGACTTTGGGCCGATTGAAGAGCTGCGTAAGAAACACGGTCAGCTGGCTGCGGTTGCACCGTTGCCGTCTGCGCACTTCACAAAGCCGAGCATTGTTATCAAACCTAACGCCAACAGCCGTCCGACGGGTGACACCACCGGCTATCTGGCAAACCCGAAGGAGGTTTAAGATGGGAAGTGGATGGCATGAATGGCCGCTGATGATCTTCACGGTGCTCGGGCAGTGCGTGGCGGGCGGTTTTATCGTTCTGGCGCTGGCGCTGATGAAAGGCGAACTTTCCCGTGAACAGCAGCGCCTGGTGGTGCTGAGCATGTTTGTCCTGTGGGTGCTGATGGGCATTGGCTTCATCGCTTCTGTTCTGCATCTGGGCTCGCCACTGCGTGCATTTAACTCGCTGAACCGCATTGGTGGATCCTCGCTGAGTAACGAAATTGCCAGCGGCTCCGTGTTCTTTGCGGTGGGTGGCATTGGCTGGCTGTTAGCTGTGCTGAACAAACTGCCTCAGGCGCTGCGTAGCCTGTGGTTAATTCTGACGATGGTGCTGGGCGTAGTGTTTGTCTGGATGATGGTGCGCGTCTATAACACCATTGATACCGTACCAACCTGGTACAGCGTCTGGACGCCGATGAGCTTCTTCCTGACGATGTTTATCGGCGGGCCACTGCTCGGTTACCTTCTGCTGCGTGCGGCGGGTGTGGACGGCTGGGCAATGCGCCTTTTGCCTGCGGTATCGCTGCCGGCACTGGTGGTCAGCGCTATCGTCGTCATGATGCAGGGCAGTGAGCTTGCAACAATCCACAGCTCTATCCAGCAGGCATCTGCGCTGGTTCCGGCTTATGGCGAGCTGATGGCCTGGCGCCTGGTTGCGCTGGCGTTAGCGCTGATGTGCTGGATTGCACCACAGCTGAAAGGACGTCAGCCAGCGGTGCCGCTGCTGAGCGTGGCTTTTGTACTTGTCGTTGTTGGCGAACTGATCGGTCGCGGCGTTTTCTACGGTCTGCATATGACCGTCGGCATGGCGATCGCCAGCTAAGTTGCTATTTGCGCCGGGCCTTCATGGCCTGGCGCTGCAAAAAATGCCTGTCTTCCATGAAATTTTTCTTCTGAAAATAAGCCGCTGTTTTTCTAATTCATTAATTAAAACAATGGAATAATTTATTAATAAATTCCGTTACCGTTCCGTTGGATTAAAAAATTCTATTGTTCCTCTGAAAACCGCGTCAGCGCTGGCCTGAGGGGAATTGACATTGCGCGTGGCGGTGTCATGATGCGCACGAATTTTGAACTTCCTCACGGTTTTTTTAATCCATGTCCACGTATTCCCGCCCGGTGCTGTTTCTGCTCTGCGGCCTACTTTTGTTGACGCTGGCGATCGCAGTGCTGAACACGCTCGTCCCGCTTTGGCTCGCTCATGAGCATTTGCCAACCTGGCAGGTGGGGATGGTGGGCTCATCTTATTTCACCGGCAATCTGGTGGGCACGCTGCTCTGCGGGCGGCTGATTAAGTACTTTGGCTTCAACCGCAGCTACTATCTTGCGTCGCTGATTTTTGCCGTGAGCTGTGTAGGCTTAGGGCTGAATGTGGGCTTCTGGAGCTGGCTGAGCTGGCGATTCCTTGCGGGCGTTGGCTGCGCGATGATTTGGGTCGTCGTGGAAAGCGCACTGATGTGCAGCGGCACCTCGCGTAACCGCGGTCGCCTGCTGGCCGCCTATATGATGGTGTATTACGTGGGCACTGTCCTTGGCCAACTGATGGTCAGCAAGCTGCCGACAGACCTGATGAGCGTCCTGCCATGGGTGACCGGCATGGTGCTCGCGGCCATACTGCCGTTGCTGTTTGCCCGTATCGTTAATCACTCCCAGGAAGAGCATGCGCCGACGCAGGTCTGGCCTATGCTGAAGCTCCGTCAGGCGCGTCTGGGCGTGAATGGCTGCATTATTTCGGGTATTGTGCTGGGTTCACTGTATGGCCTGATGCCGCTGTTTCTGAACCACCAGGGCGTTAGCGATGCCGGTATCGGCTTCTGGATGGCGGTGATGGTCAGCGCGGGTATTATCGGCCAGTGGCCAATTGGGCGCCTTGCTGACCGCTATGGCCGCTTACTGGTCCTGCGCGTTCAGGTTTTTGTGGTTATTCTCGGCTGTCTGGCAATGCTCAGCGGTGCAGCGATGGCGCCAACGCTGTTTATTCTTGGGGCGGCAGGCTTCACGCTTTACCCTGTCGCGATGGCGTGGGCATGTGAGAAAGTGCAACATCATCAGCTGGTCGCCATGAATCAGGCGCTGCTGCTGAGTTACACCATCGGTAGCCTGCTTGGCCCGACGTTCACCTCTATGCTGATGCAGAACTACTCGGATAACCTGTTGTTCGTGATGATTGCCTGCGTTTCGTTTATTTACCTGCTGATGCTGCTGCGTAAAGCCGGGCATCACCCGACGCCAGTGGCGCACGCCTGAAGAAAAAAGCCTGTCGAATGACAGGCTTTTTTCTTTGCCCGCTCTTCGGTAAGGTGTCGATTCCCCGCAAAAAAGGACGCCTGATGGAACTGCTACGCTTTACGCTTGCTCAGATTGAAGCCTTCGCCTGCGTGTGTGAGAGCGGAACGCTCACCCAGGCCGCAAGGAAGCTGAAAAAAGACCGGACGACGGTGAGCGAGTTACTGGATTACCTGGAAGTTGATCTTGGGTACACGCTGTTCGATCGCTCGACACGTCCGTTAACCCTGACGCCACAGGGGCAGCTTCTTTACCGCCAGGCCCGGCTGTTTTTGCATGAGGCTGAAGCGTTCTCCCGCATTGCCAGACAGATTCCCGACAGCATCGAGACGCATCTTACGCTGTGCTATGACCTGTTTACTCCTCGTGCGCTGTTGCTTCAGCTTGCAGAGCAGCTACGTGCCCGGCATATCCAGCTGGACATGATTGCCTGCGAGCGCGTGCAGGCTGAACAGTGGCTGGACGAGGGGAGCGTTGACCTGGCGCTGTTTCAGGCGATGAACCGTTCCGTCAACGACCATCTGCACTGGCGGGCGGTTGGCAGCGTTTCACTCGCCGTTTACGCCCGTGAAGGCTACTTCTCTAAGCAGCCCGTCTCGCTCCTGCATCTGGCCTCCAGGCCTCAACTGATGCCATTTCGCGATCTCCCGCCTTCGCTGGCCGGACGGTTGCAAATTGCCGACAATTTAATTCACGTTAATGAGATCTCGCTGCTGGAAGGCCTGTTGCAAGCCGGTACAGGTTGGGCATTTCTGCCGGATCATTTCTCAGCTGAGCGGCTTAAAGGTGTGATGCGGGTGGAAACGGCAATGGGTAATAACGGGTTGACACATCCCTTAGTGGCGCTGTGGAAACCTGGGGTGATTAACGCGTCAGTGCTGAGCCAGGTCCTGGGCATCATGGAGAAAGGGCTGTTGTCAGGCGGCGCTTCGCTTACCTGATTTACGGAATGTATGCAATTGGGAAGGCGGATGCAGGCCGGGTAAGCGTTAGCGCCACCCGGCGATGCCCGGCAAACAGAGAGTCGCCGGGCAAAAAGATTCAGTACATGACCTTGTGACCATACTGCTCGAGGATCCCCTTGACGCGTTCCATGGTCTCTTTCTTCGGCGGGTGAACGCCATCAAGCTTGTACTCTTCGCCCATTGCCACCCACTTATGTTTCCCCAGCTCGTGGTAGGGCAGCAGCTCGATTTTTTCGACGTTGCCCATATCACGGGTGAATTCACCGAGACGATGGGCGGAGTCGTCATCGTCGGACCAGCCGGGAACCACGACGTAGCGGATCCAGACGTTGATATTCTTGTTCGCCAGATAGCGGCAAAATTCCAGCGTGCGGTGGTTTGAGACGCCAACCAGGTTCTGGTGGATCTCGTCGTTCATCTGCTTGAGGTCGAGCATCACCAGGTCGGTGACCTCCAGCAGTTCGTCGATCACCGGATCGTAGCGACGGACAAAGCCGTTGGTGTCGAGACAGGTATGAATGCCTTCTTTGCGGCAGGCGCGGAACCAGTCACGCACAAACTCAGCCTGCAAAATGGCTTCGCCGCCGGAGGCCGTAACGCCGCCGCCGGACGCATTCATAAAGTGGCGATAGGTCACCACTTCTTTCATAAGCTCTTCGACCGTGATTTCTTTGCCGCCGTGGGTATCCCAGGTATCGCGGTTGTGGCAGTACAGGCAGCGCATCAGGCAGCCCTGGAAGAAGGTGATAAAGCGGATCCCCGGGCCATCGACGGTGCCACAGGATTCAAAGGAGTGAATGCGACCAATTACTGACATTGCGGTGTTTTCTCCAGATACGGCCCATCCGGGGCCAGTGTATGCACAGCTCAAAACCGGCTGTGTTAAGTCTGTTTTGGCAGAGATCCATACCCGATAGTGAAAGTATAGATGGCTGGCAAAGCAGGCTGGGGCAGGAGAGGAGTTGTTAAAAAGGCCCCACGGGTGTGGAGCCTTTATTGTACGCCGATTACTGCGTAATTTCAGTCAAAATCCAATTACATGGTCTGAGTGAAGGTACGGGTAATAACGTCCTGCTGCTGTTCTTTGGTCAGGGAGTTGAAGCGTACCGCATAACCAGAAACACGGATGGTCAGCTGAGGATATTTCTCAGGATGTTCCATCGCATCGAGCAGCATTTCACGGTTCATGACGTTCACGTTCAGGTGCTGACCACCTTCGATGGACGCTTCGTGATGGAAGTAACCGTCCATCAGGCCTGCCAGGTTAGTCTTACGTACTTCGTCGTCTTTACCCAGTGCGTTTGGCACGATAGAGAAGGTGTAAGAGATACCATCTTTCGCGTAAGCAAACGGCAGTTTAGCAACGGAAGTCAGAGAGGCGACAGCACCTTTCTGGTCACGACCGTGCATTGGGTTAGCACCTGGGCCGAATGGCGCGCCAGCACGACGACCGTCTGGGGTGTTACCGGTTTTCTTACCATAAACCACGTTAGAGGTGATGGTCAGAACAGACTGAGTCGGAATAGCGTTACGGTAGGTAGTGAGTTTCTGAATTTTCTTCATGAAACGTTCTACCAGGTCAACCGCCATGTCATCAACGCGGGAGTCGTTGTTACCAAACTGCGGGTATTCGCCTTCGATTTCGAAGTCGATAGCCAGACCGTCTTCGTCACGAATTGGTTTAACTTTTGCGTATTTGATAGCAGACAGGGAGTCAGCCGCAACGGACAGACCTGCGATACCACATGCCATGGTGCGAACCACGTCACGGTCGTGCAGCGCCATCAGAGAGGCTTCATAGCTGTACTTGTCGTGCATGTAGTGAATCACGTTCAGCGCAGTGACGTACTGTTTAGCCAGCCAGTCCATGAAGTGATCCATACGGTCCATGACTTCGTCGAAGTTCAGAACGTCGCCTTTGATTGGTTCAGATTTAGGACCAACCTGCATTTTTAGTTTTTCATCAACGCCGCCGTTGATTGCGTACAGCATGGTTTTCGCGAGGTTAGCGCGAGCACCGAAGAACTGCATTTGCTTACCAACAACCATTGGGCTTACGCAGCATGCGATAGCGTAATCGTCGTTGTTGAAGTCCGGACGCATCAGGTCATCGTTCTCATACTGCAGAGAAGAGGTATCGATGGACACTTTCGCGGCGAATTTCTTGAAGTTCAGAGGCAGTTTTTCAGACCACAGAACGGTGATGTTTGGCTCCGGAGAAGGACCCATGGTGTACAGGGTATTCAGGAAGCGGAAGCTGTTTTTGGAGACCAGAGTACGGCCATCAACGCCCATACCACCGATAGATTCAGTTGCCCAGATTGGGTCACCGGAGAACAGCTCATCGTATTCTGGGGTACGCAGGAAGCGAACCATACGCAGCTTCATGACCAGGTGGTCAATCATTTCCTGAGCGTCTTGCTCGGTGATTTTGCCTGCTTTCAGGTCACGTTCGATGTAAGCATCCAGGAAGGTGGATACGCGACCGAAGGACATTGCAGCGCCGTTCTGAGATTTAACTGCGGCCAGGTAGCCGAAGTAGGTCCACTGAATGGCTTCCTGAGCGTTGGTTGCAGGACCAGAGATATCGCAGCCGTATTTTGCTGCCATTTCTTTGATCTGACCCAGCGCACGGTGCTGCTCAGAGATTTCTTCACGCAGACGGATAGTGGCTTCCAGGTTTACGCCGTTTTCCATGTCAGACTGCAGGGACAGGAACTGTGCGTATTTGTCTTTCAGCAGGAAGTCGATACCGTACAGCGCAACGCGACGGTAGTCACCGATGATACGGCCACGGCCGTAGGCATCTGGCAGACCGGTCAGAACGCCGGATTTACGGCAGTTCAGAATGTCTTTGGTGTAGACATCGAAAACGCCCTGGTTGTGGGTTTTACGATAGTCAGTGAAGATTTTTTTCAGCATCGGGTCCAGTTCGCGATCGTACGCTTTGCAGGAACCTTCAACCATTTTGATACCACCGAACGGGATAATCGCACGTTTCAGTGGTGCTTCAGTTTGCAGGCCAACGATCTTCTCAAGGGCTTTGTTAATGTAGCCCGCGTCGTGAGAAGTGATGGTGGACGCTACGGAGGTGTCGAAATCAACTGGAGCATGGGTGCTGTTTTCCAGTTTGATGCCTTCCATTACGCTATCCCACAGGGCGGTGGTCGCTTCGGTAGCGCCAGCCAGGAAGGATTCGTCACCTTCATATGGGGTGTAGTTTTTCTGGATGAAGTCACGTACGTTGACTTCTTTCTGCCAGTCACCTTTGGCAAAACCTTCCCAGGCTGTGGCTAACTTTTCATTAAGTTCGGACATGTAACACCTACCTTCTTATGTGGATTTTTTATTTACTGCCTGAAACAACCGTTAGTGCTGGTCGTTGCCACGCAGGTAAATGACCCAGTACGTCAACCCGACTAACAAACCACCGCCGATAATGTTACCGATTGTCACCGGAATCAGGTTATCAGTGATGAAGTTCATGACAGTCAAGTGTGAGAAATTGTCCGGAGTCGAACCGATGGCGGTCCAGAATTCCGGGCTGGCGAAGTTCTTAACGACGATACCCATAGGGATCATAAACATGTTTGCGATGCTGTGCTCAAAGCCGCTGGCGACAAACATCGCAACTGGCAGCACCATAATCATCGCTTTGTCCATCAGGCTGCGGCCGGAGTAGCTCATCCATACGGCCAGACACACCATCAGGTTTGCCAGAATACCGAGGCAGACAGCCTCAATAAAAGTATGATGCATTTTGTGGTCAGCGGTTTGCAGGACGTTCAGGCCCCATCCGCCGTTGGCGGTCATATATTCGCCAGAAAGCCACATTAGCAGAACAAACAGCAGGCAGCCAATCAGGTTACCAACATAGACGTTGAACCAGTTCTTAGCCAGTTGACCCCAGGTAATTTTTCCGCTGGCCTTCGCGACGACAATCAGCACCGTGGAAGTGAAGAGATCGGCCCCGCAGATAACACAAAGGATAAGTCCAAGTGAGAAGCAGATGCCGCCAATCAGCTTGGCAATACCAAACGGCATTCCTGCCGTGCCAGTCGTGGACGTAATGTAGAAAACGAAGGCAATGGAGATGAAGACACCCGCAGTAATCGCCAGGAAAAAGGTTTTAAGCGGTTGCTTCGTTGCTTTATAGACACCCGCTTCCTCGGCCACTTTGGCCATCTCAGCTGGGAGTAAAAGATCAAAAGGGTTGTCAGCTTTCACACTAACTCTCTCTTTATTAAGTCGGCGACGAGATACTAACAAAGCATTATAGAAGAGAAATTGATGTAGATCATATCTCGCCTGGCTTATAGGCCCGCAGAACGCGTGGTTTTTCAACGAATGCGGAGTAACTTTTTGATTATCAAAATAAAAATAAATTTTAAAGTTTGCAAAATGAGTTGAATTTTCTTGCTTAACCTCCTTTAATTCAGTTAATTAAAATGGAGTAATATGCATTAAAATTAACATCCCTCGTAAGCTACTAATAATAGTGTTTACGCATAATTAACTTAATTATTACAAATTAAATAATGGGCCGTAGAAAATAAAAAAGGGCCACGCTTTGTGGCCCCGTAATATAGCGCAGGCGAATAATTTCGCCATACATTATTTGTGGTTTTACTGCTGGTCTGCCCAGAAGCTGGCTTTTGCGCGCTGCAGTTTTTCATAGGCTTTTAACAGTGACTGATGCGCCGGGAAGGCGGCCAGATCGCTGTCGACCGGCTGCAGACCGTAGAAGGCCGCTTCGCCGCTCAGGGCTGCGCTTGCCGCTTCAACTGCATCTGCGCCGTACATCCGCACGAAGGCATTCAGATACTGCAGCGGCTGGCGTTCTTCTTCCTGGGAGAGCAGAAGCAGCGTTTGCAGGCAGCGGTAATAATTGGCGCGTTCAGCGCTGAAAATAGAGGCGTTGAATTCCATGGTCCACTCAGTCCAGATCAGCGCCTGTTCCAGATCGCCGCCCGCCAGCGCCAGCATAGCTTTTAGCTCGCCGATGCGCAGAGTGTACCAGCCGTTGTCTTTTCCGGTTGCCATACCCAGCAGTTCACGAACACGGGTAAAGTCATCAAGACCCTCGTCGTCCATCTGCTCGATCAGCGCCAGATAATCTTCTTTATCCCATTCGCTGTTCGGCAGCGACAGGATAGTCTCGCGCAGGTGGCTGCCCATATTGTTATTTGCCAGCCACAGATCTTCTGCCGGATAAATATCAGACATGCCCGGCACGATAATACGGCAGGCGTATACGCTCAGGTGTTCATAGTCAGCGATATACACTTCTTTATCTTCCGCCTGGAAAATCGCCATCAGCGTAGCGAACTCTTCTTCGGTGGTGCCGGAGAAATTCCAGTCCACAAACGGATAGTCCGCATCCTGCTTAAACATATCCCAGGAGATCAGACCACTGGAGTCAATGAAGTGCGTCTCAAGATTTGCGTGCTCAGCCACTTCTTCATCATCGAAGGTCGGTGGTGTAAACACGTCGAGATCTTTAAGACCACGACCCTGCAGCAGCTCGGTCACAGTACGCTCCAGCGCCACGCCAAAATCAGGGTGTGCGCCGAAGGAGGCGAAGCAGGTGCCGTTGGCCGGGTTAAACAGCACGACGCAAATTACCGGGTATTTACCGCCCAGGGAGCCGTCGTAGGCGAAGATTGGGAAGCCTTCAGCTTCGAGTTTGGCGATGGATTCCACCACGCCCGGGTAGCGCGCCAGCACGTCCGCAGGAATTTCCGGCAGGCTGATGCTTTCGGCGATGATGCGGTTTTTGATGTGGCGCTCGAACACTTCAGACAGGCCCTGAACGCGTGCTTCGTTAGCCGTGTTGCCAGCCGACATGCCGTTGGAGACATACAGGTTGCCAACGATGTTCATCGGAATGTAGACCGTCTCTCCGTCTGACTGACGGGTGAATGGCAATCCACATACGCCACGATCGTCATTCCCCGATTGCAGATCGACCAGACCGCTGGCGGTGAGCTGATCGTCCGGATCGTAAAACGCGCGCAGGCGTGCATCGAGCAGGCCTTCTGGTACGTCATCATCCTCGGGCAGCGGGAACCATTTCTCATTCGGATAGTGAACGAATGGGGCATTGGCAAGGGTTTCGCCCAGCCAGAAATCTGCGAAGAAATAGTTGGTGGACAGACGCTCGAAGTATTCACCGAGCGCAGAGGCCAGGGCTGCTTTTTTTGTTGCACCTTTGCCGTTGGTAAAGCACAGCGCGCACTCTTTATCACGAATATGCACGGACCACACGTTCGGCACCGGGTTCAGCCAGGAGGCTTCTTCAATATTGAAACCGAGGTCCGTCAGTTTTTGCTGGAAGCGGGCGATGGAGTCTTCCAGTGCGGCGTCTTTGCCGGGAATAAAGGTTTGGGTCATGGCAGTCACTTTTGTCGTACGGAAAGCGCGCAATGATACGGGTTTTGCGTGTCAGGCGCTATCGTCCCGGCGTCGTCGGCGAAAATAAAAGAGTCAGCTACGCTTAAAGGCAGTAACCTCCTGTTCAGGCAGAAAAAATGCAAGCGTTCGATCTTCACCGTATGGCTTTTGACAAGGTACCCGTGGATTTTCTTGCGGAAGTGGCGCTGCGCAGTCTCTATACCTTCGTGCTGGTGTTTCTGTTTCTAAAAATAACCGGTCGGCGCGGCGTCCGACAAATGTCATTGTTTGAAGTACTGATTATCCTGACGCTGGGCTCGGCGGCGGGCGATGTTGCGTTTTACGATGACGTTCCTATGTTACCCGTGCTGATCGTATTCGTTACGCTGGGGATACTGTACCGGCTGGTGATGTGGCTGATGTCACACAGTGAAAAGCTGGAAGATCTGCTGGAGGGAAAACCGGTGATCGTTGTTTCTGATGGCGAACTGGCCTGGGAAAAACTGCGCGCGGAAAACCTGACGGAGTTTGAGTTTTTCATGGAGCTACGCCTGAACGGTATCGAACATCTCGGGCAGGTAAAGCGGGCGATTATGGAAACCAACGGCCAGATCAGCGTCTATTACTTCAGCGATGAGGACGTGAAACCCGGTTTGCCGATTTTGCCCGGAAAGTGTGTTGAACGCTTCACTGTATTGCCGGAAGAGAACGACTATGCCTGTACCAGATGCAGCGCGATTTTTCATCTCCATGCCGGAGATCGGCAATTATGCGCCCGCTGTGCCAATCCGGAATGGGCGAAGGCCAGCAGGGCCAAACGGATCACCTGACAGCAAGAATGTCGGTAATGTGACGTCAAGCTGGCAGATTCTGTTGTGTGAGCGCCGCCGCATTTTTCGGCGTGCGAGGATTTGCCATTGCGGCCTGTGTCACTGAATGGTAAAACCGATAGCCACAGGAAACACTTATGCCTGCGGGCAGATAACTTGTATAGCGTGGTGAGGGGAAATGACTCAGGTCTTCAATTTTAGTTCTGGTCCGGCAATGCTTCCGGCGGATGTTCTTAAACTGGCGCAACAGGAGCTGTGCAACTGGCAGGGGCTTGGCACCTCGGTGATGGAAATCAGCCATCGCGGCAAAGAGTTCATCCAGGTGGCCGAAGAGGCGGAAAAAGACTTCCGTGACCTGCTCAATATCCCTTCCAACTATAAAGTGCTGTTTTGCCACGGCGGCGGGCGCGGTCAGTTCGCTGGCGTACCGCTGAATCTGCTGGGTGAGAAAACCACTGCCGATTACGTCGACGCAGGCTACTGGGCAGCAAGCGCAGTGAAGGAAGCGAAAAAATACTGCGCGCCAAACGTGATCGATGCCAAAGTCACCGTGGATGGTTTGCGCGCCGTGAAACCGATGCGTGACTGGCAGCTTTCCGATAACGCGGCTTATCTGCACTACTGCCCGAATGAAACCATCGACGGCATCGCCATTGATGAAGCCCCGAACTTTGGCAAGGACGTTATCGTTGCTGCAGACTTCTCTTCTACTATTCTGTCCAGCCCGATAGACGTTAGCCGCTATGGCGTGATTTATGCCGGTGCGCAGAAAAATATCGGCCCGGCTGGTTTGACGCTGGTCATCGTCCGTGAAGACCTGCTTGGCAAAGCGCACATCGCTTGTCCGTCAATTCTTGATTACACCGTGCTGAACGACAATGATTCAATGTTCAATACCCCGCCGACCTTCGCCTGGTATCTGGCAGGCCTGGTCTTCAAATGGCTGAAAGAGCAGGGCGGCGTGGCGGCGATGGATCGCGTTAACCAGCAGAAAGCGGATCTGCTTTACAGCACCATCGACAACAGCGATTTCTACCGTAATGACGTAGCTACGGCTAACCGTTCCCGCATGAACGTGCCATTCCAGCTGGCGGACAGCGCGCTGGACAAGCTGTTCCTGGAAGAGTCCTTTGCTGCCGGTCTGCATGCGCTGAAAGGCCACCGCGTGGTAGGCGGTATGCGTGCCTCCATCTATAACGCAATGCCGCTGGCAGGCGTTGAAGCGTTAACCGACTTTATGAAAGCGTTCGAACGTCGCCACGGTTAATGCCCCCTGTTTTCATCCCCGTAGCCCGTCTGCGGGGTTTTTATTTTCTGCTTTTGAGAGTTAAGTTTCATGGAATCCCTGACGTTACAACCCATCGCGCGCGTAGATGGCACCATCAATTTACCCGGTTCAAAAAGTGTCTCTAACCGCGCTCTTTTGCTGGCGGCATTAGCCCGTGGCACCACCGTGCTGACCAACCTGCTGGACAGCGACGACGTGCGCCACATGCTTAATGCGCTGACTGCGTTAGGCGTTCAGTACACGCTCTCTGCCGATCGTACCCGCTGCGAAGTGACCGGCAACGGCGGCCCGCTTCAGGCGGGAACAGCGCTTGATCTGTTCCTCGGTAACGCAGGGACGGCGATGCGGCCATTGGCGGCAGCGCTGTGCCTTGGCAGTAACGATATCGTGCTGACCGGTGAGCCGCGCATGAAAGAGCGCCCGATTGGTCATCTGGTTGATGCTTTGCGTCAGGGCGGCGCAGAGATTGAGTATCTGGAGCAGGAAAACTATCCACCGCTGCGTCTGAAGGGCGGTTTTACAGGTGGCGAAGTTGCGGTAGACGGTAGCGTGTCCAGCCAGTTCCTGACGGCACTGCTGATGACGGCACCACTGGCTCCGCAGGACACGGTCATCACCATTAAAGGTGAACTGGTGTCAAAACCGTATATCGATATCACTCTGCACATGATGAACACTTTCGGCGTGCAGGTTGAGAATCAGAACTATCAACGCTTTGTCGTAAAAGGCGGGCAGGATTACCACTCTCCTGGTGCATACCTGGTGGAAGGCGATGCTTCTTCAGCGTCCTATTTCCTCGCAGCGGGTGCCATCAAAGGTGGCACGGTCAAAGTGACCGGCATTGGTCGCAATAGCGTGCAGGGCGACATCCGCTTTGCGGACGTTCTGGAAAAAATGGGCGCAACCGTTACCTGGGGTGACGATTTCATCGCCTGTACGCGCGGTGAATTGAACGCTATCGATATGGACATGAACCATATTCCGGATGCTGCGATGACTATCGCAACTGCGGCCCTGTTCGCGAAAGGCACGACTACGCTTCGCAACATTTATAACTGGCGCGTGAAAGAAACGGATCGTCTGTTTGCGATGGCAACCGAGCTGCGCAAAGTCGGGGCTGAAGTGGAAGAGGGCGAAGACTACATTCGCGTGACGCCACCGGCACAGCTGACATTTGCAGAAATCGGTACCTATGACGATCACCGCATGGCGATGTGCTTCTCGCTGGTGGCGCTGTCGGACACGCCGGTCACGATTCTCGATCCGAAATGTACGTCAAAAACCTTCCCGGATTACTTTGAACAGCTCGCACGTATCAGCACGCTGGCCTGATGTTCTCCCTGCGCTGCGCCTTCAGGCGTAGCGCAGAATGACGTTTCCTGACATTCCCTCTGCGCATTTCTTCTACACTCACCTTCAAACTGTCTGTTATTTGCAACCAGTATTACCGGTTACGGGTAATGGCGCGTATAATGCGCGGCGTTTAAGTAACTGACGCCTTGAATGAAGGAGAAAACGATGACGGCAATTGCCCCGGTAATCACCATTGATGGGCCAAGCGGTGCAGGAAAAGGCACCTTGTGCAAGGCAATGGCGGAAGCGTTGCAGTGGCATCTGCTGGATTCAGGTGCGATCTACCGCGTACTGGCTCTGGCGGCATTACATCATCATGTTGACGTGACTTCGGAAGAGGCGCTGGTGCCGCTGGCTGCACACCTTGACGTGCGCTTTGTCTCCACCGACGGCAATCTTGAAGTGATCCTCGAAGGTGAAGACGTCAGCGGTGAAATCCGTACTCAGGAAGTGGCTAATGCGGCGTCCCAGGTGGCGGCATTTCCACGCGTACGTGAAGCCCTTCTGCGCCGTCAGCGCGCGTTTCGTGAAGCGCCAGGCTTGATTGCAGATGGACGGGATATGGGAACCGTGGTCTTCACCGATGCGCCCGTTAAAATTTTCCTTGACGCTTCGCCGGAAGAACGTGCTCAGCGCCGTATGCTTCAGTTGCAGGAAAAGGGCTTTAGTGTTAACTTTGATCGCCTTTTGGCAGAGATCAAGGAACGCGACGATCGTGACCGCAACCGTGCGGTGGCGCCGCTGGTTCCCGCTGCTGATGCTTTAGTCCTCGATTCAACGCGATTAAGCATTGAGCAAGTGATTGAAAAAGCGCTACAATACGCGCGCCAAAAACTGGCTGCTGCCTGATTTAAAGGCAGGTAAGCCTCCGAATTCGTAGTACCCCCGCTGCAACGGAGTGTGAGCGGGTATGTAAAACAACCCCATCCGGCATGAGGCCAGATGGACGTTAATCTAACTTTTGAAGATTAAACATGACTGAATCTTTTGCTCAACTGTTTGAAGAATCCCTGAAAGAAATCGAAACCCGTCCGGGTTCCATCGTTCGTGGCGTTGTTGTTTCTATCGACAAAGACGTCGTTCTGGTTGATGCGGGCCTGAAATCTGAATCTGCAATCCCTGCAGAGCAGTTCAAAAACGCAGCCGGAGAACTGGAAATCCAGGTTGGTGACGAAGTTGACGTTGCGCTGGACGCAGTAGAAGACGGCTTCGGCGAAACCCTGCTGTCCCGTGAGAAAGCTAAGCGTCACGAAGCCTGGATCACGCTGGAAAAAGCATACGAAGACGCTGAAACTGTTGTTGGTGTTATCAACGGCAAAGTTAAAGGTGGCTTCACTGTTGAGCTGAACGGTATTCGTGCGTTCCTGCCAGGTTCTCTGGTAGACGTACGTCCAGTTCGCGATACGCTGCACCTGGAAGGCAAAGAGCTTGAGTTCAAAGTTATCAAGCTGGACCAGAAGCGTAACAACGTTGTTGTATCCCGTCGTGCCGTTATCGAATCCGAAAACAGCGCAGAACGCGATCAGCTGCTGGAAAACCTGCAGGAAGGCATGGAAGTCAAAGGTATCGTTAAGAACCTCACTGACTACGGCGCATTCGTTGACCTGGGCGGCGTTGATGGCCTGCTGCACATCACCGACATGGCGTGGAAACGCGTTAAGCACCCAAGCGAAATCGTGAACGTGGGCGACGAAATCACTGTTAAAGTGCTGAAGTTCGACCGCGAGCGTACTCGTGTATCCCTCGGCCTGAAACAGCTGGGCGAAGATCCATGGGT
>DKMD01000009.1 GCA_002470465.1 Pluralibacter sp. UBA7423
TACCGGGGCGGGGTCAGTCCACATCGTCTGAAACAAATGCTTCAACATCAAAGAAACGCTCTGCTGAGTAGAAGGAAATACCTTTCACTATCTCACCTTCTTTCAATACCCCTTTGTCTCTCAGAAAGTCGCTAAAGTCTTCCTGATCAGCACTGTCTGCTGCAACGCTTCCCTTCCAGTCGTCATACTGAACATGAGCCTTAAAGTGTTCTTTTTCCATCTTATTTATCCTTTGCTGTGGGTAATCAAAGGTAGCGTAGCCCAGATTTTGGACAATACAAGCCTTAATGCCCGTTGGTGGTAAGACAACGTGCGGAGACTCTGGCGACTTCATCAGATTTAGGTTTACTTGTTACTCCAAAACACCATAATGGGCTTGCCTGTGACAATTAGGGCATAATGCGATGGCATTTTCCACGGAATCCTCTCCCCCTTTAGAAAGCCACTCAATGTGGTGAACTTCAAGAAATGGTGTACCATCTTCTTTCAGGAAAGGTGCATCACGCTTACAGCTTTGGCACTTACCATTAGCTCTTAAAAGAACTTCTGCAACCACATACGGGCTTCGCTTATAAACTCTTGTTGTTACTTCGATTAGCACTGGAGTTTTACTTTCCGTTGCTAAAATCCGCTCCCGTGTAGATGAGGGTAATTTAGCAGCAGACTCTACTGCTTCTTCAAACTCCGACTTCACTTGACGGTAACACCATTTACCCCGTTGATCCTGGTACAATTCCCAAATGCCATGCACAGAGGGTTGATAAATTTCAAAAATGTTCCCTCGCTTGAATAAGCGGTCATACTCATGATGGCGATGGGTTACATCATCAGTTCGCCTGGCGGTTTTGTTGAAACTCCAGTAGCTGCGGTTACAGTTGACTGTGTTAACCACAAGATTAAGCCACGTATCGTCTTTATAATGCGGAAATAACTTTCTGAGGTAATCATCTACTTGCTTCGCCGTTGCCGCCCCTCCGAACTGTTGCTCAACCACTTGCACAGTAGTGATTCTTATCGGTTGGTCGCCGTACTTGTATGTTCGATTTGATTTTGCAGACATCATAAGACCTCTTGCAACTTAAGATTTATCTTGGGTTATCTATCAAGCATTGTTCATGCAACTCTCTGATTTAAGACAATAGAAGCCATAAGGCCCCGTCAGGATTCCCAGCACAGGTCGTCGATCACATAAGAAACTGAGGATATCCGCACTCGCCGCTGCGTCCCTGGTAAAGTTGAACTCTTTATCTAAATTGCGAAATAAACTTGGCGGTGACATCCAATTGTCAGAACCACCCCGCTGCTTTCCGTTGCTGTATGCACCTTTGTGCTTCATCTTTCCCCCGCTCATGCTTACAAGGCCGCTATGCGGTGAACGTTACCGTTCATCACTTCGTGACCGGATGGCGGGGAATTGTACGAGGTGTGATTAGGAGGGACAACGAAAAGTAAAAGGGGCATTACACCCCCTTATTCTATTGGTTACGCTCTTACGTTCCAATCATCCGTATACTGGACGTTACCATCAACATAACGCCAGGTGATTTTGTCATACATCAGGGAAACAGATTCCATGTGGTTGATCTGCGAGTTCCCCGCCATTTTAGCGTTTGGCATCCCTGGATTAATGCCTGTCACTTTCACGCCCTCAATAGTCATAACGAAGTAACACTCTTCCTGCCCTGCGTGGTTAATGCGATACCAGCGAATCTCCGCGCTTTTCAACGTTTGACCAGTGGCAACAGCTTTGTACAGATACGGGCTGGAGCTATCAAACTCCTTTTCAATCATCATCGGAGAATGTGAACGTTTGCCGGTGATCTTTCCGTTGGCACTGTCTACCGGAATGTTCAGACCGTGACTAAAGCCAACAATCTCTATACTCCCCTCACGATCCTGAACATCCACAGATCCTTTAATGTCTGCACCGCCATCGTCTTTAAGCCACATGTAAGCCGGAATAGGCATTTTACAAACTCCTTTTGGTTATGATTTTCTTCGTGATAAACCAGTAGCAAACAATCGTTAAGAGCAACTGAAAGACCACAATCGCCGCCATAGTGAAATTTGAATACGTCTGATCAGGGAATAACGCCTGATAAGGCAGCAAGCGAAACAGCGCCCAAAACAGGAAGGTAAACCCGAAGATTTTAGCTAACCGCCGTAACGTAGAATTGCCCCACTCTCTCGGAATGCCTGCTGGACTAACTTTGTGTGTCACGACACTGTACGTCGTGATAATGGCGCTCATGACAGGTACGCTGATTAATGTGTTGATCAGGATACTGAAATAATCACCTAACGATTCCCAAACTTCTAAATCAGGCTCACCCAAAATGAAGCTGGTAAACTTGTCGGCACTCTGGAAATCGAAAAGCCCCGTAATAGAATTAACTAATCCATCATACGGAACCACTTTGGCAACGATCAGCATAACTACAGCGAACAGCGCTAACTTGATGAATAAACTAAGGGCATGTTTTGCCATTGGCGATCACCTCAATAGTACCGTATGCCTGTAGTTTTCTCATGCAAGGAACATCTATTTTCTGGGTTCTCAACAGTGCATTACGCAACATGGCAAAATCAGAATCGTGTGGAAGAGTGATACAACCTTCTGAGAGTACGCCTGGATGCAAACGGAAGTTGCCACGCTTAACGCTCTCAATCCATGTGTAATCGTCGACTCCCCAATCATCCCGCCATAATGCGAACCATTCGGAATGTTTGAATGTAGCACCGCTGGCGAAGTGGTTATAAATGTCTCTCATCCCTGCGTTTAGCTGTGACTTGAGCCCACCTTGAGGGCGGTCAACAATCCAGTATTTACCCGCTGGTACTGGCCCCTCTTTGGGGATCATTCCACATGCGCCACGGTTACGGTAAGCACCATTACCAGAGAAAGCTAAAAACGTGCCTACACCAGGAAACGATAACGGGGAGTAGTACGCATCATTAATTATGAACTTTCCATGTAAAGCCATAGATAACCCTTTTATCTATAATGATTTATTCGCTTATCGTACACCTACGCAATCAAAGTAAAGGAAAGATATCTTCAAAGAAATTTCTGAAACAGCAAGAAACTTGATGCACATATTTATTTCCAGGCCAATCCATCAATGACGTAACAAACCGTAGATAATGGGAATGTGTGCATATAGCGCCGGGTAATTCCTGCACCGCTCTTCTCGTGACCGACCACCTGTTGCAAATGCGCCAAGTTGCCAACCCAACCAGCTAAACAGGTTGAGATCATTGTGTGCCTGAAGCTATGCACCAAGCGGCGCTGTCCGTAATCATCAAGATACGGAATACCAAGCTGATCACGAACGTCAGCTAACACTTTGCCTATCTTCGGCATGTTCTTACCCGACACTGGTGAGAAGATTTTCTCTTTCCACTGACGATTGACGAAATCGAGGAAACCCCATTCAATCAGTTTGGGATGGATAGCAACTTGTCGCGTTGCATTCTCGGTTTTCCCCTGTCCTCCTTCTGCTATCAGGAGATAATGCCGCTGACTGTCCTCGTCATACTTGATCTGCGATTTCTCCAGTTTGGCGATCTCTCCCCTTCTGGCCCTGGTGTATGCCAACAACAAAGTGATCCACTTCTCCCAGCCATCAGGCTGCTTTAGTGCCCAACCTACAAACTTTCTCATTTCTGCCGCACTATATACGCCAAACCTCGCTTTAGACGGTGCAGCCACTACGCCATCAGTCGGAGACTTCTCCAGAATATCCTTGTTATCGGTAAGGAAGGTTTTGAACAGCGATTTGTAAATCTTCAAATGCTTGTGAATAGACTCAGCACCAACCAGATCTTCAGGTGGCACATCATCACATTCGATCAGTTGCTGGACTGTCATCGACCGAAACGGCTGAACAACGCGCTTAGGAAGATTTTCAACGACTTCCATCACCTGCTTAATGTCTTGCTTGGTAACCGTCGTTACATCGGTTGTTGTGCCAAGGACAATCAACAGCACTTCCATAAACCGTTCATTGGCCTGTGAGATTGCCTTTGTCCAGTTCTGGGCCTTCTCCCTTTTGTACATGTTCCATGCGCCAGCCAGCGTTAGCACTTCTTTTGGTTCAGGCTGTTTTTGAGACTTAGTAACTTCTGCTGGAGTAACCGTTTCCCGATATTCCTGCACTGCCATCGGCTGAATAATACTTTGCTCACTATTGAGGAATTGTTGAGCCAGCCAGTGCTCATTCTGCTGCTTTAAGCGGTTACTGAAATCTGAAAGACGTTGACCAAACTGATCCGGGTGGACAGTTCCACGTTTGACTAATGGAATGGCTGGAGAAGCAAATGACATCAAGAGTTGCGCGTAGCTGTGGCTATCCGTCTCTAAAGAACGACGGAAATATTTACTGCCGGATAGGCGAAAGCTGACGTAGTAGATCCCGTTACGGGTGATGGTGTGATTGATAGATGTGTGTGCCATTTTGTTTGTCTCTGTGAGTGACAACATAACAAAATGAAGAGAAAAAACCGCACAACTCTTTGATTTATATCTTGAATAATCACCAGACTACGCTGGCATTATCCAGATCAGGTAATACGGGTATTTCTCAGCCTTCACAAAGAAGGGCACCCCGAGTCATTTGAATCAAATTCTGTGGTTAACGTGACGTTAAACCATGGGGAGGATAATGCTGCGGGCCGAGGATGTAAACACGTCTCTCCAACTCAGTCCTGACGCCCGCGCCACATCTCCCGCGTAATTTCCCACAGTTCTGAATCCAGCTCACCGGATACGTACTGCGCTTTTTCGGTACGGACTAAACGCATTCCATTTCGCATGGACAGATTTTTAGAACGTTGATTATCAGCAGCTTTTGGCGCCCTGAGCACCTCTTTGTTCAGCGTTTCAAACCAAAATTCATTCACCGCCTCGCAGGCTTCGGCCATCAGCCCCTTCCCCTGCCATTCCGGCACCAGCCAGAAACCGCGGTTATTATCAGGGATATCCATCAGTGAAATGACGCCGATCAGCTCGTATTCTTCTTCTTTGGGTCGCAGGCTCCAGAACCAGCCTGTCCCTTTTTTACTGGCGGCAAGCGAGACGTTATCAACGTAATGCTGTGCAGCACCCTCAGGAAAAGGCCAGGGCACGGTTGAAATCAGATAGCGCACTATCTCCCAACGAGGAAATTTGCGCTGAATCTGCTGCGCATCTTCTGAGCGCAGCGGTTTAAGGATAAGCCTGTCGGTCACAATTTCAGGTGTGGCAACCATGTCCGTATCCCTCCTGTTTAGTCGAGCTGAAAGCTACTTAATTTCAAAACCGCCTTTCCTGAACGCAGCGGACGATAGCGGAGGTCAACATATCCTTCGGCAATCAACAGAGGCTACACGCCAAAATAAAGGGAATAATCATCCACTATGCCCTCATGATTCAGACACCCCGGGAGGATGCCGTCAGCACACTAAAGCGGAAGATGTTGCAGCTTTAGGGCGCACTTTTCCCTTACCGCTTCATATAACAAACGCACCGCCGGCGAAAGCTGTTTGCGGTGCGGGCAAATCATATTCAGCGGTACCGGGTCACCCTGATAGTCCGGCAGGATTATCTTCAATCGCCCCTCGGCAATATCATCGCTGACGTCCAGCCACGACTTATTGGCGATCCCTTCTCCGGCAATCGCCATACGGCGGATCACTTCCGCGTCATCGCTCATCATCACGCTGGAAACCTGCACCTCGTGCATCTGCCCGTCGCGAAAAAGCGTCCAGCGATCGTAGAGCCTGCCGCGCAGGCTGTAGGTGAGCGCATTGTGCTGGCGCAATTCCTCCAGCGTTTTCGGCTCGCCGTGGCGGCTTATCCAGTCGGGGGATGCCACCAGCACGCGACGGTTTTCCGCAGCGACGGGTAAAGAGATGAACGATGCATCGTCGTTGTGCCCATAGCGAAAAGCGACGTCCACCGGATCTTTAAAAATGTCGGCCAGGTTGTCGGAAAACAGAATACGCAGCCGCAGCGCAGGATGGCGGCGGCGAAAATCCAGAAAGACCGTGAGCAGCAGATTGCGGCCCAGATCTGAAGGCACAGCAATCTGTAGCGTACCGCGGATTTCATCTTCTGAAGTCTGAAGCTGCTGCATTCCGGCATGGAGCGTGTCGAGCATCTGCGTGGCAAACGGCAGCCAGGTTTCACCTTCCGGGGTTAATCGCAGGCTCCGGGTCGAACGCGCAAACAGCCGAATGTTGAGCTGTGTCTCCAGCCGTTTAATGGCTGTACTCACCTGCGCAGGCGGCAACCCCGCCTCACGCGCCGCTTCGCTAAAATTACCCAATGCCGCCGCGCGCACGAACAGGGTCAGATCTTCCAGTCTGAGCATCTTTTTCTCCAGCCATTCACTTTCTGCATTGTAAGCCAAACCCGGAATCGTCTCAAAAAGCCCGTCTGCTGCCTCAGGAAATGCTATTCGCAGTATGCTTTCGAGGTTTGCTTACACTTTTTGCCCGCAAGAAGCTTGCCAGCAGGCGGGTGCATCAGGAATGATACGGGGCGGCATTTTTAAGTCCAGGTTATGTATTACAGGAATGTGGAGAAGGTATGCGTAAAACAAAAATGATGCTTCTGGCAGCACTGCTGGCAACAGCGGGTGCAGTATCAGCGGCACCGGCAACAGTATCGACCTCAGGGATCCAGCAGTATGAGCTGAACGACTTCATTGCCGATTTTACCCATTTCAAGATTGGGGACAGCGTGCCGGAGATGTACCGCACGGACGAGTACAACATCAAGCAGTGGAACCTGCGCAATTTGCCTGCGCCAGATGCGGGCACCCATTGGACCTATATGGGCGGCAACTATGTGCTGATTAGCGATGCAGACGGTAAAATCATCAAAGCCTACGACGGCGACATTTTCTATCACCGCTGAGCCCGCGCAGACTGTGAGCGTAATCGACGCTCACAGGTCGTACAATAATGCCTGGAGATAGCCATGAATATCCGCCCAGGAACCCCTTCCGATCGTCCTTTTCTTCGGACTCTGTTTCTTCACTCGCGCAGACAAAGCTGGCCCTGGGCTGACAGCTCCGGCTGGGCGCTGGAGGATTTCGATACCGCAACGCTTGATGAACAGGTCTGGGTTGCCGAGATTGACGGTCACCGGGCAGGGTTCGCTTCCGTGTGGGAAAGCGATAACTTTCTGCACAATTTATTCGTTGCTCCACAATGGCAAGGGCACGGCGTGGGTAGTGCGCTGCTGCGCCACGTGCAGGCGACCTTTACCGGTACCGGCGCGCTAAAATGCCTGGTGCAGAATGAGCAGGCTCTGGCGTTTTATCAGCATCACGGCTGGCATACCGAAGCGCGCGGAATTTCGCCAGAGGGCGACTACTGGTTAATGCACTACCGACTTCCCTGAGCACCGTCCCTTTGCATACATAATTTTCATTCGATTTTGAGAACTTCGTTCCGGGAAATCCACTTGTCGGCGTCGCCTCAACGCATACAATATACTGTATATAAATACAGTCACCGTATCACTCAGGAGAGGTTATTCATGGAAGCACCCGCCGTCTGGACTCATCCCCTGCTCTTTACCGAATTCGATCCCAATCTCGATTTTGTCGACGTCGCCACGCAGTGCGAGGAGCTGGCCGCCAGCGCCCTGGAATCCGAGCATCTGGAGACGCAGCACGATCTCTACCAGCGCCTGCATACCTGCCTGGCACAGCTTCAGCCAACGCTGCTCGACCCCATTCCCGACGATCGCATGGCCGAATTCACCGTCAACGTGCTGCCGGATTGCCGCCCGGCGATGGAAACGGAAAGCGAATTGCTCTGCGAGTACTGCCTGGCGCTGAGCAAGCTGCTGTCAGGGCAGCCGCTCAGCATCAGCGTTGAAGAGACCTTACAGGGGCTGCTGTATGAGCTGACCTGCTTTTTGTCAGACACCATTCTCGCCCCGCGCTGGATAAACACGCCGCAAGGCGTAAAAATCCTCGGCTGACGGGCGAAAAAAAAAGCCACCCAGGGTGGCTTTCGATTACTCAGAAGCTATCACACGGCGCGAAACGCAATCTCGCCTGGAATGACTTCGCCCTGCCAGTACAGCTGTGCGGCAACGCGGCCAGCCAGCTGGCGGTACAGCGTGGTAAATTCACTGTCCGGGCGAGCCACAACGGTCGGCGTGCCGCGATCCAGGTCTTCACGCAGATTGATGTGCAGCGGCATCTGTCCCAGCAGCTGAGTGTGATACTGATCCGCCAGACGTTCTGCGCCACCGGTGCCGAAAATAGGCTCATGGTGGCCGCACTGGCTGCAGATGTGCATGCTCATGTTTTCAACAATGCCGAGGACCGGTACCTCGACTTTCTCGAACATGACGATGCCTTTTTTGGCGTCAATCAGTGCGATATCCTGCGGCGTGGTCACCACCAGCGCGCCGGTAACAGGAATGTTCTGCGCCAGCGTCAGCTGAATGTCGCCGGTGCCCGGCGGCATGTCGAGCACCAGATAGTCGAGGTCCGGCCACAGCGTCTCCTGCAGCATCTGCATCAGCGCTTTGCTGGCCATCGGGCCGCGCCAGACCATCGCGTTATCGTCGGTCACCAGATAACCAATGGAGTTGGTGGCAAGACCAAATTTCACGATCGGCGCCATATGGGTGCCGTCCGGGGAAGTCGGGCGCTCCCCTTCTGCACCCAGCATCATTGGTACTGAAGGGCCATAGATATCCGCATCAAGGATACCGACTTTTGCCCCTTCGGCGGCCAGCGCCAGCGCCAGATTCACGGCAGTAGAGGATTTGCCCACGCCGCCTTTCCCTGAGCTAACGGCAATAATGTTCTTCACACCGTTAATACCGGGCTGATTTTTCACCCGTTTGAGGGTGGCAATGGCGTGCGACAGCTTCCAGTCGATCGCTTTCGCACCGGTGATACGCAGCAGGTCAGCGCTGCACTGCTCTTTGAGCTCTTCAAACGCGCTGTGCCACGCAAACGGCATCTGAATTTCAACGTGGACGGTATCGTCGAGCCACGCCACGTGATGCAACGCTTTCAGGGCGGTGAGATTGTGTTTCAGGGTTGGGTGCTGAAAATTGGCCAGCGTGCCCGCGACCATCGCGCGCAGACGTTCCGGGGATGTGGCCTGGGATTGCGAACTCATCCCGACTCCTTTTTCGTTGTTCTGGAGTGCTAATTGTAACTGCGAGTGCCGCACGACGGTAATAATTCTTCGGAGGGTCTTCGCACATAGCGTATCAACGGGCGTTTTGGTACTATCGACACCCCTTTCAAAAGCAGGAAGTAATGTTCACTATGACTCAAGTCGCGAAAAAAATTCTGGTAACGTGCGCACTGCCGTACGCCAACGGCTCCATCCACCTCGGTCATATGCTGGAGCATATCCAGGCTGATGTCTGGGTCCGTTACCAGCGAATGCGCGGCCACCAGGTCAATTTCATCTGCGCCGACGATGCCCACGGCACGCCGATCATGCTGAAAGCTCAGCAGCTCGGCATTTCTCCGGAGCAGATGATTGCCGAAATGAGTCAGGAACATCAGACCGACTTCGCTGGCTTTAACATCAGCTACGATAATTATCACTCGACGCACAGCGACGAGAACCGCGAGCTGTCCGAGCTTATCTACGGCCGCCTGAAAGAGAACGGTTTCATCAAGAACCGCACCATCTCTCAGCTGTTCGATCCGGAAAAAGGCATGTTCCTGCCGGACCGTTTCGTGAAAGGTACCTGCCCGAAATGTAAATCCCCGGATCAGTACGGCGATAACTGCGAAGTCTGCGGTGCCACCTACAGTCCGACCGAGCTTATCGATCCGAAATCCGTGGTTTCCGGCGCCACGCCGGTGATGCGTGACTCCGAGCACTTCTTCTTCGACCTGCCGTCCTTTAGCGAGATGCTGCAGGCGTGGACCCGCAGCGGTGCGCTGCAGGAGCAGGTTGCCAACAAAATGCAGGAGTGGTTCGAGCATGGCCTGCAGCAGTGGGATATCTCCCGCGATGCGCCGTACTTCGGTTTCGAAATTCCGAACGCGCCAGGCAAATATTTCTACGTCTGGCTGGATGCGCCAATCGGTTACATGGGTTCATTCAAAAACCTGTGCGACAAACGCGGCGATACTACAAGCTTTGACGAGTACTGGAAGAAAGATTCCGACGCCGAGCTGTACCACTTCATCGGCAAAGACATCGTCTACTTCCACAGCCTGTTCTGGCCAGCCATGCTGGAAGGCAGCAACTTCCGTAAGCCGACCAACCTGTTCGTGCACGGCTACGTGACGGTGAACGGCGCCAAGATGTCCAAATCTCGCGGCACCTTCATTAAGGCCAGCACCTGGCTGAACCACTTTGATGCCGACAGCCTGCGCTACTACTACACCGCGAAGCTCTCCTCCCGTATTGATGATATCGATCTCAACCTCGAAGACTTCGTACAGCGCGTCAACGCTGACATCGTCAATAAAGTGGTGAACCTGGCGTCCCGTAACGCAGGCTTCATCGCCAAGCGCTTTGACGGCGTGCTGGCCGCTGAACTGGCCGATCCTGCGCTGTACAAAACCTTTACCGACGCGGCGCAGACCATCGGTGAAGCCTGGGAAAGCCGTGAGTTTGGCAAAGCCATCCGTGAAATCATGGCGCTGGCGGATCTCGCTAACCGCTACGTTGATGAGCAGGCTCCATGGGTTGTTGCGAAGCAGGAAGGCCGCGATGCCGATCTGCAGTCTGTCTGCTCCATGGGTATCAACCTGTTCCGCGTGCTGATGACTTACCTGAAGCCGGTTCTGCCGTCTCTGTCTGAACGCGCCGAAGCTTTCCTGAACACCGAACTGCGCTGGGAAAGCATTCAACAGCCGCTGCTCGGCCACAAGGTGAACACCTTTAAGGCACTCTATAACCGTATCGACATGAAGCAGGTTGAAGCGTTGGTGGAAGCCTCCAAAGAAGAAGTGAAAGCACTGAACAGCGCGCCGCTCACCGGCCCGCTGGCGGACGATCCGATTCAGGAAACCATCACCTTTGATGATTTCGCCAAAGTCGATCTGCGCATTGCGCTGATTGAGAACGCGGAGTTTGTTGAAGGCTCTGACAAACTGCTGCGTCTGACGCTGGATATCGGCGGTGAGAAGCGTAACGTCTTCTCCGGTATTCGCTCCGCGTATCCGGATCCGCAGGCGCTGATTGGTCGCCTGACGGTCATGGTCGCCAACCTGGCGCCGCGTAAAATGCGTTTTGGTGTTTCCGAAGGCATGGTGATGGCCGCAGGCCCTGGCGGGAAAGATATCTTCCTGCTCAGCCCGGACAGCGGTGCGCAGCCTGGTCAGCAGGTGAAATAACAAAAAAGCCGGAGAACTCTCCGGCTTTTTTTATGGCATTTATTTCCGGGTGGCGGCTTCGCCTTACCCGGCCTACAAAACCCGTAGGCTCGTGCAAGCGCAGCGCCGCCGGGCAAAAATCACGCCTTCGGGTTATGCACCCGGTTGGTCAGCCCGCGCAGGAAATAGCGCAGGAACTGGTCGCCGCATTCGCGATAGTTTTTATGGTCCGGCGCACGCATCATCGCCGTAATTTCCGGCATCGATACGCGGAATTTTTGCTCGGTCATTATCGCCAGAATGTCATCGGTCTTCAGCGAAAACGCGATGCGCAGCTTCTTCAGTACCGTGTTGTTGTTGATGCGACGCTCAAGCGCCAGCTCCGGCGCAGACTCATCTTTGCCGCGTTTATCATAAATGAGGCCGTTCAGAAAACCGGACAGAATAATATCCGGGCAGCGCACGAAGCCCTCTTCATCCTCTTTGGTCATCCAGGTGTCGAAGCCCGCAGAGGTAGATTCCATATCGGCCAGCGCCAGGATACGGACCATGTCGTTGTTGTTGCATTTCAGGGTGTAGCGCAGGCTGCGCAGAATATCATTGCTTACCATAAAACCTTCAGCTGTCGATGATGCGATTGGCGCGAAGTGTACCAGCTTTACAGCCCTAACGCCTCTTTCAGGCTTTTCAGGTAGCGGCGGCTCACCGGCACAGTCTGACCGGTGCGCAGCACCAGCTCTGCCTGGCCGTTGTCTTCCAGGCGAATCTCTTTCAAATGCGACATGTTCACCAGATGCTGACGATGGCAGCGCAGCAGCGGCGTACGGCTTTCAAGCGTGCGAAGCGTCAGCTCGGTGAAGCCCTCTTTTCCTTCACCGTCCGTAACGTACACACCGCTCATCCGGCTGCTGACAAACGCCACATCTTCCATTTGCAGCAGCCAGATCCGGCTGTGCCCGGTGCAGGGAATAAACTTCAGCGGCTGCTGGCTTTCGCCAAACACGGACAAATCCTGCTGATGGCGATGCAGCTCCTGGCGCAGGCGGCCCAGCGTTTTCTCCAGTCGACATTCCTCAATCGGCTTGAGCAAGTAGTCAAACGCGTGTTCTTCAAAGGCTTTCACCGCGTATTCATCGAAGGCGGTCAGGAAAACCACCCACGGGCGATGCTCCGGATCGAGCATGCCCACCATCTCCAGGCCGCTGATGCGCGGCATCTGAATGTCGAGGAACACCACGTCAGGCCGCAGGCGATGTACCGCGCCAATGCCCTCAACGGCGTTATCGCATTCTCCCATGATGTCGATATCCGCCTGTTTTTCCAGCAGAATGCGCAGGTTTTCCCGCGCCAGCGGCTCATCGTCGACGATCAGCACTTTTAGCATGCGTTTTCCTCCACGGGCAGTCGCAGGGTGATACGGGTGAAGCACTCGGGCTCGCAGGTGACCGTCATGCCACACTCCTCGCCAAAACGCGCCCGCAGACGTTTATCCACCAGATTCATCCCCAGCCCGCTGGCCTGCGGATTGGGCTGATACAGCCCGGCATTGTCCTCAATCTCGAGCCACAGCCAGCGCTGATCGAGCCTTGCCTGGAGAGTGATTTCACCGATACCCAAATGCTGCGACGTACCGTGTTTAATGGCATTTTCGACAATGGGCTGGAGCGTAAAAGCGGGCAGCTGATGGTGAGCCAGCGCAGGCGGTACGTTGATATGCACCTGGAGCCGGGTCTGGAATCGGGCCTTCTCGATTTGCAGATAGGCGTTCACGTGATCGATTTCATCCGCGAGGGTGACTATCTCGGAGGGCCGCTTGAGGTTCTTGCGAAAGAACGTTGAGAGATACTGCACCAGCTGCCCGGCCTGCTCGCTGTCGCGGCGAATCACCGCTTTGAGGGTATTGAGTGCGTTAAACAGGAAGTGCGGGTTGACCTGCGCATGCAGCAGCTTGATTTCCGACTGGGTCAGCAACGCTTTTTGCCGCTCGTACTGCCCGGCGAGAATTTGTGCCGACAGCAGCTGAGCAATGCCTTCGCCCAGCGTGCGGTTAATGGAGCTGAACAGACGGTTTTTGGCTTCATAAAGCTTAATGGTGCCAATCACGCGTTGGTTTTCCCCCCGCAGCGGAATGACCAGCGTTGACCCCAGCTTGCAGTGCGGATGAATTGAGCAACGATACGGCACTTCATTGCCATCGGCGTAGACCACTTCCCCGCTTTCGATGGCTTTCAGGGTATAGCTTGAGGAAATCGGTTTGCCGGGCAGATGGTGATCGTCGCCGATACCGGTAAAGGCCAGCAGCCTGTCGCGATCGGTAATGGCAACCGCACCGATATCCAGCTCCTGAATCAGCACCTGCGCGACTCGCATGCTGTTCTCTTCGTTGAATCCCTGGCGCAAAATCCCTTCCGTCGAAGCCGCCACCTTCAGCGCAGTGGCGGAAAACGCCGAGGTATACTTCTCAAACATCGCCCGTTTATCGAGCAGGATACGCATAAACAGCGCTGCGCCAACGGTATTGGTCACCATCATCGGCGCGGCGATGCTTTGCACCAGATGCAGCGCATCGTTGAACGGGCGGGCAATCAGCAAAATGATGGCCATCTGCACCATTTCGGCAACGAACGTGATGGCCCCGGCGGTAAACGGGTTAAAGACTTTATCGCTGCGTCCCTGGCGGACCAGCACGCTATGGACCAGGCCGCCGAGCAACCCTTCAACGATGGTCGACACCATGCAGCTGAGCGCCGTCATGCCACCCATTGAATAGCGGTGCAAACCGCCGGTTAACCCAACAAGCCCGCCAACAACCGGGCCACCGAGCAGCCCCCCCATTACCGCGCCGATGGCACGCGTGTTGGCGATGGAATCCTCAATATGCAGCCCAAAATAAGTGCCCATAATGCAAAAGATGGAGAAGGTGACATAGCACAGCAGCTTATGGGGCAGACGGACGGTGACCTGCATTAAGGGAATGAACAGGCGCGTTTTGCTCATCAACCAGGCGATAACCAGAAACACGCACATCTGCTGAAGCAGCAGCAACACCAGATTAAACTCGTACATAACCGCAGACCACATAACCCATGACAGCGCGTAACATACAGGTTACGGTCTGCCGTTTCCTTGACGCCTCAGGCAAAACGCAAAATCCCCGCCAACGATCACACTTTTTCCTCTCCGCCCGCGACATTTCTGAACAAAAAACGCTCATATTTTCCTGGTTCGACGAACTCCGTCTACAGTTATGATGGGGATGCGCGAGCTGAGGTGAGACATGGCGCTTTACACAATCGGTGAAGTGGCTTTGCTGTGCGATATCAATCCGGTCACGCTGCGTGCGTGGCAACGACGCTATGGACTGCTGAAACCCCAGCGATCCGACGGCGGGCATCGGTTGTTCAACGATAATGACATCGACAGAATTCGTGAAATTAAACGCTGGATAGACACCGGCGTGCAGGTCAGTAAAGTCAAAACCCTGCTCACTGAAGGATCGGCCGAACAGCAAAGCGGCTGGCGTGAGCATCAGGAAACGCTGCTAAGATTTTTGCAGAGCGGCAACCTCAACCGGCTGCGATTATGGATCAAAGAGCGCGGACGAGACTATCCCGCGCAAATGCTGGTCACCCACCTGTTTATTCCCCTTCGCCTGCGTCTTCAAAGCTCTCAGCCCACGCTTCAGGCGCTGCTCAGCGTCCTTGATGGCGTGCTCATCAATTACATTTCGGTGTGCATGGCGTCGGCACGTAAACGCCAGGGCCGCGATGCGCTGGTGATTGGCTGGAATATTACGGATACCACCCGGCTGTGGCTGGAAGGCTGGGTCGCCTGCGAACAGGGCTGGAGAGTCGACGTCCTTGCCCACTCACTTCAGCAGCTTCGCCCGGAGCTTTTCGACGGCCAGACCCTGCTGGTGTGGTGCGGTGATACGTCCACCGCAGGTCAGCAGGAACAGCTGCAGCAGTGGCGCGCACAGGGGCTAAACGTGCTGCGGCTGGGAAATTAGGGGTTCATTAACAAGCGTGCTTCACCGTATAATCACCCGATTAACATAAGGAGCACATGATGAAACCTGCCAAACTGGCTGTGATCACCCTTTTCGTTCTGATGGCCATCGGCGGCATCAGCGGCGTGATGCTTGCGGGCTACTCGTTTATCGTTCGCGGCGGTGTCGGCTGACCACGTTTGCCAGGCGCTCAAACGCGCGATCCACCAGAATGGCCGCAAGCGCTACCAGCACCGCCCCCTGAATCACATAAGCCGTATTAAAGCCGCTGAGGCCAATGATTATCGGCGTGCCCAGCGTGTTGGCCCCGACCGTAGAGGCAATCGTCGCGGTGCCAATGTTGACGATAACGGAAGTGCGGATCCCGGCAATCATCACCGGTGCCGCCAGCGGCAGCTCCACTTTCAGCAGCCGCTGCCAGCCGTTCATGCCCATTCCCTGCGCCACGGTGACGACGCCGGACGGCACAGATGCCAGCCCCGCCAGCGTTCCCTGTAAAACCGGCAGCACGCCGTAGAGAATTAACGCAATCACCGCCGGTTCCCGGCCAAATCCCATAACCGGTACAGCAATCGCCAGCACCGCGACGGGCGGAAAAGTTTGCCCCATCGCAGCAATGGTCTCCACCAGCGAGCGGAATTCACGTCCGGCCGGACGCGTGACGGCAATCCCTGCCCCGACGCCAATCACCGTTGCAATCAGGCTCGATACCCCTACCAGCCCAAAGTGGGCCAGCGTCAGCGACCAGAAGCTCTGCTGCTGATAAAGCGGGCGAGGCAGCTCCGGAAACAGCATGCTGAACAGCGGCCCGCTGTAGGGCATCAGCATCAGCAGCGCGATAAACAGCACAAAAAGCCAGATTAGCGGATCACGGACGATCTTCACCCGTCACCTCCCCTCGCAGTAGATCGGCAAAATGCAGCGTTCCGCGCGGCGTGCCATCGTCGTTAATAACCGGCAGAGCCTCACTGCGTCGCGCCACAAACAGCGACAGCGCCTCTCGTAACGACATTGACGCTTTAAGCGGTTCCCCGGGGATTTTCTCCTCCGAACGAACATAGTCGCCCACGCCGCGCAGCGAAAGAAGGCGCACGCCCAGCTCGCAGCGACCAAAAAATTCACGGACAAAATCATTTTCCGGCGAGGTCAGCATCGACAGCGGCGTGCCCTGCTGCACCACTTCACCGTTATCCATCAGCACCAGATGGTCGGCCAGGCGCAGAGCTTCGTCGATGTCATGGGTAACCAGCACAATCGTGCGGCCCAGCAGTTGATGAATGCGGCGCATCTCCTGCTGGAGCGCCCCGCGGGTGACCGGGTCGAGTGCGCCAAAGGGTTCATCCATCAGCAACACTTCAGGATCGGCTGCCAGCGCCCTCGCCACGCCCACGCGCTGCTGCTGCCCGCCGGAAAGCTGATGGGGTAAGCGGTCGCGCATTGTGGCTTCCAGCCCCAACAGCGCCATCAGCTCGTCGATGCGATCGTTGATGCGCGCCTTCGTCCATTTTTGCAGCTGCGGCACGGTGGCGATATTCTGCGCCACCGTCCAGTGTGGGAACAGGCCGATGGACTGAATGGCGTATCCCATCCGGCGGCGCAGCGCCAGCACCGGCAGCTGGCGAATATCTTCCCCGGCAAAACGAATGGTGCCGCGATCGTGCTCTTCCAGGCGGTTAATCATCTTCAGGGTAGTGGACTTACCGGAGCCCGAGGTGCCAATCAGCACGGAAAACGCGCCCTCTTTCAGATGCAGATCGAGGTTTTTCACCGCCGCTTTGCCGTCAAAGATTTTGCTCACCTGCTGAAATTCAATCATGGGTTTCTCCCCCGAGTAAGGCTATCCACAGGCTGAACAGCGCATCCACCACAACCGCCAGGGCAATCACCGGGATCACGCCGAGCAGGACTAAATCAAGCGCGCTGCTGAGCAGGCCCTGGAACACCAGAGACCCAAAACCGCCCGCGCCAATCAGCGCTGCGACAACCGCCATACCGACCGTCTGCACCGTCACTACCCGCAGGCTGCGCAGCAGCACCGGCAGGGCCAGCGGCAGCTGCACTTTCCAGAAGCGCTGCGCCGGGCTCATGCCCATGGCGGCGGCACTTTCCATCACCTCGGCGGCGACCTGCTGCATACCCGCCACCACGCCGCGCACCAGCGGCAGCAGCGCATAAAGCACCAGAGCAATCAGCGCAGGCGTGAGTCCCGTCCCACCGATGCCCCACGAAGAGAGCCACGGAAAATGCTTCACCAGCCCCGCCAGCGGCGCGATCAGCAACCCGAAGAGCGCCACCGAGGGGATCGTCTGAATAATGTTAAGGACGGTAAAAACGCGGGTTTGCCGCCGCGGATGACGCCAGCACCACAGCCCAACTGGCACGCCGAGAAGCAGGCCGGGCAGCAGCGTACCGAACAGCAGAATCAGGTGCTGCGTGAGCGCGCTGTCAAAGACGTCCTGACGGTTGAAATACTCTTTCATCAGCGACAGCGAATCCAGCTCGCCGGACCACAGCAGCGCCACCGGCAGGATCCAGATCTGTGCGTTCAGCAGCCAACGCCATGCGGAACCCGGCGTCAGGCGGCGAATGGCATCGCTGCAAATCAGCAGCGTCACGGCAAGCCAGAGCCACAGCCCGCTGCCGGGCGACGTACGCGCCAGCGGGCTGCCGGTTTGTGCAAGAAAGCTCGCCGCTTTCCCACCGCTCCACAGCAGGGCAATAAACAGGAGTTGAGAAACCAGCAGCGTGATCGCCAACGCCGCCCGACCCGGCAGCAGGCTCAGGCCTGCTAAACCAAGCGGTATCAGCAGCAACAGCGCAGGCGGGAACGCCCAAATTTGCCACAGCTGACGGCTTTCTCCGGAAACCAGCCGGTTAGGCGCGTAATTCACAAACGGCAGGGCTGCAGCCACCAGTGCAATCAGCACCAACAGCAGCAGCACACGATTTTGACAGGATATTCGCACGAATTTACTTCACCAGCCCCTGTTGTTTCAGCCAGTCAGCGGCCACTTTCTTCGCCTCAAGCCCCTCTACCGCAATGCTGGCATTGAGCTTTTGCAGCGTTTTTTCATCAAGCTTCTCAAATACCGGCTTCAGCCATTCCGGGAGCTGCGGATAGGCTTTCAGCACCGCCTCACGCACCACCGGCGTTGGGGCATAAATAGGCTGTACGCCTTTCGGGTCCGTCAGCGTCTGCAGACCCAGCGCCGCCACCGGGCCGTCGGTGCCGTAGGCCATCGCCGCATTTACGCCAGAGGTTTGCTGCGCCGCCGCTTTGATGGTCACAGCAGTATCACCGCCGGCCAGAGAGAGCAGCTGAGCCTGATCGAGTTTGAAGTCATAGGCTTTTTCGAAAGCGGGCAGCGCATCCGGGCGCTCAATGAATTCTGCCGAGGCGGCAAGCTTGAAGGTGCCGCCTTTCTTCAGGTAAGCACCCAGATCCGTAAGCGACGTCAGCTTGTTCTTTTCAGCCAGATCCTGACGCACGGCGATGGTCCAGGTGTTATTCGCCGGCGCTGGCGTCAGCCACACCAGCTTGTTCTGCTCGGCATCGAGCTTTTTCACTTTCTCGTAGCCCTGGGTCGCGCTTTTCCACGCCGGATCGTTTTCATCTTTGAAGAAGAACGCGCCGTTGCCGGTGTATTCCGGATAGATATCCAGCTCACCGGAAGTGATCGCCCCGCGCACGACAGGCGTGGTGCCCAGCTGCACTTTGTTCACTGTTTTCACGCCATGGCTGTCCAGTACCTGCAAAATGATATTACCGAGCAGCGCGCCTTCGGTATCAATTTTGGAGCCGACTTTCACCGGCTCGGCTGCCTGAGCGGTAGCAGCAAGCAGCAGCGCCCCCGCAATACTCCACGTTTTGATGATCATTCTTATTCCTCTCGAGACTGTATTTTCAGGGCGTTAGAGTAAAAAGATAGTCCAGGAATCGGGATTACGAAATCTTAAAAGTGGAATTAGAAAGTGACTTTTAAGCGAAGCGGCAAGACTGGAAGGGATTTGCCCGGTGGCGCTACGCCTGCACGGGCCTGCGGGCATTGAAGAAATTGCAGACCGGGCAGCATAACTGCCGCCCGGCATAAACGATTTATTGCAGTTCGAACTCGCCCTGCTTCACGCGGGCAGAATCAACGCCGATAAAGACGTTAAACTTGCCCGGCTCGGCGGCGTACTTCATCTGCTGGTTCCAGAACTTCAGCGCATCGACGTCAATCGGGAAGCTCACTGTGCGGGTTTCACCCGGCTTCAGCGTCACCTTCTCAAAGCCACGCAGCTGTTTCACCGGACGGCTCATTGACGCGGTCACGTCCTGCACGTACATCTGCATCACGGTCGCCCCTTCGCGCTTGCCGGTGTTGGTGACGTCCACGCTGGCGGTGACTTTTCCACCCTGCTTGAGTGTTGGCGACGACATTTTGACGTCAGACACGCTGAAGGTGGTGTAGCTCAGACCATAACCGAACGGATAGAGCGGGCCGTTGGCTTCATCGAAGTAACGGGAGGTGTATTTGTTCGGCTTGTCGGCGTTGTACGGACGACCCGTGTTCAGGTGGCTGTAGTAGGTCGGGATTTGCCCCACGGAGCGCGGGAAGGACATCGGCAGCTTGCCTGACGGGTTGTAGTCGCCAAACAGCACGTCGGCAATGGCGTTACCGCCTTCGGTGCCCGCAAACCAGGTTTCCAGAATGGCGTCTGCCTGCTGATCTTCCTGCACCAGCGTCAGCGGACGACCGTTCATCAGCACCAGCACCAGCGGTTTGCCGGTTGCTTTCAGCGCGGCAATCAAATCCTTCTGGCTCTGCGGAATGCTGATTTCGGTGCGGCTGGACGCCTCATGCGCCATGCCCTGCGCTTCGCCCACCACGGCCACGACAACATCAGACTGCTTCGCCGCTGCCACCGCTTCATCAATCATCGCCTGCGGTGAACGCGGATCGACCTTCACCGCCTCTTCGTACTGGTTGAGGAAAGTGACGATATCTTTATCGTTGGTGACGTTAGCGCCTTTGGCATAAATCACTTTCGCGCTATCGCCGACCGCAGATTTGATGCCTGCCAGCACCGGTACGGACTGTGTCGCTACGCCCGCTGCGGACCAGCTGCCCATGACGTCGCGCTGGCTGTCGGCCAGAGGGCCAACCACGGCAATGGTGCCGGATTTTTTCAGCGGCAGCGTGTCGAGACGGTTTTTCAGCAATACCAGGCTTTCACGTGCAACTTCACGCGCATCCTGACGATGCAGGCGGCTTTCGGCATTGGTGTCCTGCGGGTCAGACTCTTTCGGTCCCAGGTGGCTGTACGGATCGTTGAACAGACCCATATCGTATTTAACGTTCAGCACGTGGCGGGTGGCGTCATCGACTTCTGCCATCGTCACTTTGCCGCTCTTAATCAGATCAGGCAGGTATTTGCTGTAGTACTCATCGCTCATGCTCATGTCGATCCCGGCTTTGATCGCCACGCGAACCGCGTCCGCCGGATCTGAAGCCGTACCGTGTTTGATCAGCTCTTTGATAGCGCCGTGATCGGAAATCGTGATGCCCTTGAAGCCCCACTCTTTACGCAGCACGTCTTTCAGCAGCCACGAGTCGGACGTCGCGGGTGTGCCGTTCAGAGAGTTCAGCGCCACCATCACGCCGCCGCTGCCCGCATCCAGGCCCGCTTTGTAAGGCGGCATGTAGTCGTTGAACAGACGCTGTGGGCTCATGTCAACGGTGTTGTACTCTTTGCCGCCTTCGACCGCACCATAGGCCGCATAGTGTTTGACGCTGGTCATCACCGAATAGCGTTCTGCCGGGCTTTTGCCCTGCATCGCTTCGACCATGGTTTTGCCCATCATCGAAGTCAGATACGTATCTTCACCGAAGCCTTCCGAAGCGCGGCCCCAGCGCGGATCGCGCGAGACGTCGACCATCGGTGCCCAGGTCATGTTCAGGCCATCGTCAGCAGCTTCATAAGCTGAGATGCGACCCACGGTGCGCACCGCATCGAGGTTAAAGGAGGACGCCAGGCCAAGGCTAATTGGGAACACCGTACGCTGGCCGTGAACCACGTCGTAGGCGAAGAAAAGAGGAATTTTCAGGCGGCTGAGCTGCATCACCTGATCCTGCATGGCGCGAATGTCCTGTCGGGTCACGGTGTTGAAAATCGCGCCGACCTGGCCGTCTTTGATCATCTCACGGATGGCTTCTTTCGGGTTATCCGGGCCCACGCTTATCAGGCGCAGCTGGCCGATTTTCTCATCGACGGTCATTTTCTTCAGCAGGGCGGTGACAAACGCATCCCGCGCCTGTGGTGTCAGAGGATGGTTACCGAACATCTCATCGGCCATTGCCGGCTGCAGCGCAAGGCTGACGGCAACACCTACAGAACAAAGCCATTTCATCGTATATACACTCTCTCAACGGGCCGGGTATCGCGGCAAAAGCGCGCCAAAAACAGCAGTTTGCCATAAGCCTGTACGGCCTGCATGTATAAAGCTGAGGTGATACTCTGATTTTTCACCGAATTCCTGCACACCCTCCGCACACAAAGCGCTATCCTTGTGACACGCAAAAGCGCCTCACCACACTTTCCTCATCACAAGGAGTGAGAAGATGTCTTCCACAACAACAAACGATAACACCGCTTTTCTGGCCGAACTGACCCGCCTGGTGGGCCATTCGCGCCTGCTGACCGACCCGGCAAAAACCGCTCGCTATCGCAAAGGCTTCCGCTCCGGGCACGGCGATGCGCTCGCCGTCGTCTTTCCTGGCACACTATTAGAACTCTGGCGCGTGCTGAGCGCCTGCGTGCAGGCCGACAAAATCATTCTCATGCAGGCGGCCAACACCGGCCTGACCGAAGGCTCCACGCCGAGCGGCAACGACTACGACCGCCAGATTGTGATTATCAGCACCCTGCGTCTGGACAAACTGCATCTGCTCGACAACGGCCAGCAGGTGCTGGCGTTTCCGGGCACCACGCTCTATTCGCTGGAAAAAGCGCTCAAGCCTTTCGGGCGCGAACCGCATTCGGTGATCGGCTCGTCGTGCATTGGTGCGTCGGTGATAGGTGGGATCTGCAACAACTCAGGCGGATCGCTGGTGCAGCGCGGCCCGGCCTATACGGAGATGTCTCTGTTTGCCCGCATCAACGAGGAAGGCAAACTTCAGTTGGTGAACCATCTGGGTATCAGCCTCGGTGAAACGCCGGAGCAGATCCTCAGCAAGCTGGATGACGATCGTGTGAAAGATAGCGACGTGAAGCACGATGGACGCCACGCTCACGATCACGATTATGTGACCCGCGTTCGCGACGTCGATGCCGACACCCCGGCGCGCTATAACGCGGATCCGGAACGTCTGTTTGAATCTTCCGGCTGCGCCGGGAAGCTCGCTGTGTTTGCCGTCCGCCTGGATACTTTCGAAGCCGAAAAGCGCCAGCAGGTGTTTTACATTGGCACCAATCAGCCTGCCGTGCTGACGGAAATTCGCCGCCATATGCTGGCAAACTTTGCCAATCTGCCAGTAGCCGGGGAATACATGCATCGTGATATCTACGACATCGCGGAACAGTACGGCAAAGATACCTTCCTGATGATTGATAAGCTCGGCACCGATAAAATGCCGTTCTTCTTCACCATGAAAGGCCGCACCGACGCAATGCTGGAAAAAGTGCCGCTGTTCAAACCGCACTTCACCGACCGCTTTATGCAGAAGCTCGGCCACGCCTTCCCGGCGCACCTGCCGGAGCGAATGAAAAGCTACCGTAACCAGTACGAGCACCATTTAATGCTGAAGATGGCCGGTGAAGGCATCGACGAAGCACAGAGCTGGCTCACCGGGTTCTTTAAAAACGCCGAAGGGGCGTTCTTCGCCTGTACGCCGGAGGAAGGCAGCAAGGCGTTTCTGCATCGTTTCGCAGCGGCTGGCGCGGCAATTCGCTACCAGGCGGTACACTCAGACGAAGTGGAAGACATTCTGGCGCTGGACATTGCCCTGCGCCGCAACGATACCGAGTGGTTTGAACAACTGCCGCCGGAAATTGCCAGCCAGCTTACCCATAAGCTCTATTACGGGCACTTTATGTGCCACGTGTTCCACCAGGATTACATCGTGAAGAAAGGCGTGGACGCCCATGCGCTGAAGGAGCAAATGCTTGCCCTGCTCCGCGAGCGCGGCGCACAATATCCTGCCGAACACAACGTCGGCCATCTTTATGAAGCCGCCGAGAGTTTAAAACAGTTTTATCGTGAGAATGACCCTACAAACAGCATGAATCCCGGTATTGGTAAAACCAGTAAGCAGAAATTCTGGGGTGAAGCTGTCGCGCCGGAAGATGCCAATAGCGTAACTGATGCAAAAGCCCACCTGAATTAAGGGGTGGTAGTGTATTGATGCTTGACTCCGATTACAGTAGCCACAAAACGGTCAGAGAAACATTTCTCTGGCCCGGTAAACTGGGGAGTTAACATCATGTCAGCGGTTGATGTGTTATATGGCACAGAGGTGGAAATTCGCGAAGCAAACCGGGACGATGCGCATGCGATTGCCGCCCTGTACGCCTGGCATGTGTTAAACGGACGGGCCTCTTTCGAAGAGGTACCGCCATCCGTCGACGAAATGCGTGAACGCATGCTGCTCGTCGACGAGCAGGGTTTACCGTGGCTGGTGGCGCTGTATCGCGGCATCATCGTTGGCTATTCCTACGCCACGCTGTACCGCCCTCGCCCGGCCTATCGCTATACTATTGAAGAATCCATCTACGTCGACGCCAGTATGACCGGACGCGGCGTGGGCAGCTCACTGCTGGCACGCTTAATTGAGCTTTGTGAACAAGGGCCATGGCGGCAGATGATCGCGGTCATTGGCGACGGAAATAACAATTCAGGCTCGCTGCGGTTGCACACAAAGCACGGCTTTGAAGTGGCCGGACAGCTACGCAGCGTCGGCTATAAGCTGGGTGACTGGCGGGATACGTTGATTGTGCAGCGCCCCCTCAACGACGGTGACTGGACGCTGCCGGAGTAACCTACCTTGCCCGGCGGCGCAAAGCTT
>DKMD01000019.1 GCA_002470465.1 Pluralibacter sp. UBA7423
GGTAGTGATTGCAGCAGTCAGGGTGGTTTTACCGTGGTCAACGTGGCCGATAGTACCTACGTTGACGTGCGGTTTTGTACGTTCAAATTTTTCTTTAGACACGGCTATATTCCTTACTATAGTGCTCTCCCCTCAAGGAGAGAGCACGGGACATTAGTTGTTAACTTGCGACTTATTTGCCGCGAGCTTCGATAACGGCCTGAGCAACGTTGTTCGGCGCATCGTCATACTTCAGGAATTCCATCGTATAGGATGCACGACCTTTGGTCAGAGAACGCAGCTGAGTTGCATATCCGAACATTTCAGACAGTGGAACTTCAGCGTGGATCTTAACGCCAGTCACTTCAGATTCCTGACCACGCAGCATACCGCGACGACGGCTCAAGTCACCGATAACGTCACCGGTGTTCTCTTCCGGAGTCTCAACTTCAACCTTCATGATAGGCTCAAGCAGAACTGGTTTTGCTTTCTTAAAGCCATCTTTGAAGGCGATAGAAGCTGCCAGTTTAAACGCCAGCTCGGAGGAGTCAACGTCATGGTAAGAACCGAAGTGCAGACGCACGCCGAGATCAACTACCGGGTAACCAGCCAGAGGACCTGCCTTCAGCTGCTCCTGGATGCCTTTATCAACGGCAGGGATGTATTCGCCAGGAATTACACCACCTTTGATGTCGTTGATGAACTCGTAACCTTTCGGATTTGAGCCCGGCTCCAGTGGGTACATGTCGATAACAACATGACCGTACTGACCACGACCACCAGACTGCTTGGCGTGTTTACCTTCGATATCGGTAACTTTCGAGCGAATCGCTTCGCGGTAAGCAACCTGAGGTTTACCGACGTTCGCTTCAACGTTGAATTCACGCTTCATGCGGTCAACGATGATGTCGAGGTGCAGCTCACCCATACCAGCGATGATGGTCTGGTTAGATTCTTCGTCAGTCCATACGCGGAATGACGGGTCTTCTTTCGCCAGACGGCCCAGAGCCAGACCCATTTTTTCCTGGTCAGCTTTGGTTTTTGGTTCAACAGCGATGGAGATTACCGGCTCTGGGAATTCCATACGCTCCAGAATGATCGCGTGATCCGGGTCACACAGGGTGTCACCGGTGGTTACGTCTTTCAGGCCGATCGCTGCTGCGATGTCACCTGCGCGAACTTCTTTGATCTCTTCACGTTTGTTAGCGTGCATCTGTACGATACGGCCGAAACGCTCACGTGCTGATTTCACGGAGTTCAGAACGGTATCACCAGAGTTAACCACACCGGAGTACACACGGAAGAAGGTCAGGTTACCAACAAACGGGTCGGTTGCGATTTTGAACGCCAGCGCAGAGAACGGCTCGTCATCACTTGCGTGACGCTCAGCCGGGGTATCTTTACCGTCGTCCAGCATACCGTTGATCGCTGGAACGTCAGTTGGTGCTGGCAGGTAATCGATTACCGCATCCAGCATCGCCTGAACACCTTTGTTCTTAAACGCAGAACCACAGGTTACCAGGATGATTTCGTTGTTCAGCACGCGCTGACGCAGAGCTTTCTTGATTTCTTCCTCGGTCAGCTCTTCGCCGCCCAGGTATTTTTCCATCAGCTCTTCAGACGCTTCCGCAGCGGATTCGATCAGGTTCTGGTGCCATTCGTCAGCCAGGTCCTGCATCTCAGCCGGGATATCTTCGTATTCGAAGGTTACGCCCTGATCGGCATCGTTCCAGTTGATGGCTTTCATTTTCACCAGGTCGATAACGCCGGTGAAGCCTTCTTCAGCACCAATTGCCAGCTGCAGCGGAACAGGGTTCGCGCCCAGACGGGATTTGATCTGACCAACAACTTTCAGGAAGTTAGCACCCATACGGTCCATTTTGTTAACGAACGCGATGCGTGGAACTTTATATTTGTTCGCCTGACGCCATACGGTTTCAGACTGTGGCTGAACACCACCAACTGCGCAGTAAACCATTACCGCACCGTCAAGAACACGCATGGAACGTTCTACTTCGATGGTGAAGTCAACGTGGCCCGGGGTGTCGATGATGTTTACGCGATGCGGTTCATACTGCTTCGCCATACCAGACCAGAATGCAGTGGTCGCTGCGGAGGTGATGGTAATACCACGCTCCTGCTCCTGCTCCATCCAGTCCATGGTTGCGGCGCCGTCGTGAACTTCACCGATTTTATGGTTTACACCGGTGTAGAACAGAATACGTTCGGTAGTAGTCGTTTTACCGGCGTCGATGTGCGCACTGATACCGATGTTACGATAGCGTGCGATGGGTGTTGTACGAGCCATTTGATTCCTCGTTTGTTTCTTTAGACGTTCAGTTTAAGTGACCCAGAGCGGACGGCTTACCTGAAGCGTCCGCCTGGGGACTAACACTCCGAAGGGATTACCAACGGTAGTGAGCGAACGCCTTGTTGGCTTCTGCCATACGGTGAACGTCTTCACGTTTCTTAACTGCAGTACCTTTGTTGTCTGCAGCATCAGTGAGTTCGTTCGCCAGACGCAGGGCCATGGATTTATCACCGCGTTTACGAGCAGCTTCAACGATCCAACGCATTGCCAGAGCATTACGACGAACCGGACGAACTTCAACTGGAACCTGATAAGTAGAACCACCTACGCGGCGGGACTTAACTTCGACGGTCGGACGGACGTTGTCCAGAGCGACTTCGAATGCTTCCAGTTCATTTTTACCAGAACGCTGAGCCAGGGTCTCCAGCGCGCTGTATACGATTGCTTCTGCAGTAGATTTTTTACCATCTACCATCAGGATGTTGACAAATTTAGCCAGCAGTTCTGATCCGAACTTAGGATCCGGAAGGATTTTACGCTGACCAATGACGCGACGACGTGGCATGGGAATACTCCGTTGTTAATTCAGGATTGTCCAAAACTCAAAGAGTTTAGTTTGACATTAATATAAAACGTTTGGCCTTACTTAACGGAAACCATTAAGCCTTAGGACGCTTCACGCCATACTTGGAGCGAGCTTGCTTACGGTCTTTAACGCCGGAGCAGTCAAGCGCACCACGAACAGTGTGGTAACGAACACCCGGGAGGTCTTTTACACGACCGCCACGGATCAGGATCACGGAGTGCTCCTGCAGGTTGTGACCTTCACCGCCGATGTAGGAGGTGACTTCGAAACCGTTAGTCAGACGCACACGGCAAACTTTACGCAGTGCGGAGTTCGGTTTCTTAGGAGTGGTGGTATATACGCGAGTACATACGCCACGTTTCTGCGGGCAGGCTTCCAGCGCAGGCACGTTGCTTTTTTCAACTTTGCGTGCGCGTGGTTTGCGAACCAGCTGGTTAACTGTTGCCATTAAATAGCTCCTGGTTTTAGCTTTTGCTTCGTAAACACGTAATAAATCGCCTCATATAATATGAGGACGCGAAATTTTAGGGCCACGCCGAAAGGGTGTCAAGAAATATACAACGATCTGCTACCAGGTGAGTTGCCCGGCATGCTGGATCGTGAGCCTGACGAAGTCAGTATAGCTAACCCTGACGACGTCGCTCGAAATTTGACCACTCAGGCCGCGGGCCTCAATGTCTTCGTTCAGCGCATGCACCGTTATGGGGGCAGCGCGGAGAATATCAAGGAAGCGGCTGCCTTCCAGTGCTGCAACCACGCCATCGGAGAGCAGAAGAAGATCGTCGCCTGCCTTCACTAAGCGAAGCTGAGCGCTGATGTCATATTGCCAAGGAGAGTGACTCAGAGTATGCAGCATGATGGCCTCAGAAGCGCAAGACGACGTCATAGTTATCAAGCTGCTGGCGGAGCACATCTGGCTCCACAATGGCTGACTCAATAATAAAGGAAGAGGACTCGCTCAACCCGCGTTCGCGTAACGACGCTGCGCAGGTCCAGCAGTTTTCAATGTCATAGAGCGACATCAGTTTGAACGCAGGAATGTAGTCGCGCATCAGAATTGCCTCAGGCTTTTGCGCGCTGAGGATCTGGAACACGCCGTCGCCCACGAAGAAGACGCCAATCTCCTCCGTCAACGCTGACGTCGCCAGAAGCGCATCAAGCCCTTCCCTGCCCGAGCTGCTGCCGTGTGGAGGTGTCATAAAAACGAAAGCCACGCGTTTCATCAGAATTGCACCATCCGATCGCAGGTCAGCGACGCTTCCGCCAGCGCACCGAGCCCGCTCAGGGTAAAGCCCGGTTGCAGGTTAAAAGCCGAAAGACCCAGTTGCTTCGCTTCGGTTTCATCCGTCACGCCTCGACGCAAGGCCGCTGCCACACAGATATGCAACGCAACGCCGTGCTCATCATCTAATGACTGCCAGGCCCGCACCAGATCGAACTCATCATTCGCAGGCGCGGTCAGCTGATTGGCGTTGTAGACGCCCTCACGGTAGAAAAACACGCTGACGAGCTCATGCCCTTCCGCCAACAGAGCATTGGCGAACTGCCACGCGCTGCTGGACTGTTGGGTGCCATAGGCCGGCCCCGTCACCATCAGGGCAAAACGCATTACTTATCTTGCCCCTGGAAGTCGCCGCTTTTGAATTGGCGAATATAGAGGTAGACGGTATGTTTGGAGATGTTCAGACGATCGGCAACCTGGTTGATGGCATCCTTGATATCAAAGATCCCTTTCTCATAGAGGTTAAGCACGATCTGGCGGTTTTTTGCGTTATTCGAGACGTTACGATCGGCGTTGACCTCTTCAATCGTGAATTCCAGCGTCTGAGTGACCAGATCTTCAACGGAAGAGGCGAAGTTCACCTGAGAATCCGCTTCCGGCGTTTCCGGCGGAATAAAGGTGCCCATGATTTGTGAGAACGGCACATCAAGGTTCATGTTGATGCACAGCAGCCCGATCACCCGCTGTTCGCGGTTACGGATCGCGATTGTCAGCGATTTCATTAGCACGCCGCTTTTCGCACGGGTGAAATAGCATTTGGATACGCTACTGTCTGCTCCGGTCATGTCGTGGAGCATACGCAGCGCTAAGTCTGTAATCGGAGAGCCGATTTTACGGCCGGTGTGTTCACCGTTGGCAATACGGATGGCGGAACATTTGAGATCCTGCAATGAGTGCAGCACGATTTCGCAATGGGAGCCAATGAGCATCGCTAACCCGTCCACAACCGCCTCGTAGGATTTCAGAATATCGAAATCGCTCTGGTCAAAAGGACGTTGATCCAGCAGATCAAGTTCGCTGGTTTCGTTGGTTAAAAGCGACCTGGACATGAAAAAAAGCACTCCTTTTCAGGAGCCTGTCGTTAGGTTGTCAGGGCAGGCTCATATCATCATCAAAATTGAGGCATCTAAGGTAATACGCACATCAGGCGCTTTCCAGTCTTTATTATATTGCGCCCAATAAAAAACCGCCGCCCTTTCGGACGGCGGTTTTCAGAGGTTTATTTTTTGCTGGTCGCTGCTGCAGCTTTGTCGTCTGCGGCAGCAGCAGGTGCTGCGTCTGCTTTCGCGGCTGGTTTGATGTCCAGCAGCTCAACGTCGAACACCAGCGTGGAGTTAGCCGGGATACCCGGAACGCCGGTTTTGCCGTAGGCCAGATCCGGTGGAATGACCAGCTTGATCTTCCCGCCTTTCTTGATGTTTTTCAGGCCTTCAGTCCAGCCTGGGATCACACCGTCCAGGCGGAATGACAGCGGCTCGCCACGCGTGTAGGAGTTATCGAACTCTTTACCGTCGATCAGCGTACCTTTGTAGTTAACCACTACGGTGTCGCTGTCTTTTGGCGCATCGCCGGTCCCTTCTTTCTCAACTTTGTACATCAGGCCAGTAGAAGAGGTTTTAACCCCTTTCTCTTTGGCGAAGGTATCGCGGTAGGCTTTACCTTTGGTTTCGTTGTCAGCCGCGTCTTTTTCCATTTTCTGCTGTGCAGCCGTTTTCACGCGGGTTTCAAAAGTCTGCAGAGTCTGCTCGATTTCCTGATCGGAGAGTTTGCTCTTATCGGCAAACGCATCCTGAACGCCTGCGATCAGCTGAGCTTTATCCAGTTTGATGCCCAGTTTTTCCTGTTCTTTCAGGGAGTTTTCCATGTAACGACCCAGCGATGCACCCAGTGCATAAGCGGACTGCTGGTCGTCGGTTTTGAATGCAGCATTCAGGCCTGCTGGCGCAGCTTTGGCCGCGTCGGTCGCCGGGGCTGTTTTTGCCGCAGCATCAGCAGCAAAAGTCATTGGGGCATTCAGTGCAACGGCCATCGTGGTTGCCAGAAGCGTTACTTTAAACAGTGATTTCATCCATTTCTCCAGGGCCGGGGCATCTCACCCCAGGGTTTAGTCAACAAGTAGCGTACTATAAAGCGTTGTAGAAGAAATCTACATACGAACGCTCTGTAATCGCAGATCTTTTAAGACTATTTTTGTGTAAATTAGTTTCGTTCAATTCGTGATAAGGCTGCACGCCACCTGAAAGTCCAGTAGAATCCGCCGCGCAATAACAGAAGAGGTGAATCATGAGTGAATTAACACTGGAAGCGCGTCTCGCAGAACTGGAAAGCCGCCTGGCGTTTCAGGAGATCACCATTGAGGACCTCAATCGGACGGTCACCGCCCATGAGATGGAAATGGCAAAAATGCGCGACAACATGCGCCTGATGGTCGAAAAGCTGAAAGCCAGCCAGCCATCGCACATGGCGTCTCAGGCAGAAGAAACGCCGCCACCGCATTATTGAGGCGTAAAAAAAGCGGGTTCTCCCGCTTTTTTATCATTAATCTGAACGCCCGAAAGCGGTACAGATTAGTGGCAACCGCAGCCGCCGTTACCGCCACAACCACCTTTACCGTGTTCGTGATCGCCGTGATCGTGGCCGTGACCACCGCAGCAACCGTCATGGTCGTGATCGTGGTGATGGTCGTGAGCACCGTGAACGTGACCATGAGCCAGTTCTTCTTCGGTTGCTTCACGCATCGCAACAACTTCTACGTGGAATTTCAGGTTCTGGCCAGCCAGCATGTGGTTGCCGTCAACAACAACGTGATCGTCTTCCACTTCGGTGATTTCAACCGGTACAGGACCCTGGTCAGTTTCTGCCAGGAAGCGCATGCCAACCTGCAGTTCGTCAACGCCCATGAAGACGTCTTTTGGTACGCGCTGTACCAGATTTTCGTCGTACTGACCGTAGGCATCGTTCGCGCCCACTTCTACGTCGAATTTATCACCAACTTCGTGACCTTCCAGCGCTTTTTCCAGGCCGGAGATCAGGGAACCGTGACCATGCAGGTAGTCGAGCGGCGCGCTTACCGGAGACTCATCAACCAACACACCGTCTTCTGTACGTACCTGATAGGCCAGGCTGACCACCAGGTCTTTTGCTACTTTCATGATATCTCCTGAGCATGGGAAGAATAGTGGCGCAGATTGTAGCGGAATTCTGCACCCGTGTACCCCTAAGCTTAAAAAAAGACAGCACGGATCGCTACTCGGGATGAAAAATGCCTATCACTTGCTCGTCTTTACGTACGTGCTCACGGGCCTGCTTGTCGGCCTCGCGCATCTGGTGACCGCACTTAACGCATTCAACAATATCGACATTATTCTCGCGCCACATCGCCAGCGTGTCCTGCGCCTGACACGACGGGCATTTCGCCCCGGCAATAAATCGTTTTCGGATAGCCATTGCTCACCTTCTTATTCAAATTCGTCCCAGCCGTCCAGCTGGTGTCGTTCCTGCTGCATTTCGCGTTGAAAAATCTCTTCCAGCTCGCGCCGGGCTTCCCGCACACGGGAGATTTGTTGGGTATCCGAGTGCACCGGCATCAGCTCCCGTAGCATTCGCATATCCAGACGGCGGAAATGCAGCTGAGCGCGCTGCGCCTGATGCGGATGCATGCCCAGCGTAATGAGCGCCTTGCGCCCCAGCTCCAGCGCACTGGAAAATGTCTCACGTGAAAATTGCTTCACGCCGACCTGCAGAAGCTCGTGAGCTTCCACACGCCCACGAGCGCGGGCCAGAATGTGCAGATGCGGGAAGTGCTGCTGGCAAATCTCCACCAGCTTCATAGTGTCTTCTGGCGCATTGCAGGTGATCACTATGGATTGCGCCTCTTCCGCTCCTGCCGAACGCAGCAGTTCAATCTGAGTCGCGTCCCCGTAGTAAACTTTATAGCCATACTTGCGCATCAGGTTAACCGCGCTGATATCCCGCTCCAGTACGGTAATGCGCATCTTATTCGCCATCAGCAGACGACCAATCACCTGACCGAAACGCCCGAAGCCGACCACGATCACCTGCGGCTTGTCGTCCTCCACCCACGGGGCCTCATCTTCTTCTTCCGGGCCATTAAGGCGGCGTGACAAGACTTTATCGACGATTTTCATCAGCAGCGGCGTGGTCATCATCGACAGCGTGACCGTCACCAGCAGCAGCGCCATTTGATCGTGATGAAACAGCCGCTGGGACGAAGCCGTGGAAAACAACACAAAGGCAAATTCCCCGCCCTGGCTCAGGACGCCGGCAAACTGCGTGCGTTCAGAACTGCGCAGGCCATACAGTCGCGCAAGCAGATACAGCACCAGATATTTCACCGCTACCAGCACCACCACGCCCGCCAGTACCAGCAGCAGATGGGTGTAGAGGATCCCAAGATTCAGCGCCATCCCTACGGAAATGAAGAACAGCCCCAGCAAAAGCCCTTTGAAAGGCTCAATGGCGATCTCCAGCTCGTGACGATATTCGCTTTCCGCCAGCAGAACGCCCGCGATAAAAGTACCGAGCGCCATCGACAGGCCAAGCGCATCCATAAACAAAGCGGAGCCCAGCACCAGCAGCAGCGTCGCCGCTGTGAACACTTCACGTACGCCCGAACCGGCAATAAAGCGGAACACCGGGCGCAGCAAATAACGGCCGCCGATGAGCATTCCGGCAAATGCCAATACCTTAAGGCCGATTTTAACCCAGTCAGGGTGATCGTCGCCGGTCCCTGCCAGCAGCGGCACCAGCGCCAACGCGGGGATCACCGCTAAATCCTGGAACAGCAGCACCGAAAAGCCGAGCTGACCGCCCTCGTTGCGGTTCATGCCCTTCTCGCGCATCAGCTGAAGCGCCATCGCCGTCGATGACATAGCAAGACCAATCCCGCCGATCACCGCGGCCTGCCAGGAGAATTGCGTCAGCATCAGCAAGCCCGCCAGCACCGCCGCGCTTAGCAAAACCTGCGCCGCACCGATGCCGAAAATGGAGCGCCGCAGCTGCCAGAGCTTCGACGGATTCAGCTCCAGCCCGATAATAAACATCAGGAACACCACGCCGAGCTCGGAAAAATGCAGAATTTCGTCCACGTCGCTGATGAAACCCAGGCCCCACGGACCAATAGCAATACCCGCCAGCAGATAGCCCAGCACCGGACCAATGCCCAGGCGGGAAGCCAGCGGTACGGCGACCACAGCGGCAAACAGGAAAAGCACACCGGCGAGTAACAGATCGGAACCTTCCATCAGCGGCCTCCCGTCGCAACAGGATTAGCCAGCCAGTCGCCGTAAGCTCTGGCATGGCTCGCCAGCTCTTCAGGCGGCTGACGACGCGCCCAGTAAATAATTATCGGATTCATCCAGTGCATGCGGCACAGCCCCGCCGTAAGCTCAAAAGGGCGCAAAATGTCGTTCATTGAATAGCGGTTCAGGGAGTCATGACGCCAGGCACTTTCTGGCTCACCGGTAGTAATGACGCTGCGCCAGTACTTTCCCGCCAGTTGATTCCCTCCCGGGCCGCTGGCAAATCCGCGGCTGAGCACGCGATCGAGCCACTCTTTCAGCAATGCCGGGCAGCTGTAGGTATAAAGCGGATGCTGGAATACGATGACGTCATGTTCCTGAAGCAGCTTTTGCTCACGCGGAATGTCGATAAAAAAATCAGGATAGTGCGCGTACAGATCGTGTACGGTCACATTTTCAAGCTGTTGAGCCGGCTTAAGCAAAACCCGGTTGGCCACCGAGTCCTGAGATTCCGGATGGGCATACAGCAGCAATACTTTTGCTGTCTCTGACATCATTCCCCTCCCGGTATAAGAACAATCAGGCCCGTTGCCCCCTAACTTGCTCAGGGTGGACCTGAATACTTTTGTCTGACGTTGTTGTTTTGGGCTACCATTGCCGCCCGGTGTCGCGCTGCGTCACCACACTACATTATCATAATGACAATTTAACATAGTCTGAACATACGGCGCCTTATGATTGTTTTCTCCTCGTTACAAATTCGTCGCGGCGTGCGTGTCCTGCTGGATAACGCCACAGCCACCATTAACCCCGGGCAAAAAGTAGGCCTGGTGGGAAAAAACGGCTGCGGCAAATCCACGCTGCTGTCGCTGTTAAAGAACGAGATTAGCGCCGATGGCGGGAGTTTTACCTATCCCGGCAACTGGCAGCTGGCCTGGGTCAACCAGGAAACGCCGGCATTGCCACAGCCCGCGCTCGACTATGTGATAGACGGCGACCGCGAATATCGTCAGCTGGAAGCCGAACTGAATGCCGCCAACGAGCGCAACGACGGCCACGCCATCGCCACCGTGCACGGCAAGCTGGACGCCATCGATGCGTGGACGATTCGCGCCCGCGCTTCCAGCCTGCTGCACGGACTGGGCTTCAGCAACGAGCAGCTGGAACGCCCTACCAGCGATTTCTCCGGCGGCTGGCGGATGCGTCTGAACCTGGCGCAGGCGCTGATTTGCCGTTCCGATCTGCTGCTGCTTGATGAGCCTACTAACCACCTCGATCTCGATGCGGTTATCTGGCTGGAGAAATGGCTAAAGAGCTATCAGGGCACGCTGATCCTGATTTCCCACGACCGCGATTTCCTCGATCCCGTCGTTGGCAAAATTATTCACATCGAGCAGCAGTCGATGTTTGAGTACACAGGCAACTACTCTTCGTTTGAGATCCAGCGCGCCACGCGCCTGTCTCAGCAGCAGTCGATGTATGAAAGCCAGCAGCAAAAAGTGGCGCACCTGCAAAGTTTTATCGACCGCTTTAAGGCCAAAGCCTCAAAAGCCAAACAGGCGCAAAGCCGCGTGAAAATGCTGGAACGCATGGAGCTGATTGCCCCGGCGCACGTCGATAACCCGTTCCACTTCAGCTTCCGCCAGCCGGAAAGCCTGCCCAACCCGCTGCTGAAAATGGAAAAAGTGAGCGCCGGGTATGGCGACCGCACCATTCTGGACTCCATTAAGCTCAACCTGGTGCCAGGTTCACGTATCGGTCTGTTAGGCCGAAATGGAGCCGGTAAATCCACGCTGATTAAACTGCTGGCGGGCGAACTGGCCGCACAGAGCGGAGAGATTGGCCTGGCGAAAGGCATCAAGCTCGGCTACTTCGCACAGCATCAGCTGGAATTTTTACGCGCCGACGAATCACCGTTGCAGCATCTGGCGCGCCTGGCACCGCAGGTGCTGGAACAACAGCTGCGTGATTACCTCGGCGGCTTCGGCTTCCAGGGTGACAAAGTCAGCGAAGCGACGCGTCGTTTCTCCGGCGGTGAGAAAGCCCGTCTGGTGCTGGCTTTGATTGTCTGGCAGCGACCGAACCTGCTGCTGCTCGATGAACCGACGAACCACCTGGATCTCGACATGCGTCAGGCGCTGACCGAAGCGTTAATCGAATTCGACGGCGCGCTGGTTGTTGTCTCGCACGACCGCCATCTGCTGCGCTCCACCACCGACGATCTGTATCTGGTTCACGATGGAAAAGTGGAACCTTTCGATGGCGATCTGGAAGATTATCAGCAGTGGCTGAGCGATGTGCAGAAACAGGAAAATCAGCCTGACGAAGCACCGAAAGAGAATGCCAACAGTGCCCAGGCACGTAAGGATCAAAAGCGCCGTGAAGCGGAACTTCGCACCCTGACGCAGCCGCTGCGTAAAGAGATTACGCGCCTCGAAAAAGAGATGGAGAAACTCAACGCGAAGCTGTCAGCAGCGGAAGAGAAACTCGGCGACAGCGGCCTGTACGATCAGGCCCGCAAAGCTGAACTTACCGAGTGCCTCCAACAGCAGGCCAGCGCGAAGTCCGGGCTCGAAGAGTGTGAAATGGCATGGCTTGAGGCTCACGAGCAGCTCGAACAGATGCTTCAGGAAGAGTGAATAAGCTCAACAAAAGCACACTGAAGCTCATTTTCATAAACATCAAACCTTCCTGACGGTATAGTAGACAGGTTTTTTTCACGACAGTAGTAGGTGTAATGGCTCAGATCACCCCCATAGAGTTCGACGTCCCTCCACAAGAGAGTGACACCTTTGTGCCGATGAAAGGCATCAGCAACTGCCATTTGCAGACCATGCTGCCGCGTCTTCTTCGCCGCAAAGTGCTGTTCACGCCTCACTGGCAGCGCCTGGAGTTGCCGGACGGGGATTTTGTCGATCTGGCCTGGAGTGAAGATCCCAATCAGGCACGGCACAAACCACGCCTTGTGGTGTTTCATGGCCTGGAAGGTAGCCTGTACAGCCCTTACGCCCACGGTCTGATCAACGCGGCTAAACAGCGAGGCTGGCTCGGCGTGGTGATGCATTTTCGCGGCTGCAGCGGCGAGCCCAACCGCAAAGAGCGCATCTATCACTCCGGCGAAACCGAAGACGGCACCTGGTTCCTCTCCTGGCTACGCCGGGAGTTTGGCGAAGTGCCAACCGCCGCCGTTGGCTATTCACTCGGCGGTAACATGCTTGGCTGCCTGCTGGCGAAAGAAGGTGAGAATACGCCGCTGGATGCCGCCGTTATCGTTTCCGCCCCCTTTATGCTGGAAGCCTGTAGCTACCACATCGATAAAGGCTTCTCACGTGTGTATCAGCGCTATCTACTGAACCTGCTGAAGGCAAACGCCGCCCGTAAGCTGAAAGCCTATCCCGGTACGTTGCCGGTGGATCTCAAACGCCTGAAGAGCGTACGCCGCATCCGGGAGTTTGACGATTTAATCACCTCGAAAATCCACGGCTTCGCCGATGCGATCGACTATTACCGCCAGTGCAGTGCCATGCCTGTATTGAGCAAGATAACGAAACCGACGCTGATCATTCACGCCAAGGACGATCCGTTTATGGATCACCACTCCATCCCCGCGCAGGAAGAGCTTCCGCCGAATATTCTGTATCAGCTGACGGAATACGGCGGCCACGTCGGCTTTATTGGCGGCACGATCCGTCGCCCGGAAATGTGGCTCGAAAAGCGTATTCCGGACTGGCTGACCCGCTTTCTGGGGAAAGTGGCATGATTATCCCCTGGCAGGATCTGGCTCCCGAAACGCTTGATAATCTGATTGAAACCTTTGTGTTGCGCGAAGGCACCGATTATGGTGAACATGAACGTTCGCTTGAAGATAAAGTCGCCGATGTAAAACAACAATTGCAGCGTGGGGACGTCGTTCTGGTGTGGTCCGAACTACACGAAACGGTGAATATCCTCCCCCGCACTCAATTCCACGGCTGACTATACTCATCACTATTGCTGATTCAGGGAGTCGTCATGTCTGCCAAACACCCGGTGATCGCCGTAACGGGCTCCAGCGGCGCAGGAACTACCACCACCAGCCTCGCCTTCCGTAAAATCTTCGCCCAGCTCAACCTGAAGGCCGCGGAAGTCGAAGGCGACAGCTTTCACCGCTATACCCGCCCCGAAATGGACATGGCCATCCGCAAAGCCCGCGATATGGGTCGCCACATCAGCTATTTCGGCCCGGACGCTAACGACTTCGGCCTGCTGGAGCAGACGTTTCTCACCTACGGCCAGAGCGGGCGAGGCCAGTCACGAAAATATCTGCACACCTATGACGAAGCCGTACCGTGGAATCAGGTACCGGGCACCTTTACGCCGTGGCAGCCGCTTCCAGAACCCACCGACGTGCTGTTTTATGAAGGGCTGCACGGCGGCGTGGTGACGCCTCAACATGACGTGGCGAAACACGTCGATTTGCTGGTCGGCGTCGTGCCTATTGTGAACCTCGAGTGGATCCAGAAACTTACCCGCGATATGAGCGAGCGCGGGCATTCGCGTGAAGCGGTAATGGATTCCGTCGTCCGCTCCATGGAAGACTACATCAACTTCATTACCCCACAGTTTTCCCGCACGCATATCAACTTCCAGCGCGTACCGACAGTAGATACCTCAAACCCGTTTGCCGCCAAAAGCATCCCGTCGCTGGATGAAAGCTTTGTGGTGATCCATTTCCAGAACCTGGGCGACATTGATTTCCCCTGGCTGCTGGCGATGCTGCAGGGCTCATTCATTTCTCACATGAATACATTGGTGGTGCCGGGCGGGAAGATGGGGCTGGCGATGGAGCTGATTATGACGCCGCTGGTCGAGCGGTTAATAGAAGGTCGGGCGATATAAATTGCAAAACCTTCTCTGAAGAGAAGGTTTTTAATGTTTGCTCCCTCTCCCACGGGGAGAGGATCGGGGTGAGGGCATCAGGCCGTAGAGGGCATTACCCTTCCACCACTTCAAACGAGTGGGTGATTTTCGCCGCTTTCTCCAGCATCAGCGCCACAGAGCAGTATTTTTCCGCAGACAGATCCACCGCACGCGATACCGCAGCTTCTTTCAGATCTTTACCGGTCACGATGAAGTGCAGGTTGATGTGGGTAAACAGGCGCGGCGCTTCCTCGCGACGCTCTGAAGTGAGCTTCACTTCACAGTCCGTCACGTCATGACGGCCCTTTTGCAGGATGGAAACAACGTCTATCGCACTGCATCCCCCTGCTGCCATCAGCACCATTTCCATCGGGCTTGGCGCTTTATCCCCGGAGTTGCCGTCCATCAGGATCTGGTGGCCAGAAGCTGACTCACCGAGGAAGGTTAAGCCTTCAACCCATTTCACACGCGCTTGCATAATTGTTAACTCCAGAGTTGCAATTTTCCTGACAGATTACGCGCACATAACAAATCTCGCAACGGAAGGCGACGTGCGTCATGCTGAAGCGAGACACCAGGAGACACGCGGCAAAAGCTATGCTAAAACAGTCGGGATGCTACAGTAATACATTGAAGTAATGCATGTATGCAGAGGACATCAGACAACAGGCTGCAGTCAAATCCGACAGCCGACTTCCCAGGCACAGGGAAGGATATGAATGCAAAGCCAGTGGCAGTGTCGTGTCTGCCGCTGGAGTCAGCTTATAACAGAGGATAACCGCGCATGGTGCTTGGCAAACCGCAAACAGACCCTACCCTTGAATGGTTCTTGTCTCATTGCCATATTCATAAGTACCCCTCCAAGAGCACGCTGATTCACCAGGGTGAAAAAGCAGAAACGCTGTACTACATCGTGAAAGGCTCTGTGGCAGTACTCATCAAGGACGAAGAAGGCAAAGAGATGATTCTCTCTTACCTCAACCAGGGCGATTTCATCGGTGAGCTTGGCCTGTTCGAAGAAGGCCAGGAGCGTAGTGCATGGGTCCGGGCGAAAACCGCCTGTGAAGTGGCTGAAATTTCCTATAAAAAATTCCGTCAGCTTATCCAGGTGAATCCGGATATTCTGATGCGCCTCTCTTCTCAGATGGCACGTCGCCTGCAGGTCACTTCTGAAAAAGTAGGTAACCTTGCCTTCCTCGACGTTACCGGTCGTATCGCGCAGACGCTGTTGAACCTGGCAAAACAGCCCGATGCCATGACCCACCCGGACGGTATGCAAATCAAAATCACCCGTCAGGAAATCGGTCAGATCGTGGGCTGCTCCCGTGAAACCGTTGGCCGTATCCTGAAAATGCTGGAAGATCAGAACCTGATCTCCGCGCACGGCAAAACCATCGTCGTTTACGGCACCCGCTAAGTTCGCTTGACGGCGTATTGCTCCCGCAGTACGCCGTTTTTGTCTCTACTGCTATTGCTATGTGGCGCAGGCTAATTTATCACCCGGAAATTAACTACGCACTGCGGCAAACCCTGGTGTTATGCACCCCTGTGGCTATCGGCCTGGTGCTGGGGTATCTCAAGTACGGTCTGCTGTTCTCCTTAGTCCCGGCCTGCTGCAACATTGCCGGTCTCGACACGCCCCACAAGCGCTTCTTTAAACGCCTGATTGTTGGTGGTTCGCTGTTTGCCGGATGCAGCCTGGCGGTACAGCTGCTGCTGGCACACACCGTGCCGCTGCCCTTAATTCTGACCGTCCTGGCAATGACCCTGGGCGTTACCGCCGAAATCAGTTCGCTGCATGCGCGTCTGCTGCCCGCATCGCTGATCGCCTCGATTTTTACGTTGAGCCTCGCGGGTAACATGCCTGTCTGGCAGCCGCTGCTTATCTACGCGCTGGGCACGCTGTGGTACGGGCTGTTTAACTGGTTCTGGTTCTGGATGTGGCGCGAACAGCCCCTGCGCGAGTCCCTGAGCCTGCTTTACCGCCAGCTGGCCGATTACTGCGAAGCCAAATACAGCCTGCTGACCCAGCACACCGATCCGGAAAAAGCGTTGCCACCGCTGCTGACTCGCCAGCAAAAGGCCGTTGATCTCATCACCCAGTGCTATCAGCAGCTACATATGCTCGCCGCCAACAAAAACCACGATTATAAACGCCTGCTGCGTGCCTTTCAGATGGGGCTCGATTTACAGGAGCACATCTCCGTCAGCCTGCATCAGCCCGCCGAGGTGCAAAAGCTGGTCGAGCGTAGCCACGCCGAAGCGGTGATCCGCTGGAACGCACAAACCATCGCCGCACGTCTGCGGGTGATGGCCGATGACATTCTGTATCACCGCTTTCCGCTACGCTTTAGCATGGATAAGCAGATCGGCGCGCTGGAAAAGATCGCCCGCCAGCATCCGGATAATCCCGTCGGGCAGTTTTGCGTCTGGCACTTTGGCCGCATTGCGCGGGTACTACGCATGCAAAGACCGCTCTACCCACGCAACCTGATGGCCGATAACGAGCGACGCCTGCCGCTGTTTGCCGCGCTGAAAAGTTATCTGTCACTAAAATCAGCTGCACTGCGCAATGCGGCGCGCATCAGCGTCATGCTGAGCATCGCCAGCCTGATGGGGTCCGCGTTGCACCTGCCCAAACCTTACTGGATCCTGATGACGGTTCTTCTGGTCACGCAGAACGGCTACGGCGCAACGAGGGTACGAATTTTTCACCGCGCAGCAGGCACGCTTGCCGGGCTGACCATCGCCGGTATCACATTGCACTTTCATGCCCCTGAAGGCTACGCGCTGGCGGCCATGCTGATTATTACGCTGGTGAGCTATTTGATTATCCGTAAAAGCTACGGCTGGGCGACCGTCGGTTTTACGGTCACCGCGGTGTATACCATTCAGCTGCTGACGCTGAACGGCGATCAGTTCATTGTCGCCCGCCTGATCGACACGCTGATAGGCTGCCTGATTGCCTTTGGTGGCATGGTCTGGCTCTGGCCGCAGTGGCAAAGCGGATTGCTGCGAAAGAATGCCCAGCAGGCGCTGGAAGCGGATCAGGAAGCCATTCGCCTCATCCTCAGCAACGACCCGCAGGCACCCGCGCTGGCGTATCAACGTATGCGGGTGAATCAGGCGCACAACGCGCTGTTTAACTCGCTAAATCAGGCGATGCAGGAGCCCGGCTTCAACTCTCACTATCTGGCAGATATGAAACTGTGGGTGACGCACAGCCAGTTCATCGTTGAGCACATCAACGCGATGACCACGCTTGCGCGCGAGCACAACATGCTGACGGAAGATCTGGCGGAGCGCTATTTACAGTCCTGTGAAATTGCGCTGCAGCGCTGTCAGCAGCGGCTGGAGTATGACGAGCCGGGCGGTAGCGGAGATACGAACATCATGGAGTCAGCGGAGGCGCTGACCCACGGGCCGTTAAGCACCGTGGAGCAGCATTTACAGCGGATTCTGGGCCACCTCAGCACCATGCACACCATTTCGTCGGTGGCATGGCGCCAGCGTCCACATCATGGGATTTGGCTGAAACGCCGGGCATAAAAATCATCCAACTATCTTCTTAACCGCCGCAGCAAAGCGTTTCATCCCTTCGTCGATGTCTGCATTCTCCACCACCAGCGATGGCGCGAAGCGCATCACATCCGGCCCGGCATTCAACACCATCACGCCCTCATGCGCCGCAGCGTGCAGGAAATCACGCGCCCGCCCTTTGTACTGCGGCTTCAGCTCGGCGCCAACCAGCAGGCCCATACCGCGCACGTCGCTGAATACGTCCAGCTCAGCGTCAATCTGCTGAAGATGCTTCACAAAAAGTTCGCGTTTGGCATTCACGCCGTTCAGCACGTCCTGGGTATTGATAATATCGAACGCCGCTTCAGCCACCGCGCACGCCAGCGGATTACCGCCGTAGGTCGAACCATGTGAGCCGACATGGAATGCGCTGGCAATCTCTTCAGTGGTAAGCATTGCGCTAACCGGGAAGCCGCCACCCAGCGCTTTAGCACTGGTAAGGATGTCCGGCGTCACGCCGTAATGCTGATAAGCGAACAGCGAGCCGGTACGCCCCATGCCGCACTGCACTTCATCAAACACCAGCAAAGCCTGATGTTCGTCGCACAGCGCGCGCAGCCCTTTGAGGAACTCCGACGTGGCCGCCATAACGCCACCTTCACCCTGAATAGGCTCCACAACAACCGCACAGGTATGGTCATCCATCACCGCTTTCACCGCGTGCAGATCGTTGAACGGCACGTGAACGATATCGGCGGGCTTCGGCCCAAAGCCGTCAGAATATTTTGGCTGTCCGCCAACCGACACGGTAAACAGCGAGCGGCCATGGAACGCGTTGTGGAAAGCAATGATTTTGGTTTTGAACGGGCTGTGGCGTACGCAGGCATAATGGCGCGCCAGCTTGAAGGCCGTTTCATTGGCTTCAGTGCCGGAGTTCATAAACACCACGCGTTCGGCAAACGTGGCAGCAACAAGCTTACAGCCCAGGCGCAATGCGGGTTCATTGGTAAACACATTGCTGGTATGCCACAGCGTTTCGCCCTGAGTTTTCAGCGCTTCGACCAGCGCGGGATGACAATGCCCCAGCGCGGTCACCGCAATTCCCCCGGCGAAATCAACGTACTCTTTGCCCTGCTGATCCCAGATGCGGCTACCTTTGCCCTTCACCGGGATAAATTCTGCCGGGGCATAAATAGGCAGGATCACTTCATCAAACGTGGCACGGGTAATTGCAGCTTGTTCAGTCGCCATGACAATCCTCTTACGCAGCAATGATTATGAAAATATAATCACGAAATATGCATAATAAATCACACCATGGCAAGGCGTATTATCGCCGGAGGAAGTTTTCCAGCAGCCTGTGCCCCTGCTCACTGAGAATGCTTTCGGGATGGAACTGAACGCCCTCAAGGTCCCATTCCCGATGGCAAATCCCCATAATTTCACCGGTGTCGCTACGGGCGGTGATGTCAAAGAGAGGTGGAAGAGTTGGCGGATCGATGACCAAAGAATGGTAGCGCGTGACGGTGAGTGGGGTATTCAGTCCGCTGAAAACGCCCTGGCCGCTGTGCGTAATCGGGGAGGTTTTGCCGTGCATAACTTTTGCTGCGCGCACGATGGTGGCACCAAAGACCTGGGCAATGGCCTGATGACCCAGACAGACGCCAAGAATGGGCGTTTTGCCGGCATAGTGGCGGATTACCTCCAGCGAAATACCGGATTCATCCGGCGTGCAGGGGCCGGGAGAAATGACGATTTTAGTCGGAGCAAGCGCAGCTATTTCATCCAGCGTGATGTCATCGTTACGCCTGACCAGCACCTCTGCACCGAGCTCACAAAAGTACTGGTAAAGGTTCCAGGTAAACGAATCATAGTTATCAATAAGCAGGATCATGGCGGCTCCGGTGACATCAAACCGCGCTATTCTACCCAGTTTCCTGCGCTTCGTTGACCACTTTAGCAAACAGCGTTATTAGCGGCTGCAAATCCCCCATCGCCCCGCTCTGGTTCGCCTGGCTCCAGGCATCCGGTGAGATATCGCCCCAGTTCAGCACGTATCCGGCATGGATGGCCAGTTGCTCAAAGAAGATGCGTTGCGCCAGGCCATTCCCAAGACGGAACGGATGCAGAACATTTATTTCGCAGTAATAATGCGCCAGCCGGGCGACAAACTCCTCGCGCCCAAGCCCCGTCAGATATGCCTCTTCTTCGAGGTCACGCATCAGCGCATTGCCCTCTTTTTCAATCCAGGCGAAATGGCAGAACGGCGTGTCGCCCTGATAGATATCGACTTCCCGATATTTCCCGGCCCAGTCAAACACGTCCTGATAGAGCTGCTGGTGAATGGCGCAGAGCCAGGGCAGGCCACGAGTGGCTGGACCAAGACCCAGTGTTGCCGCACGAAGCGATGTTAACTCGTAGGCGGCCTGTTCCAGTCGGTGCGCCTCATGAATACCGAGACGATTGCGCATAACATTGAGGCCGGAATAGAGGTAAGGATCGCGATCGTCACCGATTTTATCGCTCATAGTGCCTCCGAAGTTCCTCAATGCGCGCCAGCGCCTCGTCGCTGCTCAGCGTCACTAACGGCGTGTCAACGCCTTCCAGACGGCGACTGGCCTGGAAATTAGCGTTACGGGTCTTCTCCCAGAGGCGGGATTTTTGCTTATCGGTAAGCTTTTTCATCTGGACCTCCCTGACGGTTCCCCTTTTGCCACAAGTATAAGCAGCAATTTCAGGTTACGCAGAAAGGCCAGCACAGAGCGGGCTCGGCAGCCCGCACAGGACAGATTTACGGCAGAACTTTTGCAGAGAGGATAACTATAGGTTTTGTCGGCACATTCTGGTACGGGCCAACGTCGTGAGAAGGCACCTGAGAAATCTTATCGGCCACATCCATCCCTTTCACAACTTTACCAAATACCGCATAACCAAAATCACGCTGGCCGTGATCGAGGAAAGCGTTGTCCGCCACGTTGATGAAAAACTGGCTGGTTGCGCTGTCTTTGTCGGCGGTACGCGCCATGGAGATGGTACCACGGGTATTACGCAGGCCGTTGTCGGCTTCGTTCTTAATCGGCGGGTTCGGCTGCTTCTGCTGCATCTGTTCGGTAAAGCCGCCGCCCTGAATCATAAAGCCCGGGATCACGCGGTGGAACGTGGTATTGCTGTAAAACCCGCTGTTGACGTAGTTCACAAAGTTTTCCACGGAAACAGGCGCTTTTTCGCTGTTCAGCTCAAGCTCAATATTACCGGCAGACGTTGTCAGCAGGACGTGCGGGTCGGCTTTTGCGGCCAGTGCCACAGAGGAAACGGCCGAAAGTGCAAATACAGCCGCCACGGCAGCCAGAGTAGATTTGAGCATGTGAATTCCTTAAAACGGGAACGAGAGAGTCTGCGAATCGCTTGATTCTAAAAGGCTCTCGACTCGCAGACCAGCCTTTTACTCAAGTTTACGTAACAGAAACAGTTGTAACCTGGCAGACGGCAGCCCCTGCACTGCAGGAATGTGATAGAAGTCACTTAACATTAGGAATTATTTCATCGATTTCATAATAAACATTTGCCTCGGTCACTGTTATGCATAAAATCTGTCCACCCCACGCATTGTCAATGCGTCTTACAGTTCTATTCACAGGCCAGTCATGACTAACAGCAATCGCATCAAGCTCACATGGATCAGCTTCTTCTCCTACGCCCTGACCGGGGCGCTGGTGATCGTCACCGGAATGGTGATGGGCAATATCGCAGATTATTTCCATCTGCCGGTTTCCAGCATGAGCAACACCTTCACCTTCCTGAACGCCGGTATTCTCATTTCTATCTTCCTCAACGCCTGGCTGATGGAAATCGTACCGCTGAAAACCCAGCTGCGCTTTGGCTTTATTCTGATGGTGCTCGCCGTCGCCGGTCTGATGACCAGCCACAGCCTCGCGCTGTTCTCTGCCTCGATGTTCGTGCTCGGACTCGTCAGCGGGATCACCATGTCGATCGGGACCTTCCTGATTACCCATATGTATGAAGGCCGCCAGCGTGGCGCACGCCTGCTGTTTACTGACTCCTTCTTCAGCATGGCGGGCATGATCTTCCCGATGGTCGCCGCTTATCTGCTGGCGCGCAGCATCGAATGGTACTGGGTTTATGCCTGTATCGGACTGGTTTACGTGGCGATTTTCATCCTGACCTTCGGCTGTGAATTCCCGGTGCTGGGGAAAAAAGCAGAACAGAATGCACAACCTGTCGCCAAAGAAAAATGGAGCATCGGCGTGCTGTTTCTGTCGATTGCAGCCCTGTGCTACATCCTCGGCCAGCTGGGCTTTATCTCCTGGGTACCTGAGTATGCGAAAGGTCTGGGCATGAGCCTCGGCGATGCGGGCAAGCTGGTAAGTGACTTCTGGATGTCTTATATGTTCGGCATGTGGGCGTTTAGCTTTATCCTGCGCTTCTTCGACCTGCAGCGCATTCTGACCCTGCTGGCAGGCCTCGCTACCGTCCTGATGTATCTGTTCATTAATGGTTCGCCGGACAACATGCCGTGGTTCATTCTGACTCTGGGCTTCTTCTCCAGCGCGATTTACACCTCAATCATTACGCTGGGTTCCCTGCAGACCAAAGTGGCTTCGCCAAAACTGGTGAATTTCGTCCTCACCTGCGGCACCATCGGCACCATGCTGACCTTCGTGGTCACCGGCCCGATTGTCGCCCATAGCGGCCCGCTGGCCGCCCTGCACACCGCCAACGGCCTCTACGCCGTGGTGTTCGTAATGTGCTTCGTTCTTGGCTTTGTCAGTCGCCACCGCCAGCACAACACGGCAGCAGCGACCCACTAAGGTCAGATCCTACGCCCCTTTGCGTTCCGTGAAGGGGCTGTTTCGCGTAAAGAACACCTCTTCCCCGCCGTTGTCCATCTGCACCCAGGTTTGCGCCAGCTGCGTCGTCGCAATCACTCTTCCCTGACGAATCGACCAGCGCACCGGCACCTGGCAGCGCACCGCTTCAAAGCCATTTTCCGCAGGTAAAATAATCAGGTTCGCCGTATTCCCCACTTCGATGCCGTAATCCGCAAGGCCAAACGTGCGTGCGCTGTTGTGCGTAATCAGGTTCAGCCCATCGTTGATTTGCTGATACCCCATCATCTGGCAAACGTGTAGCCCCATATGCAGTACCTGAAGCATGTTGCCGGTACCGAGCGGATACCACGGGTCAAATACGTCGTCATGACCGAAACAGACGTTAATGCCCGCGGCAAGCAGCTCTTTCACACGAGTGATGCCACGGCGTTTCGGGTAATCGTCAAACCGGCCCTGCAGATGAATATTCACCAGCGGGTTGGCAACAAAGTTGATACCCGACATCTTCAGCAGTCGGAACAGTCGCGAGGTATACGCGCCATTATAGGAATGCATCGCCGTGGTGTGGCTGGCGGTCACGCGTGGGCCAATGCCGTCTTTCAGCGCCAGCGCGGCAACCGTTTCGACAAAGCGCGACTGCTCATCGTCGATTTCATCGCAGTGGATATCGAGCGGCCGGTTGTATTTTTTCGCCAGTGCGAACGCGATATGCAGCGACTCCACGCCGTATTCGCGCGTGAATTCAAAGTGCGGGATAGCACCGACTACATCCGCCCCAAGCTGAAGCGCTTTTTCCAGCAGCACCGCGCCGTCGGGATAGGAAAGAATCCCCTCCTGCGGGAAGGCGACGATCTGCACGTCAACCCAGGGCGCGACTTCTTTCTTCACTTCCAGCATCGCTTTGAGCGCCGTCAGCGTCGGATCGGATACGTCCACATGCGTGCGCACAAACTGGATACCGTTGGCGATTTGCCACTTCAGGGTTTTCCAGGCGCGCGCTTTTACGTCTTCGTGGGTGAGCATCGACTTACGTTCCGCCCAGCGCTCAATGCCCTCAAACAGCGTCCCGGACTGGTTCCAGCTCGGCTCTCCGGCGGTCTGCGTTGTATCCAGATGAATATGCGGCTCGATAAACGGTGGAATGGCCAGGCCGCCGCGGGCATTGAGGACCTCTAAACTTTCGTGCCGGGTTTCCCCCATCGGGATAATCGAGTGGAAGCGTCCCTCCTCAATCCCCAGCTGCCACAATCCCTCGCGCCCCGGCAAACGCACGTTTTCAATCAGCCACAACGGTGTTGTACCCATTTTTATTCTCCCGCGAATCGATGCGCTGAACGCTCTGATCCAGCCGTAGGTTAAAACCCGTACTTTTTGTCTGTTATTTCACCAGAACAGAAAAGTCTGACATTTCCGAAACTTATAAAAATCCTGATAAATCAACAGACTACCCATTAAGGAGTAGATAAAGGCGTAATTGATGTATATCAATAAGTCACCATGCTGAATCGTTAAGGTAGGCGGTAATAGAAAAGAAATCGAGGCAAAAATGAGCAAAGTCAGACTCGCAATTATCGGTAACGGCATGGTCGGCCACCGCTTTATTGAGGATCTTCTCGATAAAGCCCCCGCCGATCAGTTTGAGATTACCGTCTTCTGTGAAGAACCCCGTATCGCCTACGACCGCGTCCATCTTTCATCTTACTTCTCTCACCACACGGCGGAAGAACTTTCGTTGGTACGTGAAGGGTTTTATGAGAAGCACGGCGTAAAAGTACTGGTGGGCGAACGCGCCATCACTATTAACCGCCAGGAGAAGGTGATTCACTCAAGTGCGGGTCGTACCGTGTTTTACGACAAGCTGATCATGGCCACCGGCTCTTACCCGTGGATCCCACCGATCAAAGGCTCTGAAACGCAGGATTGCTTCGTTTACCGCACCATTGAAGATCTGAATGCCATTGAAGCCTGCGCCCGTCGCAGCAAGCGCGGCGCGGTCGTCGGCGGTGGCCTGCTAGGCCTCGAAGCCGCAGGTGCCCTGAAAAACCTCGGTGTTGAAACCCACGTCATCGAATTTGCTCCGATGCTGATGGCAGAACAGCTCGACCCAATGGGCGGCGACCAGCTGAAGCGTAAAATCGAAAGCATGGGCGTGAAGGTCCATACCGGCAAAAATACTCAGGAAATCGTGCAGGAAGGCACGGAAGCGCGTAAAACCATGCGCTTCGCCGACGGCAGCGAACTCGAAATCGACTTCATCGTCTTCTCCACCGGCATTCGTCCACGCGACAAGCTGGCAACCCAGTGCGGCCTGGCAACCGGTCAGCGCGGTGGGATCATGGTGAATGACACCTGCCAAACCTCCGACCCGGATATCTATGCCATCGGCGAATGCGCCAGCTGGAACAACCGCGTTTACGGCCTGGTGGCACCTGGCTACAAAATGGCTCAGGTTGCAGTCGACCACATTCTCGGCAAAGAAAATGCCTTTGAAGGCGCAGACCTCAGCGCCAAGCTGAAGCTGCTGGGCGTGGACGTTGGCGGTATCGGCGATGCGCATGGCCGCACGCCGGGCGCACGCAGCTACGTTTATCTCGACGAAAGCAAAGAAGTCTACAAACGCCTGATCGTCAGCCCGGATAACAAAACCCTGCTTGGCGCGGTGCTGGTTGGCGACACCAGCGACTTCGGCAACCTGCTACAGCTGGTGCTGAACGCCATTGAGCTGCCTGAAAACCCGGATGCGCTGATCCTACCCGCCCATGCCGCAAGCGGCAAACCGGCTATCGGCGTCGACAAACTGCCGGATAGCGCGCAGATTTGCTCCTGCTTCGACGTGACCAAAGGCGATTTGGTCAGCGCCATCAACAAGGGCTGCCATACCGTTGCCGCGCTGAAAGCCGAAACCAAAGCTGGCACCGGCTGTGGTGGTTGTATTCCGCTGGTTACCCAGGTGCTGAATGCCGAACTGGCGAAACAAGGCATTGAAGTTAATAACAACCTTTGCGAGCACTTCGCTTTCTCCCGCCAGGAGCTGTACCATCTGATTCGCGTCGAAGGCATCAAAACCTTCGACGAACTGCTGAAAAAATACGGCAAAGGCTACGGCTGCGAAGTTTGTAAGCCTACCGTTGGTTCCCTGCTGGCTTCCTGCTGGAATGAGTACATCCTCAAACCGCAGCACACGCCGCTGCAGGACACCAACGACAACTTCCTCGCCAACATCCAGAAAGACGGCACCTACTCGGTGATCCCACGCTCCGCTGGTGGTGAAATTACGCCAGAAGGCCTGATGGTCGTTGGCCGTATCGCGCAGGAATTTAATCTCTACACCAAAATCACCGGCTCCCAGCGTATCGGCCTGTTCGGTGCCCAGAAGGACGACCTGCCGGAAATCTGGCGTCAGCTGATTGAGGCGGGCTTCGAAACCGGCCACGCATACGCAAAAGCGCTGCGCATGGCAAAAACCTGCGTCGGCAGCACCTGGTGCCGCTACGGCGTGGGCGACAGCGTCGGCTTCGGCGTTGAGCTGGAAAACCGCTATAAGGGCATCCGCACCCCGCACAAAATGAAGTTTGGCGTGTCGGGCTGTACCCGTGAATGTGCGGAAGCCCAGGGCAAAGACGTCGGCGTTATCGCGACAGAAAAAGGCTGGAACCTGTACGTTTGTGGTAACGGTGGCATGAAACCGCGCCACGCAGACCTGCTGGCGGCCGATCTCGATAAAGAAACGCTGATCAAATATCTCGACCGCTTCATGATGTTCTACATCCGTACCGCCGACAAACTGACCCGTACCGCACCATGGCTCGATAACCTCGAAGGCGGTATCGACTACCTGAAAGCGGTCATCATCGACGACAAGCTCGGCCTGAACGATCATCTGGAAGAAGAGCTGGCGCGCCTGCGCGATGCTTTCGCCTGCGAGTGGACGGAAACCGTCAACAGCCCGGCTGCGCAAACTCGCTTCCAGCACTTTGTGAACAGCAAGCAGCGTGACCCGAACGTGCAGATCGTGCCTGAGCGCGAACAGCATCGTCCGGCCACGCCGTTCGAACGTATCCCGGTCACTCTGGTGGAGGAAAACGCATGAGCCAGTGGGTAAACATTTGCCACATCAACGACATCCTGCCGCAGACCGGCGTGTGTGCGCTGCTTGGCCACGAGCAGGTGGCGCTTTTCCGCCCGTATCATGACGAGCAAATCTTCGCTATCAGCAACATCGATCCGTTCTTCCGCGCCAGCGTCCTCTCCCGCGGTGTGATCGCCGAACACAACGGTGAGCTGTGGGTAGCCAGCCCGCTGAAAAAACAGCGCTTCCGCCTCAGCGACGGTCTGTGCATGGAAGATGAAAGCCACTCCGTTGCGCATTTTGATGTGCGTGTTAAAGACGGTCAGGTACAATTAAAAGCCTGATGTCCCCTCCGGCGGCGCTCTGCCGCCGGATTTGTTTTCCCCTTCTATCGGCGAGATTCCCATGGATCACTTACCCATTTTCTGCCAGCTGCGCGATCGTGACTGCCTGCTCGTTGGCGGTGGCGATGTTGCGGAACGCAAAGCCCGACTGCTGCTGGATGCAGGCGCACGCCTGACGGTAAACGCACTCGACTTCGTCCCCCAGTTTCGCGTGTGGGCCGAAGCGGGCCTTCTGACTCTGGTCGAAGGGGAGTTTGATTCTTCGCTGCTGGATCCTTGCTGGCTGGCGATTGCCGCGACCGATGACGATGCGGTGAACGCCTGCGTCAGCGCAGAGGCCGAAAAACGCCGTATTTTCTGCAACGTGGTCGACGCGCCAAAGCAGGCGAGCTTTATCATGCCGTCAATCATCGACCGATCGCCGCTGATGGTAGCAGTCTCTTCCGGCGGCACATCGCCGGTGCTGGCACGCCTGCTGCGAGAAAAGCTCGAAGCGATCCTGCCTCAGCATCTTGGCCAGGTTGCTCACTACGCAGGTAAGCTGCGCGGGCGAGTGAAACAGCAGTTTGCGGGCATGAGCGAGCGTCGCCGCTTCTGGGAAAAGCTGTTTGTGAACGATCGCCTGGCACAATCGCTGGCAAATCAGGACGAACAGGCCATCGCTGAAACCACAGAGCGTTTACTCAGCGAACCACTGGACAACCGGGGTGAGGTGGTGCTGGTCGGCGCCGGACCGGGAGATGCCGGACTGCTGACGCTCAAAGGCTTACAGCAGATCCAGCAGGCGGACATCGTGGTCTACGACCGCCTGGTCTCCGATGACATCATGAACCTGGTTCGCCGCGATGCCGATCGCGTGTTCGTCGGCAAACGCGCGGGCTATCACTGCGTGCCGCAGGAAGAAATTAACCAGATCCTGCTGCGTGAAGCGCAAAAAGGAAAACGCGTGGTGCGCCTGAAGGGTGGCGATCCGTTTATCTTTGGCCGCGGCGGCGAAGAACTGGAAACGCTGTGCAACGCGGGTATCCCTTTCTCTGTGGTGCCAGGGATCACCGCCGCGTCAGGCTGTTCAGCCTATGCAGGCATTCCGCTGACGCACCGCGATTACGCCCAAAGCGTGCGGCTGGTCACCGGCCACCTGAAAACCGGGGCCGAGCTCGACTGGCATAACCTGGCCGCCGAAAAACAGACGCTGGTGTTCTATATGGGCCTGAATCAGGCGGCAACCATTCAGGAAAAGCTGCTGGAGCATGGCATGCCGTCGGATATGCCCGTCGCCCTGGTGGAAAACGGAACGGCCATCAGCCAGCGCGTGGTGAGCGGCGAACTGTCACAGCTCAGCGAGCTGGCGCAGCAGGTTGCCAGCCCGGCATTGATTATCGTCGGACGCGTGGCGGCACTCAGAGAAAAGCTGAACTGGTTCTCTCACCACTAAAACGCAAAAAGGCAGGTTTCCCTGCCTTTTTTCTTGCCGGATGGCGCTGAAGCACGCCCGTCATAGAAGTTAGGTTTCGCACTCAAACGTAGACCGGATAAGCATAGCGCCATCCGGCAATGCCCGTGCAGACGAAGTGCCCCGGGCAATCTCAGTTACGGTTTCGCAACAAAACCAATCGCTTTATACACCGCTTTCAGCGTTTCTGCAGCCTGCGCGCTCGCCTTCTGCGCACCGTCACGCATGATCTGCTGCAGCAGCGCTTCGTCGTTGCGGAAGCGGTGATAACGCTCCTGCAGCTCAGTCAGCATGCCGGACACCGCTTCGGCCACTTCGCCCTTCAGGTGACCGTACATTTTCCCTTCGAAGTGCTGCTCCAGCTCAGAAATGCTCTGCCCGGTGACGCCGGAGAGAATATCCAGCAGGTTGGAAACCCCCGCTTTGTTCTGCACGTCGTAGCGTACCACTGGCGGTTCGTCGCCGTCGGTCATTGCACGCTTGATCTTCTTCACCACGGATTTCGGATCTTCCAGCAGGCCGATCACGTTGTTGCGGTTATCGTCTGACTTGGACATTTTCTTGGTCGGCTCCAGCAGCGACATTACGCGCGCGCCGGACTTCGGAATGAACGGCTCAGGCACTTTAAATACGTCACCGTACAGGGCGTTAAAGCGCTGGGCGATATCGCGGCTCAGCTCCAGATGCTGCTTCTGATCTTCACCCACTGGTACCTGGTTAGTCTGATACAGCAGAATGTCGGCGGCCATCAGCACCGGGTAGTCAAACAGACCGGCGTTGATGTTTTCGGAGTAACGTGCGGATTTATCCTTGAACTGGGTCATGCGGCTCAGTTCACCGAAGTAGGTGTAGCAGTTCAGCGCCCAGCCCAGCTGTGCGTGTTCCGGCACGTGAGACTGAACGAAAATAGTGCTCTTTTGCGGGTCGATACCGCAGGCCAGATAGAGCGCCAGCGTATCCAGCGTTGCCTTACGCAGCTTTTCCGGATCCTGACGAGCGGTGATGGCATGCAGGTCAACGATGCAGTAGATGCAGTGATAGTCATCCTGCATGTTCACCCACTGACGCAGCGCACCCATGTAGTTACCAATGGTCAATTCACCGGACGGCTGTGCGCCGCTAAATACGATGGGCTTAGTCATTTTTCACTTCCTGAGTTTCACTGTGCGGGAGCCCGAGCACGGGCAACAAATCGTTAAAACGGTCAAATACGAAGTCGGGGTTGCTGTCGGCGATAGCTTCACCGTAGTTGTAGCCGTATGTCAGCCCTACAGAACAACAACCGGCCGCAGAGGCGGCAAGAATGTCATTGCGCGAATCACCAACGAACAGAAGCGCGTCCGGGGTGAGGCCAAGCTTATTGGCCACCAGCAGCAGCGGCTCCGGATGCGGCTTTTTGTTCTGCACGTCATCGCCACCGACGACAACGGAGAAGTATTTAGCGATATCTAATGCTTCAAGAATCGGTGCCACGAACGGTGATGGCTTATTCGTCACCAGCGCCAGCGGCAAACCTTTCGCATGCAGCACTGCCAGCGTTTCGGCAACTGCCGGGAACAGATAGCTGCCCTCTTCGGCAAATTCAGCATAATAGCGGTCAAACAGTTTACGCAGCACGCGCAGCTGCTCTTCCTGTGGGATATCCGCATGATCGACGGAAGGTTTTCCCTGCTGACTACGCAGCGTAGCACGCTCCTGGCGAGCCCACTTCAGCGCTCGCTCCATCAGCACATCAGCACCATTACCAATCCAGGTAATCACGCGTTCTTCGCCTGCGGTGGGCAGTTCGAGCGCGTACAGCGCGCTGTCCACCGCGGCGGTTAATCCAGGCGCGCTGTCGACCAGCGTACCGTCGAGGTCGAAAGCTACGCCCCGAATTGTTTCTGATTTACTCATGACTTACCTTTGCCAGTTCACTGCGCATTTCATCAATCACTTTCTTGTAGTCTGGCTGATCGAAGATCGCCGACCCGGCAACGAACATATCCGCACCCGCCGCCGCAATTTCGCCGATGTTGTTCGCCTTCACGCCGCCATCAACCTCCAGGCGAATATCCAGACCAGACACATCAATTCGACGACGAACTTCACGCAGCTTTTCAAGCGTGTGCGGAATGAAAGACTGGCCACCAAAGCCCGGGTTGACGGACATCAGCAGGATCACGTCAAGTTTATCCATTACGTGATCGAGGTAGCTCAGCGGCGTGGCCGGGTTCAGCACCAGCCCCGCTTTGCAGCCGTGCTCTTTAATCAACTGCAGGGAGCGATCAACATGCTCAGACGCTTCCGGGTGGAAGGTGATAATGCTGGCACCCGCCGCCGCGAAATCAGGAATGATGCGGTCAACGGGTTTGACCATCAGATGCACGTCAATCGGGGCGGTGATGCCGTATTTGCGCAGCGCTTTCAGCACCATCGGGCCCATCGTCAGGTTCGGTACGTAGTGGTTGTCCATCACGTCGAAGTGAACCACATCGCCGCCTGCGGCCAGGGCTTTCGCAGTATCTTCACCCAGACGGGCAAAGTCGGCCGACAGAATCGAAGGGGCAATCAAATACTGTTTCATCCGCATCTCCTTGAAAACGATTTATGGTGGGGTCGGGCGATACAGCGCCAGCAGTTCATCCACCTTTTTGCGCGTGCCGCCGTTGCTGCTAATGCTGCGCCGGACTTTCACTTTGAAATGTTGGGCGGCGTGATACCACGCACGCGTATCGGGCGTGTCATGGTTCGAAATTAACACTGGAATTTGGTTGCTGACCAGTTTTTCCGCCATTTCCGCCAGATGCTTTTGCTGATCTGGCGTGAAGCTGTTGGTGTGGTAAGCGGTAAAATTGGCCGTCGCGGAGAGTGGCGCGTAAGGCGGATCGCAGTAAACCACCGAATCCTGACAGGCCTTCTCCATGCACTCCTCGTAAGACAGGCACAGGAACTCGGCACTCTGCGCCTTTTGCGCAAAATGATTCAGCTCGGCTTCCGGGAAGTAAGGCTTTTTGTAGCGGCCAAACGGCACGTTGAACTCGCCTTTCAGATTGTAACGACACAGGCCGTTGTAACCATGACGATTCAGATAGAGGAACAGCACCGCACGGCGCAGCTTGTCGCTGCACTGATTGAATTCGGCCCGCAGCTGGTAATAGGTTTCAGCGTTGTTATTAGCAGGCACAAACATCGCCTTCGCCTGCTCGATATAGGTGTCAGTGCGTGTTTTGACAATGTTATAGAGATCAATCAGATCGCTGTTGATATCCGCGAGGATGTAGCGATCGTAATGGGTGTTGAGAAATACGGAACCGGCCCCGACGAAGGGCTCGATCAGACATTCACCTTTCGGCAGATGTTTTTCAATATCGTTCAGCAGAGGATATTTCCCCCCTGCCCATTTCAAAAAAGCGCGATTTTTTTTCATGCTGTCTGGCAACTTACACTTTCTCCGGCTGAGGAGAAAACGCTCCTGCAGCATCCTGCGCTTAAAAACACATTCGCCTTCAGCCCGCACTGGCAGACTGAAGGCGCTGTGTCATGTACTGCTATTGTTTCAGATCGGACTGCACCTGATGCAGCGGCTTCGCCCAAGGGTTTTTCGCCTGGACATCGGCAGGCAACGCGCTGACGGCGCGTTTCGCATCGTCTTTCGTCGCATACACACCGCTGACCAGCACATACCATGGCTGACCGTTGCGGGTGGTCTGATAGACCACGTACTTCTGGATGTTCTCTTTCTTCGCCCAGTTGTTCAGGTTGTTATAGTTTGACGAGCTGCTGAGCTGCAGAGTGTAGTGGCTGCCCGGTGCAGATTTCAGCGAGCTGACATCACCCGTTTCTTTGGCGGCGGAGCTTGCCGCAGCGGTTGCGGCTGGTGCTGGTGCAGCGGCGGTTGCCGCAGGTTTCGCCGCGCTGGCGGTGGCCGCAGGCTTCGCGGCTTCTGCCGCTGGGGTTGTTGTTTTCACAGGCGTTGCGGTAGCGGCCGTTTCAGTACGCTTAGGCTGGGTAGCCGCTTTGGGTTCGGTTGCTTTTACCGTCGCCTGAGGTTTGCTCTGCGGCTTCGGCTCAATCACTGCATGCTTACGCTCCGGACGAGTTGTTGCCGCTGGGGCACTTTCCGCCGTGTGAGTCGTCGCCTGACGAGGCGTGTTGCCGCCGCGAACAGGGGCAACCGTCGCCGGCTCAGTTGGCAGCGTTGAGTTGGCGACAGCGCCGTCAATCTGGCCCTGCTGCTGGTTCAGCGCATTGTTCAGGTCACCCTGCACTTCCACACGCTGCTGGCCTTCTGGCGCAACGGTGTTTTGGCCCTGAGTCGGGGTAGAGGAAATCGGTGGCAGAGAAACATCCTGCTGCGGATTTGTGGCAGTCTGGTTCGCAGGCGCCGTACCTGGCGCTGGCTGAGCACCATTGGCCTGATCGGTTGCCTGACCGTTGCTCTGGCCGGCTGAAGCGCTGTTATCTCCGGAAAGGTCGATGTTCTTCACATCGCTGGAGGCCTGCTCGCTGGAGGAAGACGGTGCTTTCAACGCGGAGCCAATGCCCACAATCAGCAGCAGCAGAACCAGAATACCAACACCCATCATGATGTACTGGCGGGAAGCCGGTTTTGCCGGCGCTTTTTTGCGCTTGCGTGGACGACGTTCAGGCTGCTCTTGCACCTCTTCGTCTTCTTCAGACTCGTAATACGCCTCTTCGTCATACTCTTCTTCGCGCTCTTCGCGTACTTTACGGGCACGCGCCGGGCGGCGTTCATCGGCATCAAGGTCGACGTCATCGAAGTTGATCTGCGGATCGCTTTCACGATCGGAAGACTGACGGGAACGACCAGCACGACGATCGCTGGGATCGGGTTTCAGCTCGTCTTCTGGTTTGAATTCATCCATTTAACACCCCACTAAAAGGCTTATGCTAACGACACCTGCACGTCACCTGAAGCTAAACACCGCGCGAGCGGCATGACCTTTCTTATTAGTTACGCCTGCTGACAATCAGCCACAGCGCCAAGAACCACATCGTGCGCAACACCGCCACGCACTTCACTTTTTCCAATAGCAAGCGGCAAAACCAAACGCATCTCACCGGCGAGCACCTTTTTATCGCGCATCATATGCGGCAGGTACGCATCGGGAGACATTTCACGCGGACCGGAAACCGGTAATTTCGCCCGTTCTAACAGGGTAATAATCCGCTGAGTATCCTTTGCCTCAAACTGACCAAGACGTTCTGAAGCACGAGCCGCCATGACCATACCGGCGGCGACGGCTTCGCCGTGCAGCCAGTTACCGTAGCCCATTTCAGCTTCGATAGCGTGACCAAAGGTGTGTCCCAGATTCAGTAAAGCACGTAAGCCGGATTCTCGCTCGTCTGCCGCCACAACTTCGGCTTTCAGCTCACAACAACGGCGAATGCAGTACGCCATGGTTTTTTCATCAAGCGCCATCAGCGCATCAATGTTGTTTTCAAGCCAGGAGAAGAATTCTGCATCGAGGATGATGCCGTATTTGATGACCTCTGCCAGGCCGGAAGAGAGTTCGCGCGCGGGCAGGGTTTTCAGACAGTCCAGATCGACAACCACATTCACCGGCTGCCAGAAGGCGCCAATCATGTTTTTACCGAGCGGGTGGTTAACGGCTGTTTTGCCGCCAACGGAAGAATCGACCTGTGATAATAACGTGGTCGGTACCTGGATAAAGCGAACGCCACGCTGATAGCTCGCCGCCGCAAATCCGGTAAGATCGCCAACAACACCGCCGCCTAAGGCAATCAGCGTCGTGTCACGACCGTGAGGTTTTTGCAGTAACGCGGTGAAAACGGTGTCCATCACGGCCAGCGTTTTGTACTTTTCACCGTCCGGAAGGATGACGCTGTCGACTTTTACGCCAGCCTGTTCGAGCACGTGACGTACTTTGTCCAGATAAACAGGTGCCAGCGTCTCGTTGGTGACCAGCATGGCCTGGTCGCCCGACTTCAGTGGCAGGAAGGAAGCTGGATCGTTAAACAAACCAGCCGCGATGGTAATCGGGTAACTACGTTCCCCGAGAGTTACTGTAAGCCTCTCCATAACGCGACGTCCACCTTGGTTACTTGCATTCTCTGGTGATGTACACGCCATCCTTCAGGCTGTTTACTGGTCGGCGGCTTTCGCGCCCGGTTGCAGAGATGACCTGCAAGAGTTCACGCCGTTGCCGCCTGAATGCAGCTTGAACGATGTCGTATAGCGTTGACCAGAATCAGTTACTTTCCAGCATATTAATAATCTGGTTGGCCACCACTTTCGCGCTCTGGTCGTCAGTGCGGATCGTGACATCGGCAATTTCTTCGTACAAAGGATTACGCTCGCCTGCCAGCGCTTCCAGGACTTCACGAGGTGGCGTTTCAACCTGCAGCAGGGGACGTTTTTTATCACGCTGCGTGCGCGCCAGCTGTTTTTCAATCGTCGTTTCCAGATACACCACGACGCCGCGGGCGGAGAGACGATTACGCGTTTCACGAGATTTCACAGAGCCGCCGCCAGTCGCCAGCACAATACCCTGTTTCTCCGTTAACTCGTTGATGATTTTTTCTTCGCGATCACGGAAACCTTCTTCGCCTTCGACATCGAAGACCCAGCCCACGTCGGCGCCGGTGCGTTTCTCAATCTCTTGATCAGAATCGTAGAATTCCATGTTGAGCTGTTGAGCTAACTGGCGCCCAATAGTGCTTTTGCCGGCACCCATAGGCCCAACCAGAAAGATATTGCGTTTCTCTGCCATTTTTTCGGTACTACTAAGACTATTTCGTTAATAATAAACCCGCGACGCGAACCACACGGCGACGCCAGGCATGAACTGAAACCTCATATGCGATAGTGCGAGAGTCAGACCGAAAATTATCTCAATACTCCGGCAGGTTTGGCAACTCTAATCATCACCGGACTGTCCAGGGGACCGACTCTCAAATCGGTACTCCTTGTATGCTAAATCCGGCCTCACGTCAAACACCTGAAACGTGTTCAGTAAGAAAAGGTCGCCCGTCAAACGCTTATTGTGCAGAAATAATACGCGGGGTGATGAACACGACCAGTTCACGCCGCTCGCTGTCTTTTCCATCATGGCGAAACAGCCGCCCGAGCCAGGGAATGTCGCCCAGCAGCGGAATACCGCTTCTGGCAGACTTATTCTTCTGTGAGAAGATGCCTCCCAGAGCCAGCGTTTCGCCACTTCTTACCTCGACCTGGGTCTCAATTTCCTGTTTATCAATTGCCAGCACTTCGCCGTCAGCCTGCTGCAATACCTGCCCGGGCATGTCTTCGGTAATTTTTAGCTTAAGCCGCACCCGGTTTTTCTGTAGCACCGTCGGCGTCACCTCCATACCCAGCACGGCCTCCTTAAACTCCACCGATGTTGCCCCGCTCTCACCGCTGGAGACCTGATAAGGAATCTCTGTTCCCTGCTTGATACTTGCAGGCTGCAGATGCGAGGCCAGCAAATGTGGACTGGCGATGATTTCCAGTTCCTGCTTTTGCTCCAGTGCCGAAAGCTCCAGCTCCAGCAGTCGCCCACTGATTTTACCGATGTTAAACCCGGCGTAGGTCGTAGCATTAGCGGCAGAAAGATCGCTGTTTATAGCCGCTACCTTCCCGGATCCCTGACCATTCTCAGCATCAGCCAGACTCCATTTCACCCCAAGCTCACGCAGGCTCTTCTTATTTATAGTGACGATATGCGCCCTCAGCTCGACCTGACCTACCGGTATATCCATCTCCTGCGCCCAGGCGAGCAAATCGGCAAGGTGCTGGTTATCGTCACGCACCAGCAGGCGATTAGTGCGTTTATCGACCGTCATCGCACCTCGCTCGCTCAGTAGCTTTTCCCCAGCTTTCGCCAGCTCAGCAGCATCGGCGTAATGCAAAATGACGCTCTTCCCCTGCAACGGCAAAGCCTGTGAACGCTTCTGCCGCTCGGCATCCTTCAGCGCACTCTTTTCTGCAAGCCAGGCTTTGGTGTGCACAAACAGGATGCTGGACTGCGTGTCGAGCACCAGACCGGCGCTGCTCATCACCGTCTGTAACGCCTGCTTCCATGAGACATCATTCAACTGAAGTGAAATCTGCCCACTGACTTCCGGGGCGATAACGATATTGCGTTCCCCGAGCGTCGCAAGCGTCTGTATGACCTGCGTGACCGGAACGTCATCCACCATCAGCGAGACGGTTTTTTCTTTGGCCAGGGCGCCGAAGACCATCATTATTAACCCCAACGCTATCCTTCGAATCATGTTGCGTTCCTTCTTTTATCCAGCGCCACTGCGAAGGCTCGCAGTCGGTTCCGGCAGTCATGTCCATACGGTCGGGCTGAACAGCGACAACCGTCCAGCCATTACTCAGCGTCTGCCCCTGCGTCAGGCGTTGCCATTTGCCACTGGCATCGAGCACGATACCCGTTCGTTGCTCTCCAAGGCTCACCATCCCACGGTAATGCCAGAGCGTTATCTGCGCACTGCTACAGCGATCTTCCGCAGGCAGGAAGGGATCGCGCATCCCCAATAGTAAAGGAAGCAAAAGTACGATGAGCCCGTGCCGATCAGTCATCGCCGATTGCCTCGAGTTGTAACGTCAGCGTCAGACGCTGTTGTTCCGGTTTAATGCTAAACCCCCGTATGGCCTGACGGCGTTCTGCGAGCCGTGCAAACAGGGCGGGAATAGCCGCCCAGTCAGTCGACAACGCCAGCTCCCCGCCGTGCCCTGACGGCTGCCAGCTCAGCAGGCTGCTTTCCGGACGGTCAAAATCAAGTGCAGAAAAAGGCGCCGAAATCATGTCGGATAACGGAATCACCGGACCACGCAGCGGTAGTGTTTTTTGCCACTGCGCGGCAAGGGGTATGGGCGATGCACTACCTGGCTGCGTGTTACGGGCAAAACTAACCATCAGCACCAGCAGCAAAAGCATGCTCAGCCAAACTCCACACCGAATACGTGGGGAGCAATCACACCATCGTTCAGCGAGGAGCAACATTTTCCACCTCCGCCAGCATTCTGTAACTGAACTCCCAGCGCTCTTGCGCATCCCGCCTGACGGGGCCCGGATTGACGATCTGAGAGCCTGCGATATGGCGCACCGAGGCATCCAGTTCGGTCAAGGAGAGAAAACGGTTCGCCAGCCCGGTAAAGCTCAGCGAATGACCTTCCCACTCCAGGGCGGTGAGCCAGGCCTGTTCCGGCATGTTTTCTGCCAGTGCCAGCAGCCGTGATTGCCACTGCCGGGTGGCTTCCCGCTCTTTTTCATGCGTCAGCCAGAGCATTCTGCGCTGCTGTTCATCTTTGAACTGCCGTTCACGCTGCACCAAAGCCTGATAAACCGCGTTATCGCTCGCCTGCCATAAAACCTGTTTTTGATGTTGATGCACACCCTCTGACCGATTTGCCACAAACCCTATCAGGGCTATCAGCCACGCTCCCACAAACAGCCAGGCCCAAAAACGCAGACAGTCGCGGCGGCGCTTCTCACGCCATCGCAGAAGATTCACTGGACGCGCCATTTCAGCGCACTCCCAGCGCCAGTGCCAAAGCGATAGCAAACGCATCGCCGTTTTCCGGCAGCGGTGGCTGAAGCTGCATCAGTGGAAACCAGGGATTGAAGCTCTTCATGCCAGCCTGCTGCGTGGTACAGAGCAAAAGCGCTTCTGGTTGCTCCGCACAGCTCCCCCAGGCCTCCCGCGTAGCCCACAGCCATTGCTGGCCGTCATACCAGCACAGGCCTTGCTCGTCTTGCGCTATCCACGGGAGAAAATGCTGCAGTGCGCTGGCATCCGGCGTGATGGCCTCCACGTTCAGCCCCGCTGCATGCAGACGTTTTTGCAGAAGCTCCACATCCCGCCGTCTGGCGGCCGTGACGCTGTAAACATTCTGTTCGGCATTCTGGTAATCGAACGTGAGGGTATCGGCGGGCATCTCCAGCTGCTTTGCTACAGTACTGGCTACCCATTGTGCGCACTCGCTTTCTCGCAGCGCCATCTGCGGCGGCGGAAGGTTTTTTTGCAGCGTGTCCGCTGCCGAAAGCGCCACGGCAAGCCGATGGAAACGCGGCATTTCTCGCTGGATGCGGCGCAGTACCGCAATCAAGGCCTCTTCGCTGGCATCGCTTGCCACCGGCAATTGCCACCAGCGCCGAAGCGCGAAGCCTGAACGTGCTTTCTGTAACGCCACGCAGACGAGGCTATTCTGCTGAAAATGCAATCCTGCCAGCCACTGACTGTAAGCCATTCTTACGATCTCCTTATCCATCAACCCATTCGAGCTATATCAATGCCATTGGGTTGCCTTTATACTACCGCGCGCTTGTTTATAAACTGCCCAATCGCCACTAAATGGGAAATCTCCGGTGAAGTTCGTAAAGTATTTATTCATCCTTGCAGTCTGTTGCATTCTGCTGGGAGCAGGCTCGATCTATGGCCTCTACAAATTTATTGAGCCGCAGCTGCCTGACGTAGCCACGCTCAGGGATGTGCGCCTGCAGATCCCAATGCAAATTTACAGCGCCGATGGCGAACTGATTGCGCAATATGGGGAAAAACGCCGTATTCCGGTCACCCTGAGCCAAATGCCGCCCGAGCTGACCAAAGCCTTCATCGCCACGGAAGACAGCCGTTTTTACGAGCACCACGGTATCGATCCGGTGGGGATTTTCCGTGCGGCTAGCGTAGCGCTGTTCTCCGGCCACGCCTCTCAGGGTGCAAGTACCATCACCCAGCAGCTGGCACGTAACTTCTTCCTGAGCCCGGAAAAGACGCTGACGCGCAAAATCAAAGAAGTCTTCCTGGCTATCCGCATCGAGCAGCTGCTCAGCAAGGATGAAATTCTCGATCTCTATCTGAACAAGATTTACCTCGGCTACCGCGCCTACGGCGTAGGTGCCGCTGCGCAGGTCTACTTCGGTAAAACGGTCGATCAGCTGACGTTGAGTGAAATGGCGGTCATCGCAGGCCTGCCAAAAGCGCCGTCAACCTTCAACCCGCTTTATTCTATGGACAGAGCGACCGCGCGCCGCAACGTGGTGCTGTCCCGCATGCTGAGCGAAAACGACATCACCCAGGCGCAGTACAACGAAGCTATTCGCGAGCCCATCAACGCCAGCTACCATGCCCCGGAAATTGCCTTCTCCGCCCCGTACCTGACGGAAATGGTGCGTCAGGAAATGGTGACCCGCTATGGCGATAAGGCCTACGAAGATGGTTACCGCGTTTACACCACCATCAGCCGTAAGGATCAGCTGGCGGCTCAGACGGCGCTGCGCACTAACGTGATGGATTACGATATGCGCCACGGCTATCGCGGCCCGGCGAACGTGCTGTGGAAAATTGGTGAGACCCCGTGGGACAGCAAAAAAATCACCGATACCCTGAAAAGCCTGCCAACCTACGGGCCTCTGGTGCCAGCCGTCGTGACGGCCGCCACGCCGCAGGGAGCCACGGCAATGCTGGCAGACGGCACCTCAGTTTCCATGACGATGGACGGCATGCGCTGGGCGCGTGCGTATCGCTCGGACACTCAGCAAGGCCCAACGCCACGCAAAGTGACGGATGTCGTGCAAACAGGTCAGCAAATCTGGGTGCGTCAGGTGAATGAATCCTGGTGGCTGGCCCAGGTGCCGGACGTGAACTCCGCCCTGGTGTCTATTAATCCGCAAAACGGGGCCATTATTGCGCTGGTCGGTGGATTCGACTTCAATCAGAGCAAATTTAACCGCGCGACTCAGGCGCTGCGCCAGGTTGGTTCCAACATCAAACCGTTCCTCTATACCGCGGCAATGGACAAAGGTCTGACGCTGGCAAGCATTCTGAACGACGTGCCAATTTCGCGTTGGGATGCAGGTGCCGGCTCCGACTGGAGTCCAAAGAACTCCCCACCACAATATGCGGGGCCGATTCGTCTGCGTCAGGGTTTAGGTCAGTCGAAAAACGTGGTGATGGTTCGCGCCATGCGCGCAATGGGCGTTGATTACGCCGCAGAATATCTGCAACGCTTCGGTTTCCCGGCTGAAAACATCGTTCGCACCGAATCGCTGGCGCTGGGTTCCGCCTCCTTTACGCCTTTACAGGTCGCACGCGGGTATTCCGTCATGGCAAACGGCGGCTTCCTCATCGATCCGTTCTTTATCAGTAAGATCGAGAACGATGTCGGCGGCGTGCTTTTTGAAGCCAAACCTAAAATTGCCTGCTCTGAGTGCGACATTCCGGTGATTTATGGCGATACGCCAAAATCCAACGTGCTGGAAAATAAAGACGTTGAAAACGTCACAACCTCCCAGGAGCCGCAAAACTCCACCGTGCCGATGCCAAGCCTTGAACAGGCTAACCAGGCGCTGGTGGCCCGTAGCGGTGGCCAGGAATATGCCCCGCACGTGATCAGCACGCCGCTTTCCTTCCTGATCAAAAGTGCGCTGAACACCAACGTCTTCGGCGAGCCTGGCTGGCAGGGGACAGGCTGGCGCGCAGGGCGCGACCTGAAGCGCCACGATATCGGCGGAAAAACCGGCACAACCAACAGCTCGAAGGATGCCTGGTTCTCGGGTTACGGCCCGGGCGTGGTGACATCGGTGTGGATTGGCTTTGACGATCACCGCCGCGATCTTGGCCGCACCACCGCATCCGGCGCGATCAAAGATCAGATTTCTGGTTATGAAGGCGGGGCCAAGAGCGCTCAGCCGGCCTGGGATTTGTTCATGAAGATAGCGCTGGAGGGCGTGCCTGAACAGCCGTTGACGCCACCGCCGGGTGTGGTAACCGTCAACATCGATCGGGGCACCGGTCAGTTGGCGAACGGCGGCAACAGCCGTGAAGAGTACTTCATCGACGGTACCCAGCCGACCCAGCAGGCAGTGCATGAAGTGGGCACCACGCTGATTGATAACGGCGAAACTCACGAACTGTTCTGACCATTAAGAAAAAGTGCCGGGTGGCGACTATGGCCTGACCCGGCCTGCAAGGCACAAAAAAACGGCAACCCAAGGTTGCCGTTTTTTTGTATTCCGCTCAGAGGGCTACAGACGCCCCTGCTCTTTCAACCATTCCCGCACCAGAAACAGCGCGCTGACGTTGCGTGCTTCATGGAAATCAGGCTCTTCGAGTAAATCCATCAGCTGCGCCAGCGGCCAGCGTACCTGAGGCAACGGTTCTGGCTCATCGCCAGGCAAAGATTCCGGATAAAGGTTCTCTGCGACCACGATGTTCATTCTGCTGGAAAAGTATGACGGGGCCATGCTGAGCTTCTTCAGGAACGTCAGGTCATTGGCCCCAAAGCCCACTTCTTCTTTCAGCTCGCGATTGGCGGCCTCGAAAACGCTTTCGCCTGGATCGATGAGCCCTTTGGAAAAACCGAGCTCATAGGACTCGGTGCCGACGGCATATTCACGGATCAGAATCAAATGATCGTCAACAATGGGGATAATCATCACTGCCTCACGCGTGGAAGGACGCATCCTTTCATAAACGCGGCGCTCGCCATTGCTGAATTCCAGGTCCACACTTTCCACATTAAACAGCCGCGAACGGGCAACCGTTTCAACTTTGTGGATGATGGGTTTTATTAATGGTTTATCCATGATGACCTGTGTTTGCTGTGGTAACAGGGTAATTGTGCGACATGCCGCACAGTTTAGGCAATTCCTGGCGTCATGTATTTACATTTGCGTAACTTTCAGCATCAGCCACTTTTTTGAATAAAAAGTCAATACCTTGCAATGGATTTGAGAATTTGCTGATATTCGCTTGCATTGACCTCTGATATGCTCAAAAGTTGCGTCAGAACGTAAGAAATCTTTCAAGATCCTGATGATGCGTGCCGATAGCTAACTACGGGCTCACGTTCTGGGTTAACGAGCAACCGACGAAACCTGTAAGAATAAGTATGATGGGAAAAGCATGGGCACCTTTTTGATTTTTTTCGCTGCTATGCTGGCCTGCGCATTGCTTGCAGGGTGGTTTTATCGACAGCGCAGACAGCATGGACGACTCCCCCTCCTGCACGCCTTCAGCGGTGCGACCACGCGTAAACTGACCCAGGATGAACGTGCCGCCGTTGAACATTATCTGGAAGGCATGACCCGCATTCTGGAAGTGCCCGCTTCCGGCTCCTCTGTCGCCCCTGGCGCCATCACGCTAAACGCCCAGAGTAATACCGTCTATAGCTTCACCCAGTCGATTACCCGCTACGGCATCACAACCGACGATCTGAACAAGTGGCGCTACTTCCTGGATTCCGTTGAAATTCACCTGCCTCCCTTCTGGGAGCAGTACATTAATGACGAAAACGAAGTCGAACTGATCCACACGGACTCTCTGCCGCTGGTGATCTCCCTGAACGGCCACACTCTGGGTGACGCCAGGCAGGAAGCGAAAGGCTACGCCCTGGAGCAGCGCTCGTCGACGCAGGCGTCTATTCGCGGTGAAGAGAGCGAGCAGATCGAACTGCTGAACATTCGTCAGGAAAGCCGCGAAGAATATGCATTAAGCCGCCCGGACGGTCTGCGTGAAGCGCTGCTTATCGTTGGCGCATTTTTCCTGTTTTTCTGCGCATTAATGGCGCCCGAAGTCTTTGTCCCGTGGGTGACCGGTATCGCAACTTTGCTGCTGGGGTTTGGCCTTTGGGGCGTGTTTGCTCCGCCGTCCAAAACCTCGCTGCGGGAAATTCACTGCCTGCGCGGAACCCCGAAACGCTGGGGGCTGTTTGGCGAGAATGACCAGGAGCAAATCAACAACATTTCGCTCGGCATTATCGACCTGATTTATCCGCGCCACTGGCAGCCGTTTATCGCTCAGGATCTCGGCCAGCAAACGGACATTGATATCTACCTCGATCGCCATGTGGTCCGTCAGGGGCGCTTTTTATCGCTGCATAACGAAGTCAAACATTTCCCGCTTCAGCACTGGCTGCGCAGCGCCATTATTGCCATCGGCGCCCTGCTGATTGGCGCGATGCTGTGGATTAGCGTGCCGCTCAGCATGCCGTTCAAATTTACGCTTTCCTGGCTGCAGGGCGCGCAGACTATCGAAGCCACCACGGTGACTCAGCTCGATCGGGCAAACGTGCGTGTCGGCGATACGCTGCACATTTCGGGCACTGGCATGTGTAATATCCGTTCGCAGGGCACGTGGACCGCGCAGAATAGTTCGCCGTTCACGCCCTTTGACTGCTCGCAGATTATCTGGAACGACGCCCCACCGTTGCCGCTGCCGGAATCCGATATCGTCACGAAAGCCACAGCGCTGATGCAGGCGGTAAACCGTCAGTTGCACCCGAGCCCGGACGACAGCTCGCGCGTCAGTCCGGCGCTGCGTTCAGCCATTCAAAAATCAGGGATGGTTCTGCTGGATGATTTCGCCGATATCGTGATGAAAACGCAGGATCTCTGCTCTGCTGAAGACGACTGCTCACGCCTGAAAACGGCGCTGGTCAACCTCGGCAATACCCGCGACTGGGAAACGCTGACCAAGCGCGCCCGCTCCGGAAAACTTGATGGTGTGAACGTGCTGCTGCGCCCGGTGAGTGCCGAATCACTCGATAATCTGGTGACAACATCTACCGCACCGTTTGTGATGCGTGAAACGGCTCGCGCCGCCCAGGCGTTAAACAGCCCGGCGCCGGGCGGTTTCCTGATCGCCAGCGATGAAGGGAGCGATCTGGTCACGCAGCCGTGGCCATCCGTCAGCCTGTATGATTTCCCGGCGCACGAACAGTGGAGTGAATTCCAGCGCCTGGCAGGCATGCTGATGCACACGCCGTTTACCGCTGAGGGCATCGTCACCAACCTCACCATCGACGCCAACGGCACCAAACATATCAATCTGCACCGCATCCCGGACAGCGCCGGACTCTGGCGCTATATCAGCACCACGCTGCTCATGTTGACCATGCTGGTGTGCGTTATCTGGAACGGGATCCAGGCGATTCGTCGCTATCAGCGCCATCGCATCCGCATGGCGGAAATCCACGCCTACTACGAAAGTAGCCTCAACCCGAGCCTGTTAACGTCTCAGGATCTGCTGCATCAGGATGCCGAAGAGCGCTAAGTCGCCCGGCTCCCGCTGTGCTACCCTGACGCGCATTCTTTTGGCTGGAGACGCAGCATGCATTTTGATATCGCCTGGCAGGAAGTAGACACCGTTCTGCTGGATATGGACGGCACCCTTCTTGATCTCGCCTTCGACAGCTATTTCTGGCAGCAGCTGGTGCCGGAAACCTACGGCGCTCAGCACGGCCTGAGCCTGGCGGACGCTCGCGAGCGTATCGGTCAGGAATATCACGCCGTGCAGCATACGCTAAACTGGTACTGTCTGGATTACTGGAGCAAGCGGCTCGGTCTGGATATTTGCGCCATGACCACCCAGCAAGGCCCCCGCGCCGTGCTGCGCGAAGATACCGTGCCGTTTCTGGATGCGCTCAAAGCCAGCGGCAAACGCCGTATTTTGTTAACCAACGCGCATCCGCATAACCTGGCGGTGAAGCTGGAACACACCGGTCTGGCCTCGCACCTTGATTTATTACTTTCCACCCACACATTTGGTTATCCGAAAGAAGATCAGCGCCTGTGGCAGGCCGTTGCCGAAGAAACCACGCTTGATGCGCATAAGACGCTGTTTATTGATGACAGCGAACCGATCCTGGATGCCGCTGCGCTGTTTGGGATTCGTTACTGCCTTGGCGTTACGAATCCAGATTCTGGCGTCGCGGAAAAGCAGTACCAGCGCCACCCGGCATTGAATGATTATCGTCGCCTGATCCCCGGGATCCGGTGAAGGAGAAGCCATGAAAGAGAAACCCGCTGATGCCGTCCGGCTGGATAAGTGGCTCTGGGCGGCCCGCTTTTACAAAACCCGTGCGGTTGCACGAGAAATGGTGGAAGGCGGCAAGGTGCACTACAACGGACAGCGCAGCAAACCCAGCAAAGTGGTGGAGATGAACGCCACGCTGACGCTACGCCAGGGTAACGATGAGCGCACGGTGATTATCAAAGGCATCACCGAACAGCGCCGCCCGGCCACGGAAGCCGTTTTGCTGTATGAAGAAACGGCTGAGAGCATCGAAAAAAGGGAAAAAGTGGCCCTTGCCCGCAAGCTGAACGCGCTGACCATGCCACACCCGGATCGCCGCCCTGATAAAAAAGAGCGGCGTGACCTGATGAGATTTAAACATGGGGACAGTGAGTAACGGTTCCCTTAAGAGAGAAAAAGATGATTCAACACGATCAAATGCACCGCTATCTGTTTGAAAACGTGGCCGTTCGCGGCGAACTGGTCACCGTCTCTGAGACGTTGGAGCAGGTGCTGGCTAACCACAACTATCCGCAGCCGGTGAAAAACGTGCTGGCCGAACTGCTGGTCGCCACCAGTCTGCTGACCGCTACGCTTAAGTTTGCCGGCGACATTACCGTGCAGCTTCAGGGTGACGGCCCAATGTCGCTTGCGGTTATCAACGGCAACAACAATCAGCAGCTGCGCGGTGTGGCGCGCGTTCAGGGCGATATCCCGGAAAACGCCGATCTGAAAACGCTGGTCGGCAATGGCTATCTGGTGATCACCATTGCGCCGGAAGAAGGCGAGCGCTATCAGGGCGTGGTGGGCCTGGAAGGCGATACGCTGGCCGCCTGTCTGGAAGATTACTTCCTGCGCTCAGAGCAGCTGCCGACGCGTCTTATCATTCGTACCGGCGAGCATGAAGGGAAAATGGCCGCAGGCGGGATCCTGCTGCAGGTGATGCCTGCTCAGAACGCGCAGGCCGAAGACTTTGAGCATCTCGCCACGCTGACCGACACCATCAAAGGCGAAGAGCTGTTCAGCCTGCCAGCAAACGATGTGCTGTGGCGTCTTTATCACGAAGAAGAAGTGACGGTCTATGAACCTCAGGCGGTCGAGTTCAAATGCACCTGTTCACGTGAACGCTGCGCCGGGGCGCTGAAAACCCTGCCGGACGAAGAAGTGGACAGCATTCTGGCGGACGACGGCGAAATCGACATGCACTGCGACTACTGCGGTAGCCATTACGTGTTTAACGCCATGGATATCGCCGAGATCCGTAACAACGCTTCTCCGGCGGATCCTCAGGTGCACTGATAGGTCCGGTCAGGATCGGCGCTGTCTGGCGCTCTCACCCCGGCCGTCTCCAACAGGGAGAGGGTGCAAACACTAAAAACGACAACCGGAGTTGCCGTTTTGCTTTCAGCTCTGTGCGGCCTGATGCCCTCACCCCGACCCTCTCCCACAGGGAGAGGGTGCAAACACTAAAAACGACAACCGGAGTTGCCGTTTTGCTTTCGGCTCTGTGCGGCCTGATGCCCTCACCCCGGCCCTCTCCCACAGGGAGAGGGTGCAAACACTAAAAACGACAACCGGAGTTGCCGTTTTGCTTTCAGCTCTGTGCGGCCTGATGCCCTCACCCCGGCCCTCTCCCACAGGGAGAGGGTGCAAACACTAAAAACGACAACCGGAGTTGCCGTTTTACAGTTTACCTCGAGAAGTGAATCGATTTTTACTGTAACGCTTTCGTCACTTTCTTTCAGGAATGCGATTACATTCACATTCCATCAGTTCATTAAACCATTTATTAACCGTTTAAGAACATTTCCCCCCAATCAAAAACGTTTCCTGCCATAATCTGTCTCGCCTCGTGACAGGAGTCACCGTGTTTTCCGTTAGTTTGACGAGAGTCCGGATACGCAAATCTATGAGCCTGGTCGCGGTCAAAACCCCACGAAAAACCCTACAATGTTTGGCAGTACATATTGGCTAAGGAGCAGTGACATGCGTGTTAATGGTATTACCCCGCAGGATCTCAAGGCTTATGGTATCAACGACGTCCAGGATATCGTTTACAACCCCGACTACGACACGTTATTTGAGGAAGAGCTCAATCCCAGCCTGGAAGGGTACGAGCGCGGCGTTCTGACGAATCTCGGTGCAATCGCCGTCGACACCGGTATTTTTACCGGCCGCTCGCCGAAAGATAAATACATCGTCCGTGATGACACCACTCGCGATACCGTGTGGTGGGCTGATAAAGGCAAAGGTAAGAACGACAATAAGCCGCTCTCTCCAGAAACCTGGCAGCAGCTCAAAGGACTCGTCACCCAACAGCTTTCCGGTAAGCGTCTGTTTATCATTGATGCTTACTGCGGCGCTAACGCGGACACCCGTCTGTGCGTGCGCTTTATCACCGAGGTGGCCTGGCAGGCGCACTTCGTCAAAAACATGTTCATCCGCCCGACCGACGAAGAACTCACAACCTTCAAGCCTGACTTCGTGGTGATGAACGGCGCGAAATGCACCAACCCGAACTGGCAGGAACAGGGTCTCAACTCCGAGAACTTTGTGGCTTTCAACCTGACCGAACGCATCCAGCTGATTGGCGGGACCTGGTACGGCGGCGAGATGAAAAAAGGCATGTTCTCGATCATGAACTACCTGCTGCCGCTGAAGGGCATTGCCTCCATGCACTGCTCGGCGAACGTCGGCGAGAAAGGCGACGTGGCGGTGTTCTTCGGCCTTTCCGGCACGGGGAAAACCACGCTGTCCACCGATCCAAAACGTCGCCTGATTGGCGATGACGAACACGGCTGGGACGACGACGGCGTCTTCAACTTTGAAGGCGGCTGCTACGCGAAGACCATTCGCCTGTCGGAAGAAGCGGAGCCAGACATCTATCACGCCATTCGTCGCGATGCGCTGCTGGAAAACGTGGGCGTGCTGGCCGACGGCACCATCGATTTTGACGATGCGTCCAAAACCGAAAACACCCGCGTTTCCTACCCGATTTACCACATCGACAACATCGTGAAGCCGGTATCGAAAGCAGGCCATGCAACGAAGGTCATCTTCCTGACTGCCGATGCGTTTGGCGTGCTGCCTCCTGTTTCACGCCTGACGGCAAACCAGACGCAGTATCACTTCCTGTCTGGCTTTACCGCCAAGCTGGCAGGCACCGAGCGCGGCGTCACTGAGCCAACCCCAACCTTCTCTGCCTGCTTCGGCGCAGCTTTCCTGTCGCTGCACCCAACGCAGTATGCCGAAGTATTGGTGAAGCGCATGCAGGATGCCGGCGCGCAGGCTTATCTGGTGAACACCGGCTGGAACGGCACCGGCAAACGTATCTCCATTAAAGATACGCGCGCTATTATCGACGCCATCCTCGACGGTACGCTGGACAACGCCGAAACCTTCACCCTGCCCATGTTCGACCTGCAAATCCCAACCGAACTGCCGGGCGTGGATACGCATATTCTGGATCCGCGTAACACCTACGGCTCGCCGGAACAGTGGCAGGAAAAAGCAGAAACGCTGGCGAAGCTGTTCGTTGAAAACTTCGAGAAGTACACCGATACGCCAGCAGGGGCGGCATTGGTGGCTGCAGGGCCTCAATAAGCAAAAAAGCCTTCCATTGCGCGGAAGGCTTTTTGTTTGTGCCCTCTCCATACCGGAGAGGGCCGGACAGCAATCAGCTCAGAAGTGAAAACGCAATCATCCCGACAATCGCGCCCACGGTCCCCAGAATGGTTTCCATCAGCGTCCAGGTTTTCAGGGTTTGCGCTTCGGTGGCGCCGGTAAATTTACCGAACAGCCAGAAGCCTGCGTCATTCACGTGGCTCACCACGATCGAACCACCGGCGATACAGATAGAGAGTGCCGCCATCTGTGCACCGCTGTAGTGCAGCTGTTCGATAACCGGCATCACCAGACCAACGGCAGTCAGACAGGCGACCGTTGCAGAGCCCTGAATAATGCGCACCGCCGCAGCCAGCACGAAGCAGGTAATCGCAATCGGCAGACCCATGCCGGTCAGCGCTTCGCCGAGAGCCGGGCCAACGCCGGAATCCACCAGCACCTGTTTAAACACGCCGCCCGCACCGATAACCAGCAGAATAATCCCCGCAGGCTGCAGAGCAGCGCCACAGATTTCCATAACGCGGTCTTTCGGCATACCCTGACGCATCGCCAGGCCGTAAATTGCCACCAGACACGCCACCAGGATCGCGGTGAACGGGTGGCCGATAAACTCGAACCACTCATAGGCCGTTGACCCCTGAGCAACAAAGTGGGCAGCGATGGTTTTCAGGCCAACCAGCACCAGCGGCAGCAGGATCAGCGCCAGGCTGAAGCCGAAGCTCGGCATTTTGCCTTCGCCCAGGTGCGGCTCAGAGATATCGTCAGGAATGTGAAGTTCAACGTAGCGACTGATGAAGTTACCCCACAGCGGTCCGGCGATAATCATCCCCGGAATGGCTGCGCAGAGACCAATCAGGATCATCCAGCCGAAATCGGCGTGCATTTGTGAAGCCAGCAGCATCGGTGCAGGCCCTGGCAGCAGGAATGCCGCCGCGGCAGCGACGCCCGCAAACAGAGGAATCACCAGTTTAACCAGGTTGGTTCCGGTGTGGCGTGCCATCGAGAACGCGACGCTGATCAGCAGCACAATCGCCACTTCGAAGAACAACGGCAGCGCACAAATCAGCCCCGCAAGGCCAATGGCGTAATGCGCCCGGCTGTGGCCAAACGATTTCAGCATCTTCACGGCAATCTGATCGACGGCACCCGTCTCATGCAGAATTTTGCCGAACATCGCCCCTAAGGCGACAACAATGGCCAGGAAGCCGAGCGTGCCGCCCATTCCTTTTTGCATCGTGTCCGCGATTTTATCAAGCGGCATCCCGGAGAAAAGGCCTGCGCCAATCGACACCACCATCAAAGCCACGAAGGCGTGCATACGCGCCTTCATCACTAAAAACAGCAGGAGCAGAACGGAGCCGACTGCTGTTAACACTAACGTTAATGTCGTCACTCTTTACTGCCTTTGTTAATCAGTTCAATGGTGCTGGCGACAACGCCATCCAGCGGCTGGTCAATATCGACCACCAGAACATCCGCTTCGGTTGCGTCTGGCTCTTGCAGAGTTTCGAACTGAGTGACCAGCATCTGCGTTTTAAAGAAGTGCCCTTTACGCGCTTTGAGGCGGCTTTCGATCACGTCGAAATCACCCTTCATATAGATAAAGGAGAGGTTTGGATTGCCCTCGCGCAGAATGTCGCGATAGCTTTTCTTCAGGGCAGAACAGACGATCAGCGACACTTTGTTGGTGCGCTGCATCGCGAAAGCGGCATCGTTCAGGGCCTGCAACCACGGTTTACGATCGTCGTCGTTCAGCGGTTCACCGGAGGACATTTTGACGATATTACGACGCGGGTGGAGGAAGTCGCCGTCAAGAAACGCGGCATGCAGTCGATACGCCACTTCGCTGGCGACGGCGGATTTGCCGCTGCCAGAGACGCCCATCAGAACGTAGACATGGTGATCATGGTTAGTCGTGCTCAAAGCGTTGCTCCCACAAGTTCATTTTGTTACGGGTAACTGTTATCGGTAACATTGTCCTGCCTGACCAGTGGGGAAGCAATAACCATCCGGACGATAAACCGCGTTGTGTGATCTACTTCAAATTTGCAGGTTTAAATAGATCCACCCGGTGACAATGTGAAACCTAAATCTAACATCTTAGGCGTAACCATTTCACCCCGGATGCGGGCCAGCAGGCGCTCGGCGCCAATTCTGCCCATCCGCTCACGCGGGGTCAGGACGCTGGCGAGACGAGGCTCCATGACCTGGCCAATATCGTGACCGTGGAAACCGGCAATCGCTATGTCACCAGGAATGCTCAGCCCCAGGCGCTGGCATTCGAAGGCAGCCCCTACCGCAAGGTCATCGTTCGTACAGAAGATACCGTCGAGCTGCGGGTACTCACGGCGCGCCTGGCGCATCAGCTCAATGCCAGAAGAGTAGGACGAGGATTGCTCAACCATCACGCTGTAAGGCGTTAAGCCCGCATCGCGCATCGCCTGTTCGTAGCCCTGCTGTTTGATGATAGTACGTTCATCCAGACGCGCACCGAGATAGGCGATATGACGATGGCCGCGCGAAATAATGGTGGCGGTCATCTGGCGGGCGGCTTCAAAGTTGTCGAATCCGACGGCGATATCAATGCACGGCGACTGACTGTCCATCAGCTCCACCACCGGAATACCGGCAACTTCAATCATCTTACGGGTCCGCGCCGTGTGGGTGCGTTCTGACAGGATCAGGCCGTCGATATTCCACGAGAGCATCGATTCCAGACGCTCTTCTTCCATCTCCGGCTTATAGCCGTAGTGAGCGAGCATCGCCTGATAGCCGTAGGCATCGGTTACGCTTTCGATGCCTTTCAGCACTTCGGCAAACACCTGGTTGGTTAAGGACGGGAGAAGCACGCCAATCGCACGGCTGGTGGAGTTGGAGAGAATATCGGGGGCGCGATTGGGGATGTAACCCAGTTCATCAAGGGCAATCGCAATCTTGCCACGCAGCGCGACGGAAACCTGTTCCGGGTTACGCAGAAAACGGCTGACCGTCATTTTGGTCACGCCGACGCGATCGGCCACATCCTGAAGTACGGGTCTTTTCTTTTTCATCGTCCAGAGGGTGATAAAGGGGGAGACATTTCGCCAGTTTATCATGGACGTGACGGAACCTTCCCGCGAATACGGGAAGGTTCGATGATTTATTTAATCAGGATCATACCGGCGGCAGATCGAACAGCAGAATTTCCGCTTCGCTGTCGGCGTGAACCGAAAGCGCCTGCTCGTCCCAGATAGCCAGGCCATCTGCGGTGGTGGCTTTGGTGCCATTGATAGAGACTTCACCTTTCACCACCTGGATCCACACGCGGCGGTCAGCGGCAATCTGGTGCACCGACTGCTCGTCTTTCGCCAGCGCCCAGCGGTACAGCTCCATATCCTGATACACCTTCAGCGAACCGTCGCGCGCATCCGGCGACAGCACCAGCTGTTTGCCCCGATCGGCGTCAAAGCGGCCCTGCTCGTAGCGTGGCGTGATCCCGGTTTCTTCAGGAATGATCCAGATTTGATACAGGTGCAGTTTTTCCGTTTTGCTCGGGTTGTACTCCGAGTGACGGATCCCCGTCCCGGCGCTCATTATCTGGAATTCACCGGCAGGCACCTGCTCTTTGTTGCCCATGCTGTCCTGGTGTTCAACGGCGCCTTCCAGCACGTAAGTCAGGATTTCCATGTCTTTGTGCGGATGGGTGCCGAAACCCTGCCCGGCATCAATCACGTCGTCATTAATCACGCGAAGCGCAGAGAAGCCCATGAAGTTCGGGTCGTAATAATCAGCAAAAGAAAAAGTGTGCCAGGAGTCCAGCCAGCCGTGATTCGCATGGCCACGTTCGTTTGCTTTGCGTAAGTAGATCATGATGTCTGAGTCCTTGTTCGTTTCGATGGATACAGTGTGGACTCGAATGCACAGGGATGATAGTGGGTGGAAATTGACTCCTCTGTTCAAAATTTATGAACAAGAGCAGAGGAGCCTTCAGCGGTTATTTGGCGAGGGTTATCGTGGCCGGACTGGCCTGTTCAAAGCCCCGTTCGAGGATCTCAAGATTGGTCAGAGCTTCAGATTCCTTGACGAAATTCGGCGCACCGTTTTTCAGCGTCTCGTACAGCGCATCGTACACGCGACCATAGTCGCCCACCTCCGGTTTAACCTCTTCACGCACCGACACACCTTCAGCATTCATGTACTCAAGCAGTCCAATGCTGTCGTCGGCGCCAAAGCCCGGTTCGCCCGGCATAATATTGGCTTTGAGGCTGGTTTCCTGCTGATCGATGCCGTATTTCACGAACGAGCCTTTGGTGCCGTGCAGGATAAATTTCGGGTAGTCGATTTTCACCAGATGGCTGGTTTTGACGATGGCCTTCAGGTCGCCATAGAACAGCTGTGCCTCAAAGGTATCGTCCGGGTTGGCTTTATTACGCAGGCTGCGAATGTCGTACGCCACGTGGTCCGGGCGGCCAAACAGCGAGATGATCTGGTCCATCGTATGCACGCCAAGGCCATAAAATGCGCCGTCCTGCGGCAGTCCGGGCTTCGTTTCGGCGACGGGGCGATACATGTCGAAATGGCTTTCGATTTCAACCAGTTCACCAAGCTTGCCGCTCTCAATCACTTTTTTTGCCGTCAGGAAGCAGGAGTCAAAGCGACGGTTCTGATACGGAGTGACCGTCAGCCCTTTCGCTTTCGCCAGTGCGAACAGCTCTTTCGCTTCAGCGAGCGTCGGGGTAAACGGCTTCTCGACCAATACGTTTTTGCCCGCTTCCAGCGCGCGTTTCGCGTAGTCGAAGTGGCTGTCGGCATGCGTACATACCACCACCAGCTTGACCTGCGGATCGTTCAGGACTTCATCGAGGGAGCTTGTGAAGTGAATATGCTGATACTGCGGATGCTGTTCCTCTGGCTTCGCGCTGCGGCGATAGATGTGCGCCACGTGCCAGCTGTTTTTACGGTTGAGAACGTAAGGAAGGTGATAGCGGGTGGTGCTTTTTCCGAAACCAATAAATGCGCAGTGTAGGGTCATGATGTGTTCCTTCTGATACTGCTTAACGATAAAAATCGGTTTGCTGCCTGGGAAGGCTCTAGTTATAGAAACTTTGAGCGCCAATTGCAAAATCCCAGAATTTGCTCATCCCGACACTGTGTTACCATCCGGACAGAATATGTCCTGCTAAGGAAAGCGGAAAATCAGAATGCATTCACCCAATCTATTACTCAACTCCGCATTATTTTTTTGGCTAATGTCTCTTGGTTTATGGATAAGCAATATGGGTCGTTCGGCATTGCTGACGGCCCTGTTGTCCCTTTTAATGTTCGTGAGTTATTTCTTAAGGAAGGAGCTTAAAACTATGTTTGGAAAAGACAAAAAAACAACAATGACAGAAAAGGTCACGCTACCGGAAGCCGCGCCAGTGCAGGCCAAACCGCCTGAAAGCGTGGAAAGTACCCAGGGAAATACGGTCATTGCCAGCGATGTCTGTTTTGATGGAAACATTAGCGCGACGGGGATGATCTATATTCACGGCAAAGTCCTCGGCAATATCGAATCGAAAACCGGACTCATCAAGGTCATGCGCAACGGCTACGTGGAAGGAAATATTATCGCCAAAGAAGCCGTTATTGATGGCCGCGTGATTGGGCAATGTGATGCCGACTCCATTGATATTCACGAGAACGGGAAAATCACCGGCGCCATTCTCTATCACAACCTGTCCATCAAACGCGGTGGTCAATTTACCGGCCAGTCTGAAGTTCGGCCTGCCACCACCAGCTCAGCAAGCAATGTCATTGATATTATTACGGATAAAGAGAGTGAGTCCGTGAAGGCTGCCGAAGAAGATTTGCTGGAAGCCAGCCATTAAAAAAAAAGCCAGCACCCGGCTGGCTATAAAATAATACTGGAAGCAATGTGAGCAATGTCGTGCTTTCAGGTTCTCCGTAAGGGGTCTCCCTGAACGCATGACAATAATAATCATTATCATTCGCACTTGTCTACTGATTTTTGCAAAAAACAGCAGTTGACGAAAATTTGTGATTCAGAGAGGGTTAAAGGGATAGCTAACCCCAAAGGAGATGAGGAATGAGTGAGACAGTGATTCGCCACGTTGAAGCCGCCGATGCCGAAGCTTTGCAGCAGATGCATACTCATCATGATGTCTATCACTCCACGCTACAAATTCCTCATCCGTCCTTGGACATGTGGCACGAACGCGTCATGCGCAAACCGAACAGGAGACAGCTGGTCGCCTGCATTGGCGATCGGGTGGTCGGCCATCTGGTGCTGGATGTGATGGAAAATCCGCGCCGCAGTCACGTAGCGACTTTTGGGATAAGCATCGCCTCTGAATTCCAGAATCGCGGCGTCGGCAGCGCGCTGATGCGCGAGATGGTGGACCTGTGCGACAACTGGCTGCGCGTCGAACGCATTGAATTAACGGTCTTTGTCGATAATCCTGGTGCGATGGGCTTATACCGGAAGTTCGGGTTCGAGGTGGAAGGTACCGGCAAAAATTATGCGCTGCGTAACGGCGAGTACGTGGATGCTTACTATATGGCACGGATGAAGTCAGTTTAAGAAATTGCCCGGTGGCGCTTCGCTTATCGGGCATACAATTTCTTATGAAAACCCTAACGGAACCGATAGTAAGATCACTGGTGGCATTCCGCGCACCAGACTATTCATATTCCCCGTAAAGGAAATCAACGATGGATATTTCTCAAATCGAATCAATGTCAACGGCCATGGATCAGATGCAATTCCGCAGCGAAGTCGGCACTCTGGTGATGAAAAAATCACTTGATGCTCAGTCGGAAGCAGCAACGGCAATAATACAGTCAATTCCTCAGCTCCCCGCAAACCCTGCAATCGGTCGGAACATTAACGTTACCGCCTGACAGCTGCCCGCCCTGTCGGGCGGGCTCGTGAATTGCGGGGGAATTAATACCCTGCCGTCAGGTCATCCACGGTACGCGGATCCGATGCGCCATACAGCGCGCCGTCCGGGCCAACCATTATGCTCTGGGTACTGCCCATCGCCTCTTTCACCGCCACTTTCTGCCCTTTCTCCTCGAGCAGCTTCAGCGTATCCGGGCTAAAGCCCTTTTCCACCCACAGCTCGTCCGGCAGCCATTGATGATGGAAGCGCGGCGCGTTGGTGGCTTCGGCGACGTTCATACCGAAATCAATAGTATTCACCACCATTTGCAATACGGTGGTGATAATGCGGCTACCGCCCGGGCTGCCGGTGACCAGCCAGGTTTTGCCGTCCTTCACCACAATCGTCGGTGACATTGACGACAGCGGGCGCTTCTTCGGCCCGACGGCGTTGGCATCGCCGCCCACCAGCCCGTAGACGTTCGGCACACCGGGCTTCGCCGAGAAGTCGTCCATCTCGTTATTCATCAGAATGCCGGTGTTACCCGCCACAATGCCGGTGCCGAAGGTCGTATTGAGCGTGTACGTCACCGCCACCGCGTTACCGTCTTTATCCACCACCGAGAAATGCGTGGTCTGATTACTTTCATACGGGGCCAGCTTGCCCGGACGGATCTGACTCGACGGTTTCGCCTTGTTGACGTCAATCTCCTGCGCGATGGACTTCGCATAGGCTTTGCTGGTCAGCGCCTGCCACGGTACCTTCACAAAATCCGGATCGCCGAGGTATTCCGAACGGTCAGCGTAGGCGTGCTTCTCCGCTTCGGCCATGATTTGCATTGCATCGGCGCTGCCGAAGCCGTACTTCTGCATATCGAAGTTTTCCAGAATATTGAGGATCTGCACGATATGGATCCCACCGGAGGAGGGCGGCGGCATGGAGTAAACCTGGTAACCACGGTAATCACCGCTAATAGGCTCACGCTCCACGGCTTTGTAATTCGCCAGATCCTCTTTGGTCATCAGTCCGCCGTGCTTCTTCATCTCATCGGCAATCTGATCGGCAATCGTGCCTTTATAAAACGCATCCGGACCATTTTCAGCAATCAGCTCAAGGCTTTTTGCCAGATTGGCCTGCACCAGCCGGTCGCCTTTTTTCAGCGGCTCGCCATCCTTCCAGAAGATGGCTTTACTGTTTTCGTGATTCGGGATGACTTCGCTGCCGTAGGTTTTCAGATCGTCGGCCAGCGCATCGTTAACGGTAAAGCCCTCTTTCGCGAGTTTAATCGCCGGGCGCACAACCTTGTTAAGCGGCATCGTGCCGTACTCTTTCAGCGCCAGCGAGAAGCCCGCAACGGTGCCCGGCGTTCCGGAAGCAAGATGAGAGGTCAGCGATTTTTTGCTGTCCGGGTTGCCCTGATCGTCGAGGAACATATCGCGCGTGGCCTGCGCAGGCGCCATTTCACGGAAATCGATCGCCGTGGTTTTACCGTCTTTGGTACGCAGCATCATAAAGCCGCCGCCCCCAAGATTCCCGGCCTGCGGGTGCGTCACGGCCAGCGCGTAGCCCACGGCCACCGCCGCATCCACCGCGTTACCGCCCTCTTTCAGAATATCGACGCCGACCTTTGTCGCCATCGCATCCACCGACGCCACCATCCCCTTCTGAGCACGTACCGGATGGAAAACATCCTCTTCAACGCCGTAGGAAACGGCCGGTGCCGGGGTGGATTGCGTGGATGTCGGGGAGGATGATGCGGGAGGTGCCGAGACCGGCGGCGGAGTAGCCGCCGCGCTGAACGTGCTTCCTGCCAGCAGAGCTGCGATGGCTGCTCTGCGCCAAAAATGAGTTTCTGTCATTGTTCTTCTCCAGGTGAAGGGTTTTGCTCCCGCTTAAGCCTGGTTCAGAATTCCTAAAAAATCATTGCAATGGCGAAACAGAGGTAAACTTAAGAGAGCCCCGAAAGGGCAGGAGGAAAAGATGAAAACGATACTCTTTCTGGCGGCACTCGCGCCGTTTGCCGTTTTAGCACAGCCATTTAATACCACTAATAACCCGAATCAGCCCGGATATGTCATCCCCAGCCAGCAGCGGATGCAGACGCAGATGCAGTCTCAGCAAATTCAGCAAAAAGGGATGCTCAACCAGCAGTTGCAGAACCAGACTCAGCTTCAGCAGCAGCATCTGCAAACGCAGATGAACAACAATCAGCAGCGTGTGGTAAATGCACAGCCGGGCCAGCAGGTCCTGCCGAACAACGGCGGCGGAATGCTGAGCGGTGGCAACAGCGACAAAACGCTCGGCAGTTCGCAGGAGCACATGCTGCCGCAGACGCAGAACGGGGACCTGTTAAGCACGCCGTCGAATCCACAGCCGCTGTCACGCTAGCCGTTGCCTGAAATCGAAATCAGGCCCGATAACGTCAATCGCATCCGTGCAGATGCAGTCCACGCCCCAGCGCAGTAGCTCCGCCGCTCGCTGGGGTCGGTTAACGGTATATACCAGAATATGCAGCCCCGCCGCCTTCAACGTTTTCACCCGCGCCTCATCCAGTAGCCTGTGATTCAGGTGAATCGAGACGCAGCCCAGCCGCGTGGTTAACGCCTGCCAGTCATCGCGCCATTCGTCGAGCAGCAGCCCCCGCGGCAGCGCTGGTACGGCAGCCTGCGCCGCTTCCAGCGCATCGATTTCAAATGACGACAGCAATGGCGGCGTCATACCCGCCCACAGTTCACGCGCCGCCAGCGCAACCACTTTGCCCGTCAGCACGCCGGTACCCGTAGTCGGCTTGATTTCAATATTCGCCATCATGCCGTACTCGCGACAGCGTTCCGCCACCTGCGACAGCAGCGGCAACGGCTCGCCTTTGAACTTGCTGCTGAACCAGCTTCCCGCATCAACGTGCAGCAGCTCTTGCCACGTCAGATCGCCTGCCACTCCCCAGCCATTGCTGGTCCGCTCCAGGTTATCGTCGTGCAACAGGAAAATCTCTCCGTCTTTCGACAGCTTGGCATCAAATTCAATCATCGTGTGGCCGTAACGCGCGCCCACGTCGATCGCTGCCAGGGTATTTTCCGGAGCCCGCTTACCGCCGCCCCGGTGGGCGGCAATGCGAGGATAAGGCCAGTTGCTCATACACGTTGTCCTGTTTCGCCATCAAACAAGTGCAGATGATTTTCCGCAAGATGCAGCCACAGCGTAGTACCTGCCTGCGGGCGCTGCTGATGCGGCAGGCGCACCACCATTTTTTGCTCACCAAAGCGCCCATGCGCGAGGTTATCTGCACCTAAAATTTCCAGCGTATCCATCACCAGCGGTACGCCACCTTCGGCCTGCGAGCTTAGCGCAATATGCTCCGGACGGATACCCAGCGTCATTTTGCGCCCGGCATACCCGCGATACTGCCAGTTCAGGGGGAGCGCCATGCCGCTGTCCAGCTCGAAATGGGTGCCGGAAACGCTCACTCGTCCATCCAGCAGGTTCATCGCCGGGCTGCCGATAAAGCTCGCCACAAAGCGCGTCGCGGGCTTCTCATACACTTCAACCGGTGTACCGATTTGCTCGGCGATGCCTTTGTTCATCACCATCACGCGCTGCGCCAGCGTCATCGCTTCTACCTGATCGTGGGTCACGTACAGCGATGTGGTGTTCAGGCGGCGATGAAGCTGTTGCAGCTCAAGACGCATCTGCACGCGCAGCTTGGCATCAAGGTTGGAAAGCGGTTCATCGAACAGGAACACCGCCGGGTCGCGCACAATCGCGCGGCCCATCGCTACACGCTGGCGCTGGCCGCCGGAGAGCTCGCGCGGACGGCGTTTGAGTAGCGCGTCCAGCTCCAGAATGCGCGCCGCTTCTTTCACCCGCTCGGCGATATGCCCTTTGCCCATGCCGCGAATTTTCAGGCCCCACGCCATGTTCTCTTCCACAGTCATGTGCGGATAAAGGGCGTAGTTCTGGAACACCATCGCAATGCCGCGCGCCTTCGGTTCAAGCTCGGTCACGCGCTGGCGGTCGATCCAGATATCGCCGCCGGAGACGCGCTCCAGCCCGGCAACCATACGCAGCAGCGTCGATTTTCCGCAGCCGGAAGGCCCGACCATCACGATAAACTCACCGTCAGAAACGTCCAGCGTCAGCGGCTGAATCACCTGGGTTTTACCGTTGTCCCAGCTCTTGGTTACTGCCTGTAATTTCAGTCCTGCCATCTTATTTCTCACTGTCGACCAGGCCGCGGACAAACGCGCGCTGCATGGCTAAAACGATAATAACGGGCGGGATCAGCGTCAGCAGCATCGCCGCCATCACCTGGTTCCACGCCGTGGTGCCTTCGCCGGTGGCGATCATGCCTTTGATGCCCGCCACCGCCGTGCCGAGATTGACGTCGGTGACGATAAGCAGCGGCCACAGGTACTGATTCCAGCCGTAGATAAAGGTGATCACGAACAGCGCCGCAAGGTTGGTTTTCGACAGCGGCAGCACGATGTCACGGAAAAAGCGCATCGGCGAAGCGCCGTCAATGCGCGCAGCTTCCATCAGTTCATCCGGCAGCGTCATAAAGAACTGGCGGAACAGGAAGGTGGCGGTGGCCGACGCCATCAGCGGCAGCGTCAGTCCGGTGTAGCTGTCGAGAAGCTTGAGGCTGGCGATCACCTCCACCGTCGGGAAAATACGCACCTCAACCGGAAGCATCAGGGTGATAAAAATCATCCAGAAGAACAGGTTACGCAGCGGGAAGCGGAACCAGACGATGGCGAATGCCGACAGCATCGACACCGCGATTTTGCCCACCGTGATGGTGAGCGCCATGATGAAGCTGTTGAGCAGCATCAGCCAGAACGGCGCGCTGTTGGCCCCCACGCCCTGCAGCCAGATGGTTTTCATGTTCTCCAGCAGGTGCGAACCGGGCAGCAGCGTCATCGGCGTGGCGAAAACAGCTTTGTCATCCAGCGTTGCCGCCACAAACGCGACGTACAGCGGGAAGAGGATCACCGCGATCCCCAGAATCAACATAATGTGGCTGAACCAGGTCAGCCCGCGACGATGTTCAATCATTGATAGCGCACCTTACTTTCCACATAGCGGAACTGAACCACCGTCAGCACAATCACCAGCCCCATCAGCACCACCGACTGTGCGGCGGAGGCCGACAGATCCAGCCCGGCAAAACCTTCGCGGTAAATTTTGTAGATGAGCGTGGTGGTGGCCTGCACCGGGCCGCCCGCGGTGGCCGCGTCGATCACCGGGAAGGTATCGAAGAAGGCGTACACCAGATTGACCACCAGCAGGAAGAAGCTCACCGGGGCAATCAGCGGCAGGGCGATAGAGAAGAAGCGCCGAACCGGGCCCGCACCGTCAATGGCGGCGGCCTCCACCAGAGAACGGGGAATGGACTGCAGCGCAGCGAAGAAGAACAGGAAGTTGTAGCTGATCTGCTTCCATACCGAGGCGAATACCACCAGGAACATCGCCTGGCCGCTGTTCTGCGCGTGGTTCCAGCTGTAGCCCATCAGCTCCAGCCAGTGGGTAATCAGGCCGCGCCCTGGGTTAAAGAGGAAAATCCACAGTACGGCGGCGATGGCAGGCGCCACGGCATAAGGCAGCAGCATCAGCGTCTGGTAAATACGGCTGCCGCGTATCACGTAATCCACAAGCGCCGCGAAGAACAGCGACACCAGCAGGCCGCTCACCGTCACCAGGCCGCTGAACCTGATGGTGGTCCAGAAAGCATCGAGGTAATAGCCGTCGTGGAACAGGGCGATAAAGTTGTCCAGGCCGACAAACTGGCTGGAAAGCCCAAACGGATCGACGCTTTGCAGCGAGTACCACAGCGCTTCACCCGCAGGCCAGATAAAGAAGATAACGGTGATGACCAGCTGTGGCGCAACCAGCAAATACGGCAGCCAGCGCGAACGGAACACCGGACGGGATGAGGACATAGGTTTGCTCAAAATAGATGTGCCATGTTCCCCTCTCCCCGGCCCTCTCCCAAAGGGAGAGGGAGAAAGACGGCTCCGAACGAGTCTTCTCCCCCATAGGGAAAAAGAAAGCACCGAACAGATTCCCTCTCCCTCCGGGAGAGGGTTAGGGAGAGGGTGAAACTCAATTAAGACTTCGTCGACTGCTCAAAACGACGCAGCAGCTGGTTACCGCGTTCTACCGCAGAATCCAGCGCCTGCTGTGGCGTTTTCTTGCCGGTCCAAACGCTTTCCAGCTCTTCATCCACGATGGTGCGAATCTGCGGCATATTGCCCAGACGCAGGCCTTTGGTGAACGGCAACGGCGGCTTGTTCAGCATTTGACGAGTGGCGATATCCGCGCCCGGATTCTTGTCATAGAAGCCCTGCTGACGGGTCAGGTCATACGCCGCTTTGGTGATTGGCAGATAGCCGGTTTTCTGGTGCCATTCGGCCGCAATTTCCGGCCTGGTCAGGAAATCGAGGAACTCCGCCACGCCCTTATAGGTCTCTTTGTCCTTGCCCTGCATCACCCACAGGCTCGCTCCGCCGATAATGGCGTTCTGCGGTGCGCCTTTGGCATCAGCGTCGTAAGGCATCATGCCCACGCCATAGTTGAATTTGGCGTATTGACGAATATCTGCCAGCGAGCCGGAAGAAGCGGTCGTTATGGCGCAGTCGCCGTTATAGAACTTCTCGGTGGATTCATCTTTACGCCCGAAGTAGCTGAAATCGCCCTTCTTGTTCAGTGCTTCCAGCATGGCGATATGCTTTACCTGTTCCGGCTTGTTGAATTCCAGCACCGCATCGGTGCCATCGAAGCCGTTGTTTTGGGTGGCGATCGGCAGGCCATTCCAGGCGCTGAAGTTTTCCAGCTGGATCCAACCCTGCCAGCCGCTGGCGTAGCCGCACTTCATTCCGGCTGCTTTCAGCTTCGCGGTGTACGCCGCCAGATCCTGCCAGGTTTTCGGCGGCTGCTCTGGATCTAAACCGGCCTTTTTGAAGGCGTCTTTGTTGTAGTAGAGCACCGGCGTGGAGCTGTTAAATGGCTGGCTCAGCAGGTGTCCGGTCTTAGAATCGGTGTAGTAACCGGAGACGGTCGGCACGAACTGCGACTCGTCAAACTTGATGCCCGCATCGGTAAAGACTTCGTAGACGGGCTTGATGGCTTTCGACGCCATCATGGTCGCCGTGCCAACTTCGTAAACCTGTAAAATAGCGGGGGCGTTGCCGGTGCGGAACGCAGCGATACCCGCCGCCAGGCTCTGCTCATAGTTGCCTTTGTAGACCGGCACAATTTTGTAATCAGGGTGCGCGTCGTTGAAACGCTGCGCCAGAGAATCAACTTCTTTCCCCAGTTCTCCCTCCATGGAATGCCAGAACGGAACGGTGGTGACAGCCATCGCCTGAGAGGCAAACGCCAGTCCCAGCGTGACGGCTAAAGCGGTGTGTCGTAACGATGTCATTCGGTTATCTCTCTTGTTGTGCCGGATGTGCGAAATCACGCGTTTTATGGTCGCGAGGTAACATGACATGCGCGAATGACAGAAAAATAACTGTTTGTTTACAGCTAAGTGACAGCAAGGCGTCAGGGGGATGATGGTTGTGTGAAGGGGGTTGATGTACAAAAAGCCAGGTGGCGGGCTTCGCCTTACCCGGCCTGCTCGATCTGTTCCCTCGCCCCTTTGGGGATAGGGGAAAGAAAGACGGAGTGGCCTGATGCCCTCACCCCACCCCTCTCCCACAGGGAGAGGGTGCAAACATTAAAAACGGCAACCGAGGTTGCCGTTTTGCTTTTATTACCCGCCTAAATAGGCACTCCGTACTGCTTCGTTCGCCAGCAGCGCATCGCCGGTATCGGATAGCACCACGTGGCCGTTCTCCAGCACGTAGCCGCGATCGGCAAGCTTCAGCGCCTGGTTGGCGTTCTGCTCAACGAGGAAGATAGTCATCCCTTCTTTACGCAGCTGTTCGATGGTGTCAAAAATCTGCTGAATGATGATTGGCGCAAGGCCCAGCGACGGCTCGTCCAGCAGCAGCAGACGCGGCTGGCTCATCAGCGCACGACCAATCGCCAGCATCTGCTGCTCGCCGCCGGACATCGTGCCCGCACGCTGAATACGGCGCTCCCACAGGCGTGGGAACAGTTCGTAGACCCACTTGATACGGTCCTGATACTGGCCGCGGTCGGCGAAGAAGCCCCCCATCGCCAGGTTCTCTTCCACGGTCATGCGCGAAAACACACGACGCCCTTCCGGCACGATCGCCACGGCTTCACGCATGATTTTTGCGGTCTGCCAGTCGGTAATATCTTTGCCATCAAAGGTCACGCGACCGCTGGTGGCGCGCGGATCGCCGCAAAGGGTGCCGAGCAGCGTCGTTTTGCCTGCGCCGTTGGCACCAATCAGGGTAACGATCTCGCCCTGATTGATATGCAGGCTGACTTCATGCAGCGCCTGAATTTTGCCGTAGTGGGCGCTGACTTTGTCAAAAGACAACATCACTTTTTCCATTTTAAGCCTCGCCCAGATAAGCACGTATTACGTCAGGGTTATTGCGGATCTCTTCCGGCGTGCCGTTCGCCAGCGGCGTGCCCTGATTCACCACGTAAATGCGATCGGAAATGCCCATCACCAGCTTCATGTCGTGTTCAATCAGCAGAATGGTGGTGTTGTGATGGCTGCGCAGCTCGGCAATCAGCTCATCCAGCTCTTTGGTTTCCTTCGGGTTCAGCCCCGCCGCCGGTTCATCCAGCATCAGAATTTCCGGCTGCGTCACCATGCAGCGCGCAATTTCCAGACGACGCTGGTCGCCGTAGGCCAGGTTGCTCGCCTGACGGTTGGCGTGCGTGAGCAGACCAATACGCTCAAGCCAGGTGGCGGCCCTGTCCAGTGCTTCGCTCTGCGCACGACGAAACGCCGGGGTTTTCAGCAGACCGGAGAACACGCCGGTTTTCAGCTGCTGATGCTGCGCCACCAGCAGGTTCTCAATTACCGTCATTTCGCGGAACAGGCGCACGTGCTGGAAGGTACGCACCACGCCCATTTGCGCAATCTGCTGGCCCGGCAGGCCTTCCAGATGCTTATCGCGCAGCATGATGCTGCCGCCCGTCGGCTTATAAAAACCGGTGAGGCAGTTAAACACCGTCGTTTTGCCCGCGCCGTTCGGGCCAATCAGTGAGACGATTTCCTGCGGGTGCAGGTCGAGGTTGACGTTATTGACCGCCAGCAGGCCGCCAAAACGCATCATCAAACCGTTAACGGATAATAATGGCTGACTCATGCCTGCTCTCCTTTGGTCTGCCCGTTTTTCAGTTTCAGCTGTGGGCGGGTCATCGGCAGCAAGCCTTGTGGACGCCAGATCATCATCAGAACCATCAAACCACCCAGCATTAACATGCTGTATTCATTGAAATCACGCATCAGCTCGCGCGACACCACCAGCAAAACGGCTGCCAGAATCACCGCGAACTGCGAGCCCATCCCGCCAAGCACCACAATCGCCAGCACAAACGCCGATTCGGCAAAAGTGAACGACTCGGGGCTGACGAAGCCCTGGCGGGCGGCGAACAGCGTTCCCGCAAATCCGGCAAACGCGGCGCTGATGGTGAACGCCGTCAGCTTGATGCGCGTCGGACTTAAACCCAGCGAGCGGCAGGCAATTTCATCTTCACGCAGTGCTTCCCAGGCGCGGCCCAACGGCATGCGCAGCAGGCGATTGATCACGAACAGCGTCAGCACCACCAGCAGCAGCGCCACCAGGTAGAGGAAAATCACGCGGTCGTTCGGGTCATACTTTACGTGGAAGAAATTGCTGAAGGTATCCCAACCGCCTTCACGCGCGGTACGGCTGAACTCGAGGCCAAACAGCGTCGGTTTCGGAATCTGGCTGATGCCGTTCGGGCCACCGGTCACTTCGGTGTTGTTCAGCAGCAAAATACGCACGATTTCACCGAAACCGAGGGTCACGATCGCCAGATAGTCACCGCGCAGACGCAGCACCGGGAAGCCAAGCAGGAAACCTGCCGCAGCCGATACCAGGCCCGCCAGCGGCAGACAGGTCCAGAAGCCCAGCCCGTAATAGTGGTTCAGCAGCGCAAAGGTGTACGCACCGATGGCGTAGAAACCACCGTAGCCGAGCACCAGCAGGCCAGACAGACCGACAACGACGTTCAGACCGAGGCCAAGAATGATGTAGATCATCGTCAGGGTGGCGATGTCTACCGTCCCGCGGGATACCATAAACGGCCAGGCTACGGCAATCACCAGCAGCGCAATCAGGAACAGCTTCTGCTTAACGGTGGAACCGTCAATCGCCGGCAGGACAAACTTCGGCCCGGAAACGCTTTTCAGGCTCTTCTGGAAAATCGGGCGCAGCAGCTGGAAGAAGAAGACCACGGCGGTGCCAATAAAAATCCACTGCCAGCGGATATCGGCGGCGGTATCGACCACCAACTTTGTGCCGCTCAGCTCCAGCTGAACGCCCATAAAGACGCCCGCCAGCACGAAGAACATGGCGGCCGAGAGCAGCGCCATCGCAAAATGCATCGGTTTCATACTTTCTCTACCTCCGGACGACCCAGGATCCCGGTCGGCATCACCAGCAGCACCACGATCAGCAGCGCGAACGACACCACGTCTTTGTATTCGGTACTCAGGTAAGCGGAGGACAGCGCTTCGGCGACGCCCAGAATCAGGCCGCCAATCATCGCACCAGGAATGCTGCCGATACCGCCAAGAACCGCGGCGGTGAAGGCTTTCATCCCGGCCATAAAGCCGATGTACGGATTAATCACGCCATAGAACTGACCGAGCAGCACGCCCGCGACCGCCGCCATTGCCGCACCGATAACAAACGTCAGGGCGATAACGCGGTCGGTGTTGATGCCGAGCAGGCTCGCCATTTTCAGATCTTCAGCACAGGCGCGGCACGCGCGGCCCATGCGGGAGTAGCGGATAAACAGCGTCAGCGCCAGCATCGCCACGAAGGTGACAATCCAGATAACCAGCTGCATGGTGGTAATAGAAGCCGAGAAGTTATCGCTCGCGCCCACAATCCACTGGCCGTTGAAGAGGCTCGGCAGTGCGATGTCGCGCGAACCTTCCGTCAGGCTGACGTAGTTTTGCAGGAAGATGGACATCCCGATGGCGGAGATCAGAGCAATCAGGCGCTTGGAGCTGCGCACCGGGCGATAGGCTACCCGTTCGATGCTCCAGCCGTAGGCGCTGGCGATGACAATCGCGCCCACGAACCCGGCGCCGACCAGCAGCCAGCTGGTGTCGATGCCCATCATCATTAAGGCGGCGATGATCATGAACGACACGTAGCTGCCAATCATATACACCTCGCCATGGGCGAAGTTGATCATCCCGATAATGCCGTAAACCATGGTGTAGCCAATGGCAATCAGCGCGTAGGTGCTGCCCAGCGTGACGCCGTTGAACATCTGCTGGAGAAAATAAAGAAACTGCTCTGACATAAGGTAACCTTTTCATATCCACCCGGCAGGTAATCGGGCGGAGGGATTAGCCGTTATTCTTCAAGCCACAGATGCGTTGGCTGCGTGAGCTCACCCCAGTCACTTACTGTGGTAAGCTCCTGAGGACTCACTCTCTTGCCGCCTTTCTGCGACTCGAATTATTTAGGCTAAACTCGTCTTCTTCTTATTTAGCCACGGTGGACGAACCGTCCGCGTGCCACTGGAAGACACCAAACTCAAATCCCTTCAGATCGCCTTTCTCATCCCAGTTCAGCGGCCCAATCACGGTTTTTGCTCCGTGTTCTTTCAAATCTTTGATCAGCGCCAGTGGATCCTGGCTGCCGGTGCGGTCCATAGCGGTCGCCAGAGACTGCACGGCGGCATAGGTGATCCACACGTACGGGCCGCTCGGATCTTTCTTCTCGGCTTTCAGCGCATCGACGATGCCTTTGTTTGCCGGATCCTGGTCATAGCGTTTCGGCATTGTCACCAGCATGCCTTCACCCGCTGCGCCCGCGATGTTGGAGAGTGACGCATTACCCACGCCTTCCGGACCCATAAACTGGGTTTTCAGGCCAACGGAACGAGCCTGACGCAGGATCTGCCCCATTTCCGGGTAGTAGCCGCCGTAGTAAACGAAGTCGATATTTTCTTTTTGCAGACGCGCCACCAGCGCGGAGAAGTCTTTCTCCCCGGCGGTAATGCCGTCGAAGAACACCACGTTGGCGCCTGCTTTCTTCAGGTTGTCCTGAACGGAGCGCGCCAGGCCTTCGCCGTACTGCTGTTTGTCATGGATGATAGCGATGCGCTGTGGCTTCACTTTATCGAGGATGTATTTCGCAGCAGTCGGCCCCTGGGAGGAGTCGAGGCCCGCGGTACGCATGATGTACTGGTAGCCGCGCTGGGTCAGCTCTGGGTTGGTTGCGCCCGGCGTGATCATCAGAATGCCTTCATCTTCGTAGATGTCAGAAGCAGGCTGCGTTGAGGAAGAGCAGAGGTGGCCGATCACGTATTTAATGCCGTTATTAACCACTTTGTTGGCAACCGCCACGGCCTGTTTTGGATCGCAGGCGTCGTCATATTCCACGGCAACCAGCTTGTCGCCTTTGATCCCACCTTTGGCGTTGATGTCCTTGATCGCCTGGCGCGCGCCGTTGAATTCCATGTCGCCCCACTGTGCGACCGGGCCGGACATCGCGCCAATCACCGCAACCTTAATGTCTTTTGCGAAAGCAGACTGCGTCATTGCCAACGCAACCATTCCCGCAATCAATGTTTTTGCATTCCGTTTCATCATTCAGTCCCCACTCGTGATGTAATTTGTATAAATTTTGTATTTTTCTGGTTAAAAAGCATTCTGTACTTTTATCGCACTTCGCTATTTTTGCCAGTCTCTTTAATGGTTTAGCGATGCTTTTTGCCATCAATCTGACTAAAATCTCTATTTTTCAGTCGATTAAGCAAAGATAATATTCTGTATTTTGTCGGAGATAAACAAAAATAAGCGCGGTTTTTAGCATAAAATAAGGGTACAAAGAGCCGAATAAATCACTACCTTTCAGGGTAAAATCCTGCCTGTTTTTCGATCCCTGATGCATTGCTCTGCTACCGTTTGGCGATGAAAACGAATCCCCTGTCATTCAGCATGAAAATAGAAATCGGTTGATCGAGAAATTCGATAAACTCAGGGCAAAATATTTTTAAGGATGGCTTCACATGAAACTGACGATCATCAGACTGACGGCACTCAGCGAACAGGACATTATCGATCTGGGTAAGATCTGGCCGGAGTACACCGCCGCGTCTTTGCAGATGGATGAGGAACACCGGATCTACGCCGCACGCTTTAACGAAAGGCTGCTGGGCGCGGTACGCGTCACGATGAAAGAAAATCAGGGCGCACTGGATTCCCTGCGCATTCGGGATATTACGCGCCGCCGTGGCGTTGGGCAGTATCTGATAGAAGAAGTGCTCCGGACAAACCCTGACATCAGCAGCTGGTGGATGGCGGACGTCGGCGTTGAAGACCGCAACGCGATGGCGGCTTTTATGCAGGCGATCGGCTTTACGGCCCGGGGAAATGGATGGGAAAAGCGGTAAAAAATGCCGGATGGCGCTGACGCTTATCCGGCCTACATGTCCAGGGGGAATACCTAATCAGCTCCGCCCGGTTCCCTCTCCCTGCGGGAGAGGGGTTCTGAGTTGTCTGATGCCCTCACCCCGGCCCTCTCCCACAGGGAGAGGGTGCAAACACTAAAACGGCAACCAGAGGTTGCCGTTTGCTGTTTATTTCGCGTCGGTCGCGGTGCCGTTGGCATGCCAGGTAAACACGCCGAACTCAAAGCCCTTCAGGTCGCCTTTCTTATCCCAGGTCAGCGGCCCCATGACGGTGTCGACTTTATTCGCCTTCAGCCACTCGGCGATTTTCGCCGGATCGTCGCTCTGGTTCAGACCGGCAGACAGTGACTGCAGCGCCGCATAGGTGGTCCATACGAACGCACCGCTTGGATCCTGTTTCTTCGCCTTAATCGCATCCACAACAGGTTTGTTCGCCGGAACCTGATCGTAGTTCTTCGGCTTGGTCACCAGCAGACCTTCGGCAGAATCACCCGCGATGTTAGACAACGATACGTTCGCCACGCCTTCCGGGCCCATGAACTGGGTTTTCAGGCCTGCTGCACGAGACTGGCGCAGGATCTGACCCATTTCCGGGTGATAACCACCGTAGTAAACGAAATCGATGTTCTCTTTTTTCAGGCGCGCCACCAGCGTGGAGAAATCTTTCTCACCCGCGGTGATACCGTCAAAGAACACCACGTTGGCTTTGCCCTTCAGCGCATCCTGAACGGAGCGGGCCAGGCCTTCGCCGTACTGCTGTTTGTCATGAATAATCGCGATGCGCTTCGGCTTCACGGTATTCAGAATGTATTTCGCGGCGGTTGGGCCCTGGTCGGAGTCCAGACCGGTGGTGCGCAGGATCAGGTTGTAGCCGCGGGCGGTCAGCTCTGGCGCCGTCGCCGCCGGGGTGATCATCAGAATGCCTTCGTCTTCGTAGATGTCAGACGCAGGCTGGGTGGAGGAGGAGCACAGGTGGCCGATCACGTATTTGATACCGTCGTTAACCACTTTGTTCGCTACCGCTACCGCCTGTTTCGGGTCGCAGGCATCGTCATATTTTACGATCTGGATTTTTTCGCCTTTGATGCCACCCTTAGCATTAATATCGGCGACGGCCTGTTCAGCCCCGGTGAATTCCTGATCGCCATACTGCGCTACCGGACCGGACATTGCGCCGACAACGGCCACTTTAATGTCGGCCTGTGCCATTGAGCTGAACGCCAGCGCAATACATCCTGCCAGTAATGCTTTACCCTTCATTTTCATCCTGAGATTCCCCATTGTTATGGTGAGTGCTTTTGTTGTGATGTTGTTATATAGCGCTTTATGTCAGTTTTCGGTCTGCTGTGCGCGCCATGGCAGCATACTCTGCTAAAAACATACCCGATTTTTTTGCTTTTGGAACCAGAAATTTGAGGGCTATGTAACAGATTCGTGACAAAAAAAAGGCGCTCCGAAGAGCGCCGAGCCATTAGCGGCTGAGGGAGTGTCGAATAATCTCCAGCGCCTTACGGAACTGGGCTTCAGGGATGGTCAGAGGGTAAAGGAAGCGGATAACGTTGCCGTAGACGCCACAGCTCAGCAGCAGCAGGCCTTCTTTCAGGGCTTTCTCCTGCACCTGTTTGGTAAACTCCGGCGACGGCGCGCCGGTCTGCGGATCGTTAAACTCCACCGCCACCATCGAGCCCTGAGCGCGTACGTCAACGATATAAGGGCAATCAGCTTTAGCGTTGTTCAGCACTTCCACCAGGTGGTGACCCAGTTCGGATGCGCGGGAACAGAGTTTTTCTTCGTCAATGATGTCGAGCACCGCGTGCGCAGAAGCGACCGCCAGCGGGTTCCCCGCGTAGGTGCCACCCAGGCCACCCGGGGCTGGCGCATCCATCACTTCCGCACGGCCCGCGACGGCAGAAAGCGGCATTCCGCCCGCCAGGCTTTTCGCCATGGTCATCAGGTCTGGCTTCACATCGTAATGCTCCATCGCAAACAGCTTGCCGGTACGGGCAAAACCGGTCTGCACTTCGTCAGCAATCAGCAGAATGCCGTGGGTATCGCACAGCTTACGCAGGCCCTGCATGAAATCGGCAGGTGCGACGTTGAAGCCGCCTTCACCCTGTACGGGCTCGAGAATAATGGCCGCAACCTGATCCGGTGCGATGTCCGCTTTAAAGATACGATCCAGGCTTTTCAGCGCGTCTTCCGTGGTCACGCCATGGGCCGCATTCGGATACTGGCCGTGATACACAGAACCCGGGAAAGGACCAAAGCCGATTTTGTACGGCGCCACTTTGCCGGTCAGCGCCATCGTCATAAAGGTACGACCGTGGAAGCCGCCGCCGAAGGTGATGAGCCCCGGGCGTTTGGTGTATGCGCGGGCAATCTTCACCGCGTTTTCAACGGCTTCCGCACCCGTTGAGAAGAATGCTGTTTTCGCCGGGCCGTTCACTGGCACACGATCGTTAATGCGCTCGGCCAGCGAGACGTAGCTTTCGTAAGGGACAATCTGGTAGGCCGTGTGGGTAAACGCCCGCAGCTGCTTTTCAATCGCGGAGACGATTTTTGGATGGCGATGACCGGTGTTCAGCACCGCGATCCCGGCCGCGAAATCAATCACTTCGTTGCCTTCCACATCCCACAGCGTGGCGTTTTCCGCTTTCTCGGCATAGAAGCCACACATGACGCCAATACCACGCGGTGTCGCCTGTAAACGGCGCTGATTCAGTTCATTGTTTTTCATCGACCTTACCCCATCACAGATTCGTTTGTGTTAACAACTTTGAAACATGCAATAGTTTTACTGCCTGAGCGGTCCTATAATCGAGTACCAGTTTTGAATAATTGAGGGATCCAATTGCGCTCTTTAGTGTGCGATCTCCTGCAGTTGCGTCTGGATGAACAACCCGACGATAAATTGCACAAGAAGTTGTATAACGCCGTGCGCCTGTCAATCCTGGACGGCAGCCTGCCGCCGCAAAGTCGACTGCCGCCATCGCGCGATCTCGCCAGCCAGCTGCGGATGTCTCGCAACACGGTGCTGACGGTGTATGAGCAGCTGCTGGCGGAAGGCTACATTGTTTCACGCTCCGGCAGCGGCACCTTTGTGGCGAAAACCGTGCCGGATGCCCTGCTTTTCGCCACCGGCATGCATGAAGAGCACCGCAGCGCCCCGGCCAGCGCCAGCTTCTCTGAACGGGGTCAGGCGCTTCTGGCGCACAGCAGCGCCAGCCCTCGCCAGTGGGGCGCATTTTTACCGGGCGTGCCGGACGTCAACGAGTTTCCCCACGCGCTGCTGCGCAAAATCCACACCCGCGTCAGCCGTAAACCTCAGGCGATGCAGCTCTCCTATAGCCCTTCCGGCGGCAGCCTGGCGCTGCAACAGGCGCTGATGGAGTACCTTCGCGTGGCCCGCTCGGTGCGATGCAGCCCGGATCAAATCCTCATCACCGAAGGGATCCATCAGGCTATCGATCTGGTGTCGCGGATGCTGTGCAACCCCGGCGACAGCGCCTGGATTGAGGAACCCGCCTACTGGGGAATTCGCAACGTATTGCAGATGAACGGCGTGAATTTGCGGGCGATCGATGTCGATCTCAGCGGTATGAATCCGCCCGAGCCCGGCGACAACCCGCCGCGCCTGATGTTCGTCACGCCGTCGCACCAGTACCCGCTCGGCTGCGTGATGAGCCTCGAGCGTCGCCAGCGCCTGCTGGCCCTCGCCCGCCAGACAGGCAGCTGGATTGTGGAAGACGATTACGACAGTGAGTTTCGCTTCTCCGGCCAGCCGATTCCGGCGTTGCAGGGGCTGGTGGAAGATGCGCCGGTGATTTACATCGGCACCTTCAGCAAAACCATGTGGCCAGGCATGCGCCTGGGATACGTCGTTCTCCCGCGTCCGCTGGCGCAGGCATTGCGCACCGCCCATGCCGAGCTCTATCGCAGCGGGAGGTTGCTCGATCAGGAGGCGCTGGCGCTGTTTATCCGCGAAGGGCATTACACCGCGCACATCCGCCGCATGCGGTTGCTCTACGCCCGGCGGCGTCAGCGGCTGGCGGGGCTCATCACGGATTATCTCGGCAAGGAAGCGCTCAGCGAATTTAATGATAACGCCGGGCTACATCTGGTGCTGAAGCTCGCCGTTGACTGTGACGACGTGGCGCTGGCAAAAAAGGCAAATGAAAAAGGCGTGCTGGTAAGGCCTTTGTCACGCTATTACCTGAACGCAGCCACCCAGCGCGGGCTGTTAATGGGCTTTGCCGCAATGCGTGAAGAGGAGATGGAAGGCGCATTCAAAGTGCTGATGGCATGTATAAAAGACGAAAGCCCGACGGAATAAATGGTCGGGCTTTCCTTTACGTGTCGGGCGGCGGCGATACCTTACCCGACTTACAGTTCGGCAGGGCGTTAACTCTCTTTAGTGCTACCGGACGTCCGCATCACCGGTACAGGCAGCCATGCGCGAATCAACAACCCGCCGCGCTTGCTGGTATCAATCTCCAGCAGGCCGTTATGGTTGTCGATAATACGCTGCACGATGGCCAGCCCCAGCCCGGTGCCGCTGGTGCTGCGCGCGCTGTCGCCGCGCACAAACGGCTGGAACAGGTGCTTGCGCTGCTCCGGCTTGATGCCAGGGCCGTCATCCTCCACCTGGAACCACACGCGGTTTTGTTCGCTGCCGCTGCTGACCTTGATCCAGCCGTTGCCGTAGCGGGCGGCGTTGACCACCATGTTGGCAAGCGCACGTTTAATCGAAAGCGGGTGCATCCGCACAGGAATTTCACCGGGCTGCATATCGGTTTCAATTTCACGCTCGTAGCCGCTTTCCGCCGCCACCACTTCGCCGAGCACCGCGTTCAGGTCGGCCAGCTCCATCGGCATCTCCTGCCCGGTGCGCAGGTAGTCGATAAACTGCTCGATGATGGCGTTGCACTCTTCGATATCCTTGTTGATGGACTCGGCGAGATAACCATCTTCCTCGCCCATCATCTCGGTAGCGAGGCGAATACGCGTCAGCGGCGTACGCAGATCGTGGCTCACCCCCGCCATCAGCAGCGTGCGGTCATCGGCAAGCTGCTTCACGCCCGCCGCCATATGGTTGAAGGCCCTGGTCACTGAACGCACTTCCGACGCGCCGTATTCGCGCAGCGGCGGCGGAATAATCCCTTTGCCCACCTGTAAAGCGGCATGTTCGAGGTCGACAAGGGGTCGGTTCTGAATACGAATAAACAGCCACGCCCCCCCGATAGCCAGCAGCATAATCGCCAGGGTGTAGCGGAACAGCGGCGAGAAGTCGCCCTGATGGATTTCAGTCAGCGGCACGCGCACCCAGATATTGGGTGACAGCCAGGTTTTCAGCCAGACGACCGGCGAGCTTTTGTTGACCTCAACGCGCACTTCCGTTGGGCCACCCAGCTGCTGCGCCATCTGCTGGCTTAAGAATTCGTAATGCTGCGCCCAGCGCAGCCCGGCATCTTCTGCCGCTTCATCGGAATAAAGCGAAATGCCAAGCTCGCGGTAAATCTCACGCCGAAATGCCGGTGGCACCACCAGCTGAGTGCCGTCTTCAAGCTGCAGTTTATCGGTCATCAGCATACGGACTTCGTACGCCAGTACCTTATTAAACTGCTGGAGGCTCGGCAAAATCGCAAAGTTCAGCACCACAAGATACGTCGTCACCAGGCTGACGAACAGCAAGGTGACGATTAAGAGCAGCGTGCGGGCAAACGAACTTCGGGGCGAGAAGCGCATTCGCCTCATGCTTTAGAGCCGTCCGGCACGAAGACGTAGCCCAGACCCCACACGGTCTGAATGTAGCGAGGGTGCGCCGGATCTTCTTCCACCATGCGACGCAGGCGGGAAATCTGCACGTCGATGGAACGTTCCATTGCGGAATACTCACGACCACGCGCCAGATTCATCAGCTTATCGCGAGAGAGCGGCTCACGCGGATGGCTGACCAGCGCTTTCAGCACGGCGAATTCACCGCTGGTGAGCGGCATTGGCTCATCTTCGCGGAACATTTCACGGGTGCCGAGGTTCAGCTTAAACTTACCGAAAGCGATCACCGCTTCTTCCTGAGAAGGCGCGCCCGGCAGTTCATTCGCCTGACGACGCAGCACGGCGCGGATACGAGCCAGCAGCTCACGCGGGTTGAAAGGTTTTGGAATGTAGTCGTCGGCGCCGATCTCCAGGCCCACGATACGATCAACTTCTTCACCCTTCGCCGTTACCATGATGATCGGCATTGGGTTGCTCTGGCTGCGAAGGCGGCGGCAGATCGAAAGACCATCTTCGCCAGGCAGCATGAGATCCAGCACCATCAGGTGGAAGGATTCACGGGTCAGCAGGCGGTCCATTTGTTCGGCGTTAGCGACGCTGCGAACCTGGAAGCCTTGCTCGGTCAGATAACGCTCGAGCAGCGCACGCAGGCGCATGTCGTCATCCACAACAAGAATCTTATAATTCTCTTGCATTGTTTTTACTCCCAGAAGGTTCGTAACAATATGAGTGCGTATTCTCAAAAAAGCCCGGGCCAGGCTCCAGTGAAATCTGGTATAAATTCTAGCCGAAATTGTTACAAAGCATATTTAACAGCAGCTTATCTGTACATTTCATCACAGAATACGCTTTTTTAACCCCCTGTGATGTTCTGTGAGGCAAAATGTGCGCAAGCTCAGGTAGTCACAAGGTAGCATCACAATGAAAACGCCGCTAATCACCCGTGAAGGGTACGAGAAGTTAAAGAAAGAGCTGGATTATCTCTGGCGCGAAGAACGTCCTGAAGTCACCAAAAAAGTCACCTGGGCGGCAAGCCTCGGCGATCGCAGCGAAAATGCTGATTATCAGTACAACAAAAAACGCCTGCGCGAGATCGACCGTCGGGTTCGTTACCTGACCAAGTGCCTGGAAAATTTGAAAATTGTCGATTATTCGCCGCAGCAGGAAGGCAAGGTGTTCTTTGGTGCCTGGGTCGAAATTGAAAACGACGACGGCGATACCAAGCGCTTTCGCATCGTTGGCTATGACGAGATCTTTGGCCGCAAAGATTACATCTCTATCGACTCGCCGATGGCCCGCGCGCTGCTGAAAAAAGAGGTCGGCGACCTGGCGCTGGTACAGACGCCCGGCGGGGAAGCAACCTGGTACGTCAACGAGATCGAGTACGTCAAATAACTCGCCCGGAACACTCTGATTACGGGTTGAGGGATGGCATTTTCGCCCCTCAATCCGTATAACTATCCCCTGTTTTTTACTCCACCAGATGAATATTGCCATGATGAAAGATTCGCTCTGCCGCATTATTGCGGGTGAACTTCAGGCCAGAAACGAACAGGTAGAAGCTGCCGTTCGCCTGCTTGATGAAGGGAACACCGTGCCATTTATTGCACGCTATCGTAAGGAAGTCACCGGCGGTCTTGATGACACGCAGCTGCGTAACCTGGAAACCCGTCTGGGCTACCTGCGCGAGCTGGAAGAGCGTCGCCAGTCGATTCTGAAGTCGATTGATGAGCAGGGCAAACTGACCGACGACCTGGCTAAAGCCATCAACGGCACGCTCAGCAAAACCGAGCTCGAAGACCTTTATCTGCCCTACAAACCTAAACGCCGCACCCGCGGGCAAATTGCGATTGAAGCAGGCCTGGAGCCGCTGGCCGATCTGCTGTGGAACGAGCCGTCGCATTCGCCGGAAGACGAAGCCGCGAAGTTTATCAATGCCGACAACGGCGTTGCCGATACCAAAGCCGCCCTCGACGGCGCGCGCTACATCCTGATGGAACGCTTCGCGGAAGACGCACAGCTGCTGGCAAAAGTGCGTGATTACCTGTGGAAGAACGCCCATCTCGTCGCGACCGTGGTCAGCGGCAAAGAGGAGGAAGGTGCGAAATTCCGCGACTACTTTGACCACCACGAGCCGATTGCCACCGCCCCTTCCCACCGCGCGCTGGCAATGTTCCGTGGCCGCAACGAAGGCATCCTGCAACTGGCGCTGAATGCCGATCCGCAGTTCGATGAACCACCAAAAGAGAGCCACTGCGAACAAATTATTGCTGACCATCTCGGCCTGCGCCTGAACAATGCCCCGGCGGACAGCTGGCGCAAAGGCGTGGTGAGCTGGACATGGCGTATCAAAGTGCTGATGCACCTTGAAACCGAACTGATGGGCACCGTGCGCGAACGCGCAGAAGATGAAGCGATTAACGTTTTTGCCCGTAACCTGCACGACCTGCTGATGGCGGCACCTGCTGGCCTTCGCGCCACCATGGGCCTCGATCCTGGCCTGCGTACCGGCGTGAAAGTCGCCGTTGTAGACGGCACCGGCAAGCTGGTTGCCACCGACACCATTTACCCGCACACCGGCCAGGCCGCAAAAGCCGCGGTTGCTGTGGCAGCGCTATGTGAAAAACATAACGTCGAACTGGTGGCAATTGGTAACGGCACCGCGTCACGTGAAACTGAGCGTTTCTACCTCGACGTGCAGAAGCAGTTCCCGAAAGTGACCGCGCAGAAAGTGATCGTTAGCGAAGCGGGCGCTTCGGTTTACTCCGCTTCTGAACTGGCAGCACTGGAGTTCCCGGACCTGGACGTCTCCATTCGTGGTGCAGTGTCCATTGCCCGTCGCTTGCAGGATCCGTTGGCCGAACTCGTTAAGATCGATCCGAAATCCATCGGCGTGGGCCAGTATCAGCACGACGTCAGCCAGTCACAGCTGGCGCGCAAGCTGGATGCGGTAGTAGAAGACTGCGTGAACGCCGTTGGCGTGGATCTGAACACCGCTTCCGTGCCGCTGCTGACCCGCGTGGCGGGCCTGACGCGCATGATGGCGCAGAACATCGTGGCCTGGCGTGATGAAAACGGTCAGTTCCAGAACCGCCAGCAGCTGCTGAAGGTGAGCCGCCTCGGGCCGAAAGCCTTTGAGCAGTGCGCGGGCTTCCTGCGCATCAACCACGGCGACAACCCGCTCGATGCCTCAACCGTTCACCCGGAAGCCTATCCGGTGGTGGAACGCATTCTCGCCGCCACGCATCAGGCGCTGAAGGATCTGATGGGTAACAGCAGCGAACTGCGCAACGTGAAAGCCGTCGATTTTACCGACGAGCGTTTCGGCCTGCCGACGGTCACCGACATCATCAAAGAGCTGGAGAAGCCAGGCCGTGACCCGCGTCCTGAGTTCAAAACGGCGAAGTTTGCCGACGGCGTGGAAACGATGAACGATCTGCTGCCGGGCATGGTGCTCGAAGGTGCGGTCACCAACGTGACTAACTTTGGCGCCTTTGTGGACATCGGCGTGCATCAGGACGGCCTTGTTCATATTTCGTCACTGGCCGACAAATTCGTTGAAGACCCGCACACCATCGTGAAAGCGGGCGACATCGTGAAGGTCAAAGTGCTGGAGGTCGATCTGCAGCGTAAGCGCATCGCGCTGACCATGCGTCTTGATGAGCAGCCGGGCGATACCAACGCTCGCCGCGGTAATGGCGGCAGCAATCGTGAACAAAACGGCCGTCCGGCAGCGAAAGCTGCGAAGCCTCGCGGGCGTGACGCGCAGCCTGCCGGCAACAGCGCGATGATGGACGCTCTCGCGGCGGCAATGAAGAAAAAATAAGCCTGATATTATCTGGCCCTCTTATTTCAGAGGGCCTTTTTATTTCAACTCAGGAACACCCTAATTTTTTACCCTTTGGTGAATTATCAAAGCATTTATTTTCACTTTGGTAACAATTCTGCATTTTGCAAAACACTTTCCGCCGCAATAAATATTGAGCCATGTCAACACCGGATGAATTATTCACGTCCTGAACATCTGTTGACATTTTATTGATTGAAGGTGGAAACCATTCTCATTATCATCGTCACTGTAGATATTTTATCCTTTTCCTGTTCGCATCATCGTTGGTTTTACGCGCTGCCCCCGCACGCGTGAATGAATTTTTCGGTTAACGACACAAGCAGGCTTTATGCAATTCACTCCAGACAGCACGTGGAAGATCACCGGGTTTTCGCGCGATATCAGCCCGGCCTATCGGCAGAAACTCCTTTCGCTCGGCATGCTGCCGGGTTCGTCCTTTCATGTCGTACGCGTCGCCCCGCTCGGCGATCCGGTTCATATTGAAACGCGTCGCGTCAGCCTCGTATTACGTAAGAAAGACCTTGCGTTAATTGAAATTGAAACGCTGCCCCGTTAATTCCTGCCAGACACCGAGAGTCCTGAAAAATGAAGAAATTAACCATCGGATTAATTGGCAACCCGAATTCCGGGAAGACCACCTTATTTAATCAGCTGACCGGCGCACGCCAGCGTGTAGGTAACTGGGCAGGCGTAACGGTCGAGCGTAAAGAAGGCCAGTTTACCACCACCGATAATCAGGTGACGCTGGTCGACCTGCCGGGAACTTATTCTCTCACGACAATTTCCTCACAAACTTCGCTCGATGAACAGATTGCCTGCCACTATATTCTGAGTGGCGATGCCGACCTGCTGATTAACGTGGTCGACGCCTCCAACCTGGAGCGTAACCTCTACCTGACGCTGCAGCTGCTGGAGCTCGGCATTCCGTGCGTCGTCGCGCTGAACATGCTCGATATTGCTGAAAAGCAGCAAATCCGCATTGAAGTGGACGCGCTGGCAAAACGTCTGGGCTGCCCGGTTATTCCGCTGGTGTCCACGCGCGGACGCGGTATCGAGGCGCTGAAAATGGCGATTGACCGCCACCAGCGCAATGACGATGTAGAACTGGTTCAGTACGCGCAGCCTTTGCTGCGTGAATCCGCTGAACTGGCCGAAATGATGCCGCAGGCCATGCCGTCCAGGCAGCGCCACTGGCTGGGCCTGCAAATGCTGGAAGGCGATATCTACAGCCTGGCCTACGCCGGCGGCGCCGCGCAGCAGCAGCTTGCCGAAGCGATACAGCGCCTGAATACGGAAATGGACGACCCGGCATTGCACATTGCAGACGCCCGCTATCAGTCCATCGCTGCGGTGTGCGACGTGGTGAGCAACACGCTAACCGCCGAACCAAGCCGTTTCACCACCGCCGTCGACAAAGTCATTCTTAATCGTTTCCTGGGCCTGCCGATTTTCCTGTTCGTCATGTACCTGATGTTCCTGCTGGCGATCAACATCGGCGGTGCCCTTCAGCCGATTTTCGATGCCGGCTCGGTGGCGATTTTCATCCACGGCATTCAGTGGCTCGGTGCGACGCTGCACTTCCCGGAGTGGCTGACGATTTTCCTCGCCCAGGGGCTTGGCGGCGGCATCAACACCGTGCTGCCGCTGGTACCACAAATTGGGATGATGTATCTGTTCCTCTCCTTCCTTGAGGATTCCGGCTACATGGCCCGTGCGGCCTTCGTTATGGATCGCCTGATGCAGTCGCTTGGCCTGCCGGGCAAATCATTCGTCCCGCTAATTGTCGGCTTCGGCTGTAACGTGCCGTCGGTAATGGGCGCACGCACGCTCGATGCACCACGTGAACGCCTTATGACCATCATGATGGCGCCGTTTATGTCCTGTGGCGCTCGCCTCGCGATTTTCGCGGTCTTCGCGGCGGCGTTCTTCGGGCAGGAAGGCGCGCTGGCCGTGTTCTCGCTTTACGTTCTCGGCATCGTGATGGCTATCCTCACCGGGCTGATGCTTAAGCACACCATCATGCGCGGCGAAGCGTCGCCGTTCGTGATGGAGCTGCCGGTTTACCACGTTCCGCATCTGAAAAGCCTGATAATCCAGACCTGGCAGCGCCTGAAAGGCTTCGTCCTGCGCGCCGGTAAAGTCATCGTTATCGTCAGTATTTTCCTTAGCGCACTGAACAGCTTCACGCTGAGCGGTAAAGCCGCGGATAACATTAATGATTCAGCGCTGGCCTCCGTCAGCCAGGTGATTACCCCGCTGTTTAAACCCATTGGCGTTCACGAAGATAACTGGCAGGCCACCGTCGGCTTGTTCACCGGCGCGATGGCGAAAGAAGTGGTTGTGGGTACGCTGAACACCCTCTACACCGCTGAAAACATCCAGCAGGAAGAGTTCAACCCTGCGGAGTTTAACCTGTTCGATGAACTGGGCGGCGCCGCACAGGAAACCTGGCAGAGCCTGAAAGATACCTTCAGCCTGAGCGTACTGGCCAACCCGATTGAGGCCAGTAAAGGCGACGGTGAAATGGCAACGGGCGCAATGGGCGTGATGAGCAGCAAATTCGGCAGCGCAGCGGCAGCTTACAGCTACCTGATTTTCGTCCTGCTCTATATTCCGTGCATCTCGGTGATGGGCGCAATTGCCCGCGAATCGAGCCGCGGCTGGATGGGCTTCTCCATCCTGTGGGGGCTGAATATCGCTTATTCGCTGTCCACGCTGTTCTATCAGGTATCGAGCTTCCAGCAGCATCCGCGCTATAGCCTGGTCTGCATTCTGGCGGTGGTCTTGTTTAACGTAGTGGTGCTTGGCATGCTGCGCCGCGCCCGCAGCCGCGTGAATGTGAATCTGCTGGCAACGCGTAAAACCGTCGAAAGCTGCTGCAGCAGTCCGGCTGGCGACTGCCACTAAGGAGCATACGATGGCCTCAATGATTGAACTGCGGGATATATTGGCTTTACAGGGCCGCATGGAGGCACAACAGCTGAGTCGCGTGCTGCACACGCCGCAGCCGATGATTGACGCCATGCTGATGCGCATGGAAGCCATGGGTAAAGCAAAACGTGTGGCCGAAGAGCCGAATGATTGTCTGAGTGGCAGTTGCAGAAGCTGCCCGGAAGGCAAAGCCTGCCTGCGTGAATGGTGGGTGTTGCAGTAAGTCAGAAATGAAGAAGCGGGCCAGAGGCCCGCTTTTTACTTATCTGTGCTCGCTGACTTATTTGTAAACGTCGGCGTTCGCGTGAACGGTTTTCTCATTCTTTTCGCCAGCAATGACGACAAAATATTGGCCGCCCAGCTCATCGGCTTTCTTCGACAGATCTCTCTTCGCATCCATCGGCGAGGTTGTTCTGGACGTCGTGATTGAACCAATTTTAGTCAGGTTCATTTTGGCTACATCGTCCTTCTGAATCTCCTTTGCGGCAAATGCACCAAAAGAGATCGATCCCATAACCAGAGCAGTAACAATACCCTTAACAAGTTTCATAGCCATACTCTCCATAGATTTTATTGGTCATTTCATACCTGCATCCAGTTCGGCAGGCAACCTGCCGCAACCTGAAATGAGTATTGTTGAGGATGCAGACTTTTGCCAACTGAGAAGGAAAAATTCAGATTTTCTATGATGTTAAGGTTAACAATGAATTAACAAAGAGGGACGAATGCGAAATAAATGGGGCATGCGCCGCTTTAGGAAAAACGATTGAACGGCTCTGAGGCCACAGCTCGTCAAGCAGCGGGACCACCCTTCGCGGCACCAGCCCGTCAAAGTGACCATAGAGCCGCAGGAACGGCAACGTCAGGCCGCTTAATGCCTCACGCAGGTCGGCGGTTTTCAGGATCTCCAGCCCACCATTCAGCACCTCCACCGAAGGCATTGGCAGTGCCAGCACGGCACTTTTCAACCTGCGGGCGTCCTGCCGGGCACTTTCGGTTCCCAGCGTTTGCAAGGCCAGAAAACGCTCCACCGTGCGCTGAAAATCTTCGCTAAGCTGGCGCTGAAAACCCGACAGCACATCAGGCTTGATGCCCGGCCAGTTATCGTGAGCGGTAAAGCACGGGGACGACGCGACGGTAACCAGCGCCTGCACGCGATCGGGTGCCGTCAGCGCTGCCTGGCTCGCAACCAGCCCTCCGAGGCTCCAGCCTAGCCATATCGCTTTTTCGGGGGCTTTCGCCAGAACCAGACGGGTCATCTCTTCAAGAGATAACGCCCCAAAACCAGTGCTTCGCCCGAAGCCCGGCAAGTCCACCAGATGTAGCGTGAAATGCGAGCTCAGTTCCGGCGTTATGCAATCCCACACCTCCGCGTTCAGCCCCCATCCGTGCAGCAGCACAAGATGACTCTTTCCTTCGCCTTTGGTTTGCCACCAGATGTCTTTCATCCGTTATTGTTCTCATTCTTCGAATCAGGAGGGAAAACATGCTAACAGCCCACGGCTTATGCTGGCTATGCCAAATGCCGCTGAAGCTCCCACACTGGGGTCTCTGCTCCCGCTGCACCCGTGCCGTTAGCCCTTGCCTGTCCCTTTGCCCCCAGTGCGGGCTGCCCGCGGCTCACAGCAAAATGCCCTGCGGGCGTTGCCTGCGCCATGAACCGCCGTGGCAGTGGCTGGTCACGGTGAATGATTACGTTGCTCCGCTTTCGCTACTGGTGCAAAGGTGGAAGTTTAACAATCACCCTGAGCTGGCGAAGGCGCTTGCCCGACTGCTGCTGTTGCGCCTGAAGCAGACGCAACGGCGACCCAAACCGGATTTGCTGATTGCCGTACCGCTCTGGCAAAAGCGCCGCTGGCGACGAGGCTACAACCAGGCCGATGAGCTGTGTCGCCCGCTTGCCCGCTGGCTGGCAATTCATTATGCCCGTGAAGCAATCCGCCGTATCCGGCCCACGGCCACCCAGCACCAGCTTTCGGCGAAGCGGCGCAAACAGAACCTGAAAAATGCGTTTCAGCTTGAATTCCCGGTGGCAGGGCTCCATATCGCTCTGGTGGACGATGTCGTCACGACCGGCAGTACCGTAGCCGAACTTTCCCGCCTGCTTTTGCGAAACGGCGCGGCGTCAGTTCAGGTATGGTGCCTGTGTCGCACCTTGTAGACCCTCTGTGATGGGCGTATTATAACCGACTAAAGTAGTCAACTATTAGGCCAAAGCTATGATCCGTATTTCCGATGCTGCACAAGCGCACTTTGCCAAACTGCTGGCAAATCAGGAAGAAGGGACACAAATCCGCGTATTTGTGATTAACCCGGGCACCCCAAATGCTGAATGTGGCGTATCTTACTGCCCGCCGGATGCGGTGGAAGCCAGTGACACTGCCCTGAAATTTGACCTGCTGACCGCGTATGTCGATGAGCTAAGCGCGCCCTATCTGGATGATGCGGAAATCGACTTTGTGACCGATCAGTTAGGTTCCCAGCTGACGCTGAAAGCGCCGAACGCCAAAATGCGTAAAGTCTCTGACGATGCGCCGCTAATGGAACGCGTGGAATATCTGCTGCAGTCGCAGATTAACCCTCAGCTCGCCGGCCACGGCGGTCGCGTATCGCTGATGGAAATCACCGAAGACGGCCTCGCCATTCTGCAGTTTGGCGGCGGCTGTAACGGTTGTTCAATGGTAGACGTGACGCTGAAAGAAGGGATCGAGAAGCAGCTGCTGAACGAATTTCCTGAGCTGAAAGGTGTTCGCGATCTGACCGAACACCAGCGCGGCGAGCACTCCTACTACTGATTTCCTCCGGCCCGCTCGTCGGGCCGATATTTCCTCCCCCACGCACGCGCCGATAATCCTCACGTTCTTCTGCCCTTACCCTGCCATTCCCACCCAAAGAGTATGACTTAAGTCTCACAATTGAAATTTTCACACTTCAGGTGATTCTCATTCCGGCAATGTTACCCGTATCATCACCGGCAAGCACTGCTGCCATAATTAAGGTCAGCTATCCTGGTTCAGGAAAACCCTCAACGTTCACAGTGCCGTAATATCTCTGTTCCCGGCCAGGAAAAAGCTAACAGAAACGTTGGCATTACAACGTTACCCATAACAAATAAAAGGTCAGATAAATCATGCCATTAGTCATTGTCGCTATCGGTGTTGCGTTATTACTGCTCCTGATGATCCGCTTCAAGCTGAACGGATTTATCGCTCTGGTACTGGTCGCGCTTGCAGTCGGTCTGATGCAGGGCATGCCGTTAGTTAAAGTCATCGGCTCTATCAAAACCGGCGTGGGCGGTACGCTCGGCAGCCTGGCGCTGATCATGGGCTTCGGCGCAATGCTCGGCAAAATGCTGGCAGACTGCGGCGGCGCTCAGCGCATCGCCACGACGCTTATCGCGAAGTTTGGTAAAAAGCACATTCAGTGGGCCGTGGTGTTAACCGGCTTCACCGTTGGCTTTGCGCTGTTCTATGAAGTGGGCTTTGTGCTGATGCTGCCTCTGGTGTTCACCATTGCCGCTGCGGCCAATATTCCGCTGCTGTATGTCGGCGTGCCGATGGCGGCTGCACTCTCCGTGACCCACGGCTTCCTGCCGCCGCATCCGGGCCCAACCGCTATTGCCACCATCTTCCACGCTGATATGGGGAAAACCCTGCTGTTCGGCACTATTCTGGCCATCCCGACCGTGATCCTCGCCGGGCCGGTATTTGCCCGCTGCCTGAAGGGCATTGACAAGCCGATCCCGGAAGGCCTCTACAACGCGAAGACCTTTACGGAAGAAGAGATGCCGAGCTTCGGCGTCAGCGTCTGGACTTCCCTGGTGCCGGTAGTGCTGATGGCGATGCGTGCCATTGCAGAAATGGTGCTGCCACAAGGCCACGCCTTCCTGCCGGTAGCGGAATTCCTTGGCGACCCGGTCATGGCAACGCTCATCGCGGTGCTGATTGCCCTGTTCACCTTTGGTCTGAACCGCGGTCGCTCTATGGATCAGATTAACGATACTCTGACTTCAGCGATTAAAATCATTGCGATGATGCTGCTGATCATCGGCGGCGGCGGCGCCTTCAAGCAGGTTCTGGTCGACAGCGGCGTGGATAAATACATCGCCTCCATGATGCATGAAACCAACGTCTCCCCCATCTTCATGGCCTGGTCGATTGCTGCTGTTCTGCGTATCGCACTCGGTTCAGCGACGGTGGCGGCGATCACGGCGGGTGGTATCGTAGCACCGCTTATCGCCACGACCGGCGTCAGCCCTGAGCTGATGGTTATCGCTGTCGGCTCCGGCAGCGTTATCTTCTCTCACGTGAACGATCCGGGCTTCTGGCTGTTCAAAGAGTACTTCAACCTGACTATCGGCGAGACCATCAAATCCTGGTCGATGCTGGAAACCATTATCTCCGTCTGCGGCCTCATCGGCTGTCTGCTGCTCGGCATGGTGGTTTAAGCGCTGATTGCCAGGTGACGGCTGATGCCTTACCTGGCCTACAAATCAGGCCTGAGGGATGGGTAAATTTTGTAGGCCGGATAAGGTGTTTACACCGCCATCCGGCAAAATAAATGAACGAGCCTTGCGGGCAAAGCGCCCCCAGGCTCGTTTTACTTCTGTTTCCCCGCGGCTTTCCTGCGCTTATCCAGATCCTTGATCAGCTTGTTCACGGTTTCATCGGCAAACATCGCCTCAAGCGAAGTGGAGAGCTTGCGCCGCCAGTTTTTGTACTGATAGCTGGTGCCCGGGATGTTCACCGGGGCAGCCATATCCAGCCAGTCTTCCGGCTGCAGGCCAAGCAGCGCGCTATGGCTGTCGGCAATATAGCGCTGCATCCCACGGCTCAGCGTGCTGGTCATGCTCATCAGCGACGCCTTATGTCCGGCACGCTTTGGCAGACAGCCATAGTTATGCAGGGCGTCCAGCAGCCCTTGTTTCGCCAGTTCACGATCCTGATACAGGCCGCACAGAATCACCTCGTCAGGGTACAAGCCCAGCGTTTTGCCAAGCGTCAAATCGCCGCTTTCCCAGTAGCCACGCAGCGTGGGCAGATCGTGAGTAGTGGCAACCGCCATCGACTGTTCCGGATACGCCTTTGGCGCGCGGAAGGTCTTCTCATGATCGCTTTCGAAATAGAGCACCTTGTAAGAGTACACGCCGCTTTTGCGCAATTTGCCGACGATTTCTACCGGCACCGTCCCCAGATCTTCGCCGATTACCATGCACTGGTGACGCTTACTCTCCAGCGCCAGAATCGACAGCAGATCTTCTACCGGATAGTGCACATAAGCACCGTGATCCGCCGTTTCGCCGTATGGGATCCACCACAGGCGCAGGACCGACATCACGTGGTCGATACGCAGCGCGCCGCAGTTTTGCATATTGGCGCGCAGCAACTCGATAAAGGGTTCGTAGGCTCGCGCGGCAATGATGTGCGGATCCATCGGAGGCAGGCCCCAGTTTTGCCCCAGCGGCCCCAGAATATCCGGCGGTGCCCCCACGGAGGCCTTCAGGCAATAGAGTTCGCGATCGCACCAGGTCTCGGAACCGCCCTCAGCGACGCCTACCGCCAGGTCACGATACAGGCCAATCGGCATTTCGTGCTGCTGACAGACGTTCCAGCAGGCCGCGAACTGGCAATACGCCAGCCATTGCAGCCAGAGGAAGAAATCCACTTCGTCTGCATGCTTCTGGCAAAACGCCTTCACTTCCGGACTGTCGATAGTCTGGTATGCCTCCGGCCAGGCCGGCCAGCCCCAGCGCATTTCGTCCTCTTTCACCTGATACGCGTGCAGGGCATCAAACGCCGCCTGCCAGTACAGGCTTTCGCCCCCGTTGAGCGCGAACTGGCGAAACGCCGCCATCCGGTCGTCATCACGCTTCGAGAAACCTTTCCACGCCATGCGCAGCGCGGTCATTTTCAGCGCGGTAACGGTCGCATAGTCGACCCATTCAGCATCGCGTACCGATTTTAGCGCTTGCTGTGTGGTGGATAGCTTCCACCACGCCTGCGCCTCTTTGCTGAGGTTAAAATCTTCCACCGCAGTCACGTCGATATAAATCACGTTCAGCCAGCGGCGGGAAGACGGGCTATACGGGCTGGCGCTCTCCGGGTTCGCCGGGTAAAGCGCATGAATCGGGTTCAGACCGATAAACGACCCGCCGCGACGGGCGATTTCCGGTAGCATCGCCTGCAGATCGCCGAAATCGCCGATGCCCCAGTTATTTTTGGAACGCAGGGTGTAGAGCTGAACACAGCTGCCCCACAGCTTTTTCCCCTGCTTCAGTGCCTGCGGCTCGTAGCAACGTTCGGGGGCAATAATCACCCGGCAATGCCAGCGATGGTCGCTCTGCGTCAGCGTCAGAGTGTGATAACCCTCGGGAAGACGCGAAGGTAAATTCAGCGCTTTGCCTGCCGTCGCATTCCCCTGATGCTGCGCACCCTCTTCGGTCGTCAGCATCCATTGAAACGCGCCGCTGCCTTCAACTGGCAGGGACATTTTCTTACCGTGCGTGAACACCTGCACGTTCGGGACTGGCGTGACGGCCACTTTCGTAGCCGTGTGATGCATTGCATCCAGCAAACGCCGCTTGGTGTCAGCACCAATAGACTGTGGTTTGCCGTGGGCATTAATGTAGCTTGGACTGATGCCCGCCGCCTGCGCGGCAGCGTCCAGACGTTTGCTCTCCATAGCGCTCCCTTAACGTTTTGCCTGCCAGATGCGGCTCTGATAATCGCGGATTGAACGGTCCGAGCTGAACATACCGCAGCGCGCGCTGTTGAGGATCGCCGCGCGGGTCCAGGCTTCCTGGTCACGGTACAGCACGTCCACCTGCTTCTGCGCTTCCACGTAGGCCGCGAAGTCCGCCAGCACCAGATACGGGTCGCCGCCCTGCTTACCGATGCTGTGCAGCATCTGGTCAAACGCGTGCTTGTCGCCGCCGCTGTATTTACCGCTTTCCAGCTCCTTCAGCACCGCATCCAGCACTTTGTCCTTCTTGCGCCATTTCACCGGGTCGTAGCCTTTAGCTTTCAGCGCCTTAACCTCTTCCACGGTATGGCCGAAGATGAAGATGTTCTCATCGCCAACCTGCTCAGCGATTTCGACGTTAGCACCGTCGAGCGTGCCGACCGTCAGGGCGCCGTTCAGCGCGAGCTTCATGTTGCCGGTGCCGGAGGCTTCTTTCCCCGCCGTTGAAATCTGCTCGGAGACATCCGCCGCCGGGATCAGCAGCTCTGCCGCCGATACGCAGTAGTCCGGCAGGAACACCACCTTCAGCTTGTCACCCACCTTCGGATCGTTATTGATCGCTTCCGCCACTTTGTTGATGGCAAAAATGATGTTTTTTGCCAGGTAATAGCCCGGTGCGGCTTTCGCGCCAAACAGGAACACGCGCGGTACGCGATCCGCTTTCGGGTTCTCGCGGATCTCTTTGTAAAGCGCGAGAATATGCAGCAGGTTCAGGTGCTGGCGTTTGTACTCGTGCAGGCGTTTAATCTGAATATCGAAAATGGCTTCCGGGTTGATATCAATACCGGTGCGCTGCTTCACAAACGCCGCCAGGCGCTGCTTGTTGGCAAGCTTAATGTCGCGCCAGGTTTTGCGGAACTTCGCATCGTCGGCGTGTTTTTCAAGCTTAATCAGCTGGTCGAGATCGTTGGCCCACTCTTTTTTCAGCGTCTTGTCGAACAATGCGGCAAGCTGCGGGTTACATTGTTTAATCCAGCGGCGCGGCGTGATGCCGTTGGTGACGTTGTGGAACTTGTTCGGCCAAAGCTGGTGATATTCCGGGAACAGATCTTTCACCACCAGATCGGAGTGCAGCGCGGCCACGCCGTTCACTGCAAAGCCGCTCACCACACACATGTTCGCCATACGTACTTGTTTATCGTGCACCACCGCCAGTTTCGCCCAAACGGCTTCGTCACCCGGCCAGGTTTTGTCGACCAGCACTTTAAAGCGCTTGTTGATTTCGTTGATGATCTGCATATGGCGCGGCAGCAGCACCTTCACCAGCTTCTCATCCCAGCACTCAAGCGCTTCCGGCATCAGGGTGTGGTTGGTGTAGGCGAAGGTTTTGCTGGTGATGGCCCAGGCGTCGTCCCAGCTTAGCTGGTGCTCATCGAGCAGCACGCGCAGCAGTTCAGGAATGGCAATAGTCGGGTGAGTATCGTTAAGCTGAATGACTTCGAACTTTGGCAACTCCGCCAGCTTGCGGCCCGCCAGATGATGGCGATGCAGAATATCCGCTACCGAGCAGGCACACTGGAAATACTGCTGCATCAGGCGCAGCTTTTTACCCGCCAGATGGTTGTCGTTCGGGTAAAGCACTTTGGTCAGCTTGTCGGCATCGATGCCCTGCTGTTCGGCACGCAGGAAATCGCCGTCGTTGAATTTGGTCAGGTTGAACGGATGCGCGTGGGTCGCCTGCCACAGGCGCAGCGGCTGCGCCACGCCGTTGCGGTAGCCGAGCACCGGCAAATCCCAGGCCTGACCGACCATCGTGAACGCAGGCTGCCAGTCACCTTTTACCACTTTGCCGCCGATACCGACCTGCACATCCAGCGCTTCATTGTGGCGGAACCACGGATAGCTGCCGCGGTGCCAGTCGTCCGGCGCTTCGATTTGCTGGCCGTCCTCAAAGGTCTGACGGAACAGGCCGTACTGATAATTGAGGCCATAGCCAATGCCTGCCTGTCCAACTGTCGCCATCGAATCGAGGAAACAGGCCGCCAGACGCCCCAGACCGCCATTTCCAAGCCCGGGGTCACGCTCCTGTTCCAGTAGGTCCGTCAGGGAAACATCATGCGCCTTCAGCACGTCGCTCACTTCCTGATACCAGCCGAGGTTCAGCAGGTTATTACCGGTCAGACGACCAATCAGGAACTCCATTGAAATGTAGTTCACGTGGCGCAGCCCTTTTTCCGGCTTCGCTACCGGTTGAGCCGCCAGCAGTTCGGCCAACGCACCACTCACCGCCTGCCACCACTGATGTGGGGTCATGTCGTTTGCGGCCTGCAGGCCAATACGCTGCCACTGACGCGTCAGGGCTGCCTGAAACTGTGCTTTATCGAAGGTCGGCTGTGACATAAGGATTCCAGTCCTGTTAGCTAAAACGTTGGCGCTAGTGTGCCGGGGAGCCTGTTTACCGTCCTCATCCCGCCAGGGATTAGCCGGGGAGGAGTAGCAGGGATGAGCAAAAAGTGTGATCGTTGCCACTATAACGTTAGCCGTTAACGGCGTTTCTGCTCACTTTATACCCGTCCCGTAAGTGAAATTGAAAAGACGTTTTGTAAAATACAGGAAGGCGGGGAAATCATTACTTACGCGTAATAACAATTCGTGAATCCCTTTCATTTGAAAAGCGTATTTACCGACAAATGTTTTGCTGAAAAAAAGAAAAATAAGATTCTGCGTGTTCCTAAAAAATAGATGAAACGCACACTTTAACAATTTCACGAAACCAGCATTCATGCGCACTGGCACCGGTTTCAGCGATACCGTTTATGCTTCATTGATATTTGTGACAGAGTGCAAAATCATAAGCATAAAAATCGGACATAACTTGCAATAATTAAGCATATGCCTGACCTTAACAGACATTAATTACGAAGCGCGAAAAAAAACAAACTCTTACTCGCACAGTGAAGTGATAATCCTATGTTGATTCCGTCTAAATTAAGTCGTCCCGTCCGTCTTGAACACACCGTGGTTCGCGACCGGCTACTGGCGAAACTTTCCGGCGCGAACAATTACCGTCTCGCGCTGGTAACCAGCCCGGCAGGTTACGGAAAAACCACACTCATTTCACAGTGGGCAGCAGGGAAAAGCGATCTGGGATGGTTTTCTCTCGATGAGGGGGATAACCAGCAGGAACGTTTTGCCAGCTATCTGATTGCCGCAATCCAGCAGGCAACGGACGGTCATTGTGCCGCCAGCGAAACCATGGTGCAGAAGCGACAATACGCCAGCCTCACCTCGCTGTTTGCACAGCTGTTTATCGAGCTTAACACCTGGCAGCGTCCGCTGCTGCTGGTGATTGATGACTACCATCTCATCACGAACCCGGTCATCCACGACGCCATGCGCTTCTTCCTGCGACATCAGCCGGAAAACATGACGCTGGTCGTCCTGTCGCGCAACCTGCCACAGCTTGGCATCGCTAATTTACGGGTGCGCGATGAGCTGCTGGAAATCGGCAGCCAGCAGCTGGCGTTTAACCATCAGGAAGCGAAGCAGTTTTTTGACTGTCGCCTGACTTCCCCGATTGAAGCCACTGAAAGCAGCAGGATATGCGACGACGTCGCGGGCTGGGCCACCGCGCTTCAGCTGATTGCGCTCTCCGCGCGGCAAAACACCAGCGCTGCGCATCACTCCGCACGTCGCCTCTCGGGCATCAACGCCAGCCATCTCTCCGATTATCTGGTGGATGAAGTGCTGGATAACGTTGATCTTCCCACCCGCCATTTCCTGCTGAAAAGCTCGCTGCTGCGTTCAATGAACGATGCGCTGATCGTTCGGGTTACCAACGAAGAGAACGGCCAGATGCGGCTCGAAGAGATCGAACGCCAGGGTCTGTTCCTGCAACGCATGGACAACACCGGCGAATGGTTCAGCTTCCACCCGCTGTTCGGTAGCTTCCTGCGCCAGCGCTGTCAGTGGGAGCTGGCGACTGAACTACCGGATATCCATCGCGCCGCCGCGGAAAGCTGGATGGCGCAGGGCTTCCCGAGCGAAGCCATTCATCACGCGCTGTCGGCGGGTGACGCCAGCATGCTGCGCGATATCCTGCTTAATCATGCCTGGGGCCTGTTCCACCATAGCGAGCTGACGCTGCTTGAAGAGTCGCTGGCGGCCCTGCCGTGGGACAGCCTGCTGGAAAACCCACGGCTGGTGCTGTTGCAGGCCTGGCTGATGCAAAGTCAGCACCGCTACAGCGAGGTAAATACCCTGCTCGCTCGCGTGGAAGAAGAAGTCAGCGGCGAGATGGATGCTACCCTGCACGGCGATTTCAATGCCCTGCGCGCACAGGTGGCCATTAACGACGGCGATGCTGAAGAAGCTGAACGTCTTGCCATGGTCGCTCTCGATGAACTGCCGCTCGCCAGCTTCTACAGCCGTATTGTCGCGACCTCCGTTCACGGCGAAGTCCTGCACTGCCAGGGCAAGCTCAGCAAATCTCTGGCGGTCATGCAGCAAACCGAGCAGATGGCGCGCCGCCATGAAGTATGGCATTACGCGCTCTGGAGTCTGATTCAACAAAGCGAAATCCTGTTCGCGCAGGGCTTCCTGCAGGCCGCCTGGGAAACTCAGGAAAAAGCGTTCCAGCTCATTCGCGAGCAGCATCTCGAACAGCTGCCAATGCACGAATTCCTGCTGCGCATCCGCGCACAGCTACTCTGGGCCTGGGCTCGTCTTGATGAAGCGGAGCTGAGTGCGCGCCATGGTATGGACGTGCTCGCCACCTATCAGCCACAGCAGCAGCTGCAGTGCCTGGCGCTGCTGGTACAAAGCTCACTGGCGCGTGGCGATCTTGATAACGCCCGCAACCACCTGAATAGACTGGAAAACCTGCTCGGCAACGGCCAGTACCACAGCGACTGGGTGTCCAACGCCGATAAGGTACGGGTGATTTACTGGCAGATGATTGGCGATAAGAAATCCGCCGCCAACTGGCTGCGCCAGACGCCAAAACCCGCCTTCGCCAACAACCACTTCCTGCAAAGCCAGTGGCGCAACATTGCCCGTGCACAGATCCTGCTCGGCGAATTTGAGTCGGCGGAAATGGTGCTGGAAGAACTGAATGAGAACGCCCGCTCGCTGCGGCTGATGAGCGATCTCAACCGCAACCTGCTGCTGCTTAACCAGCTCTACTGGCAGGCAGACAGGAAGAATGACGCCCAGCTCGCACTGATAGAGGCGCTAACGCTTTCCAACCGCACCGGGTTTATCAGCCACTTTGTGATTGAAGGCGAGGCGATGGCACAGCAGCTGCGTCAGCTGCTGCAGCTCAACACGTTACCGGAGCTGGAGCAGCATCGCGCCCAGCGCATTCTGCGTGAGATCAACCAGCATCACCGGCATAAGTTTGCGCATTTTGACGAAAACTTCGTCGAACGGCTGTTAACGCATCCGGAAGTGCCGGAGCTGATTCGCACCAGCCCGCTGACTCAGCGCGAGTGGCAGGTCCTGGGGCTAATTTATTCCGGCTACAGCAACGATCAGATTGCAGGCGAGCTGGACGTGGCCGCCACAACCATTAAGACGCATATCCGTAACCTGTATCAGAAACTCGGCGTGGCCCACCGTCAGGATGCCGTACAGCATGCCCAACAGCTGCTGAAAATGATGGGATATGGGGTTTAATTCTTAAGGCATTGCCCGGCGGCGCTGCGCTTGCCGGGCCTGCTCACGCCAGGTCGGGTAAGGCGTAGCCGCCACCCGACATTCTGTTAATCAGCACAGCTCCAGCTGAATATTATTCTCTGCAATCACCTGCATCACGCCCGCAGGCGGCATCACGTCGGTGTACACCGCGTCAACCATGCTAATGCTGCCCATGTTCACCATCGCGTTCCGGCCAAACTTGGAGTGATCCACCACCAGCATCACGTGGCGCGAGTTTTCAATGATCGCCCGTTTGGTGCGCACTTCGTGATAGTCAAACTCCAGCAGCGAGCCGTCGCTGTCGATCCCGCTGATGCCGAGAATGCCGTAGTCCAGGCGGAACTGGGAGATAAAATCGAGGGTAGCTTCGCCGATAATGCCGCCATCGCGGCTGCGCAGCTCGCCGCCTGCCAGAATCACGCGGAAATCCTCTTTCGCCATTAGCGTATTGGCGACATTGAGATTATTGGTGACGATACGCAGATCCGAATGCTCCAGCAGCGCGTGCGCCACCGCTTCCGGCGTGGTGCCAATATCAATAAACAGCGCGGCACCGTTGGGGATCTGGCTTGCCACTTTGCGGGCAATTCGCTCTTTCTCCGCCGCCTGCGTCGTTCGCCTGTCCTGCCACGAGGTGTTGACCGCGCTCGATGGCAGCGCCGCGCCGCCGTGATGGCGCAGGATCATCTTCTGTTCGGCGAGGTCGTTGAGATCGCGGCGAATGGTTTGCGGGCTGACGGAAAACTGCTCCACCAGCTCTTCCGTGCTGACATAACCCTGTTTTTTTACCAGTTCAATAATCGCGTCATGACGTTGTGTTTGTTTCATGCAAGATCCCTGGAATCCGTTAAATCAATAGCTATGTTCGTTTTCGCACATTCTGCGTGTCGGCGAACGCCATCACCAGCCCGACGGCCAGGCCCGCGACGTGAGCGCCATTGGCAATCGACATCCCGAAAAGATCCAGCCAGCCGACCACCAGCCACAGCAGCGAGAAAATAATCAGACCGCGCTGGAGGTAAATGCCGCTTTGCGGATCGCGCTCACCTCGTAGCCATGCATAGCCCATCAGGGCGTATACCACGCCCGACAAACCGCCGAACCACGGGCCGCTGAACTTGTGTTGTACATACCCGCTCAGCAGCGCACTGATGACCGTAATCACCAACAGTTTGCCGCTGCCAACCCGCTTTTCCACCATCCCGCCGAGATACCACCACCATAGCAGGTTGAAGAGAATATGCATCAGCGAGAAGTGCATGAAGGCATGGGTGAAATAGCGCCAGAATTCAAACTGCTGAGATGCATCGTACGGCCAGGCCAGCCACAGCATGACCGCCTGATCGCCCGCCACGTTCATCACAATAAACACCAGAATGCAGGCGCAGAGAATGAGCCAGGTCAACGGCCCGGCATTGTTTTTCAGCGTTGCCAGAAAAGGATAGCGCTGGTAGTGCAGGCCGCTATTGGTGTGGCCTGACTGCCAGCTCGCAGCCAGATAGCGAGGATCGGCCGGGTTCTCCAGAAAGCGGGCCAGCTCAGCCTCGACCCGCGTAGCCTGACTTTCGTCGGCAAGCCAGACGTCCGTTTGGGTATGTTGCTGAATCGTCAGGATAATGCCCTGCGTTGCCATGTAGTCAACAAACGCCTGGGCGACGCGCGGGTTGGTAAAAGAGGTAATCATCAGCATACGGGACGTCGCTTATTCCACACAAAAGGGGACAGTATACCTGCTCAGCTCCCGTGCGCCACTTCGGCCGGGAAATGGCGATGCCAGGCGTCAAAACCGCCGTCCACGCTGTAAACCCGATCGTAACCCTGCGTCAGCAGATACTGCGCCGCGCCTTTGCTGCTGTTGCCGTGATAGCACATCACCATCACCGGGGTGTCGAAATCAACGTCCTGCATAAATGCGTTGAGCGTATCGTTAGTCAGATGAAACGCATCCGGCGTGTGGCCCATTGCGTAGCTCTGCGGATCGCGAATATCCACCATTACCGCCTGCCCCTGATGCAGCTTCTGGTGCGCTTCTTCTACGTTGATACATTCAAATTGATCCATGGTGCTCTCTTTCTTTTGTCATTGTGCGGTGTGTTTCCCTCTCCCTTTGGAAGAGGGCCAGGGAGAGGGAAACATTTTACTCCGTAGTGTACGTCGCCGAGGCAGGGAAACGCTAATTTGTTACACGCATCACCCTGAAATGTTTTTTTGATGTTACCAAGTGCGCGTTTGTTTGCTATATTGAGCGATAACGAACATTTATGAACTTTAACGAAAGTGCACGAGGGCGCAGCATGGAAACCAAAGATCTGATTGTGATAGGCGGTGGCATCAACGGTGCCGGTATCGCGGCAGACGCCGCAGGGCGTGGTTTATCCGTGCTGATGCTGGAGGCGCAGGATTTAGCCTGTGCCACCTCCAGCGCCAGCTCTAAGCTCATCCACGGCGGGCTGCGCTACCTGGAGCACTACGAATTCCGCCTGGTGAGCGAAGCGCTGGCCGAGCGTGAAGTGCTGCTGAAGATGGCGCCACATATCGCTTTCCCGATGCGCTTTCGTTTGCCGCACCGTCCGCATCTGCGCCCGGCGTGGATGATTCGTATCGGCCTCTTTATGTACGATCACCTCGGCAAACGCACCAGCCTGCCGGGATCAGCCGGGCTGCGTTTTGGCGCCGATTCAGTATTGAAGCCGGAAATCGTGCGCGGTTTCGAATATTCCGACTGTTGGGTAGACGATGCCCGCCTGGTACTTGCTAACGCGCAAATGGTGGTGAAAAAAGGCGGTGAAGTATTAACCCGCACTCGCGCCACTTCCGCGCGCCGTGAAAACGGCCTGTGGATTGTCGAGGCAGAAGACATTGATACCGGCGAGAAATTCAGCTGGCAGGCGCGCGGCCTGGTGAATGCCACCGGCCCGTGGGTGAAACAGTTCTTCGACGACGGGATGCATCTGCCATCACCATACGGCATTCGCCTGATCAAAGGCAGCCACATCGTGGTCCCGCGCGTGCACACCCAGAAACAGGCCTACATCCTGCAAAACGAAGATAAACGCATCGTGTTTGTGATTCCGTGGATGGATGAGTTCTCGATTATCGGCACCACCGACGTCGAATACAAAGGCGATCCGAAGCATGTCGAAATCGACGAAAGCGAAATTAACTACCTGCTGAAGGTACATAACGCCCACTTTAAAAAGCAGCTTGGACGCGATGACATTGTCTGGACATACTCCGGCGTGCGTCCGCTGTGCGATGACGAGTCTGATTCCCCGCAGGCTATTACCCGCGACTACACGCTGGATATCCACGACGTAAACGGTCAGGCGCCGCTGCTGTCGGTGTTTGGCGGCAAGCTCACGACTTACCGTAAGCTCGCCGAGCACGCGCTGGAAAAACTGACGCCGTATTACAAAGGCATCGGCCCGGCGTGGACGAAAGGTTCGGTATTGCCAGGCGGCGAGATTGAAGGTGACCGCGACGATTACGCGGCGAAGCTCCGCCGTCGCTATCCGTTTATCAGCGAAGGCATGGCGCGCCACTTTGCCCGCACTTACGGCAGCAACAGCGAATGGATTCTGGGTGAGGCGAAAGAGATTACCGATTTAGGCGAGCATTTCGGACATGAGTTTTACGAAGCCGAGCTGCGCTATCTGGTAGAACATGAATGGGTGCGTCGCCTCGACGATGCTATCTGGCGTCGCACAAAACAGGGCATGTGGCTGAATGCCGAAGAGCAATCCCGCGTTGCGCAATGGCTGGTACAGCACGCGGGAAAGCGTGATCTGTCGTTAGCGTCGTAGTCGACGAAATGCCCGGCGGCGCTAATGCTTGCCGGGCCTACAAACCCACATAATCAAAGCATTGTGCGAATCCCGTAGGCCCGGTAAGGCGAAGCCGCCACCGGGCATTTTTTACAACCTCACCGGGTCAATATGCCAGATGTGATCCGCATACTCCTGAATGGTGCGGTCCGACGAGAAGTAGCCCATGTTGGCTATATTGCGCATCGCTTTGGTGGTCCACTCTTCCGGGTTGCGGTACAGCTCATCAACGTTGTCCTGACAGTCCACGTAGCTGCGGTAATCCGCCAGCACCTGATAGTGATCGCCAAAGTTAATCAGCGAATCCACCAGGTCACGGTAGCGGCCCGGCTCTTCAGGGCTGAACAGGCCAGTCGCGATTTGCGTCAGCACCTGATGCAGCTCTTCATCCTTATCATAGTAATCCCGCGGCTTGTAGCCCTGAGCGCGCAGCGCTTCAACCTCTTCCGCCGTGTTACCGAAGATAAAGATATTCTCCGCACCGACGTGTTCCAGCATCTCGACGTTCGCGCCGTCCAGCGTGCCGATGGTCAGCGCGCCGTTGAGGGCAAACTTCATGTTACTGGTGCCAGAGGCCTCCGTTCCCGCCAGTGAAATCTGCTCGGAGAGATCCGCCGCCGGAATGATCACCTGCGCCAGACTCACGCTGTAGTTCGGGATAAACACCACCTTCAGCTTGTCGCCAATCTGCGGGTCGTTATTGATGACCTTCGCCACATCGTTGATGAGATGAATAATGTGCTTCGCCATGTAGTACGCCGATGCGGCTTTCCCGGCGAAGATGTTTACGCGTGGCACCCAGTCGGCGTTCGGATCGGCCTTGATGCGGTTGTAGCGGGTGATCACATGCAGCACGTTCATCAGCTGACGCTTGTACTCGTGGATACGTTTAATCTGCACGTCAAACAATGACTTCGGACTCACCACCACGTTGAGCTGCTGGGCAATGTACTCCGCCAGCCGCTTTTTGTTCTCAAGCTTGGCGTGATGGACAGCCTGATTCACCAGCGGGTAATCAAGATGCTGCTCCAGTTCGCTGAGCTGGCTCAAATCGGTGCGCCAGGTTCGACCAATATTTTCATCCAGCACGTCAGAAAGCGACGGGTTGGCCAGCGCCAGCCAGCGGCGCGGCGTCACGCCGTTGGTCACGTTGGTGAAACGCATCGGGAATATCTTCGCAAAGTCCGCAAACAGCGACTGCACCATCAGGTTCGAGTGCAGCTCCGACACGCCGTTGACCTTGTGGCTAATCACCACCGCCAGCCACGCCATGCGCACCCGACGGCCGTTGGATTCGTCAATGATCGACGTGCGGCTCAGCAGGCCGGTGTCATTCGGATACTGCTCCTGAAGCGTCTTCAGGAAGTAATCGTTGATCTCAAAGATGATTTGCAGATGGCGCGGCAGAATTTTGCCGAGCATATCCACCGGCCAGGTTTCCAGCGCTTCACTCATCAGCGTGTGGTTGGTGTAGGAGAAGACCTGGCAGGTCACCTCGAACGCCTCATCCCAGCTGAACTTGTGTTCGTCGATCAGCAAACGCATCAGCTCAGGAATCGACAGCACCGGGTGCGTATCGTTGAGGTGAATGGCGATTTTAGCCGCCAGGTTGCTGTAGGTTTTATGCTGCTGGTAGTGACGACTGAGAATATCCTGCACGGTCGCTGAAACCAGGAAATACTCCTGGCGCAGGCGCAGCTCGCGCCCGGAATAGGTCGAGTCGTCCGGGTACAGGACGCGGGAAACGTTCTCGGAGTGGTTTTTATCCTCCACCGCCGCGAAGTAGTCGCCCTGGTTGAACTTCCCAAGGTTGATTTCGCTGCTGGCCTGCGCATTCCACAGACGCAGCGTGTTGGTGGCGTCGGTGTCATAGCCTGGAATAATTTGATCGTAAGCCACCGCCAGGATCTCTTCGGTTTCCACCCAGCGGGATTTCTTGCCTTCCTGCTGAATGCGTCCGCCGAAGCGAACCGCATAGCGGGTGTTGTGACGCTTAAACTCCCACGGGTTACCGTACTCCAGCCAGTAGTCCGGCGACTCCTTCTGCCGCCCGTCGACGATGTTCTGCTTGAACATGCCGTAGTCGTAGCGGATGCCGTAGCCGCGCCCCGGCAGGCCGAGCGTAGCCAGTGAGTCAAGGAAGCAGGCCGCCAGACGCCCCAGGCCACCGTTGCCAAGGCCAGGGTCATTCTCTTCGTCAATCAGCTCTTCAAGCTCAAGCCCCATCCCTTCCAGCGCGTTTTTGACATCCTCATAAATACCGAGAGATAACAGCGCATTGGAAAGGGTGCGGCCAATCAAAAACTCCATCGACAGGTAATAAACCTGACGGCCTTCCTGCGACAGCTGGGCGCGGTTAGAGCGCAGCCAGCGCTCCACCAGACGGTCACGCACCGCAAACAGCGTGGCGTTCAGCCATTCATGCTTGTTGGCAATGGCCGGATCTTTCCCGATGGTAAACATCAGCTTATAGGCAATCGAGTGTTTCAGTGCCTCAACGCTGAGTGTCGGCGATGCATAGGTAAACGGTGCATTCATAGAAATGGTTCCTGTGATTACATCAAGCGTTGATAAAGCTCGCGGTAGGACGTCGCCGCGACTTGCCAGCTAAAATCCATGCTCATCGCCTGGCGCTGAACGTAGCGCCAGAGCGAGGGGCGAGACCACAACACGAAAGCACGCCGGATAGCTCTCAGCAGCGACCAGGCATTACTGTCTTCAAACACAAAACCGCTGGCGACGCCGTCAGCCAGGTTTTCCAGCGAGCTATCGGAAACGGTGTCCGCCAGCCCCCCGGTGCGGCGCACCAGCGGCAGCGTGCCATATTTCAAGCCATACAGCTGCGTTAAGCCGCACGGCTCAAAGCGCGATGGCACCAGAATCACATCCGCGCCGCCCATGATGCGGTGCGAGAAGGCTTCGTGATAGCCAATCTGCACCCCAACCTGCCCGGGATGCTCGGCTGCGGCGGCAAGGAACCCTTCCTGCAACACCGGATCGCCTGCACCCAGCAGGGCCAGCTGACCGCCCTGTTCGAGCAGCCCCGGCAGCGCCTCAAGCACTAAATCCAGGCCCTTCTGATGGGTCAGTCGACTCACCACCGCAAACAGCGGCACTTTGTCATTGACCTTCAGCCCCATCGCAATCTGCAGCTGGCGCTTGTTCTCCGCCTTCTCTTCCAGCTTCTCGCGGTCATAGCGCGTCGCCAGCAGCAGGTCGTTTTCCGGGCTCCAGATCTGCGCATCCACGCCGTTCAGAATGCCGGAGAGTCGTCCTTCCTGATGGCGCTGGCGCAGTAAGCCCTCCATGCCATAGGCGAACTGCGGCTCGGTGATTTCACGCGCGTAGGTCGGGCTTACCGCCGTAATGTGATCGGCGTAATAGAGTCCGGCCTTCAGGAACGAAATCTGCCCGTTAAACTCAAGCCCGTGCATGTTGTAGAACGACCATGGCAGGTCAATCTCATTCATGTGGTGGGCGTAAAACAAGCCCTGATAGGCCAGGTTATGTACCGTAAAGACCGACTTTGCCGGGTGTCCACGCGCCGCAAGATACGCGGGGGCAAGCCCCGCGTGCCAGTCGTGGGCATGCACAATTTCCGGGCGCCAGAAGGGATCCAGCCCAACGGCCATTTCCGCGCCCACCCAGCCAAGCAGCGCAAAGCGCTTGACGTTGTCGGTGTAGGCGAACTGGTTCGTGTCGTGATACGGGCTCCCTGGGCGGTCATAAAGGTGGGGGGCATCAATCAGATAGATGCCCACCCCGTTGTAGCGACCGAACAGCAGCGTAATGGGGCCGGCGAAGGTGTCACGACGGGTCACGACCTGCGCATCCGTCACGCCGCGGCGAAGATCCGGAAACGCGGGCAGCAAGACGCGCGTATCCACCCCATCGGCAATTTGCGCCGCCGGTAACGCACCAATCACATCTGCCAGACCGCCGGTTTTCAACAGCGGGAACATCTCTGAACATACATGTAAGACCTGCATTATCGCTCCTGTCAGCCCTGCAGTTTGCGCAGCATTTCACGCGTGACCAGCACAATACCTTCCTCAGAGCGGTAGAAACGACGCGCGTCCTCTTCCGCATTCTCCCCAATAACCATGCCTTCCGGAATCACGCAGGCACGGTCGATAACGCAGCGACGCAGGCGACACGAACGTCCAACCCAGACGTCCGGCAATAACACTGCCGAATCAATGTTACAGAACGAGTTAATCCGCACGCGCGGGAACAGCACCGACTGCACCACCACGGAGCCGGAGATGATGCATCCGCCGGAGACCAGCGAGTTCAGGGTCATCCCGTGACTGCCCGAACGGTCCTGCACAAACTTCGCAGGCGGCAGCGATTCCATGTGGGTGCGAATCGGCCAGTTCTGGTCATACATGTCCAGCTCAGGCGTAACGGAGGCCAGATCAAGATTCGCCTTCCAGTACGCTTCCAGCGTCCCCACGTCGCGCCAGTAAGGTTCGGCCTCAGGATCGGACTGAACGCAGGACAACGGGAACGGATGTGCATAGGCCATGCCAGCTTTCACGATTTTCGGGATGATATCCTTGCCGAAGTCGTGGCTGGAGTTCGCCTCGGCGTCATCTTCAGCCAGCAGCTCATAAAGGTAATCCGCATCAAAGATATAGATGCCCATGCTGGCGAGGGATTTGGTGTCATCGCCCGGCATGGTCGGCGGTTTCGCCGGTTTTTCGACGAAATCGACAATCTTTTCTTCGTTATCCACCGCCATCACGCCAAAGGCCTTTGCCTCCTCAACGGGCACCGGCATGCAGGCCACGGTGCAACGTGCGCCTTTTTCGACGTGATCGATAAGCATGCGCGAGTAGTCCTGCTTGTAGATGTGGTCACCGGCGAGGATCACGATGTATTCGGCCTTGTAGCGGCGAATAACGTCGAGGTTTTGCGTGACCGCATCGGCGGTGCCGCGATACCAGTTTTCGCCGCTGACGCGCTGCTGCGCGGGCAGTAGATCGACAAACTCGTTCATCTCTTCACTGAAGAACGACCAACCGCGCTGAATATGCTGCACCAGCGTATGGGACTGATACTGCGTGATGACGCCAATACGGCGGATACCGGAGTTAATGCAGTTAGAGAGGGCGAAATCGATAATGCGGAATTTGCCACCAAAGTGCACCGCCGGTTTTGCGCGGGTGGTGGTCAGGTCTTTCAGTCGTGTTCCGCGACCACCAGCGAGGATCAGCGCCACCGATTTGATCGGTAACTGGCGCGCTAACATCAGAGGATCGTTCTTTTCAAGCCTAACCATGATTAACTCCTTTTCTCGCTCGTTACACGTCCGAGCGGACCTTTTCGAATACGCACACTCCGTGCGCGGGCCCATGCCAGACAGCCAGGATGACCGGATTATCCTCTCCGGCGAATGGAGGAATGGCGCGCCACTCCCCTTCAGGTAATGCCATATCTGCGACGTCCTGCGAGCCGTTTAAGGTGATAAGCCAGGTGCCTGAAAGCAGAATTTGCATTCGGGGACTGCCCTGCTGCCACGCTTCAAAGCTCAGAGGCTGCGCGTTCTCGTTCAGCCAGCAAACGCGACCGTCACCCTCCTGCCACCAGCAGTCTTCGGTCAAAGCCGGGATCTGCTGGCGCAGGCGAATAAGTGCTGCGGTAAATGCCGTCAGGCCAGCATTGGCCTTTTCCCAGTCGAGCCAGGTGAGGGCGTTGTCCTGACAATAAGCATTGTTGTTACCATGCTGGCTATGACCGTGTTCATCCCCGGCCAGCAACATCGGCGTCCCCTGCGACAAAAGCAGCGTGGTCAGCAGGGCATGGACGCTGGCGCGTCGCCGCTCAATCACATCGAGACTGCCGTCTAACCCTTCTATACCATGGTTGAAACTGTGGTTATTGTTAGTGCCGTCGCGGTTTTCTTCACCGTTGGCCTCATTGTGTTTCTGATTGAAACTGACGCAGTCCTGCAGGGTAAAACCATCGTGCGCCGTCACCAGATTTACCGACGCCGACGGCAGGCGTCCGTTGTAGTGGTACACGTCGCTGGAGCCCGCAAAACGACGGGCAAATTCACCAAGCGACAGGCTTTGCTGGAGCCAGAAGCGGCGCGTGGCATCGCGAAAGTGATCGTTCCATTCGGCAAACAGCGGCGGGAAGTTGCCGACCTGGTAGCCACCGTCACCAATATCCCAGGGTTCCGCAATCAGCTTTACCGCGCTGAGGTGAGGATCGTTTTTAATTGCCTCAAACAGCGGCGCGTCCTGACGAAACTCCGGCGTGCGCCCCATTACCGAGGCCAAATCAAAGCGGAAACCGTCCACGTGGCACTCATCAACCCAGAAACGCAGGCACTGACGGGCGTATTCCACCGAACCTGGCGTGCTGAGATTCAGAGTGTTACCGCAGCCGGTCCAGTTGTGGTAATCGCCGTCGTCCCTTATCCAATAATAGCTACGGTTGTCGATTCCGCGCAGGGAGAAGGTCGGGCCGTCGAGGTCAATTTCCGCGCTGTGGTTCAGCACGATGTCGAGAATCACCTCAATGCCCGCCGCATGCAGCGCCTTCACCGCATCACGAAACTCCTTGAGCGCCGTTTTCGGCGACGTGGCATAACGCGGCTCGACGGCAAACATTGCCAGCGGGTTGTAGCCCCAGTAGTTCGTAAGCCCCAGCCTTTGCAGGCGCGGCTCGCTGGCAAACTGCGCAACGGGCAGCAGCTCCAGCGCCGTAATACCCAGCTTTTGGAAGTAAGAGATCATCAACGGATGCGCCAGGGCTCCGTAGGTTCCAACCAGGTCTTTCGGAATACCGGGGTGCAGATACGTCAGCCCCTTGACGTGCGCTTCGTAGATGATCGTCTTGCTCCACGGCGTGCGCGGCGGCTCGTCGTCTTCCCAGTCATAGTGCAGATCCACCACCACCGAGCGCGGTGCAACGGCGGCGCTGTCGCGATCGTCGGGGCTGTCGTGGCCGCTGTGCAGAATGGGATCGTCAACTTCCTCGCCATCAACGCGGTGAGCGCAGGGATCTAGCAGCAGCTTCGCCGGGTTGTAGCGATGCCCCTGATGCGGATCCCACGGCCCGTGCACGCGATAACCATAGCGCAGTCCCGGACGTGCCTCTGGCAGATAGCCGTGCCACACGTCACCGGTACGTGCTGGCAAATCTGTACGGCTCTCGTTTCCCTGCTTGTCAAACACACAGAGTTCAACCCGCTCCGCATGGGCGGAGAAAAGGGTGAAGTTCACGCCTTTACCGTCATAGCTTGCGCCGAGCGGCGCGGGTTTCCCTGCCGTGAGTTTACTCATTCCCCCTCCCGAACCAGCCAGATGGTCGACAGCGGCGGCAGCGTGATGGAGAGCGAATTCGGACGTCCGTGGCTCTCGATGGCATCGCTATGAACCGCCCCACCGTTCCCGGCATTGCTGCCGTGATAGTGCATGGAGTCGGTATTGAGGATTTCGCGCCAGCGGCCCGCCTGATTGATGCCAAAGCGATAATGCTCGCGCGGCACCGGCGTGAAGTTGCTGGCGACGATAATTTCGTTGCCCTGGCGATCGCGGCGCACAAAGATAAACACCGAGCGCTCGCGATCGTCGACTACCAGCCATTCGAAGCCGTAAGGATCGTAATCCAGCTCATGCATCGCTTTGTGATGGCGATAGGTCAGGTTCAGATCGCGCACCAGGCGCTGCACGCCGTGGTGCCAGTTATCGCCGCCGCTCAGCAGGTGCCAGTCGAGGCTGGTGTCGTGGTTCCACTCACGGCCCTGGGCAAATTCGTTGCCCATAAACAGCAGCTTTTTGCCAGGGAAGGCGTACAGCCAGCCGTAGTAGGCGCGCAGGTTGGCAAACTTCTGCCAGGCGTCGCCGGGCATCCTGTCGAGGAGGGATTTTTTGCCGTGCACCACTTCGTCGTGCGACAACGGCAGCACGAAGTTTTCGGTGCCGTTGTAAAGCATGCCGAAGGTCAGCTTGTCATGATGGTACTGGCGATAAACCGGATCGAGCTTGAAATAGTCGAGGGTGTCGTGCATCCAGCCCAGATTCCACTTGTACCAGAACCCGAGCCCCCCCATCTCCGGCGGCCTTGAAACGCCGGGGAAATCGGTCGACTCTTCCGCCATGCTGACCGCGCCCGGCACCTGCTCGCCGAGAATGCGGTTGGTGCTGCGCAGGAACTCTATCGCTTCCAGGTTTTCGCGCCCGCCGTGCTCGTTCGGCACCCACTCACCCGCTTTGCGGCTGTAGTCGCGGTAGATCATCGATGCCACCGCATCCACGCGCAGGGCGTCAATGCCGAAGCGCTCAATCCAGTACAGCGCGTTGCCGACCAGATAGTTCTGTACTTCACGGCGACCATAGTTGTAAATCAGGGTATTCCAGTCCTGATGGTAGCCTTCACGCGGATCGCTGTGCTCGTAGAGCTCCGTGCCGTCAAACTTCGCCAAAGCAAAGTCATCTGACGGGAAGTGGCCCGGCACCCAGTCGAGGATGACGTTCAGCCCGGCGTTGTGCACAGCGTTAATGAAATAGCGGAAATCTTCGCGGGTGCCGAAGCGGCGCGTCGGCGCGTAAAGCCCCGTCGGCTGATAGCCCCAGCTGCCGTCGAACGGATGCTCATTAATGGGCAGCAGCTCAAGGTGGGTGAAGCCCATCCATTTGGCGTACGGCACCAGCTGGTCTGCCAGCTCGCGATAGCTCAGCCAGAAGTTGTTGTCGGTGTGGCGGCGCCAGGAGCCAAGATGCACTTCGTAAATCGCAATGGGCGCATCGAAATTATTCGCCTGCTTACGCGACTCCGGCTGCTCGATTTTTTCCGGCAGTCCGCAAATCAGCGACGCCGTATCAGGGCGCATCTGCGCTTCAAAGGCGTACGGGTCTGCCTTGATCCGCAGCTTGCCGTGGGCATCGATCATTTCGAATTTATAGAGCTGACCGTTGTGCGCACCGGGAACAAAAAGCTCCCAGATGCCCGATTCCGCCCGCAGGCGCATCGGATGGCGGCGGCCGTCCCAGTAGTTGAACTGCCCGACCACCGACACGCGGCGGGCGTTTGGTGCCCAGACGGAAAAGCGCGTTCCCGTTACGCCATCCATCGTATCGGCGTGTGCTCCCAGCGTTTCATAGGGGCGCAGGTGCGTACCTTCCGACAGCAGCCAGGCGTCCATCTCCTGCAGCAGCGGGCCAAAACGGTAAGGATCGTCAATCAGATTTTGCTGCCCATGCCAGAGTACGGCCAGCTGGTAGCGGAAAGGATTTTTACGCCGCGGCATGACGCCACAGAAGAAACCGCGCGAGTCGAGGCAGTCGAGCTGGCCGACTTTACGCCCGGTTTTCGGTTCAATGACCCACACTTCGGTCGCGTCAGGTAACAGTGCGCGGACTTCCAGCCCCGCCTCGGTGCAGTGCATGCCAAGCACGGAAAAGGGATCCGCAAAATGGCCGGCAATCAGAGCATTAACCACGTCTCTGTCGATACGTTCGGACATGCTATTCATCCTGTTATAAGTGTCGCTGTTTTGTTTCTCTGTAGCGACTTTTTTGACCTGAACGGCGCGGTAAAAACCCGCTTCCTTTTCGCGCCATCCCACCTTCGGGGCAAACCTCTCCCTTAAAGCATAGCCAAGGCTTTATCTGACTCCTGGTAAAAATTGATCCATACGCAATGACTCCTTGTTCTACGTATAAAGTGACAGACGTAAAAAAGGGGTGACTCAGCACCCCTTCTTTCATTTTGTTACGCTAATTGTCGCAGCATGCGACGTAGCGGCTCGGCGGCGCCCCAGAGGAGCTGATCGCCGACGGTGAAGGCCGAGAGGTACTCCGGCCCCATATTCAGCTTACGCAAACGCCCGACCGGCGTGGTCAACGTGCCGGTGACCGCCGCAGGCGTCAGCTCGCGCATGGTGATTTCGCGATCGTTTGGCACCACTTTGGCCCACGGGTTGTGCGCGGCCAGCATCTCTTCGATGGTCTGGACCGACACGTCCTTTTTCAGCTTCAGGGTGAACGCCTGGCTGTGGCAGCGCAGCGCGCCGATGCGCACGCACAGACCGTCAACCGGGATGACGTCACGAGTTGCGAGAATTTTGTTGGTTTCCGCCTGGCCCTTCCACTCTTCGCGGCTCTGGCCGTTGTCGAGCTGTTTGTCGATCCACGGAATCAGGCTACCGGCCAGCGGTACGCCAAAGTTATCGACCGGCAGATCGCCGCTGCGGGTCAGTTGGGTGACCTTGCGTTCGATGTCGAGAATGGCCGAAGCCGGGTTCGCCAGCTCGTCCGCAACGTAGTTATACAGGCCGCCCATCTGGCTCAGCAGTTCACGCATATGGCGTGCGCCGCCGCCGGAGGCCGCCTGATAGGTTGCCACAGACGCCCACTCAACCAGATCGTTAGCGAACAGGCCGCCCAGCGACATCAGCATCAGGCTGACGGTGCAGTTGCCGCCGACGAAGGTTTTGACGCCTTTGTTGAGACCGTCGGTAATGACAGCCTGGTTCACCGGATCCAGAATGATGATGGCATCATCTTTCATGCGCAGCGACGAGGCCGCATCAATCCAGTAACCCTGCCAGCCGCTTTCACGCAGCTTTGGATAGATTTCGTTGGTATAATCGCCGCCCTGGCAGGTGACAATAATGTCGAGTGCCTTTAACGCCTCCAGATCGAAGGCGTCCTGCAATGTGCCACCGCTATGGGTGCCAAACGCGGGCGCAGCCTGACCAAGCTGGGAGGTGGAGAAGAAGACCGGGCGGATAGCGTCGAAATCGCGCTCTTCTACCATGCGTTGCATGAGTACAGAGCCGACCATTCCGCGCCAGCCGATAAAACCAACATTTTTCATAACGTGTTTTCCTGCAGAGGTGTGTGCTGTTGTGCTGACCCCGTTTTCCGTCACTGGACGCAGGGGCCTCACCACATTACAAAATGCAGCCAAAGTCGCAAGTGAAAAAATTCAATGATTCGTCATCATTAAGTAAAGCAGCTTATTTAACACGCTCATTATTCGGAGCGTGAAAAGTCATTATCAGGGAACAATGTCATGAGTGAAATTCTTTCTGCCGCGGTTTTATTGATCCTGATTATGGATCCGCTGGGAAATTTGCCGATTTTTATGTCGGTGCTGAAACACACGGAACCCAGGCGCCGCAGGGCGATCATGATACGTGAGCTATTGATCGCACTGGTGATAATGCTCATTTTCCTCTTCGCCGGAGAGAAAATTCTCGCCTTCCTGAATCTGAGCGCGGAGACCGTTTCTATCTCCGGAGGCATTATTCTGTTCCTGATTGCCATAAAGATGATTTTTCCCGGCAATGAGGGCGGCAGCAATGGGTTACCCGCCGGTGAAGAACCTTTTATCGTTCCGCTGGCCATTCCCCTGGTGGCCGGGCCGTCATTGCTGGCAACGTTAATGCTGCTGTCGCACCAGTATCCGAACCAGATGGGGCATTTGATTATCGCGCTGATGCTCGCCTGGGGCGGCACGTTTGTGATACTGCTGCAGTCGGGGCTGTTTTTGCGCCTGCTCGGCGAGAAAGGCGTGAACGCGCTGGAGCGCCTGATGGGGCTGATTCTGGTCATGCTCGCCACCCAGATGTTCCTGGACGGCATTCGGGTGTGGATGAAGGGTTAAGTAAAAGCAAAACGGCAACCTTCTGGTTGCCGTTTTTGTGTCAGACCTCGCATCCTTTTGGAAGATGCTTGTCGATCTCACCCTACCCGCTCAATCACCGCTGTACTCACCGTAAACGGCGTTGGCGTGCATACCGTAAGGTGTAGTTGTCGCATTATCCCAACACCGCTTCTCTGCTCATCCAGATGCGCTAATGGTTTTATCTGTAAATTCAACTACCAGGAACAGTTCCGGTTATCTTCTGTACAGTATATGATGCGCAAATAGCCATCATAAATTCAGGGAGAACAGGATGAAAATGGTGCTGCCGGTTGACGGGTACCGTTCGGCAAAGGAATTCATGGCAGCCATGCAGGGAAGCGAAGGCGATACCCACTGGCTAATGAAGCAGGCAGAGCACTGGCATGGTGGTATTCATCTGTACGGCGACTTTGCCAGAGATGCTGTCTTTAACGCTGACAGCCATGGCCTGAAATGCATGACGGATGGTCAGGTGGTGGCCTGGCGGCTCAATGACGATTATCAGACGGCAGCGTTCGGAAAAAGGATGCTGAAATTCAGCTCCACCTTCGTCCTCATCAAATCCACCTGCACTCCGGATAAAGCCAGCCCTGATAACGCGCTGGATTTTTACACGCTGTGGATGCAGATAGCCCCTCTCGCCGAATACGGCATTACAGACAAATCAACCGCCACAGTGACAGCCCGTGCGCTGAAAATCCGCCAGGACAACACCTCTCCCGGCTGGATACGTAGCGGACTGAGTGAAGGGGTCAACGTTCCCCGAGATGCGCTGCGTCACTATGAGGTGCCGCAGGATACGAAGACCACGCTACCACGCGGTGCAGTGGTTGAAATTAAGCAGGAGGCTTCATTCCTGCTGAACGGCAGGCCAGCTCCGTTTATTTTCGTGTCAGTGATATCGCTACCTGATGGTGCTAAAAGCGGATTATCCGTCGGGGAATCGGGCTGGATCTCCGGACTGGATAAATTTGTGAAGCGGCATGGCAATGCGCTGCCAGCGTGGATGCAGACTGCTCGTGAGCGTGGTGTGTTTAATCAGGTGGTAACGGTTTCCGGCGAGAATTCACCCACGGTGAAAGCCGGGGAGATTATCGGTCACCTGAGCCTGATCGAACGTCCGTCTGGCGGGCCACAACACTTCTGCCATCTGGAGGTGTTCAGCCAGGATGCCCGGATGAAGGATTTTCTGGCAAATAAGGCCGGGGTGACGATCGGTGCGGCAGAGCTGCACACGCTGGCGGATAAAACCCGCTGGAAGCACCGGGAGCAGGATAATACGTTTGTGGTGGCCGGCGTCGGGGGAGACCCTTCCCCCACAACTGCAGAGCGATACACCCCGGAAAGCGAATGCCGCCGTCTGGAAGCTGACGGGAAGACCTGGTACTACATTCCCGACGAGCTGGCTTGGATGGCTGCGGCGGATGTGGAGAGAGCGAACCAGTTCGATCTCGAAAAGCGGGGGTTTATGCCACTGGAGCAGGAAGATGCGCCGCAAAGCATTTTCCAGACGCCGAAAGAGAGCTGGCTGCGGCAGGTGTATGAACAGCTGGAAGCGCTGGCCCGGAGCGAAACGCGGGATATGTATTCATCGAGCTACACCGAGCAGTATCAGAAGCTGCTAAAGCAGATGGATCTGAACCAGGATGGCGTGATTGATGCAGGCGAACTGTGGCGGTTTCTGCATAACAGGCAGCCGCACATTCAGCATCAGGTGCAGCGCTTTGTGGTGAAACACCATAGTGAATGGCTGAAGGATGGCATGTCAGCCCTGTGGCAAGCTGCGCTGGATGAACAGGCGAAGAAATACCCGGCCATGGCGCTGTATAACCGTGACTTCATCAATAAACTGGTGTGGATGAAGGATGTACCGGAGATCCGCAGCAGTGAAGCGCTGTGGCATATGCATCCGATTGTGTTTCTTGATGCTATTAGGTCTCAAAAGAAAAGCTTAGAAGGAAGACTGACCTACAATGCTGAAGGTAATGATATTTCATCGTCTATTTATTATAGCCGGGTAATTCATTGGCCTGGTAATGACCTTTCAGGGGTGACGCTTGGACGAGGTTATGATATGGGAGATCGTTCGGAAGCGAATGTATATAGTGACATGGTCGCATCAGGAATACCTAGTGAGCAAGCGGCTAAAATATCGAAAGGCGCAGGATTAAAAGGAAGTTCAGCGCGTGATTTTGTACTTTCAAATAAGAGTGACGTAGGCGAAATTACATTGCAGCAGCAAAAGTCACTTTTTGCTATCATCTACCCAAAATATGTTGAGCGAGCAATTTCAAACTATATCAAATGGACTAATGGTGTCTCTGGTACTAAACCATGGGAAGAGTTAGACTCTACGATTCAGGAAGTACTGGTTGATTTTGTTTATCAGGGCTTTACGAAAGGACCCAAGCCTATGCTCGCTGGTTCGAATAACAATAAACAAGAACTGATTAGCTATATAAGAAATAGCCCTTCAATTTCTCAGTATGAACCTGGAAGGCATAGAGCGAATTATTTGGAGGATAGTGAATGAAACATGTTATAGCGGTCTTTTTATTCTATTCGGCATTCTCACATGGTGCGGATGTTTGTAACGATATAAAAAATTCTGATCAAGTATATTTGTGTGCCGAAAGCAAAAAGAGTGACGCAGATAAATATTTAAACAAACAATACTCAGAGTTACTAGCTAAAATAAATTCTGACTATATGAATGATGATGCGTTGAAAAAAGAGCTGGTAGATAATGTTAAGACCTCTCAGCGAGATTGGATTAAATTCCGGGACTCTAATTGCAAGTTATATTCTTTCCCAATTGATAGTAACAGCCCAGCACACCAAGCAGCTATTAATGAATGTGTCGCGAGAATGTCAGAAAGTAGAGGAAAGGAGTTAGCTACATTTTCTAATGACATATAGCGATAGTTGGCAGTTTTGAAAGGATCTTCTTAAGATCCTTTCTACCCATAATTTCTCTTCCGAAAACGATAAAACGCTGTGAATGGTTATGAAATTAATTAAGTTAACAAGTATTTTTCTGTTATTCATGCCACTTGCTGTTATGTCAAAATTTCATTGAGGCTGATAGTGTTTTCTTACGCTCCATTCGTGATAAAGACTGGCTCTCATTCGCAAAAAGGTATAACGGACCAAGTCAGAAGGGGTATGATTTAAAAATGGAGAACAATTACAATGCGTCATTATAATCTCTTGTTGTTATTTGTAATGTTTCTGTGCGGTTCATCGTTTGCGAGCGATGAATATTTTTTGTGCAATACTGCAAAAGGAATAATTAAGCTGGACGAAAATAAAGGTGTACTACGTTACACCTTAACGAAAGATCGTAAAATTGAATTTAAATATGAGTCAAAAGGGGATGGTTTTTCAGGGTTTAAATACAATCATTATTCGCGATTTCAAACAGACTACTTCAATGTGTCATTTGTGAATGCAGGATATAAATACACTATATTTAGCTATTATGAATATGAGAATGAAAACCGTGGGGTTAGTGTTACGAATCTAAATAGCAAAAAGGAATCTATTTACAATTGTAAGTCCGTTGGCATCGACTCCCTTAGTAATTTGTCGGAAAAATTGGCCTGTGATAAGGACTCAGCTCTTGGTTGTGGTTAGCTACATTTTCTAATGACATATAGCGATAATTGGCAGTTTTGAAAGGATCGTCTTAAGATCCTTTCTTCTTACCATCGCTGGTTTATGAATATAAAAACCGAAAAGGCAGTTTCTATCTCATTCATTAGCAAATTAAACCCGCTCGATCACCGCTGTACTCACCGTAAACGGCGTTGGCGTACACACCGCTAGGCTTAAACCTTCATGCTGCAAATCGCTCAGGTGCAGATTCAGCGGCGCGGTGCTGTCGTAGCTGACAATCTGCCAGGCGCTGCCGCCGCGCTGTTTGACCATCGCTTCTTTGCGCGTCCAGATGCGCCAGAACGCTGTCAGCCGCTGGTCTTCAGCTTCACGTTCAATCTCAATATGTTCGTTGCCGGTAAACGTCGCGTTGGCTAACTGCTGCCACTGCGGACGCGGGCGGAACGTTTCGATATCGCAGCCTACTTCGCCTTCGTCGCTGAGCAATAAAGCAATGTCATCGCCGCTGTGGCTCAGGTTAAACCACAGCGTATGGTGTTCATCGAACCCCGGCTTGCCCTGTTCACCGAAGTGAATTTCCGGCAGCGGCGACACCGCATGACACAGCAGCGCACGCCCGGCAAGCCAGGCGCTGCGACGCTTTCCTTCCGGCGCCTGTTCAGCAAGCACCTGCGGCAGCGTCGTCAGACTGAGGGTCGAAATTTTCCCGAGGAACAGCCGATACATCGTTACTCCCAGCGTTTAATGACAATCGAAGTGTTGATCCCGCCGAAGGCGAAGTTATTGCTCTGCAAAAACTCACAGTCGATAGCCCGTGACTCTCCCATAATGTAGTCCAGATCGCCACATTGTTCGTCCGGCTGCTGCAGGTTAAGCGTGGGCGCAAACCAGCCTTCACGCAGCATTTGCAGGCTCATCCAGGCTTCTAACGCGCCGCAGGCCCCGAGCGTATGCCCGAAGTAACTTTTCAGCGATGAGATTGGCGTACGGTTACCAAACACCGCAGCCGTGGCCTGACTTTCCGCGATATCACCGCGGTCAGTAGCCGTGCCGTGCGCGGAAATATAACCGATATCCGATGGCGCAAGTCCCGCCTGGCGCAGCGACTGCTCCATGCAAACCTGCATCGTTTCCTTCTGCGGCTGGGTGATATGCGCCGCGTCGCAGTTGGTCGCAAAACCGATGATTTCACCGTAGATTTTCGCCCCGCGCGCTTTCGCATGCTCCAGTTCTTCCAGCACCAGCGTGCCTGCGCCTTCGCCAATCACCAGCCCGTCACGGTTAACGTCAAACGGAGAGGGCGTTGTTGCTGGTGCGTCGTTGCGCTGGCTGGTCGCGAACAGCGTGTCGAACACCGCCGCCTCCGAAGGGCAAAGCTCCTCTGCGCCACCCGCGACCATCACGGTCTGGTAGCCGTGACGAATGGCTTCGTACGCGTAGCCAATCGCCTGACTGCCGGAGGTGCAGGCGCTGGAAGTCGGGATCACGCGCCCGCGCAGGCCGAAGAACAGCCCGGTGTTGACGGCGGTGGTGTGCGGCATCATCTGCACGTAGGTAGTGCCGGTAATGTTGTTGGTGTGCTTTTCGGTCAGCATCGTGGCGAACTCGCTCACCGGCCCGGTGCTGCCGGTTGACGAACCATAGGCAATACCGGTTTCACCGTTGGTCAGTACCGGGTTGTCGATAAGCCCGGCCTGCTCCAGCGCCAGTTCGCTTGCGCGGGTGGACATCAGCGAGACGCGGCCCATCGCGCGGATGCGCTTGCGGGTATAGTGAGCAGGCAGCGTGAAATCATCAATTGGTGCGCCAAGCAGCGTGTGCAGCCCGTCGTAAACCTGCCACTCAGGCATTTTGCGTACCGCATTCTGATAGCTGCGCAGACGCGCGGACACCGCATCCCAGCTTTCGCCAAAGGCGGTCACACCGCCCATGCCGGTAATGACGACGCGACGGGTCATAACATGCCTCCGTTAATGGAAATCACCTGACGGGTGACGTAGCCCGCAATGTCGGACATTAAATAGCTCGCAAGGCCGGCGACTTCATCAGCCTGGCCCATGCGTTTCATCGGAATAATATTCATCGCTTCTTTCAGCGCGGCCTCTTCCATCTCGATCATTCCGGTGTCGATAAGCCCCGGCGCGATGCAATTGACGGTAATTTTGCGCTTCGCAAGCTCAATGGCCAGCGCTTTGGTCGCACCAATAATCCCCGCTTTCGCCGCGCTGTAGTTTACCTGGCCGCGGTTTCCCATCACGCCGGACACCGAGGAGAGCGTAATGATGCGCCCGCCTTTACGGGTTGAAATCATCGGCATAATGCACGGATGAATCACGTTGTAGAAGCTGTCGAGGTTGGTGTGGATCACGCGGTCCCAGTCATCTTCGCTCAGCGCCGGGAACGCGCCGTCGCGGGTGATGCCCGCGTTGCTGACCACGCCATACCACGCGCCGTGCTGTTCGATATCGGCTTCCAGCACTTCGCGGCACTGCTCGCGATTGCCCACGTCGAACTGTAACAGGCGGCCTGTCCCCCCCGCGCGCTCAATGGCGTCAAGGGTATCCTGCGCGCCCTGCCGATCGCTGTGGTAATGCACGCCAACGGTAAAACCATCGGCGGCAAGCTTCAGCGCGATCGCGCGGCCAATGCCTTTACTGGCCCCGGTGACCAGAACTGAACGACTCATGATGACGCTCCCTGTTGAAACAGCGTGGTTAATTCTTCCTGTGAGGGCTGGAAGGTGTTGACGCGACCGCTGGCAAGCGTCTCGCCGCCTGCGGCAATGGCGCACTCAAAGCTGCCGAAACGCTCGTCCTGCATCAGCAGGGTGACGGTGATATCGAGCTGGCTTTCGGCAGCCAGTTCGCCGTTAGCGCACTTCAGCTCGCGCGCACCCAGCACCATGCCAAGGCTAATTTGCGCCTCACCGCGCTGCTGGCGATGCCAGCCGGACCAGACGCCGACGGTCTGCGCCATTAACTCGAGCGCGTACCAGCCCGGCAGGTTGCCGTTGGCGTCGAGGAACGGCGCAAGCACGCCGCGGCGGTTCACTACAACCTGGCAGACGGCCTGCTCTTCGGTAACGCTCAGCACGGTTTCGAGCAGCAGCATCGGCGCGTCGTGGGGCAGATAAGCGCCCGGTGATAAATAGTGGCTCATGCCCTTCTCCCCAGCAGGATGCTGGCGTTGTTGCCGCCAAAGGCGAATGAATTCGACAGAATAACCGGCCGCTCCAGCGGCTGCGGTGCACTAAGAATGCCGCAGGGCGGAAGCTGAGGGTCGGCGGGTGCCTGACTGAAGTCCTGCGCCGGAAGCGGCAGATCACGCGTTAAGATCAGCCAGCTCAGCGCCGCTTCGGTAATGCCCGCCGCGCCCAGCGTGTGCCCGGTCAGATGTTTCGTAGAGCTGCACGGCACGCTTTCGCCAAACAGCGCGTGAACGACGGCAGATTCCACCTGGTCATTCAGCGGCGTTGCGGTGCCATGCAGATTGATATACCCCACATCCTGCGGTTGCAGGTTCGCATCGGCCAGCGCCTGCTGAATGGCGCGAATGGCGCCAGAGCCCTCAGGATGCGGCGCAGAAATATGGTGTGCATCGCTCGATTCGCCCACGCCCAGCAGCGCCACGGGCTGAGGTTCGCGGGTCAGCAGCATCAGCGCAGCGCCTTCGCCAATGGTGATGCCACAGCGGTCGCGGCCAAACGGCTGGCACAGCGTGGTCGAGAGCGACTCTAAACTATTGAAACCGTTAACCGGCATGCGGCTGAGCGTGTCGGCACCGCCGACAAGCGCCACATCGACCAGGCCCGCGTCAATCAGCCGACGACCGCTGATCATTGCGCGCGCACTGGATGAACAGGCAGTGGAAAGCGTATAGGCCGGGCCTTCCAGCTTCAGCCAGTTGCGCAGGAAACGCGACGGGTCGCCAAGCTCCTGCTGTGCGTAGCGCCAGTCAGGGCTCTCTTTGCCGTTCAGCGTCATGTCCGCGTGGATGTCGCCTTCATCGAGTCCGGAGGTGCTGGTGCCCATGATCACCGCCACGCGGTCGCGGCCAAAGCGGGCGATGGCGTCGTCCACCTGCGGCTGAATTTGCGCCAGCGCCGCCAGCAGCAGCTGGTTATTGCGGGAGCGATGCGCGGCAAACTCGTCGGGAATCGCAGGCAGTGCGCCATCCACGCCGCCGAGCACGGCGGTAATGTCGCCCTGTAGCCAGCCTTCGCGCGGGCGCATCCCCGGGGCGATGCCAGTGCTAAGGTTGGCAACAATCTCGTCCGGCGTGTTGCCCAGCGCGTTAATCATGCCTGCGGCAGCTATGTAGATCATCTCAGTCACCCAGGTATTGAATGGTGATGTGGTAGTTAAAGACGAGCTGTTCGATGCTGATCGGCTCACGCTTGCCCTTACGCTGCAGGTAAGTGATTTCGGTCACCAGCTTGCCGCCCGCGTTGCGAAGCTCACGTTTATCCCCACGATCCGTCAGCGTCCAGCCCTTCGGCAACTGCGGCGTCCAGGCGCTCAGCGGCCAGTGACTCAGCATCACGTCGGCCAGCACCTGGCTTGCGGGTGGCAGCTGTGGCACTACGATGGACTGCTCGGTGTGAATCCCCTGTTCATCATAGGTGACGAGGAAGAGACGAATGCCGACGGACGACAGCCCTGCCAGCGTCAGCTTTTTATCATCAGCGTTCAGCATCACCAGCAGCGACTGAGTTTTGCCGTTGAACGTGCCGGTCAGCAGCTGCTGTGAACTGACCGCTGTCGTAATACCGGGCGCAGGCAGCGTGACCTGCGTGCCAGGCTGAAGCCACGCCTGGGGGCGGCCATTTTCATTCCGGGATGAATGGCTACAGCCGGTCAGTATCAACACAGCAGCGAGCCAGAATATACGCATCATCATTAATACCTCAAAATCTGCCGGGTGGTGCGATTGCCGGGTGGCGCTAACGCTTACCCGGCCTACAAGCCCGGTTGACATATGTGTTTGTAGGCCCGTGCAAGCGCAGCGCCGCCGGGCGAGTTTCATGACCTTTTTCTTTTTTTGCCCGACATCGCCAGCGGCGACAGCAGAAACGCGGTGAAAATCCCGCTCACCAGCACGATGCCGAAGCTGCTGATGGCCTGGGTGGCGCTGAACACCAGCATGCCGAGCGTCAGGAGCGTGGTGATCATGGCCAAAGTAATCGCCAATAGCGACGTCAGCGGCGTACCGCGCGGGTTGCTGAAAAACAGGGTGTAGTTGATGCCAATGCCGAGCACCAGAACCAGCGCCAGCAGGGAGAACAGGTTCACCGTGTGGCCGCTAAACGCCAGCACCGCCAGCCCGCAGCCAAGCGACAGCACCGACGGCACCAGGCTTATCAACCCTTTACGCCAGCCCAGGCGCAGCATTGCGCCAACAGCGATCACCACCAGCGCCACGCCGAGCAGCGCCGTTAAAATGGTGCGATACAGCATAAACAGAGCGTCGAATGAGGCTTTACGGTCGTTCCACGCCACGCCTTCAGTGTTATCGGCCAGACGTTGCAGCGCAGCGCTGTCCTTCACGCCGTCTACCGGCACCAGCACGCCACTTTTACCGTCAGGCAGGGTCAGCCAGAGCAGACGCCAGCCTTCGCTGGCCGGGCTCTTCAGCCACGCCTCAACGCTCACCGGCATCGATGATAAATCAGGGGTCACGGTCTGCAATCCGGCGGTGTTCAGCGCTTTTACCACCGCTGGTGCAGCCTGCTTCAGCAGAGCTAAATCCTGCTGCTGGCGCGCGACGGAATTGAGCGGCAGCGTACGGAACTGAGCAAAATCACCGGCGACACGCGCTTTTTCAAGCTGCGGCGTGAAGGCCTCCAGCCGCTCCAGCGTCTGCTGAGCCGTATCGCCGTACACCACGAACCATTTCTGATCGACGCTTTGTCCGGTGAGCGCAGTAATCTTTTTCTCCTGCATCAACAGGTGCTGCGGCAGCGCCTGAAGCTGCGAAATATCGTCATTCACGCGCAGCTGTGAAAGCCCCGCCAGCGCAAACAGCGCCAGCACGAGCGGCAGGCCAACGGAGAGCTTTTTATTGCGCCGCCACGCCGCCAGCCAGCGCAGCATCAGTGCCATCATCGGCACCGGTCGTACCGGCAGGCCGCGGCACAGCCACGGATGCCAGAAAATCACCGTCAGGCAGGAGGCGCTCAGGCCTGCTGCGGCAAATACTGCCATCTGGCGAATACCGGGGAACGGGGCAAGCATCATGATGAGGTAGGCAGCAACCGTGGTCAGCAACGCCAGCAGCAGCGCATTGCGCACCTTGAGCAGGCTTTCCCAGGTTGAGCTTTGCTCACCGTGCACCATCCTTTCAGTCAGGTAGTAAAGCGTGTAGTCGGCGGAAATGCCGATGATGCTCATGCTCATCACCAGCGTCATCAGGTGCAGCTCGCCGAACAGCAGCAGCGTCATCACCGTACCTGCGGCGGCGCCAATGCCGATGGAAATCAGGCACAGCAGCAGCGGCCGCAGCGAGCGGAAGACCAGCACAATCAGCAGGATCACCCCCAGAATCGTCGCCACGCCCAGCGTAGAAACGTCATGCTTCGCCTGCTGGCTGGCGTAGTCGCTGTAGAACATCGTGCCGCGCGACAGCACCTTCGCCTGCGGAAACTGCGCTTTCAGCTCCGCTTCCAGCGCCGCCAGCTGCGTCACACGCTGGTGGGTTTGCTGCATGTCGAACGACGAGCCGTTGAGCTCACCGTGCAGCAGATACCAGTAATTTCCTGCTTCATCTTGCGCCACCAGCCAGCCGTCCATCAGCCGAAGCTTTTGGCCGTTCTGCGCCAGCGCCAGCTGTGAGCCACGCATCAGCATCAGCGGATCGTTATTGAGCTCTTTACCGCTGACGCCAGAAAACGCCGAGTAAAGCTGCGACAAAATCCACTGCGCCTGGGCTTCACCGCCCTGTTGCAGGCGCGCACGCGTCGCCGGGTCGATCAGGCCGTTGCGATGCTGAAAGAAAAATGTGCCCCACGCCTGCTGGCTTTTGGTATCCATCTGGCCTTTGACTTCACTCAGCGCACCGGAGTTTGTCAGCAGCGCCTGCCAGCGTGCCGCGACCGCCGGATCGGCGGTTTTGCCGGGGCTGACCATCCACACCAGTTGGCTATCCAGGCGCTGAATAAAGCCGTCACTCAGCGCAGGCGGAATGGTGCCCAGGCTTTGTGAGGGCAGCATCGCCAGTACGCTGCTGTTCAGTCGCGCACGCGGCAGCATCAGCACCAGGGCGACAAGCAGAATAAGGCACAGTACCAGCCAGCCGAAGGCGGCGCGGCCGGCGTTACTCGGCGGTAAAGCGCTTACGTTCGTCATCGGTCAAAGTCGCTGGCGTCAGGCGTTGGTGGCTTAAAGTGATGTCCGTACGATCGCCCTGCTTATCGTTCAGTTGGATCGTTTCCAGATACGTCTTGCCGCTCAAATCGATGGAAGTAAAAATCTTGTCCAGCGGCGTGACGACGGGCGTCAGCTTCAGCGTCCAGCGGTCGCTGCCCTTGTCCTGAAAATCGATGCGGAAGTTCTGCTCCAGCACTTTGCGGTCGGCCTGAAACAGCGCGCGCAGCAGGTGGTTAAACTGGAACATTTGCGGATTGTTGTCGGCGGTAATGGTCTGCGGCGGCTGGCCGTTGATGATCTGCACCATCCGCGTGTCATTGAGCATCAGGCGCATCGGGAACGGCGAGGTCTGATCCCACAGCAGCCCGGTGTCGCGGGCGATCAGCATTTCACCCTGCGAGCGCAGCGGCTGCGGCATCTCTTTGATGGTACGCGTCTGGTCGAAATGGGCGCGCACCAGCGGCTGTTCGGTAAAGCGCTGCTGGAGTTCGTCCAGCGTGACGGCATGCGTGAACGGGGACAGCAGCAGAATGACGAAAGGCCAGAGCTTCATGATGCCACTCCCATACGTTCAAACAGAACCGCCGGGCTGACGAAGCACAGCTCTTTGCTTTTCTCCTCCACCGCCACCTGAATGGTGTAGCCGGTGGTGGTGCGTTTTCCGCTGGCCGCGTCGAAGATTTCATAGCCGATGCGCAGGCGGTTTTCATACTCTTCGAGCTTCGCGCGTACGCGGATGGTTTGCTCGAAGGTCACCACGTCGCGGTACTTCACGCGCGTATCCACAACGGGCCAGACGTAGCCGGATGCTTTCATCTGGCGATAGCCATAGTCGAACTGGTTGAGCAGCGCCTCGCGTGCGATTTCGAAATAGCGGAAATAGTTGCCGTGCCACACCACGCCCATCATATCGACGTCGTGAAACGGCACGGTGATTTCAACTTCGGTGGTAAAGCGGGGATCGTTGAGCACCCGTTACTCCTTCTCGGTCGCGTCCGGCAGTTGCCAGAAATCAAAAAAGTTAAACCAGTCGAGCGGCGACGAGAGCGCGTAATGCTCCAGGCGCTGCGCGTAGCGGTCGACGGCATTCTGCAAAGCCTGCTGGCGCTCACCGCGCGGCAACACCAGCGGGTCGGCAAAAGGCTCGCAGTGAACGTGCAGTTTGCCCTGCTGCTTAAGAGCAAAAATCATCAGCACCGGGCATTTCAGCACCGAAGCCAGAATAAAGGGCCCCTGCGGGAACGGTGCGGGTTGCCCCATAAACTCGCTCCAGATAACGCGCCAGTCGCCGCCGCGCTGCGGATTGACCGCAATTCTGTCGCCGACGATCGCCACCCATTCGCCCTGATCAAGCTTCTCTTTCAGCAGCATCGCGGTGTCCGGCCCCACGTCGGTAACGGAAATCAGGTTGATGCCCGACTGCGGGGCGTTCTCTTCCATCACCTGCTTGAAGCGCTGAGCGTTCTCATTAAACACCAGCGCGTTGATGGTACGAGTGGAGAGCGCGCGACAGGCTTCGACATCCCCGAGGTGCGAGGCTAACAGCAGCTTGCCTTGCGGCGCTGACATATCCAGCGCGGCCTGTGCTCCGGACGCAAAAACGATATCCCGCCCCGGCTTCAGTTCGCCGCGCCAGCTGGCGATTTTGTCGAGAATGGCGTGACCAAAGCGCATAAAGTGGTGAAAGCTGTTACAGCGGGCGGGCTGCGGCAGGTTACGGGCAGCCAGTTCACGTTTCGTGACGGCAATCCACTGCTGCGACGCACGGCGCGGAGCGCTTGCGGTGAGCCAGAATACGGCGATTACCGGCCACAGCAATAGAGAAAACGCACCACGACCGAAGGTTCTCCACACCCAAATCATCAGGCGCATGCCCCATAAGCCTTTCGCTTCGGGCTGCTTCGCCCAGTGCTGCCTGCGGCGGCGCATCAGCAAAGAGGGGATACGCGGCAGCATGCCGAAGAACAGGCGCGTATGCATCCACGAAATGCGCAGGTTGTCCTTCAGCGCGTCGAAGTGCGACAGACCGTCCTGCGGATAGGTCACACGGGTCGGCACAAAATAGCTGGTGTTGCCCTGCCAGTAGAGGCGCACCATCACTTCGGTATCAAAATCCATGCGATTACCGAGCGGCACGCGGCGGGCGAGCTGCAGCGTCGGTGCTACCGGGTAAACGCGAAAACCGCACATGCTGTCTTTAAGCTGGAGAGAAAGCGTCTCAATCCATACCCAGACGTGCGTGACGTAGCGCCCGTAAAGGCGCGAGCGCGGCACGGAATCATCGTAAACCGGCCGCCCGGAAATCAGCGCGTCCGGGTGTTTTTCGGCAAGTGTGAGCAGGCGAGGAATATCCTCAATGGCGTGCTGACCGTCTGCGTCGACCTGCACCGCATGGCTGAAGCCCGCACGCTGCGCCTCTTCCAGCCCGCGAATGACAGCAGCCCCTTTGCCCGCGTTTTCGGGCAGGCGCACCAGCGTAATGTGTTCATGGTCTGCCGCGAGGGCTTCAAGCACCTCGCGTGTGGCGCTCTCGCTGCCGTCATCCACGATAATGCACGGCATCTGAAACGCAGACAGCCGGGCAAGCACGCTCGCCATCATCGCACCGTGGTTATAGCAGGGGATCAGAATGCAGGGGGTAAAGGTTACCGACATAACCGGATCTTTCCGCTGCTGGCGGTATACCGTGCTTCGCCGTCATGGCGCTCGTAGCTGAAGGTCAGGATCTGCTTTTCCGCCAGCCAGGTAAGCCGGAGCGTAACGGTGGTTTCCGGCAGCAGCGGCGCCTGAAACTTCACGTTCTGAATGCTGTGAAAGCGATAGTCGGGGGCCAAAAGCGTGATGGCGTAATGCATTACCCAGTCCAGCTGCGCCACACCAGGCAGCAGCGGCTGGACGTCAAAATGCCCCTGAAACCAGAACAGCTCCGGGTCCAGATGCAGCGTCAGAGATAACGACTGCGGCTGTGTCTGCTGACGTTCAATTTCGCGAGGCTTCATGAAAACAGCTCCTGCAACTGCGCGTAAACACGCTTGTTCATGCTGTTGACCGGGATGTCATCCACCACGCGCCAGTAGCGCGGCACGGCAACGGATTCCAGCCACGGCTGCAGCGCCCGCCGCCAGGCTTGCTCCTGCGCTTTTCCGCCGGTGGAGAGCCACTGTTCACGTGCGCTTTCGGTGAGCACCAGCACCACGCCGATGCCCTGACGCCCTCCGCGCGAAACGGGGAGCGCGGCCGCATCAACAATGCCTTCAAGCGCCATCAGCCGTCTTTCCACTTCGCTCAGCGACACGCGTTTCTCTTCAATTTTCACCACCCGCCCACGGCGACCCGCAAGGCGAAAACCGTCATCAACCAGCTCAATCATGTCGTCCAGCAGCAGGCCCGCTTCGTCGTGCAGCAGCGGTGAAAGCAAGCGCCACTCCTCACCTTCCGCCCGCAGCGTTACGCCCGGGAAAAGCTGCCAGGAGGTGCCGTTGTCGATGCGCTGACGCCAGGCAACAATGCCGGTTTCCGTGCTGCCGTAGATTTCATCCGGCCAGACGTTGAGCCAGCTCTGCGTCTCTTTCACCTCTTTCCATGGCAGCATACCGCCTGCGGAAAGGATCATCCCGACCGGCGGCGGCGAAAGCTTCGGGTCGAGGCGCTTAAGAAACGCCGGACTGCTGATAAACACATAGCGATGTTCTGGCGGCAACGCACTCAGCTGTTCAGCGTAATAAAGCATCGACGCATGCAAAGGCAGCCCGCAGGCCATCGGTAAAAAGATGCGGAACGTCAGGCCATAGAGATGCTGGGGCACCACAGACGCCACCACCCGACAGCCTTCAAGGCGCGGCTCAAATCGCGCATACAGCATGCACGCTTCGGCATCGAGCAGGGCGACGGGCTTAATGATTTTCTTCGGCAGGCCGGTTGAGCCGGACGTAAAGAGCTCCACGTAGCTGTCCGCAGGAACCGGCGGCAGCGTGATGTTGCTGTGAGAAACGTTTTCAGCGGCAGCGACCACAATCTGTGGGCTGTCGCAGGCAAGCGGATTTTCGCTGAGGATACCGTCGAACAGCTCCTGCTGTTCGCCGAGCAGCGAGGCGCGACAATGGCCTGGAATCACCGGAATTTTGCCCGCGTGCAGCGTCGCCAGCAGCGCCACGACAAACAGATAGCTGTTTTCGAAACAGAGCGCCCAGCGCTCGCCGGGCTGCTTTTCCAGCGCCTGGAACAGCGACCCGACGTCATGTCGCAGGTCGCCTAGCTGCCATTCACGTGCGCCGAGCCACGCGATACGGGTATCGTCAGGGCGTAAAGGATTGAGCCACTGCGACAGCGGAAGGGGGTGTGTCATGGTTGTACTCTTTTCATCAAACGTCGGCGAACCAGCCATTCACCAGCCATCAGGATACCCATCAGCAAATAGGCGATAACGCCATTCCACGCGGTCCACAGCCGCATATCGCCATGCAGAGCGGTGAACAGCGCTACCGAGCCGTTCACGATAAAAAACAGACACCAGATGCGGGTCACCTGTCGGGTATAGCGCACGCCTTCCGGTGGCAGATTCGGTTCACGCAGCCGGGCCAGGCGTTCTACCAGCGGCATAGCGCTCCACAGCGATCCGCCAAACACGGCCAGCATCACCAGGTTCACCACCACCGGATAGAACAGCAGCAGCTGGTGCGCTTTGAGCATGCTGCTGGCAACGCACAGCGCAATGCCTGCCAGCGCCACGCTTTGTAGCACCCGCCGCATTGGCCCGGCCTGCTTACGCACCTGGAACAAACGCAGAAGCAGCAGCACCGCCATCACCGGCAGCAGCCAGTGCAGGCCGTTATGCGCCAGCCCAAACCCGACCAGCAGCGGCCAGGCCAAAACGATGGTACCTGTCGCCAGCCGCATTAACGGCAGCGAACGAAAGCCGGACACGCAGATTACTCGTCGCGCAGCAGACGGCTGACGGCATCGACCACATCCTGAACGGTGCGGACGGACTTAAACTCTTCGGGTTTAATTTTCTTACCGGTTTTTTTCTGCAGGTGGACGACCATGTCGACGGCGTCGATACTGTCCAGCTCCAGATCTTCATACAGGCGGGATTCAGGCGTGATGCCCTGAGGGTCGATTTCAAAGAGCTTGTGCAGAAGTTCGGTGACTTCCTGAAAAATGGTTTCTTGTTCAGTCATAACGGACTCGTCTTTACGCGCGTTGGGCGTGAATAAAGGACGCCAGTGTAGCGACGGAATAGAAATGCTGGCGCATCTCTTCGCTTTCGGCTGAAAGCACCACGCCGTACTGATTTTTTACCGCCAGCCCCAGCTCCAGCGCATCGATGGAATCCAGGCCTAAGCCGTCGCCAAAGAGAGGGGCATCGGTGTCGATATCATCCGCTGATAACTCGTCAAGATTCAGGGTCTGAATAATGAGGTTTTTTATTTCTGAATAAAGGGCTTGCATCATTAATTCCTGCCAAAAGAGATCTTTCCCGGTCAGGTTTCCGGGTGGGACTGCTGTAACTGCGACAAAAATAGCCGGTTGAGCTGGCGTGCGGCCAGTGCCGGTTCTTGTAAGTTTGCATCATAAAAGTCGGTGAAGGCGAGGCGCTGGCCCACATTCACATCGAATATTGGCTTCACCGGCGGCACATCATACCACTTGCTCTGTTTATCAAGCATGCGTTCGCTGCAGCGGATTGTCACAATTCGCACATCGCTTGCGCAACGCACGGCAATATTTGCGGCACCGCGCTGGAGCGTCATGGGCTCACCGTAGCGGGTGCGGGTGCCTTCCGGGAAAATCAGAAGGGTATCGCCGTTTGCCAGACGCTGCTGGCAGGCGGGCAGCAGGCTTTCGGCCTGGCTGTTAATCAGATAATCCGCGCTGCGAATGACGCCGCTCATAAAAGGATTGTGCAGAAGCGACGCTTTGACCATGCAGTCAGTTTCCGGCATGACGGAGGCCAGCATCACGTAATCGAGCAACGACGGGTGGTTGGCAACCACAAGGCAGCCCTTTTCATCGCGTAAGACGGCTTCGCCGTGCACGCGGTAATCCAGCACCCCCATCACGCGGGTGACCCACAGAAAAAAGCGGAAACTTTGCGAGATGCTGCGCCGGGCGATATGACGGCGGCGCGCGGCATTGCGCACGCAAACCAACAAAATATTAAACCAGATGAGCGACAGCAGCAGGCCGCCAATGCCGAACAGCGAGAAGCAGAATCCGGTCGCGAAGATGCGCCACAGGCGGTTGAGTTGCGAACTGGCACGGCTCATTGGCGGCTCCAGCACCAGCGAGCCACTTCGCCGTCGATGGCAAATTCACGGTCGCCATTCAGGTAGTGGCGCAAAAATATCAGGCTTTGCGGCAGACTATTTTCCTCTTCGCTGCCGCCCGGCTGCGTGGTGCAACTGAACGTTGCTCCCGCTTCAAATACCATCGCACAGGCATAGGCCCAGGTTGGCATATCGGCGGGTACGCTGGCGTGATAAAACGCGGGTAAGGAACCGTCAAAATCGACCATCAGCACCCGCTGATAGCCCGCCTGCAGCAGGCTGGTAACTTCGCACAGCCCCTGCTGGAAGGTGTCTTTTCCGGCGGCAAGCGAGGAGGAGACAACAGGCTGCTTCGCCGCGATGGTCAGGTTGCCGACGGCGGAATTGTGCACGGAGAGGGCGAAATCGGTAGGTGAAACGGCCTGCCCGGTGGCCAGCGCTTCGAGAATACGGTAATTACGCTCCAGCTCACCGTGCCGACTGGTGTAGAGCACGGCATCAATGGCGTGTTTTTGCAGCATCGACATTCCGCATTCCACGGCAAGCCTGCTGCCGGAGCTGAGTCGACGCGCGGTCATCATCGGCAACGTCGTGAGTTTCGCCTGCGGGGCTTGCGGGTCAATGGCGCGCGCGTGGTCCGCCCAGTCGAGCCACTGCGTGACGTCGCTAAGGCCAGGCGCGCGGGCCCGCCAGTCGGTAAGGTGTAATGCAAAATTCATCAGTGCAGCCTGGTCTGTCGGGACTTTTAAGACGTTATGCCATCAGTTATCGTTTTATTCACGCGGCAATCGCTGGGGCCGCTGTTTTCGCTCACATCCTACAATGTTGTCGGCAGGCTGGCGAATACCTGTAAGGCAGAGTGCTCTTAAATTGAGACTTTTCTCCCGATGGCGAAAACCGCCGCCGGGATATCAGCCCGTTTCAGGCTAATATCCCGCAACAACGATTACTGCTGGGCCGCGCTGGAAAGGCTAATCTGAATATCTTTATCCAGGTTATGCACCCAACGATTGTAGTTTTTATGAATTTTACCACCGGACGCCATCAGGTTGGTACTGCCATCATATTTGATGATGTAGCTGCTGGCGGAATACTGCACGAGAATATTGGCGATATGGTCGCGTGCCTGCTGGCGGCCTTTAATCACGCCCGGGCCAGCGTCGGTCATAATCCACTGGCGATTCAGGCCAGCTTTTAAAATAGCATTTCGCACCTGAGCTTCGGTGTGACCCGCGGCAACAGGACTCTGAACTGTTTCAATCGGTGCGGTACGGGACACGCACCCGGCCAGCACGCCCACAACGGCAGCGGCGGCAAACCATCTCACTAACTTTTTCATCAATAACTCCATTCAATACGTAAAGCAATGCGTGATTAAAACAAGCGATATTCAAACCGTATATCAACGTAAAGTGAAATTGTTATTCTGGCCACTCGGCCATTCACTTTGCGTTATTTAAACGTTAAAAGTGAACGACGAATTAAGCACAGTTGCTAATAACGACGGTTTGTAAAATGATAAAGGAGTGACGCAATGGCTGCAACTGTAAGCATTGTTAATACGCTGATAATATTTATCGCCATTAATATCGTGTGCATTTCTGAATTATTCTGGCAGAATTTTAGTTAGGCTGATAGTAATATTCTGGCGAATAAAAATAAAACTACCCAAAAGGGTAGTTTTATTCACTGGCAACGGCGCTATCCGGGAAGCCGACTTTTGGGTCGCCCTGGTCCCAGCAGGATCGCCAGCTTGCTGCCGCCTTTGGTGGTTTCCATCCAAATCTTGCAGACGCTGGTGAGCGGCACCGACAGCAGCATCCCGACCGGGCCGAGCAGCCAACCCCAAACCAGTAAAGACAAAAAGACCACCAGCGTCGACATTCCCAGACGATGGCCCATCAGGCGTGGCTCCAGAATATTGCCGAGCACCATATGCACCGCCAGGAACAGGACACCCACCAGCACACACTCGTACCAGCCATTGAACAGCAGCGCCTGAAGCATGGGCGGAATAGCAGAAATCACCGACCCGATATTGGGCACGTAGTTAAGCAGAAACGCCAGCACGCCCCACATCAGCGCAAACTGTACGCCCATCAACAGCAGACCAATCCAGACGATGATGCCGGTCAGCAGGCTGATAAATGTTTTCAGCGCCAGATAATGTGAAACGCCTTTCAGCGCGCGGTGCAGCCCGGCGATATGGATCTGCGGATTGACCAATGCGAAACGCAGTTTGTACGGCACGTGGCGCACTTCAAACAGCATAAACACCACGGTCATCACCAGTAGCACAATGCTGGCCATCGCCCCGGAAAGCCCGGTCATCATCGTGGTGGCGAAGGTCATCATCTTGTCGGAATCCACGCCTTGCAGCATGCGCTCCAGCGACATGTGCATATGTAAAAACGGCAGTGAATCCTGTAAGGCCAGCAGCTTGTGGGTCAGCTCTTTATTGTATTTCGGCAACATGGCGACGAATTCATTGCCCGAGGCTGCCAGCAGGCCAACCAGCGCAGTAAGCACGCAAAGCATCACAAACACCACGATCGAGATGGCTATCGGCCGCTTTACGCCGCGGCGAATAAACCAGGTGACCAGCGGATTGAGAACAATGGCGAAAAAGAGCGCCAGCAGGAGCTGAACGATGATGTCTGCTGCGGCGTGGATCCCGGCAAGAATGATCACCAGAGACGCCAGCTTTAACAGAATGTGTAAACCCGCTTTATCCGCGGCAGGTGTGGTCATGGTATTTTCCTTAATAAGCTATCGGCATTAAGTGTAGTGCGTTGCGGCGGGTTAATCGTCTGAAAGCGGGGCAAAAAAAAGCCCCGGTCGCAAAACCAGAGCTTGTCCGTCAGCGGGCTAATTTAGTTGATGACGATGGTGTTAATAATGTCTTCAGCCTGGGTCTGCGCTTTTTGCTGATTGTCAGCAGGCAGGGTGATTTGCAGGGTCAGCAGTTTGTCATCCACTTTGCCCAGCACCACGGAAGAGTACGCGGTCTGACCTTTTGCAGAGATGATGCTGTCGAGCTGCTGCAGGGTATGACCCTTCAGCTCGATGGATTTGTTGGTTACGACCTGCAGCTGCGGGTCACGGCCGCGCTGCTGCTCTTCCAGACGGGAAGCCAGCACGCCCAGGTCTTCACTGGTGTTGTCGCCCACAATCACGATCACGGCTTTCTGGCCTGTGGCGTCAGAATAAACGTGCATGTTATTGGCCTGAGTTCCCAATTTGCCGCTCTGATCGGTCATATCACCCGGCAGAGAGAAACTGAGTTTGCCGTCCAGTAATTTAACGGACTGGGCAGCCGCGTTGCTTTCGGCGGATGCTCCCTGGGCAGGGGCTTTGCTGTCACTGTTATCACAGGCCGCAAGACCCATTACCAGCAGGCCAATACCGGCGTATTTAACCAATTTGCGCATTGACATCTTCCTTTTGATATACGGCCATTAACGGCACATCCACGTATCTTATCACAACCCGTGAAATGCACGCTTACCCGTGCTGAAAAGCGGGGATTTCAGATTTATCTGCGAGCCTTTTCAACAGCATATTCAGCAATACGCCGTACATCGGCAGGAAGAATACGATACTGATGAGCACCTTGAAGCTGTAGTCGACCAGCGCGATTTCCTGCCAGTGGCTGGCCATAAACGGGTCCGTGCTGCGCCAGAAGGCAATGAAGAAGAAGGCGACGGTATCGCTGATATTGCCAAACAGCGTCGAGGCCGTCGGTGCAAGCCACCAGTGGCGGCTTTTACGCAGGCGGTTAAAGACGCCTACATCGAGGATCTGCCCCAGCGCATAGGCCATAAAGCTGGCGGCGGCGATGCGCGCCACGAACAGGTTGAAGCTGCCGAGGGCGGCGAAGCCCTGCCACTCGCCCATATAAAATAGCGAAGAGATGACATAGGAAATCAGCAAAGCCGGCACCATCACCGCAAAAATAATCCGGCGGGCCAGCGGCGCGCCAAAAATACGCACGGTTAAATCCGTGGCGAGGAAAATAAACGGAAAGCTGAAGGCGCCCCAGGTGGTGTGAAAACCAAAAACGGAGACCGGAAGCTGCACCAGATAGTTGCTGGACGTGATCACCAGCAGATGAAAAAGCGAAAGCCAGAACAACGCTTTTACGCGCTGGGCCTGAGAAAACATCGTCATATTGTGACCTTTTTAGTGGTTGGGGTGAGGGAACCCAATGAAAACCGCCGCATGATACTGCTTTCGGTGCGCTTTGCAACGGCTAATTTTCGCGCAATCGTTAACCTGCCTTGCGTCACAAAAAAGTGCGCGTAAACTAATGCGGTTTTTGACTGACTGAGTGAACCATGAGCGATCTTTTTTCTGCCGCTGACCACACCCTGGACGCACAAGGCCTGCGCTGCCCGGAGCCAGTAATGATGGTGCGTAAAACCGTGCGTACAATGCCCGTGGGCGAAACGCTGCTGATTATCGCCGACGATCCGGCAACCACCCGTGACATCCCCGGCTTCTGCCGCTTTATGGAACATGAGCTGATTGCTCAGCAAACCGAAAGTCTGCCTTATCAGTATTTGATTCGAAAAGGCCATTGATTCCTCAGGGCGGAAATTGTGATCCGCTCTGAAATATTGTTATCAAAACATTAAACCAACGTTTCACAATTGTAGCTTTTGTGAGGCGTCTCACCGTCGTTTTCCTGACACCAGGCTAGTTTTTAAACGCAAAATTAAAACAACGTTTTATTAAATACCCTGGAGACGACCGATGAAAATGACTGTAAGGCCATTTGTGGCCGCCCTTTGCCTGTCCACCGCCACCCTCATTTTTTCCCCTTTTCTTCTCGCACAAACCATCCGTGCCGCCGACGTTCACCCGGAAGGTTATCCGAACGTTGTCGCGGTGCAGCACATGGGGGAAAAGCTCAAACAGCAGACCAACGGCGAACTGGACATTAAAGTCTTCCCGGGCGGTGTGCTGGGCGATGAAAAGCAAATGATCGAGCAGGCGCAGATGGGGGCAATTGATATGATCCGCGTGTCGATGGCTCCCGTGGCGGCGATCCTGCCGGACGTTGAAGCCTTTACTCTGCCCTACGTTTTTCGCGATGAAGATCATATGCACAAGGTTATTGACGGAGATATCGGCAAACAGATTGGCGACAAGCTGACCAGCAACCCAAAATCGAAGCTGGTGTTCCTTGGCTGGATGGACTCCGGCACACGTAACCTCATTACCAAACAGCCGGTGGCGAAACCTGAAGATCTGAAAGGGATGAAAATTCGCGTGCAGGGGAGTCCGGTCGCCATTGATACCCTTAAAGACATGGGCGCAAACGCCGTGGCGATGGGCGTTAGCGAAGTATACAGCGGGATGCAGACCGGGGTGATTGACGGCGCAGAGAACAATCCGCCGACCTTCATCGCACACAACTACATGCCGGTTGCTAAAAACTACACTCTCAGCGGCCACTTCATCACCCCGGAAATGTTGCTCTATTCAAAAGTGAAGTGGGACAAGCTCAGCGCCGACCAGCAGCAAAAAATCCTTACCCTGGCCCGTGAGGCACAGATGGAGCAGCGTCAGCTGTGGAATGCCTACAACCAGCAGGCGCTGGAGAAAATGAAGGCCGGAGGCGTGCAGTTCCACGAAATTGACAAAGCATACTTCGTCCAGGCGACGGAGCCGGTACGTAAAGCCTATGGCGAAAAACATCAGGCTCTGATGAAAGCCATTGCCGACGTGCAGTAACCGTTCCGGAGCAGGAGGCGCTATGTCTGAGTCCTTTCCAAAATTGATGGACAAGCTGTATATGCTGGCGATGTGGGTAGCTGGTCTGTCGCTGCTGCTGATGACCATCGTTATCCCGATTGGGATTTTTTCCCGCTACGTGCTCAACCGGGGCGAGTCCTGGCCCGAGCCGGTGGCCATTCTGTGTATGGTGACCTTCACCTTTATCGGCGCTGCGGTGGGATACCGCGCGGGGTCGCACATTGCGGTCAACATGCTGACGGACCGTCTTCCCACAGGGCTGCAACGTACTGCTGCCCGGCTGGTCGATTTGATGATGCTCCTGATTACCGGGCTGATGCTCTGGTACAGCTACGGACTGTGCCTCGATCTTTGGGAGCAGCCGGTGGCCGAGTTTCCGCTGCTGACCTCCGGGGAGACGTATCTGCCGTTGCCAATCGGCTCGACGGTGCTGATTTTATTCGTCATCGAACGTCTGCTGTTCGGCTCTCAGGAGAATCGTCCGGTGGTGCTAATCGGTAACCACGGTTAAGGGGTGTTCAATGGATGCATTTATTCTGCTTTTTACCCTCGCCATCCTGCTGGCAATTGGCATGCCGGTAGCTTTTGCCGTGGGGTTGAGCGCCGTAGCAGGCGCACTGTGGATAGATTTGCCGCTGGAAGCGCTAATGATCCAGATAACCAGCGGGGTGAATAAATTTACCCTGCTGGCGATCCCGTTCTTTATTCTCGCCGGAGCAATTATGGCGGAAGGCGGCATTGCCCGTCGTCTGGTCAATTTTGCCTATCTGTTCGTCGGCTTTATTCGCGGTGGGCTATCGCTGGTGAACATCGTGGCCTCTACGTTTTTCGGCGCAATTTCCGGCTCTTCCGTGGCGGACACGGCGTCGATCGGCAGCGTAATGATCCCGGAGATGGAAAAAAAGGGTTATCCACGTGAATACGCGGCGGCGGTGACCGCCAGCGGTTCGGTGCAGGCGATACTGATCCCGCCGAGCCATAACTCGGTCATATACTCCCTGGCGGCGGGCGGCACGGTATCTATCGCCACACTGTTTATTGCGGGGGTGCTGCCAGGGCTGCTGCTGGGTCTGAGCCTGATGGTGATGTGTCTCGGCTTTGCCCGTAAGCGTGGCTACCCTAAAGGCGAAACGATCCCGTTCAAACAGGCTGTGAAGATTTTTGTCGATGCGCTGTGGGGGTTGATGACGGTGGTGATCATCCTGGGTGGCATTCTCTCAGGCATTTTTACCGCAACAGAATCAGCGGCAGTAGCCTGCCTTTGGGCCTTCTTCGTCACCATGTTCATCTATCGTGACTACCAGTGGAGCGAGCTGCCAAAGCTAATGTACCGCACGGTGAAAACGGTTAGCATCGTAATGATCCTGATTGGCTTTGCAGCGGCGTTTGGCGCGGTGATGACCTACATGCAGCTGCCTATGCGCATCACGGAATTTTTCACCTCGCTGTCCAGCAACAAATACGTCATTCTGATGTACCTGAATATCATGCTACTGCTGATTGGCACGCTGATGGATATGGCGCCAATCATCCTGATCCTGACGCCGGTGCTGCTGCCGGTAACCAACGCACTGGGGATCGATCCGGTCCATTTCGGGATGATCATGATGGTCAACCTGGGGATCGGCCTGATTACCCCGCCGGTGGGTTCGGTACTGTTCGTTGCCAGCGCGGTGAGCAAGCAGAAGATAGAAACGGTGGTGAAAGCCATGCTGCCGTTCTACGGAATATTGTTGATTGTACTGGCGATGGTGACCTACATTCCGGCCATTTCTCTCTGGCTACCGCATGCGTTAGGTATGTAGCCGTTAATTGCCCGGTAGCGCAGCGCTACCGGGCATTAGCATTATTTCTTATTCAACAGCCGCAAAGCATTCGCCGTCACCAGCACCGTCGCACCCGTATCTGCCAGCACCGCCAGCCACAGGCCGGTAATGCCAAGCAGCGTGGTGATAAGGAAAATCCCCTTCAGGCCCAGCGCCATCGTAATATTCTGGCGAATATTGGCACGCGTGGCGCGGGCCAGGCTAATCATTTGCGCCAGCCCGGTCAGGCGGTTGCCCGTCAGCGCCGCATCAGCAGTTTCCAGCGCTACGTCGGTGCCGCTGCCCATCGCGATGCCAATGGTCGAAGCTTTCATCGCAGGTGCATCGTTAATGCCGTCGCCCACCATTGCCAGCGGCGCTTTAGCATTCAGTGCGGTGACTGCGGTAACTTTGTCTTCAGGCAGCAAACCGGCGCGGTAGTCCAGCCCTAATTCACTTGCGATAGCGGCGGCGGCTCGTGGGTTATCACCCGTCAGGATCACGCCCTGTACGCCCAGCTGATGCAGGGCATCGACGGCTTCGCGGGCGTCTTCCCGCAGCGTGTCGCGCAGGGCGAGAATGCCCAGCAGCTCATCGTTGCGAACGACTAACACGACGGTTTGTCCGGCGCTTTCAAGTTGCTCAATGTGTTCAGCAAACCCTGCCGCCTCAAACTTCCCGGCGGCGCAAATCAGCACACGCTGCCCGTCCACCAGCGCTTCAATACCTGAACCAGCCAGTGCGCGCTGCGAGGTCGCCTGCGGCAGGAGAAGGTTACGGTTTTGCGCCTCCTTCACGATCGCCGTCGCCAGCGGGTGGCTTGAGCCCTGCTCCACCGCCGCGGCGAGCGCGAGCAAAGCGTTTTCCGTTTCACCATTCAGAGGCTGGATAGCGGTGACCCGCGGTTTACCGACGGTCAGCGTGCCGGTTTTATCGAACGCAACATGTTCAATGCTGCCGAGCTGCTCAAGCGCCGCGCCCCCTTTGATCAGCGCACCGCGACGGGCCGCAGCAGCCAGTCCCGACGTAATAGCCGCCGGAGTGGAAATCACCAGCGCACACGGGCAGCCAATCAGCAGCAGCGTCAGGCCTTTGTAGATCCAGGGCTGCCATTCCGCGCCCATCAGCAGCGGCGGCACAACGGCAACCAGCAGCGCCACCAGCATAATGGCGGGCGTGTAAATCCGGCTAAAGCGGTCGATAAAGCGTTCAATCGGCGCGCGGCGCTCTTCGGCATCTTCAATCAGGCGCAGAATACGGTCGATGGCGCTGTCGCCCGGTTCGGAGACCACCCGAAGCTGCACCAGACGGTCAACGCTGGTTGCGCCTGCTGGCACCGCTTCACCTTCGGCCCTTTCAACGGGCACGGATTCCCCGGTAAGCGCGCTTTCATCAAAGCTCGCGAAAGCTGAAATCAGCTGACAGTCAGCGGGCAGGCGGCCTCCGGCGGCAACTTCAATCACGTCGCCGGGACGCAAGTCTCGCTGAGCGACGGTTTCACGCTGACCATCACGCAGGCGAGTTGCGGTATCAGGTTTTAACGCCATCAGCGCACTCACGCCCTGGCGCGCGCGGCTCGCAGCCCAGCCTTCAAGGCGTTCGCCGATGATAAACAGCAGCAGCACCATCGCCGCTTCCGCCGTCGCGCCGATAATGAGCGCGCCGATGGCCGCCACGCTCATTAGCGTTTCAATAGCAAACCAGCTGCCGCTTTTGATGAGTCTGAGCGCCTGGCGGGCAATCGGGAACAGACCGACCAGCGTCGTGGCGATAAACGCGAAATTGCCAAGCGGGTGATTCACGTGCTCCAGCCCCCAGCTTGCGGCCATCAGGACAATCAGCAGGATCAACGGCAGGTTTTCACGCAGGCGGGACGGTTCTTCGGGCTCCGGCGCCTCTTCGCTGCGAAGCGCATAGCCTGCCCTGGTCACGGCAGCTTCCACCTGCGCAGAGATGTCGCTGTCTGCATCCACCAGCAGTTTTTCGGTTGTGAACAGCACCTGCACCTGTTGGACGCCGGCAATCTGACGCACGGCGTTTTCAACTTTTCGCGCGCAGGCGGCGCAGTCCATTCCGCTGACTTTCCAGCTAAAGCGGCTGGCGCTCAGTGATTCGGCAGGCTGTTCAGAGGATGCGCATGCGTCATCGCAACCGCAGGGTGTCGCCTCGTCGTTGGCGGACGTCAGCTGGAACGAGGTGAAGCGTGGGGCTTTTTTGCTGCCGGCGTCTGGAGTCGACATGGCACTCTCCTGTTAATGATAATTTTCTCACTAACGCAGAGCATACACTTTGGAGTCGACTCCAGAGTCAAGACTCTTTTCTAAAGATACAGCGCGCGCACGATTAAAAAATGCCCGGCGAAGTAGCAGGCCGACGAGATGGCGTTATCGGCACGGAAGCGGCGGCGATAGTGGCTGACCAGCCAGACGATATTGCCAAGCAGCAGCAGCGCGGCACCGAGGAAGCCGGACAGCGCGGTACTCACCGGGCGGAAGAACCACAGCTCACCGGCGAGCCAGACCATGACCAGCGTCATCGCAATAAACGTGCACACCGGCAGGCGTAACTCTTCGAGGCGGGACCAGATGACGGCAATCAGCAGCGCGCCAATCACCAGCAGCACCAGCGGCAGCGGCCAGAAGAAAGACAGCGTCATCTGGCTGGCGAACCAAATCGTATACAGCAGGTGAGACAGGAAAAAGGCGCCAATCGCGTAGAGCAGGCGTTCACGCGACAGCAGCGTCAGCGCATCGCCAATCAGGGAGGCGCACAGCCCTGCCAGCACCAGATAGCTGATGGCGTTGAACATCGGTGCCTGCCAGGCAAGCAGCAGCAGCAGGATCAGCGTGACGGGCTTGAAAACCCAGCGTTGCCATGCCGGGCCGCGGTAGGACGCATCGACGTACAACCAACCGGACAGACAGACTGCAATGAACGACCAAAGCATAGTAAATCCTTGTATTGTCTGATAAGCACTCTTTGCTTCAGTGTAGTGGCGCAGGTGGGCAGATGGCAATGCCACGGCGGGCAGGGTATCCTGTTTTGCGCCAATTCTGAGGGGACAGTCCAGTGAGTAAAATGCCGCTTTTCTTCGTGGTGGTGGCGATCATCGTCATTGCCGCCTCGTTTCGCTTCGTCCAGCAGCGCCGCGAAAGGATGGATAATGACGCCGCGCCGTTACAGCAAAAACAGATGGTGGTGAGCAATAAACGTGAATACGTGCCCGGTTTCCGCCCTTCCCCTCAGCGCCAGACGGCACCAGCGGGCAGCGACGTACGCTTCGAAGTGAGCGTTAAGCCGCAGAATGGCGGCATGGAGGTGACTTATCGCGTGGATGAAAAACAGTATCATCAGTTGAGCGTGGGCGATAAAGGCACGCTGAGCTACAAGGGATCGCGGTTCGTCGAGTTTCGTGCCGAATAAGATTGCCGGGCGGCGCGTTCGTTTGCCCGGCCTACAGCTGCGTGACCCGAATTTGTAGGTCGGGTAAGCATCAGCGCTACCCGACAATCAGCACTCCGATACCACAATTTACTTCTTCTTCGGCGTGAGCTTCTTCTGCCAGGCTATCAGCTCAAACACCCCGAACAGGAAAACGCGGATCTGTTCGCTGCGCGTCATCTGTGGCCCATCTTTCGGCAGCGTCGCCTTCAGCAGGGTCATTTGCAGACCGTGCATCAGGATCATGAAAATCAGCGCCACGTTAACGAAGATATTCACCGGGTAGCGGAACGGGTGAATGACGTTCAGCACCAGAAAGGCCCAGACGCAGAGCATCAGCAGACGTCCAATATTAAGCAGCATCGTTATTTCCTTGTGCTTCACGGTGATAGAGGCGATAAGCAACCTGCCCGGCCACCTTTTCGCGGTGTAAATCCCAGTGCGCCGGCACCGGCGGCAGGCCGTTTTCCACTTCGCTTTCGACGTAGATTAGCGCATCGTCCGCCAGCCAACCGTTGTTTTCGAGCAGCGCGAGCGTCTCTTCCAGCAGGCCTTTGCGAAACGGCGGGTCAATAAAGACCACATCATGCGGTGTGCCAGCCTGGGCGAGGAACGTCAGGCTATTGGTGTTCACCACCTGCGCGTTACGGGCGTTGAGCGTGGCGAGGTTTTTTTGCAGCTGTTGAGCGACGTGGCGCTCCATCTCCAGCAGCGTAGCGCTACCTGCATAACGCGACAGCGCCTCAAGCCCCAGCGCGCCGCTTCCGGCGAAACAGTCCAGGCATCTGGCATCCACCATGTGCGGCGCAAGCCAGTTAAACAACGTCTCGCGGACCCGATCGGTGGTCGGCCGCAGGCCCGGGCTGTCGGGCACCGGGAGCTTACGGCCCCGCCACTGCCCGCCTATAATGCGAATTTGACCGCTTCCGGCGTGGTTTGGTTTTTTCATTTCTTTGCTCTGCTCAATGCCGGATTACGCTTCCGGGCGGTGATGCGCGTTAAGTTAAGTGATAGACTATTTCATCATTTTTTTAGCTTCCATGTACATAGCGGCGACGCGGTGCCGGGAATCAACAGCGAAGAGTGTGGTCGCAGATGGCAAAGAACAAAAAGAAGGGCTTTTTTTCCTGGCTTGGCTTCGGTCAGAAAGAGCAGGAACAGCCGCAGCAGGACGTTGAACAGCAGTCAACCGACGTGGAGCAAACGGCCGTAGCGCCGGTTGTTGAAGAGGCCGTTGAGCACATTGCTGAGCCGGAAGCGGAAGCCACCGCACACAGTCACGAAGAGGTGAAAGCCTTTGCCGATGACGTGGTTGAGGTCACCGAAGAGGTGGTGGAAAGCGAAAAACCGCAGCCAGTAGAACCGGAACCCGCAACAGAGACCGTTTCTGAAGCCATCGCCGACGTTGCGCCTGAACCAGACGTTGTCGAAGAAATCCACATCGAAGCTGAGCCGGTTGCTGAAATCGAACATGAAACGCTGCCACTGGCGGAAGAGATTGCAGAAGAAGAGCCTGCGGCAGTCATCGAAGAAGAAGCGGCTGTCGTCCACGTCGAAGCCGCCCAGGAAGACGTTGTTGAAGATATCGCTGAAGACGAACTGACCGACGAAGAGCTCGAAGCCCAGGCGCTGGCCGCCGTCGATGAGCCGGAAGAAATTGCTGAAGAGCCTGAGCAGGATGCCGTCGTTCAGGAGCAGGAAAAGCCAACTAAAGAAGGTTTCTTCGCCCGCCTCAAGCGCAGCCTGCTGAAAACTAAAGAGAATCTGGGTTCCGGATTTATCAGTCTGTTCCGCGGCAAAAAAATTGACGATGATCTGTTTGAAGAGCTGGAAGAGCAACTGCTGATTGCCGACGTCGGTGTGGATACAACCCGCAAAATTATCGCGAGTCTGACCGAAGGCGCGAGCCGCAAACAGCTTCGCGATGCGGAAGCGCTGTACGGCCTGCTGAAGGACGAAATGGGCGATATTCTCGCTAAAGTCGACGAACCGCTTAATATTGAAGGCAAAACCCCGTTCGTTATCCTGATGGTTGGCGTCAATGGCGTCGGCAAAACCACCACCATCGGCAAGCTGGCGCGCCAGTTTGAGCAGCAGGGCAAATCCGTGATGCTGGCGGCAGGTGATACCTTCCGCGCCGCAGCGGTTGAACAGCTTCAGGTGTGGGGCCAGCGTAACGACATTCCGGTGATTGCCCAGCACACGGGCGCGGATTCCGCCTCGGTCATTTTCGATGCAATTCAGGCTGCGAAAGCGCGTAACGTCGACGTGTTGATTGCCGACACCGCAGGACGCTTGCAGAACAAATCGCACCTGATGGAAGAGCTGAAGAAAATTGTCCGCGTAATGAAAAAGCTCGACGAAGACGCCCCGCATGAAATTATGCTGACGATTGACGCCAGCACCGGACAGAACGCCATCAGCCAGGCGAAACTGTTCCATGAAGCCGTTGGGCTGACGGGCATTACATTGACTAAACTGGACGGGACCGCCAAGGGTGGCGTGATCTTCTCGGTGGCCGATCAGTTCGGCATTCCGATCCGCTACATTGGCGTCGGCGAACGTATCGAAGATTTGCGTCCGTTTAAATCGGACGATTTTATTGAGGCACTTTTTGCCCGAGAGGATTAACAATGATTCGCTTTGAACAAGTCAGCAAAGCCTATCTCGGTGGGAGACAAGCGCTGCAGGGGATTAACTTCCAGCTGCAGCCGGGCGAGATGGCCTTTCTGACCGGCCACTCCGGCGCGGGGAAAAGTACCCTGCTCAAGCTCATCTGCGGCATCGAACGCCCGAGCACCGGGAAAATCTGGTTCAGCGGGCACGAAATTAGCCGCCTGAAGAACCGCGAAGTGCCGTTCCTGCGTCGTCAGATCGGCATGATTTTCCAGGATCACCATCTTCTGATGGACAGAACCGTATTTGATAACGTGGCGATCCCGCTGATCATCGCAGGCGCCAGCTTCGATGACATTCGCCGTCGCGTGTCGGCGGCGCTGGATAAGGTCGGGCTGCTCGACAAAGCGAAAAACTTCCCGATTCAGCTCTCCGGCGGTGAACAGCAGCGCGTGGGCATTGCCCGTGCGGTGGTGAACAAACCGGCGGTGCTGCTGGCGGATGAACCGACCGGTAACCTCGACGAAGCGCTGTCGGAAGGTATTCTGCGCCTGTTCGAAGAGTTCAACCGCGTCGGCGTTACGGTGCTGATGGCTACCCACGACCTGGGTCTCATCTCCAGCCGTTCCTACCGGATGCTGACGCTGAGCGACGGTCACTTGCACGGAGGCTACGGTGGATAAACGCGAAGCAATGAATCACATTCGCCAGTTCGGCAACCGCTTTGACCGGCTGCGCAACTCGGCAACCGGCGGTGGAAACGGCGGCGGCAATGCGCCGAAGCGCCCGAAGGCCGCGCCCAAACCGAACTCCCGCAAAACCAACGGTTTTAACGAACAGGTGCGCTACGCCTTTCACGGCGCGCTACAGGATCTCAAAAGCAAACCGCTGGCGACCTTCCTGACGGTGATGGTCATTGCCATTTCACTGACGCTGCCAAGCGTCTGCTACATGGTTTACAAGAACGTCAACACGGCGGCCTCACAGTATTATCCGTCGCCGCAAATCACCGTCTATCTGGAAAAAACGCTGGATGACGACGCCGCGGCAAAAGTCGTCGGGCAGCTTCAGGCGGAGCAGGGCGTGGAGAAGGTGAATTACCTTTCCCGCGATGAAGCGCTGGGCGAGTTCCGCAACTGGTCAGGCTTCGGCGGCGCGCTGGACATGCTGGAAGAGAATCCGCTGCCTGCGGTGGCTATCGTCATTCCGAAGCTCGATTTCCAGGGCACCGATTCGCTGAACACGCTGCGTGACCGCGTGGCGAAAATTCAGGGCGTGGACGAAGTGCGCATGGACGACAGCTGGTTTGCCCGTCTTTCCTCGATTACCGGGTTAGTCGGACGCGTCTCGGCAATGATTGGCGTGCTGATGGTTGCGGCCGTATTCCTCGTCATCGGTAACAGCGTGCGTCTGAGCATTTTTGCCCGTCGCGATACCATCAACGTGCAGAAGCTTATCGGCGCAACGGACGGCTTCATTCTGCGTCCGTTCCTTTACGGCGGCGCGCTGCTCGGATTTTCTGGCGCATTTTTATCATTGATACTTTCTGAGATCCTCGTGCTGCGCCTGTCGTCGGCGGTCACGGAAGTCGCTAAAGTGTTCGGTACCCAGTTTGAGCTCACCGGCCTGGGCCTCGATGAGTGCCTGCTGATGCTGATTGTCTGCTCGATGATTGGCTGGGTGGCCGCCTGGCTTGCCACGGTTCAACATTTACGCCACTTTACGCCGGAATAAAAAAAGTCTGATATACTCTCTCCCTGCTGCAAGATTTCCAGTTCGCAGGGAGAGCTTCAGAAACCTTCTGCCTTCCCTGCCCTCAAGTCATATCATCGTGGTGTCACATTTTGTGCGTAATCTATTCACAGAGTTGCATGGAACTTGTGGATAACATCACTGTCTGATAAAAGAGTGAGTGCTAATCTCGTTGCTCAAAAATTTCTGGCATGCTTGTTGCCTCTGTGAGGGACACGGCAGCGGAAAAGAAAGAATTGAGAGGATTTGAATGACCAAAGACATGCAAACTTTAGCTTTAGCCCCTGTTGGCAACCTGGATTCCTACATCCGGGCGGCAAACGCATGGCCGATGTTATCGGCTGATGAAGAGCGGGCGCTGGCGGAGAAGCTGCATTACCAGGGCGATCTGGAAGCAGCGAAAACGCTGATCCTGTCTCACCTGCGCTTTGTTGTTCACGTTGCTCGTAACTACTCGGGCTACGGCCTGCCGCAGGCGGATTTGATTCAGGAAGGCAACATCGGCCTGATGAAAGCCGTGCGCCGCTTCAACCCGGAAGTGGGCGTGCGCCTTGTCTCCTTCGCCGTGCACTGGATCAAAGCTGAAATCCACGAATACGTGCTGCGCAACTGGCGTATCGTGAAGGTCGCGACCACCAAAGCACAGCGTAAGCTGTTCTTTAACCTGCGTAAAACCAAGCAGCGTCTGGGCTGGTTCAACCAGGACGAAGTCGAAATGGTGGCGCGTGAGCTGGGCGTTTCCAGCAAAGACGTGCGTGAGATGGAATCGCGAATGTCCGCTCAGGATATGGCGTTCGATATGTCTGCCGACGATGACTCGGAAAGCAATACCGTTGCTCCGGTGCTCTATCTTCAGGATAAGTCTTCTAACTTTGCTGACAGCATTGAAGACGACAACTGGGAAGATCAGGCCGCCAACAAGCTGACTCATGCGATGGAAGGCCTGGACGAGCGTAGCCAGGATATCATCCGCGCCCGCTGGCTGGACGAAGACAACAAGTCCACGCTGCAGGAACTCGCCGACCGTTATGGCGTTTCCGCCGAGCGCGTGCGTCAGCTCGAAAAGAACGCGATGAAAAAACTGCGTATGGCGATCGAAGCGTAAGCTTCTCCTCACGCAAGCATAAAAAAGGCAGCCCGATGGCTGCCTTTTTCGTTTCTGTGACTGGCTATCGCCGCACCGGCGCAAAAATGGTCGTCACACCCGCCATCACCAGCAAGACGCCTGCCAGCCCCGTCCAGGAAAACGCTTCATTCTGCAACAGCAGCGCCGCGACCCAGACGGTGATGTAGCTCAGGCTCAGCAGCGCATAGGCTTTTGCCAGTGGAAGGCGCTTCAGGGCAAAAAACCAGCACGCCATGGAAGCGACATAGCCGCACAGCCCAAGGAACAGCAAACCGGTGCCCGGCTTGAACTGAATAAGATGCCAGAATAGCGCCGCAACATCCGCCACCGGCGGCAGCGACAGCATAGCAGCCCGCAGTAGCAGCTGCGCCCCGCTGACCAGCACCACGCTGACCAGCGCCCAGAGAATCCCCATCAGCGGCTCCCTCCGAGTACGATGATGCCAAGAACGATCAGGCCCACGCCCAACCAGTGGCGGCCGGAGACCGGCTCTTTCCAGACAAACTTAGCCGCCAGCGTCACCCAGACAAAGTTCAGGCTGAGCATCGGGTAAGCGATGCCCACGGGCAGACGTTGCAGCACCACCAGCCACAAGGCCATGCCGCAGCCGAGCGCGAGCAACGCAAGCCCCAGCCACAGGCCGATATGCAACCCTCGCCGCCCGGATTTTGCCGGGCGGGTGGCCTGCTTCTGGCACAGCTGCCCGGCGCAGCTCAGCAGGCTGGCCAGCAGCAGCGAGAGCGCGGTGATCATTCCGGCAGGTACTGAACGAAGACCATACGGCTCATCTCATAGACGTTATCGGGTTTCGGCAAACCAAGTTCCTCGAGCTTTTGGCCTTTATTTAACTGTAGCACCAGCGATACCGGGCCTTCTGCACGGTGCGCCGCAAGCCAGCCATCAAACTGATCACTGCCAACGAAGCTCCTCTTCGCGTCGGGGTACGCCAGGCCATACTTCAGCTCGCCCTGCTGGCCGAACATGATAATGTCGCTACGCCTGAGCTCCCACGCCAGTCCCGCGGCTACGCCCACGCTGTTGGTGAGCACATAGCGGCTCGGCGTAAGCTGTTCGCTGACGATATCGGTGATGAACTGCGGCTGTTTGCTGTCAATGACTTTGTCCGGGATAGCAAACCCCACCAACAGCGCCAGCCCGAGCGGGCAGCAGGCCGCCAGCGCCCAACGCTTCATTCCATCGCGAATCGACAGCCAGCCCCCCAGCGCCCAGGCGGCAAACGCCACCGCCGCCAGCAGACACTTATACAGCTCAATGTTGTTCCAAACGGGCTTCTGCATCGGGCCCCACGGCGAAACCACCAGCACCGCCACCAGCCCAATCAGACCGAAGGCGATGTTGATAAACCCGTTGACGCGCAGCGCCTTCGCGCCCTTGTCCGCGGCCTCAATGGCATAGCGCGCCATCAGGATCGCCAGCGGCGCAAAGCACGGCAGAATATAGGTCGGCAGCTTGCCTTTGGCGATACTGAAGAACAGGAACGGCATCACCACCCAGCCCAGCAGGTAAAACGCGCCGCGCTGCTCATCACGCGCTTTCCAGCCCGATGCGAGCGCCCCCGGCAGCAGCCCCAGCCACGGCAGGCTACCGGCAATCAGGAACGGAATGTAGTACCAGAATGGCGCCTTGTGCTGCGCATCGCTCTGCGCGAAGCGCTGGACGTGTTCGACCCAGAAGAAATAACGCCAGAAATCGGGTTCACGATGAGCTATCGCAAGCCCCCACGGCAGCACCGTGAGTACGCACATCAGCACCGCAACCCAGCCCCACAGCAGCACTTCCTTCCAGCGCTTCTGCACAATAACCCAGGGCAGCACGCCAATAACGGGCACCGCCAGCGCAAGAAAACCTTTGGTCATCACGCCCATGCCGCAGACAATACCTAACAGCACATAGCCGCCGAGTTTACCGCTGCTGGTTTTCGCCTGCGTCGCCCCCCAGAAGCTGCACATCGCCAGCATCAGCCACAGAGCAATCATCGGATCGAGCACCGCGTAGGTGCCAATGCCATAGACCAGAAAAGCGGTCATGAAGATAACCGCCGAAAGAATGGCCGTGCGTTTATCCTGCCACAGCTTCCACGCGAGCCAGGCCACCAGCAGCGCGGTACAGGCGGTGGAAAAGACCACTCCAAACCGCACCGAAAAATTGGTATGACCAAAGAGCCATTGTCCGATGCTGTTAAACCAGTATCCGGCAATCGGTTTTTCAAAATAACGCAGGCCGAGGAAATGCGGCACAATCCAGTCGCCAGAGGCCAGCATTTCACGGCTGATCTCCGCATAGCGGGTCTCATCCGGCTGCCATAACAAGCGGAAATTCAAAGGTAAAACATAATAGAGCGCGAACAAAAACAGCAGCGATGCGCTTAAACGTAGGGATTTCATCAGTGTTTAACCCAGTAATTGCTCTTGTCCTAACCAGCCTTCCCGGCCCGCCAGTTCGCCGCGCACCACGTTTCCTTTCGGCAGCGTTCTGAAGTCCTCCGGCAGCAGCTGACTCAGAGGGCAAAAGGTGATGCCCTCCTCTGCCGCCTGCCGCAGCAGGTTGTCAAACTGCTCTGCACCCACAATTCCTTCCACTTCAGCGTGGATGGTGTACACCGGCACGCCTCTGTCTTTGTGGATACGCTCAATCAGCCAATCGTTAAAACCTTCAGCGCTGACGCTGCTGCCCACAGCTTCATCCCAGGTCGGTAAAGTAACCGGAATTTGTACCGTACCCGTAATGCCCTCGCCCAGCACCGGCAGGAACGGGCGCGTGCCGCGACAGTCGCTGTTGTAGAGAAACTCAAAGCGCTCTTTCGCCCGCACGACTCGCCCGTCTGCCCGCCAGCCAGCAACGGCAGAACAGGTGACGGGGGAGCCAATGAGGGCTTCCAGCGCCTGCAACCCCCGGGCTATTTCCGCCTCAAGGTTCGCCTGATCCCAGACGCCGCTCCACATCTGCCAGCGATGATGATCCCAGGCGTGCAGCCCGACCTCGTGCGCTTTCGCCGTAGCGCGGATAATCTCTGCGTTGGCTTCACCGATCATTTTTCCCGGCCAGGCGGTGCCCGCCAGCAAAATATCCCAGCCATACAGCGATGCCGCGCGTGAGCGCAGCATCTTCCACAGAAATTTCGGCTTCAGCAGACGCCACAGGTGGCGCCCCATGTTGTCCGGTCCGACGCTGAAAAAAAAGCTGGCCTGAATATCGTGCTTCTGGAGGATCTCCAGCAGACGCGGCACGCCTTCGCGGGTGCCGCGAAAGGTGTCCACATCCACGCGTAAGCCAACTTTTCTCATCATTTTTTGCTTTCCGTTAACTCAACCGTGCGCAGGAAGAAGTCCAGGGTTTCCTCGACGGTCTGCTGCATCTCTACCGTCGGCTGCCAGTCGAGGCAACGTTTTGCATTCCGGATGCTCGGCTTGCGGTGCTCAACGTCCTGATAGCCTTTACCGTAGTAATCGCTGCTCTCTACGTCGCGGAAACCGGCAAACGGCGGGAACTGGTTACGCAGTGGATGGCGTTCGAAACAGTCGAGCAGCATTTCGGCAAGCTCCTTGATGCTCGCTTCGTTGTCCGGGTTACCGATGTTAACGATCTGCCCGTCGCAGCGGCCTTCTTTATTCTCGATGATGCGGAACAGCGCTTCGATACCGTCGCTGATGTCAGTGAAGCAGCGCTTCTGCTTGCCGCCTTCAATCAGTTTAATCGGTGATCCTTCCACCAGGTTCAGAATCAGCTGCGTAATCGCACGAGAGCTGCCGATACGCGCAGAATTGAGGCTGTCCAGGCGCGGTCCCATCCAGTTAAACGGACGGAACAGGGTGAATTTGAGACCCGCTTTATCGCCGTAGGCCCAGATGACGCGATCCAGAAGCTGTTTGGAAACGGAGTAAATCCAGCGTTGCTTGTTGATCGGCCCGACAACCAGGTTCGAATTGTCTTCATCGAAGTTCTTGTCGGTGCACATGCCGTACACTTCGGAGGTCGACGGGAAGATGATACGCTTGTTGTACTTCACGCAGTCGCGGATGATCTTCAGGTTCTCTTCGAAATCGAGCTCGAACACGCGCAGCGGATTGCGGGTGTATTCGATTGGGGTCGCAATCGCCACCAGCGGCAGCACCACGTCGCACTTCTTGATGTGATATTCGATCCACTCGGAGTGAATGCTGATGTCGCCTTCAACAAAGTGGAAGCGCGGATTATCGAGGAAGCGGCTGATGGCGTCAGAGCCGATATCCAGACCATAAATTTCGTAGTTGTCGTCCTTAAGCAGGCGGTCGGTCAGGTGGTTACCGATAAAACCGTTCACGCCGAGGATCAGCACGCGGGTGCGACGCTTCACCGCCACGAAAGGATAGCTCGACAGCAGCGCGCCAGTGACCAGGCCCAGCGCCTGTGCCAGCTGAGTGCCCTGCATGTAAACGCCTTTGTCGCTCTGGCCGGTGACGATTTCCAGCGCGCCGCTGCCGCAGGCTACGATAAGCGGAGAGGCAGAGATCACCGTGCCCGGCTTCGCCGCCGCCACGTCGTGACGCACGCGGGATTTCCAGACGATAAATTTATTGGTGCCGACAAAGCTAAACGCACCTGGCCACGGATCGGACACCGCGCGCACCAGGTTGTGCAGGGTTTCAGCAGGCTGCTCCCAGATAAGACGACCGTCTTCCGGCGTGCGGCGGCCTACAACGCTCGCCTGGCTTTCGTCCTGCACGGTTTCCGTGGTTTTGCCTGTGGCGATCAGCGGCAGCACATCGCGCAGCAGAGATTGTGCAGAAGTACAGAGTTTACGGTGCAGCGTCAGCGCGATGTCGTTTTCGTCGATAGCGACAGTTGCCTGCGCCACAACGTTGCCGGCATCGGCGCGACTGATCATGCGGTGCAGCGTAACGCCGGTTTCTTTTTCACCGTTCACCAGCACCCAGTTCAGCGGCGCGCGGCCACGGTATTTCGGCAGCAGAGAACCGTGCAGGTTATAAGCGCCATGACGAGCGGCGTTCAGGATCTCTTCGCCCAGCAGGTTGCGATAGTAGAAGGAGAAAATCACGTCCGGATTCATGTCACGAATGCGATCGACCCACAGCGGGTGGTTCACGTCTTCCGGTGCGTAAACGGTAATGCCCTGTTCAGCGGCAAGGCGAGCTACCGAGCCAAAGAAGTGGTTTTCACCAGCATTATCCGGATGGGTGAAGATTGCCGAAATCTCATATCCGGCATCCAGCAAGGCCTGAGTCCCTGTGCACCCCATATCGTGATAGGCAAATACAACAGCTTTCATGAACGATCTTCCTTTTCAGTCGTCAGGCCTTCCTGACGGACAACACGTTGAATAAAGTAGCGGGGACGGGCGCGAACATCGTTATAGATGCGCCCGATATACTCTCCAAGAAGCCCCATACCGACAAACTGCGCGCCGATAAACATAAACAGCACCGCAAACAGCAGGAACAGGCCATCACCGGCCCATTCTGCGCCGAACGCCAGGCGCAAAATCACCAGCAGAATGGCGAAGGCAAAACCGGCCAGCGCCACCACGCTTCCCACGACGCTTAACAGGCGCAGCGGCGTAGTCGTCAGGCAGGTCACCAGGTCGTACATCAGGTTGATGAGACGCATGAAGCTGTATTTGGAATCACCAAACTCACGCTCGGCATGCAGCACGGGGATTTCCACCGCCCGGCGCGCAAAGGTATTGGCGAGAATCGGAATAAAGGTGCTGCGCTCGTGGCAGTTCAGCATCGCGTCAACAATGTGGCGACGGTAGGCGCGAAGCATGCAGCCGTAGTCGCCCATCGCTTTGCCGGTGGTGCGCTGAATCAGGCGGTTAATCATCTTCGACGCCGATTTACGGAAAACGCTGTCCTGGCGGTTCTGGCGCACGGTGCCCACGACGTCGTAGCCTTCATCGGCCTTATCGACCAGGTGCGGGATCTCTTCCGGCGGGTTTTGCAGGTCAGCATCCAGGGTGATGATCAGATCGCCGGTCACGTGGCTGAATCCAGCCATAATCGCTGAGTGCTGGCCGTAGTTGCGGTTCAGCAGCACCGCCACAATGTGGCTGCCCGGCGCTTCGGCAGCCAGCACCAGCATACGGGCGGAATCATCGCTGCTGCCGTCATCGACCAGCAGAATTTCGTAATCACGATTGAGCGTGGCGCAGGCCGCATCGGTGCGGCGAATCAGCTCTGGCAGGCTCTCCTGTTCGTTATAAACAGGGATCACCACCGAAACCTTTTTCACTTTCGGGGCTTCAAACATATCAATGTCCTGCGAGCTGACGGAGCGCAGTAATGACGCGGGTTGTGTCGTCATGGGTCATATCCGGGAAAAGAGGCAGAGAACAGATGCGGGCGCTGTTCCACTCCGTATTCGGTAAGGAGAGGTTTGGGTAGCGTTCGCGGTAATATTTTTGCGTGTGCGCGGCGCGAAAGTGCAGGCCTGTACCAATGCCCTGCGCTTTCAGCTGCTCCATCAGGCCGTCACGGCTGATGCCACAGCGGGCTTCATCAACGCGAATAATAAACAGGTGCCACGCGTGCTGATGCGGCCACTCAGGGATTGCCAGCGGCTGGAAAGGCGTGTTGGCGAGCTCCGTAAGATAACGCTGCGCAATTTCAGCACGCTTCAGATTTGCCTGCGGTAGCTTGCCCAGCTGCACCAGCGCCAGCGCGGCATTGATATCGGCAAGGTTGTATTTAAAGCCAGGAGAGATCACCTCCGCCTGCGGTGCACGGCCATGCGTCTGGCGGTCATAGGCATCGACGCCAAGACCGTGAAACTTCAGGCTGCGAATACGCTGCGCAAGCTGGTCGTTGTCGGTAACAACCAGCCCACCTTCGGCGCTGGTCATGTTTTTGATCGCGTGGAAGGAGAAAATCGCGGTGCCTTTGCCGCCAACGTGGTGGCCTTTGTAATACGTGCCTGCTGCATGGGCGGCATCTTCAATCACCGGAATACCGTGCTGCTGAGCAATGGCATAAATGCCGTCGATGTCGAACGGCGCGCCCGCGTAGTGGACAGGAATAATGGCTTTGGTGCGCGGGGTGATGGCGGCAGCAACAGCTTCAGGTGTGATCATTAACGTGTCGTGGTCAACGTCAATCATGACCGGAGTTGCGCCCAGCAGCTCAATCATATTGAGCGTGGAAACCCAGGTCTGAGAAGGTGTAATCACTTCGTCGCCCGGCCCGATGTCGAGTGCCATCAAAGTGACATGCATTCCGCCCGTTGCGGAGCTGACGGCAATAGCATGACGATTGCCGGTAAGCAGACAGAATGCCTCCTCAAGCTGCGCATTCTTCGGCCCAGTGGTGATCCAGCCGGACTGCAGCACCTCTTTCAGTGCGGCAAACTCCTCATCTCCCATAGACGGGCGTGAGAAAGGCAAAAATTCACTCATTATTTTTCCTTACCCTGAACGTTGGGGTTGCGTCTAAACCATCGTGCGCTCGCAGAGTTAAACGAAGTAATAATCAAAATGACTGGTAGATAAACGCCAGCTCAACACAATTAAAATTAGCCAACGTACATTAGGATAATATTAAGAATGAGGTTAAAGCTTGGAGATTAAATTTAACCATTTGTTTTTAAAAGAATTAAATGCGCACCTCACAGAGTAAGAAAAAACAAATCTTCATCCAGTCTTAATAAAAATGTCACCTCGCCACATTGTTAATAACTTCAATGAAACTTAAACAAAGAATATATCCCCGCAGATTTTCACGACATCCTTCACATTTCAGCGTTTTTATACTTTATCCAGGAAAAATAAGAAGATGGCAAAAGGTAAACATCAAGCCATGTTGTGACTATCCCCCATACCAGCCACTGGTAACTCATTTTTAGACCGACAACATGCCCATTCAATTCAAAATGACCTTTATGTGCATGAGCGGCCATGGAAATGAAATCGAAAAATACGTTAGCAACGTTACATATTAAAACGGCTATTTCCCGCAGCAGCGGCGCTCAGCTACATGGGCTAATCGCCAACCATGGCTAATGACAATTTTCTATACATTTACTTCACAGGGAGGCTATTCTCCCTGCGGCGAATGTTTCCGTTTGTAAATTATTCCACCGTTTCCTCATCGTTTTGACATAAAAATGTGATCGCGGTGAGAGTAGAGCGTAATAATGGTTTTTGTGCATTGCTCATCATCGCCAAAAAACGTAGCATGCCCGCACTTATCATTTTATGCTTATTGACTGCCGCTACCCGAAACGACTATGCCTCTGCGTCTTGCTCTGCTGCTCTGCCTGCTGTTTTCCATCCACTGCACCGCGCAGGCTGCACGTGCTCACCTGACCCATCGCCCGAAGCACAAAGAAGTGGCGGTCAAGCCGATCAAAGCCAGCAGCAATATCAAACGCCGTAAACGCCTGATGCGTGAATACCAGCAGTGGAAAGGGACCCGCTATCGTCTCGGCGCGAATTCCCACAGGGCGATTGATTGCTCCGCGCTGACGCGTCGTCTTTATCAGGAGGCGTTCGCCGTCAGTTTGCCAAGAACCACCGGCGAGCAATTAAGAAGAGGCAAGAGAACAAAACCCGGCACGGCACGCGTTGGCGATCTGGTGTTTTTCAAAACCGGGCGAGCGCAGAAGCACGTCGGTATTTATATTGGCGAAAACCGCTTTATTCATGCCTCACGTCGCAAAGGCGTGACCATCTCGCAGTTAAACGATCCTTACTGGAATCACCGTTTACTGGCCATGCGCCAGGTCCTGCCTGATACCGCCACAAGATAATTCTAAATACAGCCTCAACCATACGCATTCCCTGCTCGTTTAATCGCCCGGCCTGAATATAATGGCCGCTCTTTTAACGATCTCGTTATGGCGAGGCTCCTGTACAAATATAAGTTATCGCCCTGACGGTATCGAGAGAGACCCCACAGGGAAATACAGGCATCCATCGAATCAAGGTGTTGCCAAGATAACTTCTGCCGGTGATATATACCGGACAGATACGTTGTACAGTGCTAAATCCAGGACGTGGGGATCTGCTCAGTTTGCTGTTCCTGTCTTGTTCGCCCCTATGAGATATTTTTTATAGGGAATGTAAAATGTCACACCTCCAGCTCCCGGCGCTTTCGCCAGCTTCAGCCTCATTTGACGGCGATACCATTGCCCATTATGTGTCTGCGCAATACATTGCGCTGCCGGACCATTTCTGCGTGCACGAAGCGCGTGAATCTTTTTTATCGCAGCTCAAAGACAACGATATTCCCGGCCATGCTTTTGTGGTGGCAGGAAATAAACTACGGGGCATTTTGTCCGTGCGAAAATTGTTACAGGAAAGCGATACCGGCCAGTCCATCTGCACGCTGATGGACAGCTGCGTTTTTCACGTAACGCCGCAGGATGAACGCCAGCAGGTCGCCGCCCGGCTGGCGGATCGTCAGTTCAGCGTCGTACCGGTTATTGACCAGGGCGTGCTGGTCGGCGGGCTGATGGAAAAAGAGATTGATCGTCTGCTGGCCGATGACGTCACCGAAGATGTGCAACGCCAGGGCGCCACGCTGCCGCTGGAAAAGCCTTATCTGGACACCAGCCCGCTTGCCCTGTGGAAGAAGCGATCCGTCTGGCTGCTGCTGCTGTTCGTCGCAGAAGCCTACACCAGCAGCGTCATTCAGCATTTTGAGGAAGCGCTGGAATCGGCCATCGCTCTGGCTTTCTTCATCCCGCTGCTGATTGGTACCGGCGGCAACAGCGGCACGCAGATCACCTCCACGCTTGTGCGCGCCATGGCGCTCGGTGAAGTGCATCTGCGCGATATGGGACGGGTCATCCGCAAAGAAGTTTCCACTTCTCTGTTGATTGCCCTGACGCTCGGTACGGCAGGCTGTATCCGGGCATGGATGATGGGGATTGGCCCGGAGATTACGCTGATCGTCAGCATCACGCTGGTGTGCATCACGCTGTGGAGCGCACTGGTATCGTCGGTGATCCCGATGGTGCTTAAGCGTCTGGGGATCGATCCGGCCGTGGTCTCAGCACCGTTCATCGCCACGCTTATCGACGGCACCGGACTGATCATCTATTTCAAGATAGCGCAGCTTTTCCTGGGCCTTGAGTAACCCGGCATAGAGAAAGAGAGCCAGCCAAACCGCTGGCTCCTTTTTCAGACCAGCAGCGTTACCAGCGCAAAGCCTGCGGCGGTCATCAGCAGCGAGCCTATAACGTGAATGGCGACCGATGCCGCAGCCCAAAGGTAGTTCTGCGCCTGTAGCAGCGCGTATACCTCGGCAGAAAACGTGGAAAAGGTGGTCATCCCACCGCACAGGCCGGTGGTGATCAGCAGCTTCCAGGCCGGATCCAGCTGCGGCTGACGCAGGAAAAAGGCCAGCGCCGCGCCAATAATCAGCCCACCCAGCAAATTCACCAGAAGCGTACCCGGCGGTAAATCCGGCCACAGCGTATTCAGACGCATCGACAGCACCCAGCGAATCACACACCCGGCAGAGCCGCCCACAATCACAGCCAGTAACGATTTCAGCATCAGGCGCTCACTTAGTCATATCTGCGGAAATATGGTGGATCAGAATGTCGACGCTCAGGCGGTTGATAAAACCAACCGACCGGGAAGACCAGGTGCCGAACAGGCGGTTGCGATGGCCGACAATCACCAGGTCAATCTGCAGATCGGCTACGCATTTCTCAACATCTTCAAAGCGATGAATCGTGACCAGCTGGCGCGTGTTCAGCGGAAATACGGTCAGTTGCACCAGCTTGCTGAACAGCGCTTTGGCTTTAATCACGTCTTCCGCCACGGAATCGTCCATCAGGCAATCGGCGATGTAGTTCATCGCCCGATAGTCTTCGTTGAGGTGGGCAAGCGTGATCTTCACGCCGCTGGGATGCGCTTTGGCAATCTGCACGGCGTGCGTCACAAGTGTTGCGCCATCTTCTGCGCTTTCGATCAGCACCAGCAGGTGCCGGAAGAACAGCTGAGTCCCGCTCTCTTCTGAGGGAATAAAATCAATCATCATCGTTGGCCCGGGTTGGGAAGGCATGTCGGGCGGGAGTATTCAGATACGCCTGACATGCCTCGGTTAAAAGAGACATCGTCAGGCGTCATCAGCTTCTCAGGGAAGCGGTTGGGAAAGGTGGAACGCCATCACCTTATCGGATAAGTGTGAACCTGCGAAGCGCGTTTGGCAAGGCGCTGCGGTGAATCAGCTTTCCACCAGCGCCTGCGCGCAGGCCCATGCGGAAGCCCATGCCCACTGGAAGTTATAGCCACCGAGCCAGCCGGTAACGTCCATCACTTCGCCGATAAAATAGAGACCCGGTGCTTTGCGCGCTTCCATGGTGCGTGAAGAGAGCTCGTTGGTATCGACACCGCCAAGGGTCACTTCCGCCGTGCGGTAGCCTTCGGTACCGTTCGGCTGCACGCGCCAGTGGGTCAATGTTTCCACCAGTTGCGCCTGTTCTTTGCTGTTGAGCTGCTTGAGCTGCACGTCCGGGATTTGCCCAAGTTGTTGCAGGCATTCCACCAGGCGCTTCGGCAGCTGCATCGCCAGGGTGTTTTTCAGGCTTTGATTCGGATGCGCGTTGCGCTGCTCATCGAGGAAACTTCCCAGATCGCACTCCGGTACCAGATTGATATCAACGAACTCACCCGACTGCCAGTAGCTGGAAATTTGCAATACCGCCGGGCCGGACAGGCCACGGTGGGTAAACAGCAGGTTTTCGCGGAACACGGTGCCGTCGTTGGCGGTAATCACCGACGGCACGGAAACGCCGGAGAGCACCTGAAGCTGTTCGAGCAGCGGCTTATGCAGCGTAAACGGCACCAGCCCCGCGCGAGTCGGCAGAACGTTCAGGCCAAACTGCTCAGCGATTTTATAGCCAAACGGCGAGGCGCCGAGGCCCGGCATCGACAGCCCGCCGCTGGCGATCACCAGCTTTTTCGCCGCGACCGTTTCACCGTTAAGCTGCAATACGTAACCTTCGTCATCCTGCTCAACGCTGAGGATTTCCGTGCGCAAGCGTGTCATCACGCCCCCCTTTTCGCATTCTGCCACCAGCATGGCGACAATCTGCTCGGCGGAGTCGTCGCAGAACAGCTGACCGAGGGTTTTCTCATGCCACGCGATGCCGTATTTCCCGACCAGATCGATAAAATCCCATTGGGTATAACGCGCCAGCGCAGATTTGCAAAAATGGGGGTTCTGGCTGAGGTAAGCCGCGGGCTCCACGTACATATTGGTGAAGTTACAGCGCCCGCCGCCGGACATTAAAATCTTGCGGCCCGGCTTTTTGCCGTTATCCAGAAGCAGCACTCGCGCCCCGGCTTGCCCCGCCTGCGCTGCACAAAACATTCCCGCCGCGCCTGCGCCGACAACAATGGCATCAAACCTTTCCACACGTCTGTCCTCTCATTTTGAATGTCGGGAATTGTAAATTTTCCCCTGCGGTACGACCAGTAAGATTTTTTTGATGGTCATTCATACCGTTGAAACATATAGGATAATTCCAAACACTATTTTTACCGTCGTGAACAAATATCAATAAAAGTCTATATTTCTCTTTGCCCACGCTGCGTTTGTCCTGGATAATGCGCCGCGTTCATGTCCTCAAAATGGCGTAACGTCCTATGCTACATTTGTTTGCTGGCCTGGATTTGCATACCGGGCTTTTGTTATTGCTTGCTCTGGGATTTGTGTTGTTCTACGAAGCGATTAACGGCTTCCACGACACCGCAAACGCAGTAGCGACCGTGATCTACACCCGCGCAATGCGTTCGCAATTGGCGGTGGCGATGGCGGCCATCTTCAACTTCTTTGGCGTGCTGTTAGGCGGTCTGAGCGTAGCCTATGCGATCGTGCATATGCTGCCAACGGATTTGCTGCTGAACATGGGCTCTGCTCATGGTCTCGCCATGGTCTTCTCCATGCTGTTAGCGGCGATTATCTGGAACCTCGGTACCTGGTATTTCGGCCTGCCGGCATCCAGTTCGCACACCCTGATTGGCGCCATTATCGGGATTGGTTTAACCAATGCCCTGATGACCGGCACCTCGGTAGTGGATGCGCTGAACATCCCTAAAGTCATGGGGATTTTCGGTTCGCTTATCATCTCCCCTATCGTCGGTCTGGTGATTGCGGGCGGCCTGATTTTCATCCTGCGCCGCTACTGGAGCAACACCAAGAAAAAGGCGCGTATTCACCTGACGCCAGCCGAGCGTGAAAAGAAAGACGGGAAGAAAAAGCCGCCGTTTTGGACGCGTATCGCCCTGATCATCTCCGCAATCGGCGTGGCATTCTCCCACGGCGCGAACGACGGTCAGAAAGGCATTGGTCTGGTGATGCTGGTGCTGATTGGCGTAGCGCCTGCGGGCTTCGTGGTGAATATGAATGCCTCCGGCTACGAAATTACCCGTACCCGTGATGCCGTCAACAACGTGGAAACCTATTTCCAGCAGCATCCTGAGCTGCTGAAAAAAGTGACCGGCGTTGACCAACTGATCCCTTCTCCGGAGCCAGGCGCAACCCAGCCTGCGGAGTTCCACTGCCATCCGGCAAACACCATTAACGCGCTGAACCGCGTGAAGGGCATGCTGGAAAACATTGAGAGCTACGACAAGCTGAGCGTCGATCAGCGCAGCCAGATGCGTCGCATCATGCTGTGCATCTCCGACACCACCGATAAAGTGGCGAAGCTGCCGGACGTCAATGCTGACGACCAGCGTCTGCTGAAGAAACTGAAAACCGACATGCTGAGCACCATCGAGTATGCCCCAATCTGGATTATCATGGCCGTCGCGCTGGCGCTGGGCATTGGTACCATGATCGGCTGGCGTCGCGTGGCGACCACCATCGGTGAGAAAATCGGTAAGAAAGGCATGACCTATGCCCAGGGGATGTCCGCGCAGATGACCGCAGCGGTCTCTATCGGCCTGGCAAGCTACACCGGGATGCCGGTATCCACCACTCACGTTCTGTCGTCCTCCGTTGCGGGTACGATGATCGTTGACGGTGGCGGCCTGCAGCGTAAAACAGTGACCAATATCCTGATGGCGTGGGTACTGACCCTGCCAGCGGCAATTATCCTGTCCGGCGCGCTGTACTGGCTGAGCCTGAAGCTCATCTAAGCCTTTTCGGAAACGACAAAAAAGCGGGCCAGGAGACTGACCCGCTTTTTTTATGTCGGTACTTAATGCCAAATCATCAAAGCAATCATGCTGATAATCACCAGCCCGCACAGCGCGCTGGTTAATACAAACTGACCGCGAACGCGCTCGCAGCGGCGAATAAACTCATCATCATGATGATCGCGATAACGCTGCGCGTAGATATACCACACCAGACGCACCTGTTTGCCAGGCTGACCGTGGGAGGTAAAAAAACCTCCGCCATCCACGTACTGATACAGTAAGGGATCGCAACCACGCAGCACCACCAGCAGCGCGCGCAACGATGAGAAATAGCGCGCCATATTCACCACACACACGATGCACAAAGCCCAAAACAGCGCGACAGTGCTTACCATACCTCCTCCCCGGCGACCCGCCCACGGAGAACCCCTCCGGGACTACCGCACCCCGAAACTCGACAGACAGTCAGTGAAAGAGTGAGAGACTGGTCACGTTACATAAGCGAACCAGCCCTTTAAATAGTGTAGGAGATCAGCTGATTTTTTTGCCACATCCTTAACCCCTATCAATAGAGAAACGTGAAAGATTTGTTTAACTGATTGGTGATCAAGGGACATTGACGTTACTTGAGGCTCGTTTTAAGGTTGAGTTGTCTACACTTACAGTCATTAACCACTTAAGGAAGGAGTAACACTATGGCTTACAAACACATTCTTATCGCGGTCGATCTCTCCCCGGAAAGCAAAGTGCTGGTCGACAAAGCAGTCTCCATGGCGCGCCCGTATAACGCGAAAGTTTCCCTGATTCATGTCGATGTGAACTACTCCGATCTCTACACCGGCCTGATTGATGTCAATCTGGGTGATATGCAGAAACGCATTTCTGAAGAAACCCACCATGCGCTGACCGAGCTTTCCACCAATGCAGGCTATCCGATCACCGAAACCCTGAGCGGCAGCGGCGATCTCGGCCAGGTGCTGGTCGATGCCATTAAGAAATACGATATGGATTTGGTCGTTTGCGGTCATCATCAGGATTTCTGGAGCAAGCTGATGTCCTCGGCTCGCCAGCTGATTAACACCGTGCACGTGGATATGCTGATTGTTCCGCTGCGTGATGAAGAAGACGAGTAACTGATAGAGGCCGGTGACGGAGTGCCCGGTGGCGGCTACGCCTTACCGGGCCTGGCAAACAGAGCGAACTGTAGGCCGGGTAAGGCAGAGCCGTTACCCGGCTTTTTTATTCCGGCGTTCCCGGATAAATATCAAACCGGTGCCCCTTGGTGGTCACCGCATTGGCTGTCGCGACGTCCGCCAGCGGCGGCGCATAATCAGGTCGCTTCACCACTACGCGTTTTGTCGCAAGCTCTCGCGCAGGCGCCAGCAGGCCATCGGCATCTAAATCCGGCCCTACCAGCGACTGAAACACCCGCATCTCCTTTTTCACCAGCGCGCTTTTTTGCTTATGCGGGAACATTGGGTCGAGATAGACAACCTGCGGCCGCGGCGTGATGTCGGTGAGCGCGTTCAGGCTGGAGGCATGAATCAGCTGCAGGCGCTGCTGCAGCCAGCCGCCAATTTCCGGGTCGGCGTAGCCACGGGCAAGACCATCATCCAGCAACGCCGCCACAACGGGATTACGTTCCAGCATCCGTACCCGGCAGCCCACTGACGCCAGCACAAACGCATCGCGCCCAAGCCCTGCCGTGGCATCCACCACATCCGGCAGATAGCTGCCCTTAATACCAATCGCTTTCGCAACGGCTTCCCCACGACCGCCGCCGAACTTGCGCCGGTGCGCCATCGCGCCGCCGACAAAATCTACGAAGATGCCGCCGAGCTTTGGCTCATCGCGCTTACGCAGTTCCAGATGGTCCGGCGTGAACACCAGCGCCATCAGGTTTTCGGCATCGTGCTCCAGCCCCCAGCGGGTCGCAAGAACAGATAAGGCGCCATCGCTGGCGCCTGATTCATCCACTAAGCAGATTTTCACGAACGTATTAGCCCTTGATGCCGTAATGCTCAAGCATCGCATCGAGCTGCGGTTCGCGGCCACGGAAGCGTTTGAACAGGGTCATCGGTTCCTCAGAGCCACCGCGGCTCAGGATATTGTCGAGGAACGACTGCCCGGTTTCGCGGTTGAATATCCCCTCTTCTTCGAAGCGCGAGAACGCATCGGCGGCCAGCACATCGGCCCACAGATAGCTGTAGTAACCTGCCGCATAACCACCGGCAAAGATATGGCTGAAGGCGTGCGGGAAGCGGCCCCACGACGGCCCAGGAACGACGGAAACCTGTTTCTTGATTTCTGCCAGGGTGTCGAGAATTTTCGCGCCCTGCGCCGGGTTGAACTCGGCGTGCAGACGGAAATCGAACAGGCCGAACTCCAGCTGGCGCAGAACAAACATCGCCGCCTGGTAGTTTTTCGCCGCCAGCATTTTCTCCAGCAACTCTTGCGGAAGCGGCTCGCCAGTTTCGTAGTGGCCGGAGATAAACGCCAGCGCGTCCGGCTCCCAGCACCAGTTTTCCATAAACTGGCTTGGCAGTTCGACCGCATCCCACGGCACCCCGCTGATGCCAGACACGCCCGCAGTTTCAATGCGGGTCAGCATATGGTGCAGACCGTGACCAAACTCATGGAACAGGGTGATCACTTCATCGTGGGTGAACAGCGCAGGTTTGCCGTTTACCGGACGGTTGAAATTACAGGTGAGATAGGCCACCGGCTTTTGCAAAGTACCGTCTGCTTTGCGCATTTGCCCTACGCAGTCGTCCATCCACGCGCCGCCACGCTTATGCTCACGGGCGTAGAGGTCGAGGTAGAAGCTACCACGCAGCTCGTTCTTGTCATCGTACAGCTCAAAGAAGCGCACTTCCGGGTTCCAGACGTCCACGTCTTTGCGCTCTTTGGCGGTAATACCATAAATGCGCTGAACCACTTCGAACAAGCCGTTAACGGCTTTGTTCTCCGGGAAATACGGGCGAAGTTGTTCATCGCTGATGCTGTATAAATGCTGCTTCTGTTTTTCGCTGTAGTACGCGATATCCCACGGCTGGAGTTCATCCACGCCGAATTCAGCTTTCGCGTAGGCGCGCAGCTGGGCCAGCTCTTTCTCCCCCTGCGGACGGGCACGTTTTGCCAGATCGGTCAGGAAGTCGAGCACCTGCTGGGGGTTTTCCGCCATTTTGGTGGCGAGGGATTTAAAGGCGTAGCTTTCAAAGCCCAGCAGCTGTGCCAGCTCGTGGCGCAGCGCGAGGATCTCTTCCATCACCGGGCTGTTATCCCATTTCCCGGCGTTTGGCCCCTGATCGGAAGCACGAGTGGTGTAAGCGCGATACATCTCTTCACGCAGCGCCTGGTTATCGCAATAGGTCATTACCGGCAGGTAGCTCGGAATGTCCAGCGTCAGCAGGTAACCTCCCTGCTCTTTCGCTTCAGCCTGCGCTTTTGCTGCGGCCAGCGCGCTTTCCGGCATCCCGGCAAGCTCGGCTTCATCAGTCACCAGCTTGTTCCAGCCCATGGTCGCATCAAGCACGTTGTTGCTGTACTGGTTGCCTAACTCAGACAGACGCGCGGCAATTTCACCGTAGCGTTTCTGCTTTTCTTTCGACAGGCCAATCCCGGAAAGCTCAAAGTCGCGCAGCGCGTTATCCACCGCTTTTTTCTGCGCGGTGTTCAGGCTTGCATAGTGGTCGCCATCCCGCAGATCGCGATAAGCCTGATACAGCCCTTCGTGCTGGCCAACCCAGGTGCTGTACTCGGACAGCAGCGGCAGCGTCTGCTCATAGGCTTCGCGCAGCTCCGGGCTGTTTTTAACGGAGTTCAGGTGGCTGACCGGCGAGAAAATACGGCCCAGCACGTCGTCCACTTCCGCCAGCGGCTGGCAGAGGCTTTCCCAACTGTACGGCGCACCCTGCGCCACAACGTTTTCCACCGCCGAGCGGCAGTCATCCAGCGCCTTAGTCACGGCGGGTACCACATGCTCAGGCTGGATTTTCGAAAACGGTGGCAGTTCGAAGGGCTTTAATAATGGATTGGTCATAAGCGCTGTCCTGTTGAAAAACGGTAAATGAGCGCACGTTCCGGCGCTGTCGATATCAATTCAGAATGGGGTTAAGTGTAGAGGATTTCAATGATCAAAGAGACGGAAAGCACTCTCGCTGCGATACGCTACTGACAACACGCCCGGCGGCGCTTCGCTTGCACGGGCCTACTCGCCAGCAACAAGCAACTGTAGATTGTAGGCACGATAAGCGAAGCGCATCGGGCACTGCCGGGTCAGCGTCCCCGCCACCCGGCACGCATTTAACGCATCCGGTACCCCGCCGCGTACGCCGCAGGTAAATCCACGCGCTGCCAGAACTGCTGTTCAGACGTCAGGCCAGAGAGCGGATACCCGGCAGGCAGCGCCGTTTTCACCATCAGCGTGCGTCGTTGTTCTGCTGACAGCTTCGGCAGCGCGCTTTCCAGCAGCACTTCCGCGCCCTGCGGGACCCTCAGCAAAGGGCCCTCTCCTTTTTGCTGCGGCAAATCATACGTCATCGTGAAGCGATAAAAACGCTGCATCGCCGGGTCACGGTACGGATCGTCCTTGCCGTCCTTTTTCGCGCATTCAGCAAGCGAAATACCGCACTCTTTGGCCAGCGCGGCGCGCAGCTGATCGCGTGCCTCATTGAACAGCGCCCTGTATTTTACGTCATTGAGATAAAACGCCACGTTGCTCTGGGCAACCATTCGCGAGCCCATGATATCCAGTGGATAGTGCACGCCCAGCACGATGCGGGAATAGCCGTAGCGCGCCCCGCGTACCACCAGCGCGTCATAGCGCTCCGGCAGCATCTGCGCCAGCAGCAGCGCATCGGTCACACCGGTGTTGGTGTGCCCGCTCGGGAACGAGCCGCCGCCAGCGGTATAGGGCTTATTGTCTTTCACCACGGTATCGTCCGGTACCAGGTGAATCGTATTCCCCTGCGCGAGGAAAGGTCGCGCGTAGTTAAAGTGTTTTTTTGCCGCGCCGGTACTCACTTCACTGGCCTTGATAAGCGCTGCCGCTTTGCTCAGTTCACCTTTGTCATAGGCCGCGAGAAACGCTTTGCCCAGGCTCGGTCCCAGCGCATCGCTGAGGAAATAGAGATAGCTAATCCCTTCCGCATCGGCCAGCGCCTGATGCCTTGTGGCGGCGAGTGCATCGCGATTAATTTCAGTCACCGTTTGCAGGCTGGCGGCAAGCGTTGAGTCAGGTAGCGAGCTGAACGCTGAAAGCAGCGCAATACCGGCCTGCTGGCGGGCTTTAGTCTGGAAATCGTAGCCGCTGGCCTTGAGCCAGGCGATATCCGCCTGCGTGGCGGATTGCTTCGCCTTCTCCAGTTCATCGCGACTTAACTCAGATGCACTGCCCTTCAGCGCATTACGCAGGGCCGCAAGCGACTGACTTTCCAGCGCATCGAACGCCTGGCTGTTGGCCGCAGGCGTCACGGAGGCGGCAAGCTGCGCGGCAGCGTCTGGCGTCATCTCTTTTGCCAGTGCGGGCAGGGAGAGCAACATCGTCAGAGCCAAAAACGAGTAACGTGATTTCATATTTTTATCCTGGATTCAATCGATTACCCGACGCTAGCGCATCCATTTGACACCTTTATGACAGCCCCGCTCGCCCCCGCCTTCAGCATCAGCGGTAATCCACCGCAATCTGCGGTAAACTGTCGGCATCGTTTATTATTTCGGAACATCCGCCTCCATGCTCAGTTATCGCCACAGCTTCCACGCCGGCAACCATGCCGACGTCCTCAAACACACCGTCCAGAGCCTGATCATTGAATCGCTGAAAGAGAAAGAAAAACCGTTTCTCTATCTCGATACCCACGCGGGCGCCGGGCGTTATCAGCTGAGCAGCGAGCACGCCGAGCGCACTGGCGAATACATGGAAGGCATCGCCCGCATCTGGCAGCAGGACGATTTACCGGCTGAATTAGAGCCGTACATCGGCGTGGTACAGCACTTCAACCGCAGCGGCCAGCTGCGCTACTACCCGGGTTCACCGCTGATTGCGCGTCAGCTGATGCGCGAGCAGGACAGCCTGGAACTGACCGAACTGCACCCGAGCGACTTCCCGCTGCTGCGCTCTGAGTTCCAGAAAGACGATCGCGCCCGCGTGGCAAAAGCCGATGGCTATCAGCAGCTGAAAGCTAAGCTGCCGCCAGCTTCGCGCCGCGGCCTGATTCTGATCGACCCGCCGTATGAGATGAAAACCGACTATCAGGCGGTGGTCTCCGGCATCAGCGAAGGTTACAAGCGCTTCGCCACCGGCACCTATGCGCTGTGGTACCCGGTCGTTCTGCGTGCGCAAATCAAACGCATGATCAAAGATCTCGAAGCCACCGGCATTCGCCGCATCCTGCAAATTGAACTGGCGGTGCGTCCGGACAGCGACCAGCGTGGCATGACCGCTTCGGGCATGATTGTCATCAACCCGCCGTGGAAGCTCGAACAGCAGATGAACAACGTGCTGCCGTGGCTGCACAAAAAGCTGGTGCCGGCCGGCACGGGTCACGCCACCGTCAGCTGGATTGTGCCGGAGTAATCGCAACCATCGGTGGAACCTATGGATTCCAGGTATACAATCGCGGCAATCAACGATTAAGGAAGAAGCTATGACTAAGCATTATGACTACATCGCCATCGGCGGCGGCAGCGGCGGTATCGCCTCAATCAACCGTGCGGCCATGTACGGCCAGAAGTGTGCGCTGATTGAAGCCAAAGAGCTCGGCGGCACCTGCGTAAACGTTGGCTGCGTACCGAAAAAGGTGATGTGGCATGCCGCGCAGATCCGCGAAGCCATCCATATGTATGGCCCGGACTACGGCTTCGATACCACCCTTAATCACTTCGACTGGAACAAGCTGGTCTCCAGCCGCAGCGCCTATATCGACCGCATCCACACCTCGTACGACACCGTGCTGGGTAAAAACAAAGTGGACGTGATCAAAGGCTTCGCTCGTTTCGTGGATGCTAAAACCATCGAAGTAAACGGTGAAACCCTGACCGCAGACCATATCCTGATCGCCACCGGCGGCCGTCCGAGCCACCCGGACATTCCGGGCGTGGAACACGGTATCGACTCTGATGGCTTCTTCGAGCTGCCTGCTCTGCCAAAACGCGTTGCCGTCGTTGGCGCAGGCTATATCGCCGTCGAACTGGCGGGGGTGATCAACGGTCTGGGCGCGGAAACGCACCTGTTCGTGCGTAAGCATGCGCCGCTGCGCAGCTTCGATCCTCTGATTGTCGAAACGCTGGTTGAGGTGATGAACGCCGAAGGTCCGCAGCTGCACACCCATGCGGTGCCGAAATCCGTGGTGAAAAACGCCGACGGCAGCCTGACGCTGACCCTGGAAGACGGCAAAACGTTTGAAGTCGATTGCCTGATCTGGGCGATTGGCCGCGAGCCGGAAACCAACAACTTCAACCTCGGCGTCACCAGCGTGAAAACCAACGACAAAGGCTACATTATTGTCGATAAGTTCCAGAACACCAGCGTGCCGGGTATCTACGCCGTGGGCGATAACACCGGTGCGGTGGAATTGACTCCGGTAGCGGTTGCCGCTGGCCGTCGCCTGTCCGAGCGCCTGTTTAACAACAAGCCGGACGAGCATCTCGACTACAGCAATATCCCGACCGTCGTGTTCAGCCACCCGCCAATTGGCACCGTGGGTCTGACCGAACCGCAGGCGCGCGAGCAGTATGGCGATGACGCCGTGAAGGTTTATAAATCTTCCTTCACCGCGATGTATACCGCCGTGACCTCTCACCGCCAGCCGTGCCGTATGAAGCTGGTGTGCGTGGGCCCGGAAGAGAAAATCGTCGGCATTCATGGAATCGGCTTTGGCATGGATGAGATCCTGCAGGGCTTCGCCGTAGCACTCAAAATGGGTGCAACCAAGAAAGACTTCGACAACACCGTGGCGATCCACCCGACCGCAGCGGAAGAGTTTGTGACGATGCGTTAAGTTGCGCATCTCCTGGAGTCAAAAAGGCCAGCGTCAGCTGGCTTTTTTATTGCTGATGACCCTGCACCGCCTTCACTCAGAGTGAAAACGGGCCATTAATTCAGAAAGAAGTGGCCCGACCCGACGCAGTTCATCCAGATGCGCTGAGCTCAGCGCTGACAGTAGCTTCTCTGCCTGTTCCGTCAGCCCCAACGCCATTTTTCGCTGATCTTCCGCACAATCGATACGGTAAATCAGATTGAGCTCTTCCAGGCGCTTTACCAGCCCGGACGTACTGTGCGGCTGTAAAATAAGCCTTTCCGCCAAAAGACCAATGGTCATTTTCCCGGCCTCGGCCCCTTTAATCGCCAGCAGCGCCTGATGCTGCTGCGGGGTCAGGCCAGCCTGTTTTGCTTCCCTTTCACTGAACGCCAGAAACTGTCTTAAGGTGGCCCGGAAGTCCGCCAGCGCGACATAGTCCGTTTCTGTCATTTCCCGTTTTCCCATATTTAACTCACCGTAACGTTGATTTTATATCGCATTGCGATATAAATTACTTTCCTCTGGCACAGTCATGGCCTGAAAATGAACTTCCCCAACCCCGAATTGTAAGCCTGCAAGCCAAAGAGTCTACCTCCGGTTGGGTATAACAGAAATGCTGCCATTTCTGCATTAAGGATTTATTTGTGATGAATAAAACCGACCCTATTTTGTCGGAATCCTTATTAGTTAGTTTGTTATTTCTGACACATGCAGTGAATTGTATCCGGATGTAATCATCCGGACGCCAGAATTATAAATCATCGTGACTCACATGGCTGAAGATATCCCCTCTTCGGCAAGGCTTTCTGCGCCCAAATATCGGTGGACGGTTATTTCCTTTGCCCTAATCCCGGCGCGGCAAGGGCTTATTACTCTTAGGTGGTAAAATAAATGAAAGAAAATAAACAACGTCTTAGTCATTATGACGGCGCTGCCGGCGGTTGGGGTGCGGTTATCGCCTGTGCCACTCAGGTAATAAGCCAGAAAGCCCCCGTCAGAGACACCATTGCCCTCTTTAAAATGAACCAGGTGAAGGGGTTTGACTGCCCCGGATGCGCCTGGCCCGATCCGGACCATCGCTCGCCTATGGAGCTGTGCGAAAATGGCGTGAAAGCCGTCTCGTGGGAAACCACCAGCAAAAAAGTAACACCTGAATTTTTTGCAGCTCATCCGGTGCAGGCGCTCTGGAAACAAAGCGATTATGAGCTTGAGCAACACGGACGCCTGACGCATCCGATGAAGTACGACATTACCACCGACACCTGGCAGCCCATCGACTGGGAAACGGCTTTTAACGAAATTGGCAAGACGCTGCGCCAGCTTCAGCCGGAACAGGTTGAATTTTATACCTCCGGGCGCACCTCCAACGAAGCCGCGTTCCTCTACCAGCTCTTTGCCCGCGAATACGGCACCAACAATTTTCCCGACTGTTCCAACATGTGCCATAGCCCTACCGGCAAGGGATTAGGCGAGTCAATCGGCATCGGCAAAGGCACGGTTGAGCTAAGCGACTTTGAAGCCGCCGATCTGGTGATTTGCGTGGGCCACAACCCCGGCACCAATCACCCTCGTATGCTGGCAACGCTGCGTGAAGTGGCACGGCGAGGCGGGAAAATTGTCTCGGTGAATCCCCTGCGTGAACGCGGCCTCGAGCGTTTCAGCTTCCCGCAGTCCCCTACCGATATGCTGCTTGGCGGGTCAACGGAGATTTCCAATGACCATTTCCAGATCCGTATCGGTGGCGATGCCTGGTTCTTCCGCGGCGTAATGAAAGCAATGATAGAGCATGACGATGAGAGCCAGAAAAATGGAACGCCGGCGATTATCGATCATGGATTTATCGCCGCCCAGACCCTCGGCTATGAAGCACTCCGTGAGAGCATCGATGCGCTGGAGTGGTCACAAATCGAGTCAGGCGCGGGCGTAACCCGGGAAGAGATCGTCCATTTTGCGGAGATCTACACCGCTCACCAAAAAGTGATTGTCTGCTATGGCCTTGGGATCACCCAGCATCGCAACGGCACGCAAAATGTTCAGCAGCTGATTAATCTGCTGCTGTTACGCGGCAATATGGGCCGGGAAGGCGCAGGGATTTGTCCGCTGCGCGGCCACTCCAACGTGCAGGGCGACCGAAGCGTCGGCATCAATGAAGAGCCGAGTGAAGATTTTAACCTCAGCCTGGAAAAGCATTTCGGGATTAAAGTACCGCGCAAGCACGGCCATTCGTCAGTGGACAGCATCCGGGCCTTTGAACGTGGAGACTCGCGCGCGCTGATCTGCATGGGCGGCAACCTTGCGGTCGCGATGCCCGATCCGCTGCGTACCTTCCCGGCAATCCGTAAGCTCGAGCTTCAGGTCCATGTGGCGACCAAGCTCAACCGCTCACATCTGCTGGCCGCCAAAAACAGCTATCTGCTGCCGGCGCTGGGGCGCACGGAACGCGACATACAGCAGGCGGGCATTCAGTCGGTGACAGTGGAAGATTCCATGAGCATGGTCCACGCCTCTACCGGCTCCCTGAAGCCAGCCTCTCCATGGCTAATGTCCGAACCGGCGATTGTCGCGGGCCTTGCCAAAGCCACGCTGCCGCAGAGCCCGATTAACTGGAAAGCGCTGTCAGGCGATTATCGTCTGATTCGCAACGCTATTGAGGCAGTGATCCCCGAGTTTTATGACTACAATCAGCGCATTGAAGCACCCGGCGGCTTCCGTCTGGATAACCCGGCTTCACGCGGTGAATATCGCACCGCGACAGGGAAAGCCATGTTTATTCCGTGTACCACGGAAGCCATTGATGACCAGGGATTACCTCCGGGGCACCTGGTACTGGCCACCATCCGCAGTCACGACCAGTACAACACAACCATCTACGGAATGAACGACCGCTACCGTGGCGTTACCGGTCGACGGGATGTGGTTTTCCTCAGCGCCAATGAGGCTCGTGTACGCGGGCTCAAACAAGGGGATGTCGTCAATGTGGCGGCCTTAAACGAAAAAGGTGAAATCAGCGAAGAGCGTACGCTGCCTGACCAGACCGTGCATATTGTCTCCATGGCGGTGGGCTCCATAGCGGCTTATCTTCCTGAAGCCAATATTTTGCTCTCGCTGGATGCGGTGGATGAGCAAAGCATGACGCCAGCTTATAAAAGCGTACCGGTACTAATAACGAAGAAAAATTAGGCGATTATCAGGGCACAAGATGTTTGAGCATCGCGTGCCCAACGTAATTACTCCAGTTAAAGCCGTTCTGTAAAACCACCACCGCGTTCTGGTTGGCCTTATCAAAACCGATATAGCTGGAATAACCGCCGATATAACCGACCTGATAAGTGATTTTTTGTTGCCCGTAGGTGTCGGTTATCCAGGCAATATTGGCGGCTTCTTTTTCGCGTGGGAAATAATCGACGGTGACATCGCGGAAGGCTTTATTGAGTGTCGCATCTTTCGTCGGCGAGAAATGAGCCCGGGTATATTCAATCAGATCGCGCGCATCGCTATAAAGACTCGCCGCACCAACCATATTATTGCTGAACTGCCAGTCCGGGGTTAACGCACCGCGAGGAATGAACTTCGGCTGATCTCCGGCGTGCCCCAATGCCCGCAGCGGGAAGGCGCGCAGGGTTTCGGGGCGAAAACTGGCATTCCTCATGCCGAGCGGCTGGAAGACCTTTTGCGCGGCTAACGCGTCTATGGATTGCCCGGTCTGATATTTCAGAAGGTAGCCGGGCCGTTGTGCTCAATCACCGTCACCACCATCCCGGACACCTGTTTGCTGCGCATATATTCGCCAACAAGTTCGTCAACGGACAGCGCCCGGCCATTTTGCGCAAGCTGCTTCACTTCACTGGAAGGCATGTTCATTTGCGACAGCGTGCCGGAGCAGCCGGAGAGCAAAACGCACGTCATCAGCCCAGGGAGTAATAACCCTTTCAATGCGAACCTTCCCGTTGAGTCAAAGGCATCATGTGCGCTGGTCTGTGGAGGGCAGACCTTATCGATATTCACGCTTTGTTGCAAAGTGAAAGCTCTGAAAGTGAGAGGGCGGCTTTTCGCAACCGTTTCACCGATTTTTTCTTAAAAAACGGCGCGTTATCGGAAACAAGTGCTGAGAAAAAAAGCACATAAACGTGACTAAGAGCACGCTTTTCCCTCCTGAGACCGAAGCGAATGACTACGCTTAATTAAGCACCAATATTATGGCACCTTAGTTTTGACGTTATCCGGAGGTTTTTATCGCTATGCTCAACCAGAAATTACGTAACCCGGACACCGACGAAGTGCAGGCCATCGAGCCTGAGCTCAGCTATCTCACGGATCCGTGCGAGTTAAAACTGGATGACATATCCGAGGTCGAGCCCGAACCGGAGATGATAGAGGGGATGCCCGCCTCCGATGCGCTGACGCCCGCCGACCGTTACCTTGAGCTGTTTGAACGCGTGCAGAAAGCGCGGATCTTCACTGACAGCAAAACCTTCCCCGACTGCGCGCCGAAAATGGATCCGCTGGACGTTCTGATCCGCTTTCGCCAACGGAAACGCCAGCCCGGTTTTGATCTGCGGGCGTTTGTTGAGGAGCATTTCTGGCTGCCGGCGACGGACGGCGATCTGTACGTCTCCAATCCCAACAGCACGCTGAAAGAGCACATCGACACGCTCTGGTCAGTGCTGACCCGAGAGCCGCAGGATCATATTCCGTGGTCTTCCCTGCTGGCGCTGCCCCAGGCCTATATCGTCCCGGGCGGACGCTTCAGCGAAACCTATTACTGGGATTCCTACTTCACCATGCTCGGACTGGCGGAAAGCGGCCGCGAAGATCTGCTTAAGTGCATGGCAGATAACTTCGCCTGGATGATCGAGCGCTACGGTCATATTCCTAACGGAAACCGTACTTACTATCTCAGCCGCTCGCAGCCACCGGTGTTTGCCCTGATGGTGGAGCTGTTTGAAGAGGACGGCGTGCGCGGGGCGAAGCGGTATCTGGACCACCTGAAGATGGAGTATGAGTTCTGGATGGACGGAGCAGGTAACCTGCTACCGAACCAGGCCTGGCGCCACGTGGTGCGCATGCCGGACGGCTCGCTGCTTAACCGCTACTGGGACGACCGCGACACGCCGCGCGACGAGTCCTGGGCTGAGGACGTTGAAACCGCCCGCCATTCTGGTCGCCCACCGAACGAGGTCTATCGCGATCTCCGTGCAGGTGCGGAATCCGGCTGGGACTACTCCTCCCGCTGGCTACGCGACAGCACAAGGCTTGCCAGTATCCGCACCACGCAGTTCATTCCCATCGATCTGAACGCGTTTTTGTTCAAGCTTGAAAATACGATTGCCAACATTTCCGGTGCGAAAGGCGACCGTGAAACCGAGGCGGAATTCCGCCATAAGGCCAGCGAGCGCCGGGCGGCGGTGACCCGCTATCTGTGGGATGACGAGCAAGGCTGCTATCGTGATTACGACTGGCGGCGCGAACAATTAGGGCTGTTCTCTGCTGCCAGCGTGGTGCCGCTGTATGTCGGCATGGCGACGCATGAGCAGGCCGATAAGCTGGATACAGCAGTGCGCACGCGCCTGCTGACGCAGGGCGGGATCCTCGCCACCGAGTACGAGAGCGGCGAACAGTGGGATTTCCCCAACGGCTGGGCGCCGCTGCAGTGGATGGCCATTCAGGGCTTTAAGCTCTACGGCAACGACGCTTTAGGCAATGAGATTGCCCGCAGCTGGCTGACCACCGTGAACCATTTTTATCAGCGCCATCATAAGCTGATTGAGAAATATCACATCGCCAGCAGCACGCCCCGCGAAGGGGGCGGTGGGGAATACCCGCTGCAGGACGGCTTCGGCTGGACCAACGGCGTGGTGCGCCGCCTGATGGGCCTCTATGGCGAACCGTGAGTGAATTAATCAATCGCATCGTAAATGGCTGACTGTATGCTCAGCCATTTTTTATGCTGCGCATCCGGCGTCGCATCGGCGCGCAGCTTTGCCTGAGACACGTTATAGCGCTGGCGCTCCACCACTGCGGGCGTCGCGCAGAAGGCCTGCAAATACGATTTGCGCACAGAAGTGAGCGGTTCGCCGCTCGCCATAGCGTGACCGAGCGTGTTGATAAACCGGCGGCAGGGCTTCGGTTCATCCATCTGCAGGCGATAGCGCAGCAGCAGCTCCAGCACTTCATCGTAGCGGAAAGACTGCGCCTGTTCCGTCCATGCCAGCTGCCACGTCATTCCACCCTGTAAAAACAGCGTTGTGACTCGCGTATCATTGCGATCGATGGCCGAACGCAGGCTGTTCACATCCCAGGTAATGCCCATATTCGCCAGCTTTTCACGCTGCGACGGCGTTTCCCGTTCCGGGGCATCTACCAAAGATTCGCTGGCCTGCGCTGCCTGTTCTACAGGGGCGGTACTGTTAAACAGCCACAGCGCGGCAAACGCCATTCCCAGCATCGCCACGCCGACCGCCCCCCACAGTACAGTGGAAATCATCTGGTGCCGCTCTTGCGGGTTTCGCACCTGACTTTTTTTCGGCGGCTCGATGCTTTCACGCACCGGCTGGTTGTCGCCGCCCAGGGCACGGTCACGGCTGCGTGCATTCTCCCAGAAATGATTGAGCTCATTGCTGTCGACCGCCATAAAGGCCATCGGATTGACCCGCGTTCTGCCCTGTTCAAACGCATGCAGAACCGGGCCGGTAATCTGATGCAGGTAATTGTCGATCAGCGCCATTTCCGTGGTGGTCAGCGGGCGCCGGGCGAGAATGGCGTTGCGCATCACCCGGCAATCTTCCAGAAACGCATGCAGCGTAACGCGCTGCTCAGCAAACAACGTCAGCGCAGCGGCAGAATTAAACAAAGGCGAGTAGTGGCGGGCAAACGCCTTTTTATCCACGATGAGCAGGGCAAGCTCGCTGAACAACATCCCGGAGAGGATATCCCCGGTATCACCGTTTGCCAGCCAGCGCCGCACGCTGTCCGCGCCAAATTGCAGCTTCAGCGAGTCATTCAGCCTCATCGCATCGGGAAAGGCCTGGCCGATAAGCGCCTTCAGCGTCAGGGTCATCGCCCGCATCTGCCGCTGGGCCTGCTCCTGACGGTCGCTACCGTCTTCACCCGGCAGCGAGGGAAACGTCAGAAGAGGCTGCTGCTGGCGCACAAACTCCAGCGCCGCCACGAACCGTAGCGCAGCAATCAGCTGGTTGTCCGTCACCGCCTGTCCGCGCTCATAAACCGGCACGATTTGCTGCAAATGGCGCAGCTGCAGGGTGAAATCGCTGATTTGGGCGTCGTTGAGGTTGAGCCGTCGGGCCACGTTTGCCCAGCCGCCGAGGTTCAGGCGCGCCTGTTCAAGCTGCTCCAGAAACCAGCGCGGATCCTTTGCCTCCGCGCCATGGACGTTAAGCAGCGACAGAATCTCAGTGGCCGCCTGACGAATCACGCCCAGGCAGTGTTCAAACTGATCACCAGAGTAGTGCGATGCCGTGTGCATCTGTTTTCCTTCTCAAGGCTTAAGGTATCCCTGCCAGATACAGGGTTTTATTTTTATTTTTAGACGGTTACAAAGTAGCTTACCGCACAACAGGCAGGGCTAATCCGCCTATAAACCGATAAAAAGCCCCGGAGTAAACACGATGATAATCCTCACCACGCCACGGCTACGCTGTGAAATGTTGAAAGAAGCGGACTGGCCTTTCTTTCTGTCGCTTTATCAGGACAGAGTGGTGATGCGCAAGGTCATGGACGCACTAAGCGAAGCGGAGATTCGCGAGGCCTTTGACGTGCGCCTTACGCCCTGGTCGCCAGGAGCAGAGCACTGGCTTTGCCTGATAGTGCGTGACGCCGGCACCCACGAGCCGCTGGGATTAACGGGTTTTATTCAGCGCGAGAGAACCATGGCGGAGATTGGTTTTCTCTTTGCGCCTGGCGCGCAGGGTAAAGGTTACGCCACCGAGTCGCTGCGGGCGGTGTGTGATTATGCCTTTAGTGAAGGTGACTTCAGACGGCTGACGGCGACCGTCACAGCCGGAAATTGGGCATCGCGCCGGGTGCTGGAGAAAATGGGTTTTGTGCTGGAAGGCGAGCTGCGTGAGAGCTACTGGCTCAGCGGGGAATGGCACAATGACTGGCTGATGGGGTTATTACGGCGCGAATATTTCCCCTCACCCTAACCCTCTCCCCAAAGGGGCGAGGGAACCGATTCCTGCGGCCTTTGATTTTCTCCCTCTCCCTTTTAGGGAGAGGGACGGGGTGAGGGTAAGTTAATTAAAGGAACATCCCGCCGGAGACTTCAATACGCTGGGCGTTCATCCAGCCCAGTTCATCGCTCAGCAGCGCCGCAATCGCTCCGCCGATATCATCCGGCAGGCCCGTGCGACCAAGCGCTGTTTGCGCAGCAATATGCTGATTCATCTCGGCGTTATCCCGCACGCGGCCGCCGCCGAAGTCCGTCTCAATTGCGCCTGGCGCGATAATGTTGACCGAAATACCGCGCGCGCCCAGCTCTTTGGCCTGATAGCGCGTCAGCACTTCCATCGCCCCTTTCATTGAGGCGTAGGCCGCAAAGCCCGGCAGAGCAAAACGAGCCAGCCCGGAAGAGACGTTCAGGATACGGCCGCCGTCCTGAATCATCGGCAGCAGGCGCTGGGTGAGGAAGAACGGACCTTTGAAATGGATATTCATCAACTCATCAAACACCGCTTCGCTGGTCTCGGCGAAGGAGCCGTACAGACCGATGCCCGCATTGTTTACTAAATAATCAAACGTGCTGCGCTGCCAGGTGTGCTGTAGCTGCTGCTGCACCTGTTCAGCAAATTTTTCGAAACTTGCGCTATCGGCAACGTTCAGCTGCAATGCCGCCGCTTTCACGCCAAATTGTTCGATTTCAGCGACAACTTTTTGTGCTTCCTGCTGATTACTGTTGTACGTCAGCAGAACATGAATTCCTTTCGCCGCCAGCTTCAGCGCCGCATTTTTCCCCAGACCGCGGCTGCCGCCGGTGATTAAAGCAATACGTTGTGTCATAACCAACCTCATTTCAGACAGGTGAACAGTGAGAAGAAGCTTATTAGGTGATGTATAATCAATAAAGAGAGCAAAATACGTTTCATTGTTTCACTGATAACAACAAAAGGCGTTTGCTTTGGATAAAATACACGCAATGCAACTGTTCATTCGCGTTGCGGAGCTGGAGAGTTTTTCCCGCGCTGCGGATACGCTGGGCCTGCCAAAGGGTAGCGTATCGCGTCAGGTTCAGGCGCTGGAAAACCTGCTCGGGATCCGCCTGCTGCACCGCACAACGCGCCGCGTCCAGCTCACGCAGGACGGCATGGTCTATTACGAGCGGGCAAAAGATTTGCTGAGCAACCTCGACGAACTTGACGGTATGTTCCAGCACGACCCCACCAGCATCAGCGGACGACTGCGCGTGGACATGCCCGTTGGCGTTGCGCGAAATTTAGTCATTCCCAAACTGCCCGCTTTTTTACAGCAGTATCCGGGCATCGAACTGGAGCTCAGCAGCAGCGACCGCCTGGTGGATGTGATTCGGGAAGGATTCGACTGCGTGGTGCGGGTGGGCATACTAAAAGATTCCGGATTAGTGGCACGCCCCATTGGCAAACTGACCGTCGTCAACTGCGCCAGCCCCGATTATCTGGCGCGTTTTGGTTATCCGGAAACGCTTGACGATCTGGCAAGCCACGCGCTGGTCCATTACTCCACCAACCTGGGCGTACGCCCGCAGGGTTTTGAAATCAGCGTGGACAATCAAACGCGCTGGCTGAAAACAGGCGGCATACTGACGGTGAACAGCACCGAAACCTATCACGCGGCCTGCCTGGCGGGGCTGGGAATTATTCAGGTCCCGCGCATCGGTGTGAAAGAAGCGTTGCGCAGCGGCAAGCTGGTGGAGATTCTGTCGCAGCACCGCGCTGAGCCGATGCCGGTCTCGCTGATTTATCCGCACCGCCGCAACCTTTCTCGCCGCGTTCATCTGTTTATGGAGTGGCTGACGGAGATCCTCAAAAGCTACGTGGACTGACATCCGTGAGCTTTCAGAAAATGATCAGCACCTCATCGGCTATAATTTCATTTTGTTGTAAAAGAAAGGAATACGCACCTGATGACGCCGGATAACGACGCAAAACGCCCCACGCAGGATCTTGATTACGATCCCGTCAGGAAAATGGACACCGAAGAGCCCGTTGATAGCGGCCTCAAACAGCGTGCCGCCGGTGCGCTGAACAAAGCGACGGGCACCGCGCAAAAAGTACAGCGCCAGCCCATTATTGCTCACCTGATTCGCGCCGCAGAACGCTTCAACGACAGGCTTGGCAACCAGTTTGGTGCAGCCATCACCTACTTTTCTTTCCTGTCGATGATTCCGATTCTGATGGTGTCCTTTGCCGCAGGCGGGTTTATTCTCGCCTCACACCCGACGCTGCTTCAGGACATCTTCGACAAGATCCTGACTAACGTCAGCGACCCGACGCTCGCTGCAACCCTGAAAAACACCATCAACACCGCCGTGCAGCAGCGTACCACCGTCGGCATCGTCGGCCTGCTGGTGGCGCTCTACTCCGGGATTAACTGGATGGGCAACCTGCGCGAGGCTATCCGCGCCCAGTCGCGCGATGTCTGGGAGCGTACGCCCCAGGACCAGGAAAAAATCTGGGTGAAGTACTTCCGCGATTTCATCTCATTGATTGGTCTGCTGGTGGCGCTGATCGTCACGCTCTCGATCACCTCCATTTCCGGGGCAGCCCAGCAGATGATCATCTCGGCGCTCTATCTCGACTACATTGAGTGGCTGAAGCCCGCCTGGCGGTTGATTGGCCTGGCTATCTCTATTTTCGCCAACTATCTGCTGTTCTTCTGGATATTCTGGCGTCTGCCTCGCCACCGCCCGCGCAAAAAGGCGCTGATTCGCGGGACGTTTATTGCGGCAATCGGCTTTGAGGTGATCAAAATCATCATGACCTGGACGCTGCCCGCGCTGGTCAAGTCACCGTCTGGCGCGGCCTTTGGCTCAGTACTGGGGCTGATGGCGTTCTTTTATTTCTTCGCCCGCCTGACGCTATTCTGCGCCGCCTGGATTGCTACCGCCGAATACAAAGACGACCCGCGAATGCCGGGCAAAACCCATCGCTGAACCTCACATTGGGGTGAAATTTCACCCCAATGCACCTTATTAGCAGATAAATCCAGACGGTAACTTTTCTTTAACCAAAAACTGGTTTTATCTGCTAATTAATTATTTATGTGAAGCATTTCATAGATGTGAATCTGCCAGCCTGAAAATTATCCGCTTTTTGCCGATTTTTCACCCTCCCCCTCGCTTTGTTACACATTGAAATGCGGCTTTTGCTATGCGTAATATGGCCGTTCGTTCGCCAAAAATAAGAAAATGCTATGCAAAATGCTGCCACCACAACACTCGAAAATTCACAGGACATCGCGCCGGTCAATTCACGCAATAAAGTCGTGGTCGCCTCGCTGATTGGCACCGCCATCGAGTTCTTTGACTTCTATATTTATGCCACCGCCGCGGTGATCGTTTTCCCGCATATCTTCTTCCCACAGGGCGACCCAACCGCCGCCACGCTGCAGTCTCTGGCGACCTTCGCTATCGCCTTCGTCGCGCGTCCGATTGGCTCTGCGCTGTTTGGTCACTTTGGCGACCGCGTGGGTCGTAAAGTGACGCTGGTAGCGTCTCTGCTGACAATGGGTATTTCTACGGTCGTTATCGGCCTGCTGCCGGGCTATGAGACCATCGGCATTCTGGCGCCGATGCTGCTGGCGCTGGCGCGTTTTGGTCAGGGTTTAGGGCTTGGCGGTGAATGGGGCGGCGCGGCGCTGCTGGCGACGGAAAACGCCCCACCGAAAAAGCGTGCGCTGTATGGCTCATTCCCGCAGCTTGGGGCGCCAATCGGCTTCTTCTTCGCCAACGGCACGTTCCTGCTGCTCTCCTGGCTGCTGACCGACGAACAGTTCATGAGCTGGGGCTGGCGCGTACCGTTTATCTTCTCTGCGGTGCTGGTGATCATCGGCCTGTACGTTCGGGTTTCGCTGCATGAGACACCGGTGTTTGCCAAAGTTGCCGCTGCGAAAAAACAGGTGAAAGTGCCGATGGGCACGCTGCTCAGCAAGCACCTGCGCGTCACCATTCTCGGCACCTTCATCATGCTGGCAACCTACACGTTGTTCTACATCATGACCGTCTATTCCATGACCTACAGCACCGCGGCGGTGCCGCATGGTCTGGGCTTACCCCGTAACGAAGTGCTGTGGATGCTGATGATGGCGGTGATTGGCTTTGGCGTGATGGTGCCGATTGCAGGTCTGCTCGCCGACCGCTTTGGCCGCCGCAGAAGTATGATCACCATCACCTCGCTGATTATTCTGTTTGGCCTGTTCGTGTTCCAGCCGCTGCTGGGCTCCGGCGATCCTGCGCTGATTATGGCCTACCTGCTGATTGGCCTGAGCCTGATGGGCCTGACCTTCGGCCCGATGGGCGCGCTGCTGCCGGAGCTGTTCCCGACCGAAGTGCGTTACACCGGGGCATCTTTCTCCTATAACGTGTCGTCGATTCTGGGAGCATCCGTGGCGCCGTACATCGCCGCCTGGCTGACCGGCGCTTATGGCCTGGCGTATGTGGGCTACTATCTGGCCTCAATGGCAGCCCTGACGCTGATCGCGCTGGTGTTGACGCACGAGACAAAGCATCAGTCGCTTTAAGTGCCTTTGTGCCGGGTGGCGCGAACGCTTACCCGGCCTACCCTTTATTCCCCCTCTCCCACAGGGAGAGGGAAACCGCTACTTCCGCATCTGCGACAAAATCACATGGCACTGATTTGCATCGCCTTCTGACGGGGAAATCAGCGCCAGCAGCGCCGCCGCAGGCGTCACCAGAGTTGCCAGCGCGGCCGCCACCGCGCCGCGTACAATCAGCGGGCCGGGCTTCACGCCGTAATCCGGATTTTTGAAGGTGCCGCGTACGTACAGCGGTGAACGCAGCGTGATGATACGAATCCCCTTACTCTCCGGATCGATGGTCAAATCCATCTGCTCTGTCGCAAAGCTCGCGGTGCCGGTAACGTTAATCAGCGCGTTTTCCGTATCAAACGCCAGTATTTGCGGTCGCGCCACGCCGTTGCGGATATCCACGTTTGCCGCCGCGCAGTTCACACGCACTTCGTCGTCGCCAAATATCTGCCCGACGATAAAGTTACCGACGTTCAGGCCAAGGATTTCCATCAGGTTGCGGCTGACCACGCCGTCGTTCATCAGCAGCTTCAGGTTACCATTACTGGAACCCAGCAGCGCCGCCACGGAATTCCCCGTGCCGCGCAGCTGCGCATCCCCGTTCATTTCACCCAGGGTCTTCTGCATCAGCTCGACGTTCGGCATCAGCTCTTTCAGCCGCAGCCGCCGGGCCTGAATATCCGCTTCGCCCTGCATGGGTTTTTTATTCCCTGCCAGGTGGATCCTGGCGTTAATGCTGCCGTTGGCCATGCCGAACTTCAGCGGCTGCAGGCGCAAATCGCCGCGCTCAAGGATCACGTGGGTGGAGAGATCGCTGAGCGGCAAAGTCCCACCGTGTTCGATTCTGCCGCCCTTAAAGCGTACATCGGCGTCCATCACGTCCCATTTATCCGTTTCGAATCGCTCGTATGGCAGGACTTTCCCGGCGGGTTGGGGATCTTTCTGCACCTCTTTCTTTTTGGTGCCCTTGCCCGAATCCACGCCAATCAGCGGACCTAAATCGGCAAGCCGTAGCTGCTTCGACTCCATATCGCCTTCCAGCTTCGGCCTTGGTTTGGTCATGCTGTACTTCAGCGTGCCGTGAATATCACTGTCGCCAATGCGCCCGTTGAAGTTTCGGTAGTCAAATACCGAGCCTTTCTCAGTGTCGATTTTTGCCACCAGATGGCCGTCCGTTTCGAACGGCGGCGTGTCCGGCAACACGATACCCGTCAGCTCGTACAGCTGGCCAAGTGAATCGCCGGAGAATTTCAGGCGCAAATCCACGCCGCCCATTTTCATCGGATCGTTAATCGTGCCGCTGAACGCCACCCGCGTATTGCCGGAGTGGACATCCGCCTGCACCGGGAAGGGCGTGCCTTCGCTTTTCAGCGCCAGCATCCCACCAATTTTCCCTGTGCCGGTTAGCGGCTGACCGTTGTAGCGCCCATCGGCCTTAAGGCCAAACACATAGTCGCCCGGCTTCGGCCCGTCGCTTTTACCTTTCTCACCGGTCACTTCGCTGAATGCCAGCGGTTTGCCAAGCGGATCGACGAAGATCTCAATGTCCGCCCGGGTCACTTTATCGTCCACTTTGATCCGCCCGCGATCGAACAAAATGTTATCGAGCCGGAAGGACCAGGACGAAGGCTGGGCGTTGCTTTGCTTGTCGCTGGCGGAAGCAAGGTTGAACGTCCAGTTATTGGTTTTTTCCGACAGGCGAATAATGCGGGCATCCGGCTGCACGAGCTTGATCCAGGGCAGGTAGACGGTTTTGGTAAACAGCGCCAGGGGGGCCAAAGTGGCTTCCACGCGCGGCAGATGCACCATGGTTATCTCAGGAATATCAGGCGGGTTGCCAAGAATAACGTCGTCCGCATGAACATGCGGCCAGGGCACCCAGCTTCGCCAGCCGGTTTCGCCAGGCTGCCGCTCCCAGACCACGCCTAAATCGCCGCGAATGGCGAAGGGTCGGTTCAGCTCAGCCGACATTTTCTGATTGATGGTGGGCTTCAGGCGATTCCAGTCGAAGGTCGCAATGATTATCCAGAGCACGACGATCAGCAGAACTATCGTCGCCAAAGTGATGGTTAAAACCTTTCTGGTTTTTGTCATGCCGTAAACGCTCCTGTTTTGCCTCACCTTTCATGACTATAGCTGAGGCTGACAGAAAGGACGGCAGATCAGGCCAGATTAAGTATCACTTCTTCAAGGGTGGACAGCGGGACGGGACGGGACAGGAAATAGCCCTGTGCCGCGTGTGCCGGGGATTGCTGGACGTCACGCCACTCCTCCAGGGTTTCAACCCCTTCCACAATCACGCCCTGGCAATAGCGGTTCATCAGCTGAATCAGCAGCTCGAACAGATTGCGTCCTTCCGGGGTTTTGCGCAGCATGATGAAGAGATCGCGGGCAACTTTGATGTAGTCATACCGCACTTCACTTAGCGCCGAGAAGTTCGCCATACCGGTACCGAAATCATCAAGCCACAGCGGACCAAACTCGCACAGTGAAGCAAAAGAGGAATCCTGCGGCAGCCGGATGTGCTCCACCAGCTCAAAGCGCAGCCACGGGATCCCTTCAATTTGCGCCATCAGCGACGGATCCTGACGCATCGCCAGCAGCGTCGGGCCGTCAACGTTCACCGATGCCAGGATCCCGTTATCGGTGAAGAAGGTACGTTTTGCCGTCAGCACCGCCAATTGCTCTTTGATAACGTCGATACGCTGACGCACAGCCACCTCTGCAAAATAGCGGTCCGGCGCGATACGTTGGCTGGGGTGATCCGGGTGGGTCACCACGGTCAGTACTTCGACCGCCATCAGAGAGCCATCGGTTTTGTAGATGGGCTGGTAAGTATAAGCACGCTCACACTCCAGCCAATAGCGCCGCTCCTGGAGGCCTTCAATGCCTGCATCGGGAATGCTTAGCCGCTGGATAACCTGCTTTAACTTCATCTCAGCTGTCCTGTAAAAGGGAAATCTATCGGAACTCGTCATTGGGTTATCGGCGCTTAAAGTGAGAACTTTATGTTCACCTTTGGCATTTTGCATTTCTGTACGCGGAGGATTGGAGCAGAACCGGCGTCAGTTCAAAAAAATAATGGAACGTTGTTTTAATATAGTTGACCCCTCCGCAGCCGCAGCGCACACTACCGCTAATTTTTCGATTTCGATAAGGCTTGACGACTATGTCTGAAAAAATTGCCGTCATTGGCGAATGCATGATTGAGCTGTCAGAGAAGGGCTCGCGGGTAAACCGTGGATTTGGCGGCGATACGCTCAATACCTCCGTATACATTGCCCGCCAGGTCGCGCAGGCTGATTTACAGGTGAGTTATGTCACCGCGCTCGGCACCGACAGCTTCAGCCAGCAGATGCTGGAAGCGTGGGAAAATGAAAGCGTCGACACACATTTGATTCAGCGCATGGCCGACCGCATGCCGGGCCTCTACTACATCGAAACCGATGACACCGGTGAGCGCACGTTCTACTACTGGCGCAACGAAGCGGCAGCGAAATTCTGGCTCGAAAGCGAACAGTCGGCGGCGATCTGCGAAGAGCTGGCGACCTTTGATTACCTCTATCTGAGCGGCATCAGCCTGGCGATTCTGAGCCCTGCCAGCCGTGCGAAGCTGTTCTCCCTGCTGCACGAATGCCGCGCCAACGGCGGAAAGGTCATTTTTGATAACAACTATCGTCCTCGCCTGTGGGCCAGTCGTGAAGAGACTCAGCAGACCTATCAGCAGATGCTGGCCTGCACCGATATCGCCTTCCTGACGCTGGATGACGAAGACGCGCTGTGGGGCGAGAAGCCGGTCGATGAAGTGATTGCCCGTACGCACGAAGCTGGCGTGAGCGAAGTTGTGGTTAAGCGCGGCGCAGAGTCTTGCCTGGTATCGCTGGCAGGCGAAAGCGTGGTGGAAGTTCCGGCGGTGAAATTGCCAAAAGAAAAAGTTGTGGATACCACCGCAGCGGGCGACTCCTTTAGCGCAGGGTATCTGGCGGTACGCCTGACCGGCGGTGATGCAGAAGCCGCCGCACAACGTGGGCACCTGACAGCCAGCACCGTGATCCAGTATCGCGGGGCGATCATTCCTCGTGAGGCAATGCCTGTCTGATTGCGGCATTTTGCCGGGCGGTACTGCGTTTGCCCGGCCTACAATAGCTCGTAGGCCCGGTCGGCGTTAGCGCCACCGGGCATTACTGACTTACTGAGCCGGCGGAATATCCGTCACGTCCTGACGATCTTCAGCCGCCGAGGTGGCCGGAGCCGCGGGTGGCACCATCAGCTTATCCCACGTCGCCTGCAACTCTTTCATGCTGTATTCCGGCTCGCCTTTCGGCTGCTGGAGGATGAGCGCCATATCCTGCGACAGCTGCTGGCGCAGATCCTGGTTCAGGCTCTCCACCGTCAGCGAGTTCAGGAACTCCTGGCGCAGCTTCTGATACTGCTCCGGTGCGATATCCACGACCTGGTTCTGCAAAGCACGCATGCGCTGGCTAATCAGCAAATTGGTGTCGGTACGGGCATAGGTCGCAAACAGCTTTTGCAGCTCCAGATTTTTCTGCGCAATCAGGGCATCAAACTCTTCTTTCGTCAGCCCTTCTTCACGCACTTTCGCGAGCTCCCGAGCCACCAGGCCAAGGTTCGCGTTCAGCTTATCGTTCGGGGAATCAACGTTGATCGCGCACTGGGCGCGCAGATAGAGTACGCGGCAGTCAAACCCGATGCCGATATCCTTGACGTTGCTTTTGCTCAGGTTCTGCTGCACGTGCCAGAACAGCGCCTCACGCGCCAGATCGGCACGCCAGTAGCGCTGCAGCGCAGCGGATTCACGAATGGGTGCCCACGAGGTGTCCCACATGATGGCCAGTCTGTCCTGCTGCACCGCGTCGGTCATGATGCTGACGGCTTTCGTCGGCAGCGGCGCCAGCGTCGGTACCACCGCAGGCGTTTCACGTTTGCCTTTCAGCTCACCGAAAATTTTATTGATTTGTTCGCCCACGGTGCGGCTGTCAACGTTGCCGACGATGATCAGCGTCATCGCATCCGGCGTGTACCATTTTTGGTAGAAACTTTTCAGCTGTTCGGCATCGACGGGCTGCTTCATCGGCTCAGACGGATCGTGGCCAAGCATCGTTGACCCCTTCAGGCGATAGCGCCACCAGCCCTCTTTCGGATCCTGCGGCCAGGTCACCACCATATCTTCACCACCGAGCGCATGGTTCACCGCTTCCGGGGTGATATTGAGTTTGCCGCTGGCGTCAGAGAGCCAGGTCAGCGCCTCTTTCAGCAGGTCATTGCGATTGTTCGGCAGGCTCAGGCTGAAAAGGGTGTAATCGTAAGAGACGATGGCGGGCGGCATCGGATGCTGGGGATCGATGCCCTGCTGCCACAGCGAACGAGCCTGCATCGTCGGCAAACTGCCGCTCTGCGTCAGCGCAAGACGCGGGATAAAGTGGCTGTAGCCCGCCTGCGGCGTCATTTCGCTCAGTGAACCGTTGTTCACCTGGAGACGGACTTCAATTCTGTCACTCGGGCGCTGCGGCGTGGCTAAAACCTGCCACTGAAAACCGTTCGCCAGTGTTCCCTGTTGCCATGCCGGGTCCGGCTGGAGCGCTTCTGCTTGCGCATAGCCCACGGCTGCCATCATCAGCATACCGCCCGCTATGAGTCGAATTTTTGTGCCCTGCATGTAAACCCCTGAATCAACAATCCTGGTTATATACCCGAACGATCTCGGGTAATAAAAAAACTCATGCGCATTTTGATGAGCTAAATACGTCGTTTAGACCGTGTAAAAGATGAAATGTCACACGTTCTACGAAAAATATGGTCAATTATGCGCAGGAGCCCGTAGTCCATCAAGTGACTACGGGCAGATATGAAGGATAAGTTGCGGGATTATTGGGAAATTTCTTGTGCTTTCTCAGCGGGAATGCGGTTATTGAGCGTGTCGTCCAGCTTCTTCGAATCCAGCTCTTTCACCCATTTGGCCACCACGATAGTCGCCACGCCATTGCCGACCAGGTTGGTCAGCGCGCGCGCTTCTGACATGAATCGGTCAATGCCCAGAATCAACGCCAGGCCCGCCACCGGCAGATGGCCCACTGCGGAAATCGTCGCGGCCAGCACGATAAAGCCGCTGCCCGTCACCCCGGCGGCTCCCTTAGAAGAGAGCAGGAGCACCACAAGCAGCGTGATCTGATGGAAAATATCCATGTGGCTGTTGGTGGCCTGGGCGATAAACACCGCCGCCATCGTCAGGTAGATAGAGGTTCCGTCGAGGTTAAACGAGTAACCCGTCGGGATCACCAGCCCGACGACCGATTTACGGCAGCCAAGCTTTTCCATCTTATCAAGCATGCGCGGCAGCGCAGATTCGGAAGAGGACGTACCCAGCACGATCAGGAGCTCTTCGCGGATGTAGCGGATGAACTTAAAGATGTTAAAGCCGGTCGCCCGGGCAATGGAACCCAGCACCAGCACCACGAACAGGATACAGGTGATATAGAAGCAGATAATCAGCTGGCCGAGCTGCACCAGCGTGCCGACGCCATATTTGCCGATGGTGAACGCCATCGCGCCAAAAGCGCCAATCGGGGCCAGACGCATAATCATGTTGATGATGCCGAAGATGACCTGCGAGAAGCTTTCAATCACGTTGAAAATCAGCTGGCCTTTGTTACCCAGACGATGCAGGGCAAAGCCGAACATCACCGCAAACAGCAGGACCTGAAGGATATTGCCGCTGGCAAACGCACCGATCACGCTCGACGGGATCACATCCAGCAGGAAGGCGACGACGCCCTGATCTTTTGCCTGCTCGGCGTAGACCGCCACCGCATGCGCATCCAGCGTCGCCGGGTCGACGTTCATGCCCGCACCCGGCTGCACGACGTTGACGATAATCAGGCCGATAATCAGCGCCAGCGTGCTGACCACTTCAAAATAGAGCAGCGCCACCGCGCCGGTACGGCCGACGGCTTTCATGCTCTCCATCCCTGCAATGCCGGTGACGACGGTACAGAAGATAACGGGAGCGATAACCATTTTGATGAGCTTAACGAAGGCGTCGCCAAGCGGCTTCATTTGCGCGCCCAGTTCCGGGTAGTAGTGGCCGAGCAGAATACCGATTGCAATCGCCGTCAGGACCTGGAAATAGAGGCTTTTAAACAGAGAGGTTTTCATAGGATGTCCTTAAGATAAAACCACAGGCTAAGTAGGGTTTTTATTCGCCTGCGGCTTTAAAATAACATCCAGTAAACAATGCAGAAACAAATCATGCAGCAAATGTTAAAAACTTTGAGCTGGCTCGCGCAAGCGCGCAACGCAATTACGCGCTTGCATCATCCGTCCGGGAAGATGAGAGCCAGGTCTCTTCAAACACATCCGGCGCCGTTGCGCGGCCAAACAGGAAGCCCTGAGCAACGTCCACGCCGGCTGACTTCAGCCACGCCAGCTGGGCCTGCGTTTCCACACCTTCCGCCACAATACTCAGATTCAGGCTACGGGCCAGCTGAATAATTGCCGATACCATGCTGGTGTCATCCGGCAGCGACTCAACGAAGATTTTATCGATTTTGAGGATATCCACCGGCAGCGACTTCATATGCTGAAGATGGCGCAGCCCCGCGTAGCCCATGCCAAAATCATCCAGCGCAATCCGTACCCCGGCGTTTCGCAGCGGGCGCAGAATGGCAACGGCAGCTTTCGGATCGTCAATACGACGGCTTTCAGTGACTTCAAGCACCAGGGTGCCTCGCGCGATGCGATAGCGATTCAGCAGCTCAAGCATATCGGCTACCATATCCTGATGCAGCAGCTGCAGGGCCGAGAGGTTCACCGACAGCGGCAGCATAATGCCGCGGCTCTGCCACGCTGCCAGCTGGCGGCACGCCTCTTCCAGCACCCAGTAGCCGATGGTGACCATCAGTCCACAGGATTCGATGCGCTCAATCAAATCGGGCGGGAGTTCCCAACTGCCGTCCGCCTGGCGCAGACGCAGCAGCGCTTCGGCGCTGGACACCTTGCCGCTGGTGATATCAATCTGCGGCTGCAGCCACACGGCAAACTGCTGATTGTCGAGGGCGGAAAGAATATCGCTCTCTTCGGTCAGCCGCTGCTGCGCTTTTTCCATCTGCGCGGGATCGAAAAATTCAATTTGATTTTTACCCTTGCGACGGGCGGTAAAGGCGGCAGAAATGGCCCGACGATAGAGCTGCTCAGCGCTCAGGTCGCCGTGAAACAACGCGATCCCGATGCTGGCGCTTGGGCGCAGCTGAATGCCCTGTAACGGCAGACGCTCATTTACGATAGTGAGTACTTGCTGACCTAATGTAATCGCATGCCAGGGTTCTTTCACGCCGTGCGCCAGAATCGCGAAGTCATAGGCGCTGACCTGCGCCAGCACCATGCGCGGCGAAATCACTGATTTAAGTTTTTCCGCCAGCGTCAGCAGCAGCATCTCGCGCTGGCTCTCCTGCAGCACGCCCGCGGTGTCCTGCAAGGTTTCACAGGCAACGATCATCAGCGCAGTAGTTTCTTTATGAGCGACTGTCTGCTCAAGCAGCGCCAGCAAAAACGCTTTGTTCGGCAGATGCGAAACCGGAGAGCGCGTGGAATGGCTGAGCAGCTCTTCGTGCTGTCGCAGAATGATTTGCTGATTGCGGTTATAGCTGCGCGCAAGCATGCCCAGCTCATCATCATGATGCAGGCGCGGCACCGTCAGCTGATGACTGACACGCTCCTGCGGCGGAACATCATTCAGCTCGCGGGTCAGCGCGCGCAGTGGCCTTACGATTAGCCGGTTGATGCACCAGGTGATGGCCACGGTCAACATCAACACTAAAAGTAAGTAAGCAGTCACTAACGTCGCAAGGGCGCTCATGACGAATTTGTAAGAGCGATAAGAGTCCGACTGTAGCACCAGATAGGCCAGCGGCTGCGGGTTGGCCGGGCGCTCCAGCGAATAGAGGGGCAGAGAAATTTGCACCGGCAGCTCGAACAGGCGAGTCACCATCACCGGCACCGGGCGCTCTTCCATAAAGCGCATCCGCAGCGCCTGGAACTGGTTCGGCAGCACGACGTCGGCGCGGCTCACGATCCCGGCGGGCTTAATTCGGCCCAAAATCATTTCGGCTTCGGGGATCTCGCCTTTCAGGATGGCGGCCGAGAGCGGCTCGCGGACGGCGCGGGCGACGCTTTCCAGCTGAGTGGCAGTGGCATAACGGTTTTGTTGCACAAAATGGAACATCAAAATGGAACAAAAGACGAACACGAACACCATGGTGACAGCTGCCACCATGGCCATTTGTTTAATTGTGAGTGAGCGACTGACGCGCAAATGAACTCTCCCCAGAGTAAAACCACGCCCTCAGGCGCATCACGATAACGCCGGGTTAGCATAGTTAAGCCCGGCGTTACGTGATTTTCGGCACATTATACGCTAAGAGACTGCTCATCGGGATGGCAGAAAACGTATTTAAGGCGAATCTGTTTACCAGTCCGCGTAAGGGATTAACGGCTGCGGCGGGAGATCCATATCCCCCTGCCAGCCCGCGGCAGAATAACGCACATACAGTAACGCATGGCTTGGGGTGTAATCCTTCGCCTGCTGAATATCTATCGCCGCGCCGACAAACCAGTTCGACGTCACGCGCCGCTCGATAAGCGCGTGGGCCGTGTAGCCGGTGCCGCTACTGCTGCTGCCTTCATCCACGATGTTGCCGCCTTCAAAATTGGCGGGCAGCAGGTTTTGCAGCGGATAACGCGCCTGGGCGTTGGTCTTCGAGTGTGACCATGATACCGAACCGCCAAGCTCCCAGGACCAGTTTTCCGTACGCTGACGCCAGTTCACCGGTACCGCAAACGACAGATACTGCTGCGGGCTGTAATACCCACCCTGGCCGAGCGTGTAGCCGCTGAGGTCTTTGTCGTAGTGCCAGATCATGTTGCTCAGGCCGACGGTGACCCGGCGATCGTTTTCGTTGATGACTTTGTAGTAATACCCCGCCATCCAGCGAGCGCGCCAGTTATCTTCCACGTTTTTACCGGTCAGCGTGTCGGCGCTTAAGGAAGCCCAGACGCCGTTGGCTTCGCCTTTGTCGTAGCTCAGGCTGACGCCGCCGCCATTGGCGCGCACGCCGCCCCAGGTAGTGCCGGTATTAGGATCTTTCTGCCCGCCAAACGCCAGCAGCGAGCTGGAGATCGGACGGCGGTGGCCTTCCAGCGTATAGCCGAGGGAGCCAATGCTGTCGCTGTAGCTCAGGCCGCCGACCACATCGACCACGTCGAAGCCCATCGGCGTGGTGCCGATATCCATGTTCCAGGTATCGTTGCGCCAGCCTACTGCAACGCTCGCGCCCCTGTCGCTCTGGCTCTTGTCGCCGCCAAAACAGGTCAGTTCAGAACAGGTACCCCACTTCGGCGAATAGCCGCCGCCGCTTTCGGTAGAGAAATTCCCGGCGTTCATGTTGACGTAATCGCTGCGGAAGAACATCCGGCCATCCGCCAGCGGCGCGTCCACCTGAAGCAGGGTGGTGTGCGCTTTGAGATCCGAATAGCCGCCGGTACCGCTGGAGCCCCAGTAGTTGTGCTCCAGGGTCACGTTCACGTCCTGCTGACGATAGAGATCGGCGGCATCGCTGCGCACGCCGCGCTTAAGCCAGTCGTCTTTTGGGTCGTTGCGGGTCAGGCGGGTAAAGCTGTCGTTATCCTGAGGTCGGGTTGGCGTGATGCCAGCGGCAACCATTGCATCTTTATAGCCTTCCAGCGCCCGCTGAGGATCGCCGCTCCCGACCTGGAAACGCGCATTATCGCGCAGCACCAGCGCATTCTCCATGGAGGCGGGTTGCGCTTTGGCCTGCGGCACAATGCTGTTGAAGATTTGCTGTGCTTTCGCATTATCGCCAACGCTGGCATTCACCATTGCCATGCGGCGCTGCGTGTTGAGAGATGGCGTCTCATTCGCGGCAGGGATTTTAATGTGGGCCAGTTGTTCACGAGCCGCAACCTGATTGCCATCGGCGGCATACACTTCTGCAAGGCCAAGACGAGCATCGTCGTTAGTGGCCTCTTTCGCCAGTACCGCGCTGTACTGAGTGACGGCGGTGCCCGTATCGCCGCGCTGCTGCGCCCAGTCCGCCAGCGTCAAATCAAACCGCGTGGACGGAGGCTGCTGTTTCAGCAGAGCAATCGCCCGCTCTTCATGGCCGTTATCCCGTAAAAGGTTGGCTTTTTGCAGGATCCGATCGGCCTGTAACCGGTTGTCCAGCTCCCGAATGTTATCGTTCCACTGGCTCTTCGGAAGCCGGTTGAGATGCGACAGCGCAGCCATATCCTGCCCGTTGCCGGAAAGATACAGGCTGTACGCATAGACCTGATCCGGATCGCCCGATTTCTGCCTCGCCAGATTCAGCATTAAATTATCCGCTTCGCTGCGCTGCCCGGCGCTGGCGAGATCTTTTGCCAGGCGATACGTTACCCACACATCGCCGGGGTTGAGGGCCAGCCGACGACGCTGAATTTCCGCCGCCTGCGCCCAGCGTCCCTGGCTTTCCAGCGCTTCAGCCTGCTGCGACAGGCGGTCATTAGTGAGGCTGCGCTCGATATCGTCAATGCTTTTACGCTGGCTGGCGGAAAGCCCGTTAATAAACGCCGTCGCCTTTTCCGGCGACTCGCCGCGATAAATATTCGCCAGGCCACGCACCGCGCTGCTGTTGGTACGGTCCAGGCGCAAAGCCTGCTGGTAGTAGCGCTCGGCCGAAGCGCTGTCTTTGCGCGCCATCGCCACATCGCCAAGCCCCAGCACCGCGTAGCTGTTGCTGCCGTCCACGCGCTGCGCCTGCTGATAAAAACGCTGTGCCTGATCGAGATGATTTGTTTTGAGCGCCGCATCGCCTTTGCGAATCAGCGGCCAGACGATTTGCCAGGCCTGCGGCTTGCTGGCTTCCACTTTCGCCACTTCTGCGGCTTTCGCCTGCTGCTGCGCTTTGGCATGGAACACCGGATCGGCGAGCTGTTTTTGCTGATCCGCAAGCTGCCCGCGCGCTTCGTCGGCCAGGTCGCCGGTGGTGAAGAGCGTCAGAAAACGCTGGAGGGATTTCACGCTGGCGTCGCTGACCGGCTGGTTTTTGATTTGATCGTACCAGATGTCTGCCGCCGTGCCGCGCCCGGCGTTAGACTTCGCCATCTGCTCAAGCACTGTGTAGCCTTCGTCGTTGCGATTATCTCTGAACAGCATTTTGGCAAGCGTCGTCTGTAGCTGGACGTTGCCCGGCGATCGGGCATTCAGGGCTTTGAGTTTATTGACCGCTTCGTTATGGCGGGCCGGCAAACCCGCCACCGCCGTCCAGTACTCGACGGCCAAATCGCCATCCGGCGGCGTGCCGTTGAACAGCTTGTCATACAGCGCGATCCCCTCAGGGATATGCCCGGTTGTGACCTGCAAACGCGCCTGCTGCAGCGCCTGACGGCCATCACCGCTGGATATCTGCATCTCGCTCAGCGAGGTTTTATAGGCATCAGAATCCGGCGCGAGGGTTTTGAGACGATCGAGCTGCTTTTTCGCGCCCGCGGTATCGCCCTGGCGCAGCTCATAGCGCATGCGGGCGGCAATCACCTGCGGGTCATCCGGCGCAATCAGCTCAAGACGGTAGAGCGACTGGCGCACCAAATCGTCACGTTTAGCCGCCTCGCCAAGACGTACCTGGTTCAGCAGCTGCTGTTGCGCCGACGAATCGGCGTGCGCCAGGGGCATCAGCGTCATGCCGAGCGAAAGGCTGAGTAAACTTAATGAGAACTTACGCATTCCTGGCCCCAGTCAGGTAGAAGTTCACCGCGGGCGGTGAAACGAAAACGATGTTGATCCCATCCTTGCCCGAACAGGGTCAGAACATAGCTGTAATAGGCGTCATTGCCGGGGAAACGATCGGCGACACGCTGGCGTTGTACCGCCTGGGCATCGCGATTTTGCAGAAACGGCAGCAGCGAGGCAGAGAAGCCCACCGGGCCGTTGCCCTCCATCTTCCCGGTGGCAATATCAATTTTTTCAGGCGGTAGCCCCGCCTTTTCTGTTTGGGTCGCCATCGGCCTGAACTTCGCCAGCAGCCGCGCCTTGTGCGGATCGGCATCATTAAGCATGCCGGTCCACAGATAAACGCGGATGGCGTCATAGCTGCCAACAAGCGTCTTGTCCTGCTTCAGCTGCCAGCCTTTTTTCTTGTCAAAGCGCACCCAGTTGGGCGAGTAGCCTTTCGGTGCGGTTTCCAGCAGCAGGCGTAAATTGGTGGCCTGCAGCGCATTCCACGGCGCGCCGAAGCGTACGAAGTAGCTGGCAAGCTGCGGCGGAAGATAGCTGGGATTGAAGCGCCAGCCCGCGTCATCCGCGAAGCCGACCTTGCCCGGCAGCAGCATTGAACCCAGCCCCGGCACCTTCACCACTTCTTCACTGGCAATACGCGACAGCAGCGCTTTGCCGGTCGCGGTGTAGTCCGGCATCTTCCACAGGCGGCCTGCTTCCAGCAGCGACCAGGCAATCCAGACGTCGGCGTCAGACGCGGAATTGCCGTCGAGCACCGTCCAGCTGTCGTTCCCTTTTTTGCCCCACAGCCAGCCGGGCAGACGCGCTTTTAAATCGCCCTCCGCCAGATTGTTCTGCGTCCAGTTGAACAGCGAGGCGAACGCCTCACGATCGTTGGCGGCCAGGGCAAAGAACAGCGCGTAGCTCTGCCCTTCCGAAGTGGTAATTTTGCGGGCGTCGCTCGGGTCAATCACCCGGCCGCCGTCGCTGATATAATCCTGTTTAAACTGCTCCCACGCGGGCCAGTCGCAGGCGGCTGAGGCCTGCAACGTAGCCAGCAGAAGTAGCGCGAGGGATCCCTGGCGTACGCCTTTCATCATCTTTTACTCATCATCCGGATCCAGGCGGCGGCGGCTCAGGATACGCAGCAGTCGCCACAGCACCCACGCCAGCAGCACAACGCTCAGCGCCGCAAGAATGGACAATAAAATCGGGTGGTTGGAGAGCGCAAACCACACGCGCTCATACCACGGCAGATGGCCAACGTAATAGACATCGCCCACGCGCAGACTGTTCACACCGGACTCACGAATCACCGAAACGGAGCCAAACATCGCCGCACGCTTGCCGCTGTCGTTCAGTGCATCGTTCAACAGCTCAAAGCCGCGCGGGCTGTCGGCCATCAGGGCGATGACGCTGCGCTGATCGTGGTACGGCGACTGGAAGCCAACGATCGCGGCCATCGGGCCTTTCGAACTGACGGTAGCCTGCGCCATCGGCTGACGTTCGTCATCGTCGAGCCTTACCGAGGCCAGCTCGTTATGCCGCTGCGGCGTTTTCACCCAGCTCTGGGTAGCATTGACCAGCAGGTCGATATGGCGGTCGTCTTTCAGTTTTTCCGGGATCTTACCGATGAGCAGGATGTCTGCATCATGCTTTTGCATCTCGACAGGATCGTCGGTCAGCTTCAGGTTTGCGCCGGTCAGACCGACCTGGCCGCCGATGGTTGCTACGGTGTCCAGCATCGTGCTGACCTGGCCCTGCGTCGGATCCTTCGGCATCACGATGAGCGTATCGGAGAGATCCGCCATGCGGCTGAACGGGAAGCCCGCGTTGGCAAACGAACGCAGATCCGGCATCGCCAGGAAGTGATAGTAGTCAGAAAAATCGATCGTGGAATCGTCACCAATTACTACGTTATTTTTCACCGGCTGGAAGGTTATACAGTTCTCAATGGTTCCGCCGGGCATCGGGTTCATGTACTGGAAGTCGAAGCGCAGCTGGTTGGCGGCCCCCAGGCGCAGCGCCGGGATCGATACTTCATTTTTGCCGTCCAGCAGCCCCTGCACAATCGGCAGACGCAGCAGCAGGCCCTTCGTTTCATCGCTGCTGCTCAGGTTATACGACTGCAGGAACTGGTTATTGAGGTTGATATCCATCCGCGAGCTGTCTTTGATAGCCGGCTGGGTGTAGCGATATTTCAGATCCATATCGATGCCGTTGCTGCGCATCAGATAGAGATCCGGTGGCAGATTTAACGACAGGGTGATCGACGCCGGTTCAAGCCCGCTGGACTGCAGCTGCTGATCGTAAGTTTTCAGTTCGCCGAAGGTGACCGGGCGGTCGGTGCGCACCCAGTTCGGCGCATCGTAGGGTTTACGCGCCAGCAGCGACTTCACTTCGTCGACGGTGACGGTGTCGCCACGGAACAGAATATTACCCGCCGCAATACCTTCCGCCGCCTGGAGCAGGTCTTTGTCGTCACGCCCGAAAATCACCAGCAGCTTCAGATATGGCTTTTCAGGGTTGTTAATCATCTGGATGGTTGGAGCCTGCACCTGCGGATAATCACGCAGGAAGTCCGGGCGCTTATCGTTGGTGGCGAAGACGATGGCGTTTCTGTCCGGCAGCTGGTTATACAGCACCGGGAACGTCTGCCCGCGCCAGCCTGCTCGTGCGCCAAACCAGGAGGCGATGACCGCCGCGGCTTTTTGCTGAGTGCTGTCAGGCGCGCCTGCAAAGACCATCGGGAGATTGAGCTGGCGATTGTCGCGGGCGTCGAAAAACGGGATCGGGAAGTGGGACAGGTCGTTTTTCACGTCCAGCTGCTGGAGGGTCAAATCCAGCGAGGTGTTACGCGCCACATCCAGCCACAGCGTGGTGCTGGCCGGGTTTTCACATACGTCGCGGTAGTGGCCGACAAACTCCAGCCGCACGGTGTTCAGGTCGGTAATGTAGAGCGGATCGACCGGCACCTGAGCCATCACTTTTTTGCCCAGCTGCTCTTTGGTGACAGGCAGGACACCCATCAACTCTTCGTTGAGATAAACCTTCAACTGCGACTGCACCGGCAGCAACGATGGCGATGGCGTATAGACGAGGTTCAGCAGCGCTTTCGACACCACCTCATCGCTGCGGGTGCCAAACTGCACCGAACCGGTTGGGTTTGAGCCTCTCAGCACCATGCTGCCCGGCGCGGGCGCAATCTGCGCAAAGCTGAGCTTCACGTCCCGCGACGGAGAGCTTTCAACCACCGCAGGTGCGGTAGCGGCGTCAGCATTGACCGCCGCAGGGTCGGTAATAGTGGGGTCGACCGTCGCGGGGGTCGCCACCGTAGTTTCAGAGAAGGTAGTCACGGGGACCAAAGCGCTCATGCCCACAGCCGCTGCGCACATCCAGGAAAGTTTTCTTTTCATCGTATAGTCATCATTGTTGAGCCAGTGCCGGTTCACGGAGTGTCGTTACCGCGCTGCGCTCCGGGCGACGCGGTATGAAAGAGACAATCCAGGCGACGAGAGAGAGAAGCGATCGGAAGATAAATTTCACCGAAGGCGGCGCGAACTCCGCAAGGTGGCGATAGCCACGGAACCCCAGTTTCAAAATGTCCAGCATGCTTTCCAGCGGTTTGTCTTCCGGATAGCTGTCCTGCCACAGCGCCCAGGTATCGGCGCGGGCGAACGTACACTGAACAAAATCAATATGCTGCTGCGTCGACATCGGCAGCAGCTTCAGGCCAACTTCGCTACCGAATACACGAGTGACCTGCATCGGGAAGGCGTACTCCTGCTGGCCGCGTTTGAGCAGCAGGCTGACGTTCTGTCCTTCCAGCACCTGCGCCTTACCGTTAATTTTCAGGCCGACGCCGCCGTCAGAAAAATCATGCAGCGTACAGGAGAAGAGATGTCCGTCTTCGCGGGCAATCGCCGCCGGCATTCTCATCTCGACGCGGTGGGAACGACGCACCTGTTTGCTTTCCACGGACACCGCCACCGCGCCGCCGAGGATAATCAGGTTATAGAACACCCACACGATACTGACCCAGACGGTCAAAATTTCATTCTCAGGACCGGTAAAATAACGCCAGATGCCCATGGCTACGCCAACCAGGTTGAGGATAACCAGCAGGAGATAGGGCCGTGAAATCACCCAGTCGACATACTCCTCTTTCACCAGGCCGCCCTTCGCCGTCACGTTAAAAGTGCCGATTTTCGGGTTAATCAACGCCACAATGGTCGGCGGCGCGATGTACCAGGCCAGTACGGTTTCGTAGATTTCACTCCAGAACGAGTGGCGGTATTTGCCCTGAATCTTCGAGTTGGTGAGGCTCGCATGAATCATGTGCGGCAGGACGAAAAGAGCAATCATCAGCGCCGGTGCGTAAATGATGTAGGCATGCAGCAGCAGAAACGCCAGCGGCGCGGTCAGGAAGATAAGCCGCGGCACGCCGGAGAGGAAGTGGAGCATGGCGTTGGCATAGCAGAGGCGCTGTGGCCACTTCAGGCCTTTACCAAACAGCGGGTTATCCATACGGAAAATTTGCACCATCCCGCGCGCCCAGCGAATACGCTGGCCAATGTGTGCTGACAGGCTTTCTGTCGCCAGCCCCGCCGCCTGTGGAATACGCATGTAGGCAGAGGTATAGCCACGACGGTGTAAACGCAGCGACGTGTGCGCATCTTCGGTAACAGTCTCCACGGCGATACCACCGACTTCATCCAGCGGCCCACGGCGGATCACCGCGCAGGAACCACAGAAGAACGTCGCATCCCACATGTCATTGCCGTCCTGCACCAGGCCGTAGAACAACGTGCCTTCGTTGGGCGTTTTACGGAAGCGCCCGAGGTTACGTTCAAACGGATCGGGAGAGAAAAAGTGATGCGGCGTCTGCATGACGCCCAGTTTTTTGTCCTTCAGGAACCAGCCGACGGTCATTTGCAGGAAGGAGCGCGTCGGCACGTGGTCACAGTCGAAGATGGAAACAAGCTCCCCTTTCGCCAGCTTCAGCGCGTTATTGATGTTGCCTGCTTTTGCATGCTCATGGGTCGTTCGCGCAACGTATTCCACTTCAACGTCTTTGGCGAACTGGCGAAACTCTTCACGCCCACCGTCGTCGAGGATCCAGATTTTGAGTTTGTCTTTCGGCCAGTCAATCCCGAGCGACGCGTACACGGTGTTTTTCACCACGTTCAGGTCTTCGTTATAGGTCGGGATGAAGATATCCACCGACGGCCAAAGCGCCATGTCTTTCGGCAGCGGCACCGGCATGCGGTTCAGCGGCCAGATAACCTGGAAATACCCGAGCACCAGCACTATCCAGGCGTAAGTCTCGGCGAACAGCAGAGTCAGGCCGCACACCAGGCTCACGGGGTCATTCCAGTTCAGCGTCGAGGTGTAGCGCCACCAGATGTAGCGGCAGGAGACCGTAAGCGACAGCACCACCAGCATCAGCGCCGAGAAGCGCCCCGGCATCCGGCGTACCAGCAGCGCCACGCCCCACAGCAGCAGCAGGAAGATAAACTGCGACAGCGGGTTAAACGGCTGCGTCACGCAGACCAACGCCAGCAGCAGTGAACAGAACACCACAACCCCAAGAATGATTTTTCGCGTTTTTGGGTTGACGTGCGCCAGCTCTTTTTTATGGTCAAGGTGGGCAGTTTTCTTGCTCATCCTTTCAGGCAAATCTTCCATCCATTGATGGTAGCGCCCACGCGCGCTGGTCATGGTTTTCAGCCTTTTCCAGTCGACATTTTTCTTCTCGTCAACGGGCCGGGTCACCACCAGCCACAGGCTTTGCAACAGATAGCGCAGCGGGTCGAGAGGCCGCGGGCGATGGGCGTTAATGTGCGGATAAAATGCGGCATGGTTTGCACGAATGCGCTGCCAGCGCGGGAGTTCCAGGGGGAGGAAGATCCAGGCCAGTGCCACCCACAGGCAGCCCATCGTCGCCGCGAGCCACGAGGCTTTATGTTGACGGTAGTCAAGGTAACGCGCACGCAACCGCGCCCCGGCTTCAGGGGCCAGCAGCAGAGCGGTGAGGCGAATCATGTTGTCTGCTCCACGCCTGCATGCATGCCGGCATAGTGCATCAGGCACCAGTTAGCGAGTGTGACGACCTCTTCCGCCGCCAGAGCATCGCTGCGATATTCACCCAGCGGCTGCTTCGCAGCCAGGCATTCGGCAATGGCTTCATCCCGATGAACGACCACCGGCAGCATGCGCGGCTGGCTCTGGAGCCAGATACGGTACAGGTCATCCTGAATATGGCTACCGATACGCAAATCGTTGATAAGAATGTGCCCGTGTTTAGGTAACGCCTGCTGATGCAGGCGAATATGGGCGTTGGCATCTGGATTAACGATCGTCAGTACGTGCTGACAGGCTTCGACGAGCGGCGGCGTCCATGGCGTCACTTCATGAGGCAGGTCGATGAGTAACCACTGATGCGGGCGCTGTTTTTGCAGCGTCCGCACAATCTCTGCAGCCTGGTTCAGCGGGGACAAAAGAGGGATATTTACGCGTTCCGTAACAGATAGCTGACCAAAAGGGAGAAAATCGAGCTGAGAAGTGTACCCCATCCCCGTATCACGCCACTCTTTATTGTCTAAAAGCGCACGCGCCCAGCCGTCGCGATGGGCAATATCATCGTTGAAAAAAAAGCGCAGCATGTTGTCCGGGCAGGCATCCATCACGATGACGGACTCGCCAAGCATCTGTAGTGCCCAGCCAAGCGCGGCGGTCAGCGACGTCGTTCCCGTGCCGCCTCGCAGGCCCTGCAAACCCAAAATGGCCATTCTGGCTTCCTTATTTTTGTTCCGCAAACTCTGCCAGCAATGGCCAACGCTTGAATGCGGCGGCGAGGTGCTCGCGTTGGGAAATATCGGTGTAATCTATTTCAGGCAATGAAAATGCCCGACTTAAAGCCAAAAAATCATTTTGGAAGGTGTAACCAGGCGTAGTATCTGACGGTGTCCGGAGTTCATTTTCAGACATATCATTGACCCTTTATCGGACAGTACTTGGATAAACGTGGCGGACATTTCCCGGACTCAAGAAACCAAAACACGAGTTCACCTTTTAGATACACTATGTCCGACCAGGAAATTCGTTTACATGCTAAATCTGTTACTCTTTAATTTCAATGTTAGGTTTAATCTGACCCTTTTGCTAGTAAACTAATAGATAGCCATATTTGCACACGAGGGACACCGTGGACCCTGTATTTTCACTTGGAATCCAGTCCTTATGGGACGAAGTCAGTCATATGCCGCTGGGTGGCGTGTGGTGGATTAATGTTGAACGTCGCGAAGATGCCGTGAACCTGATGAATCAGACGATTTCGGCACAGCCTTCTGCCGCCAAAATCGCCGCGATTACAATGGGGGAAAAGCCGCACAAGATAGTAAAACTAAATGCATCTCACGGTCCTGAAAAAATACGTCTTTTCAACATGCCAAAAAATGAAAGTGGTCTATACTCGCTACGCCGGGATCTACTTTGTTCATTAGATCCGACAGGATATTTATTTATCCTTCTGTGCTCCAATGATGTCTGGCAGAATATCGGGCCAGAGAAAATCAAGAAATGGCTAAATAATGCCCAGAGCTGGGCCAAATACTATCGTTGCTCGTTACTTCTTTTAAATCCCGGTAACAATACAGACTCACAACTTTCACTATTGATGGCGGAATATCAATCTCTCGCCGGTCTCGCCAGTCTGCGTTTTCAGGGCGACAGCCATCTTTTCGACATCGCTTTCTGGACCAATGAAAAAGGCGTCAGTGCTCGCCAGCAGCTTGAGGTGAGCTATAAGGGAAACACCTGGCAGCTGGCGGAACAGCAAGAGGCCGTCGTTCAGCCACGCAGCGATGAGAAAGATGTGCTCTCGACCAATAGCGCGCTCGAAGGCGCACCGCCGCTGTCCGAATACTGGTCCGTCTTTGACACCAACGATGCCGTCTTCAACGCCGCCCGCTCCGCTCAGGCCGCTACCGTCATTTTCACCGTGGAGCAGACCAGCCAGATAGAACAGCTGGCGCACGATATTCACACCCTGCGCCGCCAGCGCGGCAGCGCCATGAAAATTGTGGTGCGAGAAATTACCGCAAGCCTGCGCGCTACGGATGAACGCCTGCTGCTTGGCTGCGGCGCAAACCTGGTCATCCCCTGGAACGCCCCTCTCTCGCGCTGCCTGACGCTGATTGAAAGCGTGCAGAAGCAGCAGTTCCAGCGCCACGTACCGGACGAAATCAGCACGCTGCTGGCAATGACTCAGCCGCTGAAACTGCGTGGCTATCAAAAATGGGACACCTTCTGCCAGGCCGTGCACAACATCATGAACAATCCACTGCTGCCTGCCGATAATAAAGGGGTGATGGTGGCGCTGCGCCCCGTGCCGGGCCTGCGCGTCGAACAGGCGCTGACGCTATGCCGCCCCAACCGCGTCGGCGACATCATGACCATTGGCGACAACCGGCTGGTGATGTTCTTAACCTTCTGCCGCATTAACGATCTGGACACCGCCCTGAACCACATTTTCCCCTTGCCGACGGGCGATATTTTCTCCAATCGCGTGATCTGGTTCGAGGATAAACAGATCACCGCAGAAATTGTTCAGATGCGGGCGGTCACCGCCGATCGCTGGACTGCGCCACTGCCGCTAACAACCGAAAAGAACACCGTAGTGAACGCCATCCACAATGGCCGCAGCTGGCGGCGCTACCCGGAACCACGACGCCTGGCTGATGCGCAAGGAGAAGAGCCCATATGATGTCAATTACTGATATTATTCAATTGGTTATATTATGTGCCCTGATCTTTTTCCCGCTGGGATATATGGCACGTCATTTCCTGCGTCGCATTGAAACCACCCTCCGGTTGATGTTTTTCAGACCCCGTTACGTTAAACCGGCAGGCATTTTGCGCCGGGAAGTAAACGCCAAGGCAAAACAAAACGATGACTAACCCAACTCACACCGCCGTTTCCCCGTCGCCATTCTGGCAATACTGGCGCGGCCTTTCCGGCTGGAACTTCTACTTTCTGGCAAAGTTCGGCCTGCTGTGGGCGGGCTATCTCAATTTTCACGCCATGCAGAACCTGGTATTTATGGCGTTCCTGCTGCTGCCAATCCCCAACAGCAAGCTGCACAAGCTCCGCCACTGGATTGCCATTCCGATAGGCTTCGCCCTCTTCTGGCATGACACCTGGCTGCCCGGCCCGGAAAGTATCCTGAGCCAGGGTTCGGAGGTCGCGGGCTTCAGCATGGGGTATCTCGTTGATCTGGTGACTCGCTTTATCAACTGGCAGATGGTCGGGCTGTTCTTCGTACTGCTGGTCGCCTGGCTGTTTTTATCCCAGTGGGTGCGCATCACGGTGTTTACCGTGCTGATCATGGTCTGGCTTAACTTCATCACGCTTGTCGGCCCGAGCTTTACGCTGTTCCCCGGGGGTCAACCAACCGGCACCGTAACGACCTCAGGCGCGACCGCGGCAGCCACCGTCGCAACGGCCAACGCCAAACCGGTGGTTGGCGATATCCCGGCGCAAACCGCCCCGCCAACGTCAGCTAACCTGAACGCCTGGCTTTCGAGCTTCTATGCGGCAGAGCAGAAGCGGCAGACCCCCTTCCCGGCCTCGCTGCCCGCTGATGCGCAACCCTTTGAGCTGCTGGTGATTAACATCTGCTCCCTCTCCTGGGATGACATCGAAGCCGCAGGCCTGATGCAGCACCCGCTGTGGTCGCACTTCGATATCGTATTCAAAAACTTTAACTCTGCGACCTCCTACAGCGGCCCGGCGGCGATTCGTCTGCTGCGCGCAAGCTGCGGTCAGGCGTCGCATACCGATCTCTACTCTCCGGCGAGCAAGCAGTGCTACCTGTTCGATAACCTCGCGGCGCTGGGCTTTAAAACGCAGCTGATGCTCGGCCACAACGGCGTGTTCGGCGACTTCCTGAAAGAGATGCGCAACTACGGCGATATGCAGGCTCCGCTGATGGATCAGAAAGGCTTGCAGCAGAGCCTTGTCGCCTTCGACGGCTCGCCGGTCTATGACGATCTCGCCGTATTGCAGCGCTGGAATGAGGGAGAGCTGAAGGAACCAGGTGCCCGCACCGCGACCTTCTACAACACTCTGCCGCTGCATGACGGCAACCACTTTGCAGGACAAAGCAAAACCGCAGACTATAAAGTGCGTGCCCAGAAGATGTTCGATGAACTGAATACCTTCTTTAACGAGCTGGAAAAGTCGGGCCGCAAAGTGATGGTAGTGATAGTGCCGGAACACGGTGGCGCGCTGAAGGGCGATAAAATGCAGGTTTCCGGCCTGCGTGATATCCCAAGCCCGCACATCACCAACGTGCCAACGGCCATTAAATTCTTCGGCATGAAGGCACCGCATCAGGGCGCGGCGATTGAAATCGATCAGCCAAGCAGCCTGCTGGCGGTGTCGGAACTGGTAGCCCGTGCCGTCGACGGCAAGATGTTTACCGCCGACAGCGTGAACTGGGATGAATACACCAGTAACCTGCCGCAAACCGCGCCGGTATCGGAGAACTCCAACGCCGTGGTGATTCAGTATCAGGGCAAACCGTACGTGCGCCTGAACGGCGGCGACTGGGTGCCTTATCCGCAGTAATCACGACGTATAAAAAAACCGGAGCGCATGACATGGCTCCGGTTTTTTTCTTTAGCCTGAATCGCTACACCAGCGGCTTCTCGGCGTTTTGATCCTGATCCACAGCAAAACAAGCCACCAGCTGGCCGCCGTAGTCTTTCAGCTGTGGCTGAAGCTGCGTGCACGGCCCGAAACGACGACGGCAGCGCGCGTTAAACGCACAGCCCGGCGGCGGATTCAGCGGGCTTGGCAGCTCGCCGGTCAGCTTAATGCGTTCGCGGCGCTCGTCCGGGTTCAGGCGCGGCGTCGCGGACAGCAACGCCTGAGTGTACGGATGCTGAGGATTGTTGAAGATCTGATCCTTAGTGCCCTTCTCCACGCAGCGGCCCAGGTACATCACCATCACTTCATCGGCGATGTGTTCCACCACCGACAAATCGTGTGAGATGAAGACATAAGACAGCCCCATATCCTGCTGCAAATCCATCATCAGGTTCAGCACCTGTGCACGCACGGAAACGTCGAGCGCAGACACGGGTTCGTCGGCGATCACCACGTCCGGATCAAGCATCAGACCACGCGCGATGGCGATACGCTGACGCTGGCCGCCTGAGAACATGTGCGGATAGCGATCGTAGTGCTCCGTTTTCAGGCCGACTTTCGCCATCATCTCCAGCACTTTTTCCCGGCGCTCCGCTTTGCTGAGCGTAGTGTTGATTTGCAGCGGCTCTTCCAGAATCTGGCTCACTTTCTTGCGCGGATTCAGAGAGCCATACGGGTTCTGGAAGACGATCTGGATCTTCTGACGACGCAGCTTCTGGGCGTGCGGATCGTGCTGTAGCAGATCCTGGCCCTGATAGTAGAGCTCGCCGCCGGTCGGGACTTCAATCATCGTCAGCAGACGACCCAGCGTGGATTTCCCACAGCCGGATTCCCCGACCACCGCCAGCGTTTTCCCGCGCTCAAGGGTGAATGAAACCCCATCAAGGGCTTTTACCAGGCGCTCCGGAGCAAACATGCCCTTCTTCACCGGATAGTGTTTTTTCAGGTCGATAGCCTGCAACAGCGGCTGCTGCGAGGTGGCCTCGTGCGTACTCATAGGGTTGGCCTCCCGGCATCATCGAGTGGGAAGTGGCATTTCGACTGGCGACCGTTGTCCACCAGATTCAGTTCAGGTTCTACCGTGCGGCATTTGTCTGTCGCATACGGGCAGCGCGGGTTAAGCAGGCAGCCGTTCGGGCGGTCATACTTGCCCGGCACCACGCCCGGCAGCGAGGCCAGACGAGCTTTGTCCTGCGCAAATTCCGGCAGCGCGCGCAGCAGCGCCTGGGTGTATGGATGCCGCGGCGCGCGGAAGATATCCTGCGCGGCCCCGGTTTCCACTACCTGGCCTGCGTACATCACGATGATTTTGTGTGCCGCTTCCGCTACCAGCGCCAGGTCATGAGTGATCAGCACCAGCGCCATGTTCTCCTTCTGCTGAAGCTCCAGCAGCAGCTCGATGATCTGCGCCTGAATGGTCACGTCGAGCGCCGTCGTCGGCTCATCGGCGATCAGCAGCTTTGGCCGACAGGCAATCGCCATCGCGATCATTACGCGCTGGCTCATCCCGCCGGAAAGCTGGTGCGGATAAACGTCCAGGCGCGATGCCGGATCGGGAATACCGACCTGATTCAGCAGATCGATGGCCCGCTGACGGCGCGTTTTCTTATTGCCGCCCTGGTGTACCTTGATGGCTTCCATAATCTGGTAGCCGACGGTGTAGCACGGGTTCAGGCTGGTCATCGGGTCCTGGAAGATCATCGCCACTTCCGCGCCCACCAGCTGACGGCGCTCTTTTTCGGAAATGCGCTTCAGGTCGCGACCGTTAAACTCCAGTTTTTCCGCCATCACGCGGCCCGGGTAATCAATCAGCCCCATGATCGCCAGCGAGCTGACGGATTTACCGGAGCCGGATTCGCCCACGATACCGACCACTTCGCCCTGCTTTACGCTATAGCTGATGCGGTCCACGGCGCGAAACGGGGTGCCTTCGTCACCGAAGTGCACCGATAATTTATCTACATTTAATAACGCCATCTCGTGCCTCTTACTGCTTCAGTTTGGGATCCAGCGCGTCACGCAGACCGTCGCCCATCAGGTTAAATGCCAGCACCGTCAGCAGGATAGCGAGACCCGGGAAGGTCACGACCCACCAGGCGCTTTGCGCGAACTGCAACACATCGGAGAGCATGGTGCCCCACTCCGGTGTTGGCGGCTGCGCACCCATGCCAAGGAAGCCAAGAGCGGCCATATCGAGAATGGCGTTCGAGAAGCCGAGCGACGCCTGAACAATCAGCGGCGCGAGGCAGTTTGGGAAAATATTGACGAACATCTGGCGCATTGCGCCGGCGCCCGCCACGCGGGAAGCGGTGACGTAGTCGCGGTTCACTTCCACCAGCACTGCGGCACGCGTCAAGCGCACGTAGTGAGGAAGGGCCACGAAGGTCAGCGCCAGCGCGGCGTTGCCGATGGACGGGCCGAAAATCGCCACCAGTACCAGCGCCAGCAGCAGGCTCGGCAGCGCCAGCATGATGTCGACGACACGCATGATGATGTTATCGACGATGCCGCCGAAGTAGCCCGCCACCAGGCCGAGGACAATCCCCAGCACCAGCGACAGCACCACTACCAGACAACCCACCAGCAGCGACAGGCGCGCGCCGTACATCAGACGTGAGAGCACGTCGCGACCCACGTCATCGGTGCCCAGCAGATGCGCGAAGCTGCCGCCTTCCTGCCAGAACGGCGGAGCCAGCAGCGAATCACGGAACTGATCCGCCGGGTTGTACGGCGACAACCAGTTGGCGAAGATCGCGATAAACATCACCACGACGACATACACCAGCCCGATGACTGCGCCTTTATTACGTTTAAAGTAGTGCCAGAACTCCTGCAGCGGGGTCATAGGCACCGGTGCAGCAACTTTAGATTCAGTGACTTGTGACATGATGGCCCCTTACTTCCGATGACGAATACGCGGGTTCACCACGCCGTACAGCAGATCGACCAGCAGGTTAACGAGGATAATCATCGTCGCCACCAGCAGGACGCCGCCCTGAACGACCGGGTAATCACGGCGCTGCAGGGCATCAATCAGCCAGCGCCCAAGGCCCGGCCAGGAGAAAATCGTTTCGGTCAGAATCGCGCCGGCCAGCAGCGTGCCGACCTGCAGGCCGATAACGGTGACCACCGGCAGCATCGCGTTACGCAGCGCATGAACGATGATGACGCGCATACGGGTCAGGCCTTTGGCGCGCGCGGTACGGATATAATCCTCACCCAGCACTTCCAGCATCGCCGAACGGGTCATACGCACGATGACCGCCAGCGGGATAGTGCCCAGCACCACCGCAGGCAGCACCATGTGTGCCAGCGCGTCGATAAAGTCGCCCGGCTCGCCCCAGATGGCGGTATCAATCAGCATGAAGCCGGTCAACGGCAGCGTATCGTCGAGGAACACAGAATCGCTGATACGCCCGGACACCGGCGCGAGGTTCAGCTGCACCGACACCAGCATGATCAGCATCATGCCCCACCAGAAGATAGGCATGGAGTAACCAGTCAGCGCGAGGCCCACGGCGGTATGGTCGAAGATGGATCCACGTTTAACGGCAGCCAGCACGCCGACGGGAATGCCCACGGCCACGGCGAAAATCATCGCGCACACGCCAAGTTCCAGCGTGGCTTTGAAACGTGGAACGAACTCGTCCCACACCGGCAGGCGGCTTTTCAGCGAAATGCCTAAATCGCCGTGCAGAACGCCCCAGATATAGTTGAGGTACTGCTGCCACATCGGCTTATCAAGACCCAATGCGGCCAGAAGCTGGGCGTGACGCTCAGGGGATATACCGCGCTCGCCCGCCATAATCATCACCGGATCGCCGGGGATCATATGGACAAAGGCAAAGGTGAGCAGGGTAATACCGATAAAGGTCGGGATGACTAATCCCAGACGTCGGAGGATGAACTGCAACATAACACGTACTCTCTCTCATAACGTACAGCCTGGCGACGGTACGTCGTATTGCTCATCAGACTCTCCCCAATTTGGAGAGAAGAAGCCCGTTCCCTCCCCCAAGGGGAGAGGGAATCAGGCAAGGTACTTATTATTCGACAGAGACGTTTTCGAAGTGGTGCTTGCCAAGCGGATCAACCACATAGCCTTTGACTTCTTTACGCACTGGCTCGTACACGGTGGAGTGAGCGATGATCAGCGCCGGAGCCTGGTCATGCATGACAACCTGAGCCTGCTTGTACAGTTCAATACGCTTGTTGTGATCGTCGGTCGCACGCGCTGGCTGAATCAGGTCTTCAAACGGCTTGTAGCACCAGCGGGAGTAGTTGGAGCCGTCTTTCGCTGCCGCACAGCTGAACAGGGTCGCGAAGAAGTTGTCCGGATCCCCATTATCACCGGTCCAGCCCATCATCACAGACTGATGCTCACCGGCTTTCGCACGCTTCAGGTACTCGCCCCACTCGTAGGTCACGATGTTGGCTTTCACGCCTACTTTCGCCCAGTCAGCCTGAATCATCTCAGCCATACGGCGAGCGTTCGGGTTGTAAGGACGCTGAACCGGCATCGCCCACAGGTCGATGGTGAAGCCATCGGCGTGGCCCGCTTCTTTCAGCAGTTCTTTCGCTTTTTCCGGATCGTAGGTGTAATCCTTAACGTCGTCGTTATAGCCCCACATGGTTGGTGGGATCAGGTTCTTCGCGGCAACGCCAGCGCCCTGATAAACGGCTTTGATGATCGCTTCTTTGTTCACCGCGTAGGTCAGCGCCTGACGAACTTTGACTTCATCCAGCGGTTTCTTCTCGGTGTTGAAGGAGAGATAGCCCACGTTCAGGCCAGCCTGAGACAGCAGGTTGATGTTTTTGTCCTGCTTCATGCGAGCAATGTCAGCCGGGTTCGGGTACGGCATAACCTGGCACTCGTTTTTCTGCAGTTTGGCATAACGCACGGATGCATCAGGCGTGATGGAGAAGACCAGACGGTCGATCTGCGGCTTGGTGCCCCAGTAACCCGGGAACGCTTTGTACAGAATACGGGAGTCTTTCTGGTACTGCAGCAGCTGGAACGGACCAGTACCGATTGGGTTCAGGTCTACTTTCTCCGGCGTACCGGCTTTCAGCATGTTGTCTGCGTATTCTTTGGAGAGAATGGACGCAAAGTCCATTGCCAGATCCGCGAGGAACGGAGACTCCGGACGAGTCAGCACGAACTGAACGGTGTTGTCGTCCACTTTCTTCACTTCGCTGATCAGATCCGGCAGGCCCATGCCTTCAAAGTATTCGTAGCTGCCGCCAGAGACTTTGTGGTACGGGTTTTTGTCGTTTTTCTGACGATCGAAGGAGAAGACGATGTCGTCCGCGTTCATGTCGCGGGTCGGTTTAAAATCTTTGTTGTCCTGCCACTTCACGCCCTGACGCAGGTGGAAAGTGTAGGTTTTGCCGTCGGCGCTGACGTCCCACTTCTCAGCCAGACCCGGGACGATTTCGGTGGTACCGGTTTTGAATTCGACCAGACGGTTATAGATCGGTACAGAACTCGCATCGTAAGTCGTACCAGAGGTGAACAGCTGTGGGTTAAAGCCTTCCGGCGAGCCTTCAGAACAGTAAACCAGGGTTTTGGCCTGCACGCTTGCCGCAACGGTCAAAGCCACCAGGCTGAGACCAAGCTTCAGCATCCCTGACTTTTTCAAGGAAATACTCATTATTCTGCTCCAAATGTGATGTTTGTTTGTTGTGTATTTCCGCCAGGCCTTTATTTATTTTTTACCCGGTCTGGTCGGTAGTGCCCGAAGGCGTTAAAAGGGTTGGAGATTCCTTTCAGAAGAGCGGCTGAGTAGCAGCGCAGATTCTCCCTGAAATGCCCCTCATGCCCTACAATCTGTCAACAAGATGTGCAAACGTCAATACAGGTAACCGGGATTTACATCAGCGGTGAGAAACCACTGACAAAGATTAAAAAAACTTCGACAGGGTATTTTCAGCAGGGAAATTTATGCTACGCGCTTAACAGCAGCACAATCATCTTCACACCTTGCAATAACCAGTGATTAACAATTGCGCGAAATACTAAAAATTTCTGGCAGAATGGCGATTATCTGAGCGATTAATAGCGTGAACGTTAAAACGCACAGGTGAAAATGCTGAGCTTATCCATAAGTAACGCAAGATTTGAGCTTATCAAATATAAAAAAATACAATGGAATATGTCACAAAACGGTGAGCTGACGGCGGGATGTGGGGTGAACAGGGGGTTTTTGCTATTCTGCTCATATTGCCCGGCGGCACTGCGTTTGCACGGGCCTACAAAGGCCGCAGTTTCGTAGGTCGGGTAAGGCGAAGCCGCCACCCGACGATAGCCCCGGCGCTTCTCATCCTCATTAGCTTTAAATGCAAAAAGGCCTGCTCAAAGAGCAGGCCTTTCGAATATGGTCGGCGAGAGAGGATAACTCGCCACTACGTGGCTCGCCCTGCGGGCCGTTGCTGAAGCAACGTTCTCTCGCTACGCTCGAGTCGAACCTCCTGCCCCGGAGCTTCTCATCCTCGTCAAGCTACAGTTGTAAAAAAGCCGCTCAAAAGAGCGGCTTTTCAAATGTGGTCGGCGAGAGAGGATTCGAACCTCCGACCCACTGGTCCCAAACCAGTTGCGCTACCAAGCTGCGCTACTCGCCGAATGCGGAGCGCATCTTACTGCTGCGATGCTACCCCGTCAATCCCTTTTCGCCAAAAGCCAGGTCGATCGGCGAGAAACTCGCCAGCCCGCTATTTCCCGCCTGCCGGAACGCGGCACCAGTTGCTGTTTTCGTTGATACCGCCGTCCGGCGAGGTGTATCCGAGGCAGCCCATTATGGTGTCGTAAAGCTCCACATGGCGACGCGGAACCTTCATTTTAGCCTGCTCTTTCAGATGCTGGAACGCCTGTTCATTCGCCGGGTTTTCACGATACTTATCCGACATCCAGACCAGCATCGGCACGCGGAACTGCTCCGGCGGCGCGAGCTTGCGCGGCGTACCGTGCAGATGCTCCTGCTCGTTGATGGATTCACCATGGTCGGCGGCATAGAACACGATCGCCTTTTTATCCCGCAGTTGGTCAAACACACGACTGATAAAGGTATCGATATACAGCACCGAGTTGTCGTAGGCGTTAATCAGCTCCTGCTTGCTGCAGTTTTTGTTAATCCCCACGCACTCAGGCCCCCATTTAGCGAAATCACGGGTGTAGCGCTGATAGTAGCTGTAGTGAGATCCTTTAGTGTGCAGGATTATCAAATGCTTACCTTTAGGATGCCCTTCCAGCGAGCGGGACATCTCGTTCAGCAACAGCATGTCGTCCACATCTTTGCCACGGTTGCGCGGCTCGGCGCCGATCTGCTCGCGGTAGGCAATGTTATCGGCCATGGTATTACTGTAGAACCACATCTCACTCTGCATCGCGAACAGGTCGGAACTGAAACCAAGCTGCTTCAGAACGGCAAAGACATTCTGCTCTTTCAGGGTTCGCTGTGGATTATCATCCGCGCCGCCCTGACGGACAAACATACAGCGTAAAGAGAGCTTCGTTGCGGTATCGCAGGAGTAGCCGCGATAGGCGATCAGGTTTTTCTCCTGCGCTAATTTTGGCGTAGTGTTCCGGTCATAGCCCAGAATCCCCATGTGATCCCAGCGGGTGGTTTCGCCGATGATAAACACCACATAGGTGTCATCCAGCTCATGGCCCGGCGCCACATAGGTGAATTTCTTCGCCGGGTTGATCAGGGATTTGTTATCCGTAGATTCATCCACCTGTGCCCAGGCATACAGGCCCAGTGCTGAGAGCCAGTTCGAGGGCAAATAAGAGTTCGCCACTACGCCGCCGTAGCTTGGCATATCCACGCCGGTGGCTTTTTCGATTTTCTTCTGCTGCTGCTCCATGACCCGAATCGGCGCCCAGACCAGCAGCCCTGCCATCACCACCACGGCGATATTACGCAGGCGCTGACCGCGGGTGCGAAGCTGACGCAGCAGCGTGTAACGGCAGCGGTTGCTCCAGATGAAGAACAGCGGCGGCAGGCTTGCCAGCACGGTCCACATCATCAGGCCGCGCCCTACCACTTCTTTGGACAAATCGATGTCGGTAGTCATGACAGAAGCGACGATACCGTAGCCAATCACCACGTTCATAAACGTCATGTAGTAGCTGGCGGCGGCGGAAATCACCACCACAAGCGAGGCCAGCACCTTCCAGGGGCGGCGGCCAAAAAGCGAGAGCAGTCGTAACAGGAAGAAGGTAGCGAGAACCGAACCAAAGATTTCGATGACGGCGGAAATCCCATTTCTGACCGTCAGATCTTCAAGGTAGCCCATCAGGCGTCTGATGAGCACGGCACCGTTCAGAAACAGGCCGATATACAGCGCCAGGAACAAGCACAGCCGCTGTTGCGTTAACGATTTAATGTAATTCATGCAAGCAAACCCTGGGAAAAGGGGTATAAAAAACCGACTTAGCCGTCGGCATGACGGTAAGCAGATTAAGGAATCGCGTAAGAAACAGTTATGAGAAACGTCTATAAGCGCAACAAGTAGACCATGACATGCGGGAAAAGTGTCATCAGGAAATGCGATCGGGGGCAATATTTACAAAAATAATTGCCCCCCGAGGGAAGATTTATTCCGTGAATGTATTACTCGCGGATAAAAAGCGGTGAAATCAGGCGTGCGCCTCCTGCAGCGTCTCACGGTTTGGCTGACGAATGGTGCTGGACAGCGCCAGAGACAGAATCAGCAGCGCGAAGATCACGCAGAACGTCACGTAGAACCCACCGAACAGCGACGCGATGATGGAACCACAGATGCTGCCAATCCCGAAACCGAGATAAATCACGCCATAGTTTTTTGCCAGATTGTTCAGACCGAAGAATTCGCTGACCAGCGACGGGAACACGGTAATGGTGCCGCCAAAGTTAAACGCCACGCAGGCAATCGCGGCAAAGAAGCTCACGGCATTCAGCGGAGCGAACAGCAGCGCCGCCATACCCACCAGCGAAATCACCTGACCAATTGTAATCACACGAATGCGGGCGATTTTATCGGAAAGAATACCGAGCACCAGACGGCCGCTCAGGTTAGCGATGGAAATCACCGTCACCGCATTTGCCGCGGTCATCACGTCGAGATGGACCATGCTCTGCGCAATGTCTTTCGCCACGCCAATCACGTACAGGCCGCTCATGCAGGCAGTCAGGAACATTACCGCCAGCATCCAGTACTGCGGTTTACGCATCGACTGTGCCAGCGTGAAGTCGTTATCTACTACGCCGTTATGGGTTTTCACTTCCTGCAGCGGGGCGTCTTTCATCAGCGTCGCGCCGAAGACAATCATCACCAGCACAATTGCGCCCCAGATCATAAAGGTCTTCTCAAGACCAACGCTTGCCAGCAGTTGGCTGTCGATAAACTTGAAGCCGAGGCTACCGAGGCCATAGGCGCCGATGGAGAACGCCGAAATCAGCCCTTTGCGCTCCGGGAACCACTTCACACAGTTGGAGAGCGTCAGCAGATACCCTGCTCCGTCCGCCAGCCCCACCAGCACACCGGCGCTCAGCCACAGCATCATCAGGTTATTGGCATGGGCGGTGAGGAAGAAACCGACGCCAAGTAGAATGCCGGACGCCATGGTCACACGCTTCACGCCAAATCGTTCCTGTAACTTACCGGCCACGGAGGACGAAATCGCCAGACCCAGGCTCAGCAGACCGAAGGAAAACGCCACCTGGCTTACCGGTTCATCCAGCTTGGTGGACAGCGCGCCGTTAAACAGGCTCCAGGTATAAACTGACCCCAGCGCAAACTGGGTGATGATGGTCCCGATCAGCGTCAGCCAGCGGGTAGAAGGACGGATTGCAGCGTTCATCGCAGAGTTGCCTTATGAAGATTAACTGCTGCTTAAAATAACGAAGTGCACTTCATGGCAGGTTAAAAAAGGCATGAATTGCCGCCAGCGCGGAATGAAATGCACTGAATGCAGAATGAATGACATTGCCGAAAAGAAAAAAGTACGAACGTGAGCGGTCACTATCACGCTAAAGCGCGTCATAATTGTAATAAGATGGGAATAAAAGTGTGCTAAAAGCGTTTATGAAATGTTAGAAACGAGCGCTGACGCCCATAACGTAGAGATAGTTGGCGCTGACGCTCATGTTATCCGCCTGAGATAAGGCAGCATAGGCTGCAACGTTCTGATTTAAAAGCATATCGGCCCCAACCGTAACGTCAACCCAGTTGCCGTCCTGCGTGGAAGTAGGCGTCCGGTTCAGGCCCGATTGCGACTTCCACTGGTTCTCGCCAAACTGCTGGTTGTAGCTAATTTGCGCCCAGGGATGCACGCCCCACAGCGGCTGCGAGTCAAAGCGCCAGCCGAGCGTGCTGATGCTGGCGTGCCACATCGGATCGGTCAGCGCCGTGGTGCTGGTATCGCTGTCGCCAAATTCATTCCAGACAGAAGTCGCCGAGCCGTCATAATGCCAGCTTGCTACCGGGCCGGTGGTGAACATCGCGCTTAAGGGAATATTCCAGCCCACGCTTAACGTGCGCGTGGCGTCCAGCGGAGTCTCATCAGGATGATTCACGGCAACGCCAGGCTGCATTTGCGCGGCGCTGATGCGTTCCGCGAGAATGTCGTCATAACGCGGTTGGTGATCGCTATCCCAGGTATAGCGTTCAGGCGTATTACTTTGCGGGTCAGAAACGATATATTCCTGTTGCCAGGCGCATGCCGATGTCACAAAAGACATCCACACAAAAACAGAAGCCGGGTAGACACAACCCCGAAAGCCATTGCAATTCTTAACGATCATTTTTGCGACTCCGAAAGAGCCGAACCCGGCATTGTTGTTATGATTTTTTTCGCAACTGCGTATTACTAAATATTGCCATTTTATTTCTGTCGTCAAGGCAGGTTGTACATTTCTTCAGAGACATCAAAAAAGTGGGAGAATCAGATGGAACGTTGCGGTTGGGTAAGTACAGACCCGCTTTACATGGCTTACCACGATAGCGAATGGGGCGTAGCTCAGAGGGATAACCAAAAGCTGTTTGAAATGATCTGCCTTGAAGGCCAGCAGGCCGGGCTTTCGTGGATAACGGTGCTGAAAAAGCGTGAAAACTACCGCGAAGCATTCCACCACTTTGATCCGGTAAAAGTCGCCGCTATGGACGAAGCCGACGTAGAGAAACTGGTGCTCAACGCGGGTATCATTCGCCACCGCGGGAAAATTCAGGCCATTATCGGCAACGCCCGCGCTTATCTGGCGATGCAGGCCAACGGCGAAGACTTCGCGGATTTCGTCTGGTCGTTTGTCGATAACCACGCGCAGGTGAGCCATGCCGCCAGCCTCGCTGAAATCCCCACCAGCACGCCCGCCTCGGATGCGCTGTCGAAGGCGCTGAAAAAGCGCGGCTTCAAATTTGTCGGCACCACGATTTGCTACTCCTTTATGCAGGCCTGCGGACTGGTCAACGACCATATTACCGGCTGCTTCTGCTATCCCGGAGGCGATGATGATCCGCAAATGGCAAAATAACGATCGCACGCCTTTGCTGGCGCTGTGGCTCGAAAGCACCATCTATGCCCATCCGTTTATTGAAGAAAGCTACTGGCATGACAGCGAACCGCTGGTACGCGATGTCTATTTCCCCGCCGCGCACACGTGGGTCTGGGAAGAGGAAGGCAACGTGAAAGGCTTCATCAGCGTGATGGATCAGCGCTTTATCGGGGCGCTGTTTGTCGCCCCGGACAGCATCGGGCGCGGCATCGGCCGGGCGCTGCTCGCGTTTATCTGCGACCGCTACCCGGATTTAAGCCTTGAGGTGTACCAGAAGAACAGCCGGGCAGTGAATTTCTACCATGCGCAGGGCTTTCGTATTGAAGACAGCGCATGGCAGGATGACACTCAGCAGCCGACCTGGCTTATGCGCTGGCAGGCGGATCGAATGCCGTAAGCGGAAGCCACGGCCCGTGGTATTTCTCCAGCCACACCAGCGCCGTATTCCCCGCACAGCCGTTCCCCAGCTTCGAGCTGGGGATGTCTTTGGTCAGCACGTTCACCGCGCCGTTTTTGCAGATGCCACCGGCCTCACGATCCAGATCCGGCCACGCGCCTTCGTGCAGGCAAATCACGCCCGGTCGGATCCCCCCGGACACCACCGCTCCGGCCAGCACCTGCCCGCGTGAGTTCCAGACGCGCACCAGATCGCCATCGCTGATGCCGCGCGCCCTGGCGTCTTCAGGATTTAACGTCAAAGGCTCGCGCCCCGCCACGGCATACTTCTCACGCAGGGAGGTGTGATTGAGCTGGCTGTGCAAACGGTGCGCCGGATGTGCAGACAACAGCTGAAGCTGGCCGGGCTGCGCATTGCCGTGCCACTCGTCAGGCTCAAGCCACGTCGGGTGCCCCGGACAGTCGGCATAGCCGAATCCGGCGATGCGCTGCGAATAGATTTCAATCCTGCCGCTGTCTGTTTTCAGCGGGTTGGCCTGAGGATCCTTGCGGAAGGCCGCGAAGCGGATGAACTGCGCGTTCTGTTCGCTCTCCGGCATTTCAATAAGCGCATTCGCTTCCCAGAATTCACGGAACGGCGGCAGCGTCACCTGTTGGCTGGCACCGCGCTGTCCGGCTATCTCATAGAAGGTCTCTAACCATTCGAGATCGCTTTTCCCTTCGGTAAAACGTTCGTGGCCGCCCGCTTCCCAGCGCTCGCTGAGTTCGGCAAACACCTCTAAATCATCCCGCGCCTCGTCGCGCGGTGGCACCACGCGCTTCATCGGCACCAGATGCTGGTTGCTGTAGTCGCCGGTCATGGTCAAATCATTGCGCTCGAACGAGGTCGTCGCCGGTAAAACGATATCCGCATGGCGCGCGGCCGCGGTCCAGAAGCATTCGGAAATGACCACCAGCTCCGGTTTTTGCCAGGCGCGAATCAGGCGGTTGGTATCCTGATGATGGGTAAAGTTGGCCCCGCCGCACCACCAAACGAAACGAATATCCGGGAAATGGCGGTCCATGCCGTTGTGCTGGTAGGGCACACCCGGGTTTTCCAGCGCTTCCACAATGCGCGCCACCGGGATTTTATCGACGGCATCCGTTCCGCCTTTCACGCAGCCCTGCATTGAGGCCAGCACCGCCGCACGACGCGTCGGGTTGCCGCCGTTGGCAAAGTGGTACGAAAGCCCAAAACCACCTCCCGGCGTGCCGATTTGCCCGAGCATCGCCGCCAGCGTGACCAGCATCCAGTGCTTTTGCTCACCAAACTGCTGGCGCTGCATGCCCCAGCCGGACATCAGCATGGTGGTATTTTCATGGAACAGCTTCGCCAGTTCGCGGATTTTGGCCGCCTTTACGCCGCAAACTTCTGCCGCCCACTCGGCGGTTTTCGCCACGCCGTCGCGCTCACCCATCAGGTAAAGCGCAAACTGTTCATAGCCCGTAGTGCAGCGTTCCAGGAACGCCGTATCGTGCCAGCCGTTTTCCACCAGCGTATGCGCTATTCCGAGCATCAGCGCCACGTCGGTGCCCATATGCGGGGCAATCCACTCCACCGACTCCCCGAAGAAATCGACGGTTTCCGATCGCATCGGATCGATGCAGATCAGCCGCTTGCCGCTGCGTCGCAGCCTGGCGAAGAAGGTAATGCCCTGCTCATCGGAGGCGTTCCAGGCAATCTTAAGCGTGTTTAGCGGATTGGCGCTCCACAGCACCACCACGTCGGTATGTTCCAGAATCATCGGCCAGCTGGTCTGCTGCTGATAGACCTCATTGCCTCCAACGACGTAAGGCATAATCGCCTGCGCCGCCCCGGTGGAGTAATCCCCCAAATGCCCGGTATAGCCACCCGCCAGGCTCATATAGCGCTGCAGCAGCGTGGCGGCTTTGTGTAACACCCCGTTCGAACGCCAGCCGTAGGAGCCCGCGAAAATCGACGCCGGGCCGTAGGTTTCACGAATTCTTTTATGCTGCGTGTGGATCAGATCCAGGGCCTCATCCCAGCTCACACGAACAAACTCATCCTCTCCGCGCACGCCCTGCGGATTTTCTGGCGAGGCCAGAAATCCTTTGCGCACCATCGGGTAACGGACGCGCGTTTTACTGTGCACCTGATCCCGCACCACGCTTTGCAGGGAGTTTTCAAACGTGCCGGAAAGCGCGCCGCGCGAGGCCAGTACGGTGTCGCCGTCGGTGTCGACCAGCATCGGCCCCCAGTGGGCGGCGGTCAGAACGGTTTTTGTTGCGGATGAGTTGGCCAAAACAGGCTCCTGGTTTACGAATGCAGGTGTTGCGACGCCAATTTTTTCATCAGCGTTCCATTTATTTACATATTTCAGGATTGCTCCGGGAATTTTCCTCGCAATCCCGCGTCATAATCAACCGCCACGTTCGTCGTGGCAAAGAATAAAAAGGATTAAGGAAATAAGATGAAAAAACGCGTAATCGTGATTGCTGCTATGGTCAGCGGCGCACTGGCCCTTTCCGGCTGTACCACCAACCCTTATACCGGTGAGCGCGAAGCGGGCAAATCCGGTATTGGCGCAGGCATTGGCGCGCTGGCGGGTGCGGGTATCGGCATGCTGTCGTCGTCGAAGAAAGACCGCGGCAAAGGCGCGCTGATTGGTGCCGCAGCAGGTGCTGCCGTCGGCGGCGGCGCAGGGTATTACATGGATGTGCAGGAAGCGAAACTGCGCGAAAAAATGCAGGGCACCGGCGTCAGCGTCACCCGTAACGGCGACAACATCGTGCTGAATATGCCCAACAACGTCACCTTCGACAGCAGCAGCGCCAACCTGAAACCGGCGGGTGCCAACACGCTCACCGGCGTGGCAATGGTGCTCAAAGAGTATCAAAAGACGGCCGTCAACGTGGTCGGCTACACCGACAGCACCGGTAGCCAGGATCTGAACCTGCGCCTGTCTCAGCAGCGTGCAGACTCCGTTGCAAGCGCGTTGATCACTCAGGGCGTTGCGGCTAACCGCATCCGCACCAGCGGAATGGGCCCGGCGAATCCGATCGCCAGCAACGGCACGGCGGAAGGCAAAGCCCAGAACCGTCGCGTAGAGATTACGCTGAGTCCGTTACAGTAACCATTATGTCGGGCGGCGAGGCAATCGCCCCCGGCTTACGTTTCCCCCAGTTCCCCCCGGCATTAACCGCTTGCCATCGCCCATTTTCACGCTAAGGTGTTCACACATTCAGGCGAAGGAACCCCTCATGGCGAACAAGGCGCGAGCGACCATCAGCGACGTGGCAAAAGCAGCAAAAACGGGCAAAACCAGCGTGTCACGCTACCTCAACGGCGAAAAACATCTGCTGTCCGATGCCCTGCTGGCACGTATTGAAACCGCAATTGCCGCTCTCGATTACCGTCCGAGCCTGATGGCGCGCGGCCTGAAGCATGGCCGAACCCGGCTGATTGGTCTGATCATCGCCGATATTACCAACCCTTACTCCGTCAACGTGCTGAGCGGTATTGAAGCCGCCTGCCGCGAGCAGGGCTTTACGCCTCTGGTCTGCAACACCAATAACGAAGTTGACCAGGAGCGGCATTACCTCGACCTGCTGCGCAGCTACCAGGTGGAAGGGATCGTGGTGAACGCCGTGGGCATGCATGAAGAGGGGCTGAACCGCCTGCAACAGTCAGCGCTGCCGATGGTGCTCATCGACAGAAAAATTCCTGATTTCGCCTGCGACGTGGTGGGGCTGGATAACAACCAGGCCGCCACCACGGCTACCGAACACCTTGTTGAACAAGGATTTGAAGCACTGCTGTTCATCAGCGAACCGCTCGGAAGCGTCAACACGCGCAGGGAGCGCCTGGCCGCGTTTCGCGCCACGCTTGCCCGCTATCCGGGTATCAGAGCCGAGAATGTGGAAGTGCCGCTGAATGATGGCGCGCTGATTGATAACGCCCTGCGCCAGTTCCACGCCGCTCATCGCGGAATGCGTAAAGCCGTGATCTCCGCCAACGGCGCGCTGACGCTGCTGGTGGCGCGCTCCCTTAAACGTCTCGGCCTGCACTGGGGAAGCGACATCGGTCTGCTGGGCTTTGATGAGCTGGAGTGGGCTGAACTGGCGGGCGTCGGCATTACCACCCTCAAACAGCCGACCTGGAAAATTGGCCATGCCGCCGTAGAACAGGTGGTACGGCGGATCGAAGGCAGCAACGAACCGATCCGCGAGCAGGTATTCTCCGGCGAGCTGATCGTGCGCGGATCCACCCGCCGCTAATTCCCTTGTGATGGCGATCATAAAACAGCCAGCCCTGACTTTTCTTTGGAACCGGTTCCATCTAGCGTAGTAAAGAGAAACCCCGCTCAATACGCTTTGGAGTTACCGGATGACAAGAAAAATCATCGTCGTCACTGCCGCCTATGGCCATGACCGAATCAGGTCCCTGGGCGGGCAAGCCGCCGTGCTGCCCATTATTGCCGCGGCCGGTGCCGATGGCGTCGAAATCCGCCGTGAGCTGTTGAGCCCGCAGGATATTGACCGCCTGCCACCGCTGGCAACGGCAATAGCGCACCACAACCTGCTGGCCTGCTACTCCGCCCCAGAGGCGCTGTTTACCGATGACGGTAGCCTTAACCCCCGCCTTCCCGCTCTGCTTGATGAAGCCCACGCCCTGAACGCACTGTGGCTGAAGCTTTCACTCGGCCATTTCAGAAAGACAGACGAACTGACCTCATTGCGCACGCTGCTGGCCGAAAGCCCGGTGCCGCTGGTTATCGAGAATGACCAAAGCGAGTACGGCAGACTGGCACCGATGCAGCGCTTCCTGGCGGCGATTGACGAGCATAGCCTGCCCGTCAGGCTGACGTTTGATATGGGCAACTGGATATGGCTGGGTGAGTCGCCTGAACAGGCCTCTCGCCTGTTAGCTCCCGGTGTGGACTACGTGCATGTTAAAGCCGCTGAACCCCATCACGCCGGCTGGCGCGCTGGCGTGCCGGACCGCGATCCACGCTGGGCGGCGCTGCTCGACAGCCTGCCGGGCGACGTTCCACGCGGCATTGAGTTTCCGTTGGAAGGCGACGATTTAGTCGCCGTCACCCGTCACTATGTCCGCTGGCTGCGCGAGGAGTAACCATGAAACAGGCACTGGATGTCATCACCATCGGCGAGGCCATGGCAATGTTTGTCGCCCAGAACACCGGCGAGCTGCACCAGGTTGATCGCTTTATTAAACGCGTGGCCGGAGCTGAACTGAACGTGGCCATCGGCCTGGCACGCCTGGGGCTAAACGTCAGCTGGGTGAGCCGCGTCGGCACGGACAGCTTCGGACAGTTCGTGCTGGATTCGCTGCAACAGGAAGGAATCAACCGGGAGGGGGTAACGATGGATGAACGCTATCCGACCGGTTTCCAGCTCAAATCGAAAGCCGAAAATGGAACCGATCCCATTGTGGAATACTTCCGCAAAGGTTCGGCTGCCAGCCATCTCAGCCAGGAAGATTTTACCCTTTCACATTTCGCCCGTGCCCGCCATCTGCACCTTAGCGGCGTCGCCGCCGGTCTGTCAGACAGCGCTTATGCGCTGCTGGATCATGCCGCGAGCGAGATGAAACGGGAGGGGAAAACGATCTCCTTCGATCCTAACCTTCGTCCGGTGCTCTGGCGCAGTGAAAGCGAGATGCGCGAGAAGCTTAATCGGCTGGCCTGCAAAGCGGACTGGGTTCTGCCCGGTTTGAAAGAAGGCGCAATCCTCACCGGAGAACACACGCCGGAAGGGATTGCTGAGTTTTACCTGAGCCGCGGCGTGAAGGCAGTCATCATCAAAACCGGCGCTGACGGCGCATGGTATCAGAGCCAGAACGGCGAACGTGGTGCCGTAGCGGCGTTGAAAGTAGAGAACGTCGTCGATACCGTCGGCGCTGGCGATGGTTTTGCCGTCGGCGTCATCAGCGCACTGCTCGAAGGCAAAACGCTGCCGCAGGCCGTCACTCGCGGCAACAAAATTGGCTCGCTGGCAATTCAGGTACAGGGCGACAGCGAAGGCCTGCCCACCCGGGAAGCGCTCGGCGAGGCATAACCAGACTGCAATCTGGCCGTAAAACGAAAAAAAACGCTACCCTGTCCCCTACAAACGGCGGTGGCACCTACCTCAACAACAGAGGCTCGCATATGAACCGTTCAAGCCATGCAACGAAACGCTGGTTGTACATCATGCCTATCGTGTTTATCACCTACAGCCTGGCGTACCTCGACCGCGCAAACTTCAGTTTTGCCTCCGCCGCCGGCATCAACGACGATCTCGGCATCACCAAAGGCGTCTCCTCCCTGCTTGGGGCGCTGTTCTTCCTCGGCTACTTCTTCTTCCAGATCCCCGGTGCGGTGTACGCCGAACGCCGCAGCGTGCGCAAACTGATTTTCGTCTGCCTGATCTTATGGGGCGGCTGCGCCTCGCTGACCGGCATGGTCAGCAACATCCCGATGCTGGCCGCGATCCGCTTCATTCTGGGGATCGTCGAGGCCGCCGTGATGCCTGCGATGCTGATTTACATCAGCAACTGGTTTACCCGCTCGGAGCGCTCGCGAGCCAACACTTTCCTGATCCTCGGCAATCCCGTGACGGTGCTGTGGATGTCGGTGGTCTCCGGCTACCTGATTCAGTCCTTCGGCTGGCGTGAAATGTTTATCTTCGAGGGCATTCCGGCGGTGATTTGGGCCTTCTGCTGGTGGGTGCTGGTGAAGGACAAACCGACCCAGGTGGGCTGGCTGTCAGAGGCAGAGAAAACCGAACTACAGGCACAGCTTGACCGCGAGCAGCAGGGTATCAAAGCGGTACGTAACTATGGCGAGGCCTTCCGCTCGCGCAACGTGATTTTGCTGTGCATTCAATATTTCGCCTGGAGCATCGGGGTGTACGGGTTTGTGCTGTGGCTGCCGTCCATTATTCGCAGCGGCGGGGAAAACTTAGGCATGGTTGAAGTGGGCTGGCTCTCCGCCGTGCCTTATCTGGCGGCGACCGTTGCAATGATCCTCGCGTCCTGGGCGTCTGACAAACTGCAGAATCGTAAGCTGTTTGTCTGGCCGCTGCTGCTGATTGGCGGCCTCGCCTTCATTGGCTCCTGGGCCGTAGGGGCCGATCACTTCTGGATCTCTTACAGCCTGCTGGTGATTGCCGGTGCCGCCATGTATGCCCCGTACGGACCGTTCTTCGCCATTGTGCCGGAGATGCTGCCGCGCAACGTCGCCGGAGGTGCGATGGCGCTTATCAACAGCATGGGCGCACTGGGCTCCTTTTTCGGCTCGTGGTTTGTCGGCTATCTCAACGGCGCAACCGGCTCGCCGTCTGCCTCCTACATTTTTATGGGGGTAGCGCTTTTCGTCTCCGTGTGGCTGACTTTAATTGTTAAGCCTGCTAATAATCAAAAAATCCCCGTCGGCGCACGCCACGCCTGAACCCTTTAAAATGGAGAGAGAAATGAAACCATCCGTCATTCTCTACAAGTCATTACCTGACGATCTGCAAAACCGCCTTGAGGAAAACTTTACGGTTATCAGGGTTCCAAATCTCAGCATAGAGACCGTTAACCAGCATGCCGACGCGTTTAAAAACGCCGTGGGCCTGCTCGGCTCAAGCGAAAAAGTGGGGGCTGAGCTGCTGGAAAAAATGCCCGCGCTGCGCGCCACTTCCACCATTTCCGTGGGCTATGACAATTTCGATGTCGACGCGCTAAATGCCCACAAGGTCCTGCTGATGCACACGCCGACCGCGCTGACCGAAACCGTTGCCGACACGCTGATGGCGCTGATCCTGAGCAGCGCCCGCAGAGTTGTTGAAGTGGCCGAACGCGTCAAAGCAGGTGAGTGGACAAAGGGCATCGGCCCGGACTGGTTCGGTACTGACGTACACCATAAAACCATCGGCATCGTCGGCATGGGGCGTATTGGCCTGGCGCTGGCGCAGCGCGCGCATTTTGGCTTCGGCATGCCGGTGCTCTACAACGCCCGTCGCCAGCATAAAGAGGCTGAGGAACGTTTCAACGCTCGCCATTGCGACCTCGACACGCTGCTGCAGGAAGCGGATTTTGTCTGCTCGATTCTGCCGCTGACCGAAGAAACCCGTCACCTGTTCGGCACGAAGCAGTTCAGGCAGATGAAGCCAACGGCGATTTTCATCAACGCAGGCCGCGGCCCGGTGGTGGACGAACAAGCGCTGATCGGCGCGCTAAAAAACGGCGACATTCATGCCGCAGGGCTGGACGTATTCGAGCAGGAACCTCTGCCGGTCTCTTCAGAACTGCTGAAGCTGCCAAACGTAGTGGCGCTGCCGCATATCGGCTCTGCCACGCATGAAACACGTTATGCGATGGCAGAAACGGCGGTGGATAACCTGATTAATGCGCTGAACGGAAAAGTGGAGACGAACTGCGTCAATCCGCAGGTGCTTTAAGAGGGAATTGCCCGGCGGCACTGCGTTTGCCGGGCCTACGTGTAGGCCGGATAAGTTTGTCGGCCCGGTAAGCACAGCGCCACCGGGCACTAGCAGCACATTAACGCGTGGCGTTAACCGCCGCGGTCCAGGCCTGGTTAAACGCCTGATGCTGGGAAGCCAGCGGGCCAATCAGCGAGTTGTACTGGCTTGCCTGCTGCGAGGTCGGGAACTGAATACCGTTCGCCACAAAGCTCACCTGCGTGCCCTGCTGTGCGACAAAATCGCCCACCTGCACCAGCTGCTGGGTGAAGATCTGTGCGGCCGGGATCAGCGGCTGCATCGCAGTCGCAGGCTGGGTCACCACCTTGTTGTACACCTGGTCAAACACAGGTTTCAGATCGTCGCTCTGCTTCAGGGCAGAGTGTGCGGCATCGGCCTGCATTTTGGCGTTTTCAAGCTGCTGGCTCAGGACGCCGAGCGCACCGTTCGCCTGACGCAGCGGCTCACGCTGAGTCATGTAATCCTGCGGCACGCGGATGGCGTTCACGCTGTCGACAACCGGACGCAGACCCGCGTCCATCGCCTGGCTCACCTGCTGTGAATAGCCGTAGATCACCGCATAATCGGAGACAAACGGACCAAACTGCTTTTTCTGATCGGTGGTCAGCGTCGGCAGACGTTCCCCACTCCGCATCGCGGAATTTTGCAGGAAGTCGATAAACGCTTTGCGCTGATCGCCTTCTTTATCGAAACACCCACTCAGGCTAACTACCATCAATAACGCCACCACGGACGCAAACCAGCGAGAGCAGGACTTTCCTGTCGCCATTTTCATACTCCTTCAGCCAAAAAAGCGCAAACTGGCACACACGTGCCTGACGCTGACAAGGATAGTCGAGGTAAGCCTTACAGGATACTCTTTCCTGCATTCCTGGAGGGAAAAGTCACCGGCCTGTCATCATCGCGGAAAAGGTTAGTTATTTATTGCCTTCATCACAATTCATAAGATTTCTCTTCCTCGACATGCATTAGATAACGCCATGAATTAATGGCCGTTTATTCAGTACCATGGGTGTTTCTTCCCCACGCGGTACGATAATCGTACGCATCCCCCGACCAGCACGTTGTTGAACAACGCTCTACGACCAAAAGCAACGCAAAAACCTGATCGCGGGCACGGCACATCACGCCCGCCCTTTTGCGTTTTTTTACTGTCGATTTACAAAAAAAGTGCTGAACAACTTTCCCGTTTCTTTATCAGATAATTAGTTCTGGCGGACGTCTGGCTGAAACGCGTCAGGGAAAATATATCGCACGAATAATCACTCCCGTGACAACACCTCATCCTTTTTACTGACTACGCTTAATGAGCTTGCCAAAAATAACAATCTCATTAGGCCCTCCAGAGGAGTTCTCAATGGAATATAAAGATCCGATGTCTGAACTGCTGAGTAGTCTGGAAAACATTGTTTTTAAAGACGATTCACAACGTATTACCCTGACACAAAAGCCCACTGCCTTTACCGAGTTTGAGCAACTGCGTAAAGGCTCCGGTTTAAAGATTGATGATTTCGCCCGCGCAATGGGCGTCAGCGTGAGCATGGTGCAGGAGTGGGAATCAAGACGAGAAAAGCCGACGGCCTCCGAACTGATGCTGATGCGCTTAATTCAGGCGAATCTTGCCGGTAGTAAACAGCCCGTCTGAAAGCATTACCGCTTTATCAGCCCCCGCCAGTGCGGGGGTTTTTGTTTTCCGTCAGCAAATACGCTGGCAGGAATCGTTCAAAAATCATCAAAAACAAAATCCAGCGCATTTTTAATGTTCTGCCGCCAGGGGCGCGCATTCATCACTTGATCCCCAATCTGGGCCATCCGCACGCTGGCCATTTCATGGGTCATCACCAGATAGTCTGTCCCTTCAACGTTCAGAATGGGCGTTAAGCGCCGGACAGGCGGTGCGGTTAACCTGCTCGCCGGATACAGAGGGATCACGATGCGGGTGTTAAGTTCTTCAATGATGTCGCTTTGAACATCCAGCAAATAAGGGTAGGCCTGACGATTCCCGTTATTACGATAGACAACGTACTGCATCGCTAAAACGTCCTGAAATCATCGGACAGGAGCTCATGCTCATCGGAAATCCGGTTGAGCTCCTGCAGCCCGGCCCGATTTTCCTGTTTCCAGCGTTCATTCCCTGAGGCATCAATCGCCTGCTTCAACGCGTCAGTCAGCACCGCTGAGAGATTGAGTCCCGCATCGCGCGCCTGCTGAAGTAATCCAGGTTCAAGCGTGACGCTCACCGTTTTTTTATGTCGAACATGCACGACTGGCATACCGGCCCCCCTTATTACACGTGTAAACTGCACCTGTCATTATGAGCAAAATTTGCTCACATAACCATTCCACCGCAGTGAAAGGACAGTTGAGCAACAATGCCAGCTCATGCTAACACGCAGGCATACACAGTATGCTGTCGCCAGAGAGAATCTGCGTGGAGGCTCGTAAAAACACGAATATTCCCCCGCGTTGTCGTAAAACCCCAGTCATAAAAAAACCCGCCGAGTGGCGGGTTTCTGACATGCGGAAAACCAATTACTGAAGCAGCGAAATATCCGCAACCTGCAGGAACAGTTCACGCAGCTTAGTCAGCAGCGTCAGGCGGTTGATACGCACGTCTTTATCTTCGGCATTCACCATCACGTTCTCGAAGAACTCGTCCACCGGCTCACGCAGGGCGGCCAGCTCAACCAGCGCTTCCTGATAGCGGCCTTCGGCGAAGAACGGCTGCAGTTTATCGCGCAGGACAACCAGATGGGTCGCCAGCTTGATCTCTGCGGCTTCTTTCAGCACGGAGGCATGAACGGTATCGTTCAGCGTCTCTTCGGATTTTGCGAGAATGTTGGACACGCGCTTGTTGGCTGCCGCCAGCGCCGCCGCTTCTTCCAGCGTACGGAAGTGCGAAACCGCCTTCATGCGCGCATCGAAGTCTGCCGGGCGAGTCGGACGACGCGCCAGCACGGCCTGGATGGTATCGACGCTGAAGCCTTCGTCCTGATACCAGGCACGGAAGCGGCCCAGCATAAAGTCGATAACCTCATCCACAACCTTCGCGTTGGTCAGCTTGTCGCCGTACAGGCGCACCGCTTCTTCGGTCAGCGTCTGCAGATCGAGGTTCAGGTTCTTCTCAACGATGATACGCAGCACGCCAAGCGCGGCACGACGCAGCGCAAACGGGTCTTTGTCGCCTTTCGGATGCTGGCCAATGCCAAAGATGCCCGCGAGGGTATCCATCTTGTCGGCGATCGCGACAGCACACGCAACCGGGTTGGACGGCAGGTCATCACCGGCAAAGCGCGGCTGATACTGCTCGTTCAGCGCAACGGCCACGTCTTCGGCTTCGCCGTCGTGACGCGCATAGTGCATGCCCATGATGCCCTGAGTGTCGGTAAATTCGAACACCATGTTGGTCATCAGGTCGCACTTGGAGAGCAGGCCCGCGCGGGTTGCATGATTCACATCTGCGCCAATCTGCCCGGCAATCCAGCCCGCCAGGGCCTGAATGCGGTCAGTTTTGTCACGCAGGGTGCCGAGCTGTTGCTGGAACAGCACGGTTTGCAGGCGCGGCAGGTTGTCTTCCAGACGCTTTTTACGGTCGGTGTTGAAGAAGAACTCCGCATCCGCCAGACGTGGGCGAACCACTTTCTCGTTACCGGAGATAATCTGGATCGGATCTTTGGATTCGATGTTAGACACGAAGATGAAGTTTGGCAGCAGCTTGCCGTCGTTGCCGTAGACCGGGAAGTACTTCTGGTCACCTTTCATGGTGTAGACCAGCGCTTCCGCAGGCACCGCGAGGAATTTCTCTTCGAACTTCGCGGTCAGCACAACCGGCCATTCCACCAGCGAGGTCACTTCTTCCAGCAGGCTTTCGCTCAGATCGGCGTTGCCGCCGATTTTGCGTGCTGCGGCTTCAGCATCCGCTTTGATGGTGGCTTTACGCGCTTCGTAGTCAGCAATAACTTTGCCGCGCTCCAGCAGAATTTGCGGGTACTGATCGGCGTTATCGATGGTGAATTCCGGCTCGCCCATAAAGCGATGGCCGCGGATCACGCGATCGGAGTCGATGCCGAGAATCGTTGCCGGAACAACTTTATCGCCCAGCAGCAGGGTCACGGTGTGAACCGGACGCACGAACTGCACGTCGGACGCGCCCCAGCGCATCAGTTTCGGAATAGGCAGCTTCGCCAGCGACGTCGCTACCATGTTCGGCAGCAGCGCTTCTGCGCTTTCGCCTTTAACATGGGCGCGATACAGCAGCCATTCACCTTTGTCGGTTGCCATGCGCTCGGCCTGGTCTACGGTGATGCCGCAGCCGCGCGCCCAGCCTTCAGCCGCTTTGCTCGGTCTGCCTTCGGCATCAAACGCCGCAGAAACCGCCGGGCCGCGTTTTTCAACTTCGCGATCGGGCTGCGCCGCCGCAAGGCCAGCGACCTTCAGCGCCAGACGGCGAGGAGCAGCGAACCACTCAACGTTGCCGTGGGCAAGACCGGCGTTATCCAGCTCAGCAGTGAAGTTCGCAGCAAAGGATTCCGCCAGGCTGCGCAGGGCTTTTGGTGGCAGCTCTTCGGTGCCGATTTCCACCAGGAAAGTTTTTTCAGACATGGCCGCCTCTTATTTATTCTTGTTGCACATCGGGAAGCCAAGGGCTTCACGGGAAGCGTAATAGGCTTCTGCCACGGCTTTGGTCAGGGTGCGAATGCGCAGAATATAGCGCTGACGCTCGGTGACGGAGATGGCTTTACGCGCGTCCAGCAGGTTGAAGCTGTGCGCGGCCTTCAGAATACGCTCATAGGCAGGCAGCGGCAGCGGGTTTTCCAGCGCCAGCAGCTGCTGTGCTTCCTTCTCGTACTGCTCGAAGCAGGAGAACAGGAAGTCGACGTCGGCGTATTCGAAGTTATAGGTGGACTGCTCCACTTCGTTCTGATGGAACACGTCGCCGTAGGTGGTTTTACCCAGCGGGCCGTCGCTCCAGACGAGGTCGTAAACGCTGTCTACGCCCTGAATGTACATTGCCAGACGCTCCAGACCGTAGGTGATTTCGCCGGTCACCGGCTTACACTCCAGGCCGCCAACCTGCTGGAAGTAGGTGAACTGCGTCACTTCCATGCCGTTCAGCCACACTTCCCAGCCCAGACCCCAGGCGCCCAGCGTTGGGTTTTCCCAGTTATCTTCCACGAAGCGGATGTCGTGAATGGTCGGGTCCATACCCAGCTCTTTCAGGGATCCGAGGTACAGCTCCTGAATGTTGTCCGGCGATGGCTTAATCACCACCTGGAACTGATAGTAGTGCTGTAAACGGTTCGGGTTTTCGCCATAGCGACCATCGGTCGGGCGGCGGGACGGCTGCACGTAAGCAGTCGCCATCGGCTCCGGGCCGAGCGCGCGCAGACAGGTCATCGGATGGGAGGTGCCAGCGCCGACTTCCATGTCCAGTGGTTGAACAATGGTGCAGCCCTGACGAGCCCAGTAATCCTGTAAGGTCAGGATCAGGCCCTGGAAAGTCCTGGTATCAAACTTTTGCATATTTTTCGTGCTGGATACGTGTGGAATTAAGGAAGGGTCAAGTATACCCGCTGGCTGCGAGATATACAGTATGAATGACAGTTGTTGCAGGAAAATTGAGGGAATAGTGGGGAAATGCGGGGCATTTCCCTCCTGCATCCTCGCTGCTTAGCGCATCGAAAGGTGCAAAAATTGACCATCAGCATCAAAAGAGCAAACGAAGCTCTCATTCTTCGGCGTATAGCCTTTAAGCTCGTAGCTGCCCTGAAACTGCTCGAAGCCGGTGACATCAACCTTTTGTGCCCCAGTGTTATAGCGTTCTGCCGCTTTGTCTTTGCAAAGCTGTTCCATATTCAGCGAACGGGTCGAATCGATTTTCGCCCTTTGCGCTTTTTGCTCCGGCGCTTTTGGCGCGCTACACCCTGCAAGTAGCGCAGCCATCAGCAGCGCCAGGAAATACTTCATCATCATTTTTCGTTACGGCCTTATTCTTTGCCTGTTATTGTCACTTTTAAGACTAGAGTGTTTTTCTGACTCTGCATTCTGCGAATCCGTTCCCTGGTCGACAAGCCATCCGCGGTAAACTCAGATTTTTCCAGAGGGACAATGGCCGGACGCACCGGTCAGACTTTTTTTAGCACCGAACTGAGGAACCGATGTCAGGAAAGATTAGCTGGATTAACAACCTGCGAGGGATTGCCTGCCTGATGGTAGTGATGATCCACACCACCACCTGGTATGTCACCAACGCCCACAGCACCAGCCTGCTCAACTGGGATATCGCCAATCTGCTGAACTCCGCCTCCCGCGTCAGCGTGCCGCTCTTTTTCATGATTTCCGGCTACCTTTTTTTTGGTGAACGCAGCGCCGCACCGCGTCACTTCCTGCGTATCGGCCTGTGCCTGCTGTTTTACAGCGCCATCGCGCTGGCTTACATCCTGCTGTTCACCCACATCAACGCGGAGCTGTCACTGAAGCATCTGCTGCAAAAGCCCGTGTTCTATCATCTGTGGTTTTTCTTCGCAATTTTCGTGATTTACCTGCTTTCTCCCTTAATTCAGGTAAAAAGCGTCAACGGCTGGATGCTGATGGCATTGATGGTCATGCTCGGCGTGGTCGCTAACCCCAACACGGTGCCGGTGAAAACGGGCGGATTTGAATGGCTGCCGGTCAATTTATATATCGACGGCGACACGTTTTACTACGTGCTCTATGGCCTCTTAGGCCGTGCGCTGGGGATGATGAACACCGATAAAAAGCCGCTGACGCTGCTTTGTGCGGGCCTGTTTGTCGCATCGGTCTGGATTATTTCACGCGGTACGCTGCACGAACTGAAATGGCGTGGCAATTTCGCCGATACCTGGTATCTCTACGCCGGGCCGATGGTGTTTATTTGCGCCGTCACGTTATTCACCTTTGTGAAAAACATGCTGAACAGTCGCGAACTGCCCGGATTAAGCCTCATTTCGCAGCATTCTCTGGGGATTTACGGCTTCCATGCGCTGATCATCCACGCGCTGCGTTCAGGCGGCATTGAGCTGAAAAGCTGGCCGCTGCTCGATATCCTGTGGATTTTCTGCTCCACGGTGGCGGGCAGCCTGCTGCTCTCAATGCTGGTGCAGCGGATCGACGCTCGTCGGTTGGTGAGCTGACGCCCGGGAACGGGCGCGATGCAGCTGGCGTGCCGAGGTGAACCCTGCCGCCAGCGCCGCCTGTTCCATACCGCGCCCCTGCAACAGCTGCTGTTCAGCGAGCGCCAGCCGGAGCTGCTCCAGATAATCCCGCACGCTGATGCCCAGATGCTGCCTGAACAACCGCGTCAGATGGCGCGGCGTGACGTGCGCCTGCCCGGCAATGTCCACCAGCGGCCAGGCACGTTGTGGAGCAGCGGTTAATGCATCCTGTGCACGGTGAATGGCCGGATGCAGGTGGTTACGGTAGCGCAGCCAGGGCGAAAGCTGCGGGTCATCCCCGGAGCGACGAAACCACACCACCATCTCCCGCGCCACCGCCATTGCTCGTTCCGGGCCGTATAACCGGTTGATAAGATGCAGCGCCAGATCGATACCGGAGGTGATCCCGGCGCTGGTCCAGATGCCTTTATCCTCAATAAAAATGCGGTTCTCTTTAACGATCGCCCCTGGTGCCGCAGCCTTCAGGCGTGAAATCACATCATGATGGGTGGTGCACTGCACGCCGTGCAGCAGTCCGGCTTTCGCCGCCAGCAGCGAGCCGGAACAGACGCACATCAGCGCGATCTCCCGCGCATGCAGCTGCGGCTGCTGGCGCATCAGCCAACGGCGGGCCAGCTCTGCCTGCGGCGTGGAAAAGAAATGGTCTGAATCGCAGACGCCGGGCAGCACCAGCAGGCTGCCCGGCGGAAGACTGTCCGGCAGCGGCTGAATATTGCCCATCGTCATGCCGATGGAGGTGGGTACTTCCGCGTCTGGCCCAATGTAGTGCAGGCGAAACGCCTCCCCCGCCAGCACGAACGTTTCTGCCGGGCCGGTCATATCCAGCGACAGCACTCCGGGCAGCATCACGAACCAGACGTCAGTGGTCATAGCGATTCAAGCGTCTCCGCAACGGTTTTGGGGGTGGCAAAGCGCCCGGCCAGCACGGTTTCAGTGCGGTGGCGCAACGTTTCAACATCCAGCGTAACGCCTTTGTGGGTCATCGGGAAGGTCAGCGTCGCTTCGGTAACAAAGGTCACCTCGTAGCCCAGATCGGAAGCCACGCGCGTGGTGGTTTCACAGCACTGTTCAGTCCGCATACCGCAGATGACCAGATGATTGATGTCGCGGCTGCGCAGCCAGAAATCCAGCCCGGTATCGGTAAAAGCATTATGGACGTGTTTGTGGAAAACCACATCAGGCTGATGACGTAAAAAGGACATCGGCTTAACGAAACCACTCTCAAGCGAGAAGACACCCCGATCGTCAACGTGGAAGATATCCACAACGGGCACGTTACGCTGCTGACAGCCTGCAATCAGCGCCAGCATTGACGCCTGGAAGGCAGGAAAATCGGCGGTTTGCCAGAAGGCGCGATGCTCGAAGGACTGCTGGGTATCAATGTTAATTAATGCGGTGCGGGACATAGTCAGACTCCTGTTCGTGTCGGTGTAGAGCCATTGTGGACACGAACAGGCGGCCTGATAAGGTCAAAAAAGGACAGCTAAACGCTGCTTCAGGACATCAGCGGCTTGAGCTGCTGATAAAGCTGGCGGAAGGTTTCGCGACGTGGCGCATAGGCGGCATGCTGCGGCGCATCAGGCTGATGCGTCTGCTCCAGCGTGAGCTGCGGCAGCAGGTCGGTATACGGTTTACCGGGATGCAGGGCAAGCTGAGCAAGGCGCGCGGCACCCAGTGCGGGCCCCACGTCGCCACCGGTACGGTATTCCAGCGCGATACCGCTGATATCCGCCAGCATTTGCCGCCAGTAGGCACTGCGGGCACCGCCGCCTATCAGCGTCACGCTGTCTGGCTTAATGCCGCAGTCGTGAACAACGTCCATACCGTCAGCCAGCGCAAAGCCCACACCTTCCAGTACTGCCAGCGCCAGCTCCGCCGGGCCATGTTGATGGGTCAGACCGAAAAATACGCCCTTCGCATTCGGGTTGTTGTGTGGCGTGCGCTCGCCGGACAGGTACGGTAAAAACCACACCGGATCGGCATTTTTATCTGCCGTTTGCGCGGCAGCCAGCAGTGCAGGAACGTCGCCGATCCCGGTCAGTTTCGCGGCCCAGTCAAGGCATGAGGCTGCACTTAGCATCACCGACATCAGATGCCATCGGCCGGGCAAGGCGTGGCAGAAGCTGTGCACCGCGCTCTCAGGCTTGCTGAGAAAACCGTTGCTGACGGCAAAATAAACCCCCGACGTACCCAGCGATAACATGGCCTGGCCCGCGTCGACCATGCCGACGCCAACTGCACCCGCAGCATTATCGCCACCACCTGCAACAACGGGCACCGCAGGCATATTCCAGGCCTGGGCTACCGACGGCAAAAGCGCGCCGGTGATGTCGCAGCCCTCAAACAAGGCAGGCATGTTATCGCGCGTTAAGCCGCACGCCTGAAGCATCTCGTCGCTCCAGTCACGCTTTGCCACGTCCATCCACATCGTGCCCGCCGCGTCCGACATATCGCTGGCGAAATCGCCGGTCATGCGCAGACGAAGATAATCTTTTGGCAACAGCACCTTATCCACTTTGCGGAACACATCTGGTTCGTGGCGCTGTACCCACAGCAGCTTCGGTGCCGTAAAGCCAGGCATCATCAGGTTGCCGGTAATTTCCCGCGAGCGAGGGACAGCCTTTTCAAGCATGACGCACTCTTCAGCGCAGCGCCCGTCGTTCCACAAAATGGCCGGACGCAGCACGCGCTGATGCTTATCAAGCAGCGTTGCGCCATGCATTTGCCCGGCAATGCTCAGGGCTTTCACTCCGGCGAGAGAATGCTGAGCGCCTAACGCTTTCATCGCGCTATCCGTAGCCCGCCACCAGCTCTCAGGATCCTGTTCCGACCACAGCGGAGACGGACGCGAGACCGTGAGCTTTTCCGTCTGCGTTGCCAACAAATCACCCTGCTCGCTGAGCAGAATGACTTTTACCCCGGATGTGCCGAGGTCGATCCCGATGTACATAGTGGCTTCTCCATAATCAACGTGCCGGGCGGCGCTACGCTTGCACCGGCCTACAGATTTTGTAGGCCCGGTAAGCATCGCGCCACCGGGCGATCAGGTATTACTTATCAAACAGATAATGGTTAACCAGGTTCTCCAGCAGCTCCTGATGCCCGCTATGGTGCTGCGGAGCAAGGCTGTGCTGCTCGGCATATTTAGCAATATCGGTCAGCGACATCTGCCCTTTCAGGATCTGCTGGCCCAGTTCGCCATTCCAGCCCGCATAGCGGCGCGCCACGCGCTTGTCGAGCTCACCGTCTTCAATCATGCGGGCCGCCACCTTCAGTGCCAGCGCCATGGTGTCCATGGCACCAATATGACCGTAGAACAGATCATATTTATCGGTGCTCTGGCGACGTACTTTGGCATCAAAGTTCAGGCCGCCGGTGGTAAAACCACCCGCTTTGATAATTTCATACATCACCAGCGCATTTTCTTCCACGCTGTTCGGGAACTGATCGGTATCCCAACCAAGCTGCGCATCGCCGCGGTTGGCGTCCACTGAGCCGAACAGCCCCAGCGCGATAGCCGTGGCAATTTCATGGTGGAACGAATGTCCCGCGAGCGTCGCGTGGTTGGCCTCGATATTGAGCTTAATCTCTTTTTCCAGACCAAACTGCTTCAGGAAGCCATAAACGGTCGCCGCATCATAGTCGTACTGGTGCTTGGTCGGTTCCTGCGGCTTCGGCTCAATAAGCAACGTGCCACGGAAGCCAATTTTGTGTTTGTGCTCAACCACCATCTGCATGAAGCGGCCAATCTGTTCACGCTCCTGGCGCAGGTCGGTATTCAGCAGCGTTTCATACCCTTCACGCCCGCCCCACAGGACGTAGTTTTCGCCACCGAGCTGATGGGTGGCGTTCATTGCCGTCACCACCTGCGTGGCGGCCCAGCTGAACACTTCCGGATCCGGATTGGTGGCGGCACCTGCGCCGTAGCGCGGATGGGTGAAGCAGTTGGCGGTGCCCCACAGCAGCTTCACGCCGCTTTGCTGCTGCTTTTCGGCCAGCACATCGACCATCTGCGCAAAGTTATTAAGATATTCCTTCAGCGAGGCGCCCTCTGGCGACACGTCCACGTCGTGGAAGCAGTAGTACGGCACGTTCAGCTTGTGGAAGAATTCAAACGCCACGTCAGCCTTACGCTTTGCCAGCGCCAGCGCTTCGCCGGGCTGCTGCCACGGACGGTCAAACGAGCCCACGCCAAACATATCTGCGCCATTCCAGCAGAAGGTATGCCAGTAGCACGCCGCGAACCGCAGGTGATCTTCCATGCGCTTGCCGAGCACCAGCTCGTCCGGATTGTAGTGGCGGAAAGCCAGCGGATTTTGCGATGTCGGGCCTTCATAGCGAACACGATCGAGTTGGTCGAAATAAGCTTGCATAATTGAACTCCATTAGACGCGGCGAATACCAGGTTGTGCAGTAATACTGTTACCTGATTTGCGGTTGCTCAATTACGTTATTTCACACTGCGATTAAGAGAATCCACAAACGTGCGCTGGCTCGCAAAATATCCGCCACGCTTTTCTTTTACGATCGCGCTTCCATACATCCATGCAACAAAAGGCTGAAACGATTTAAAATTCGATCGCGGTCATAATTCGGAAAATAAACCAAATATCGTAATCAGAAGATAAAAATCTGTAATTGCCATAAATCTCGACCGTGCTAAAAATTTGCAGCGTGTCCATCGTGCTTGTTTCTTTTTTCACCAGTATCACCCCTACGTACCGACAAAAGGCCCTACGATGATGAAAATGAAAAAACTTTGCCTCACGCTTTGCGCCTCGCTGCTGCTGACAAGCTTTGCGGGTATCGCTAAGGAAGTCAAAATCGGCATGGCGATCGACGACCTGCGTCTTGAACGCTGGCAAAAAGATCGTGATATCTTTGTGAATAAAGCCGAATCTTTAGGTGCAAAAGTATTTGTACAATCTGCTAACGGCAATGAAGAAACGCAAATGTCGCAGATTGAAAATATGATTAACCGCGGCGTGGATGTATTAGTCATTATTCCTTACAACGGTCAGGTATTAAGCAACGTTATTAAAGAAGCAAAACAGGAAGGCATTAAAGTGCTGGCCTATGACCGTATGATTAATAATGCTGATATTGATTTCTATATTTCCTTTGATAACGAAAAAGTCGGTGAAATGCAGGCACAAAGCCTCATTAATAAAGTCCCTGAAGGTAACTACTTCCTGATGGGCGGATCACCGGTGGATAACAATGCGAAGCTGTTCCGTGCCGGGCAAATGAAAGTCTTAAAACCGTATATCGACAACGGCAAAATTAAAGTCGTGGGCGATCAGTGGGCCGACGGCTGGCTGCCGGAAAACGCGCTAAAAATCATGGAAAATGCGCTGACCGCCAACAACAACAAAATTGATGCTGTCGTCGCCTCCAACGATGCCACTGCCGGGGGCGCAATCCAGGCGCTGAGCGCGCAGGGCCTGGCAGGGAAAGTCGCCATTTCCGGCCAGGATGCCGACCTGGCCGGCGTAAAACGCATTATTGCGGGCACCCAGACGATGACCGTATATAAACCCATTACTCAGCTTGCCACCACCGCCGCAGAAATTGCGGTTGAGCTTGGCAACGGTCAGCAGCCGAAATCAGACGCCACGCTCAACAATGGCCTGAAAGAAGTGCCCGCGCGCCTGCTCACACCCATTGAGGTCAATAAAACCAATATTGACGCCACCGTGATTAAAGACGGTTTCCACAAAAAGAGTGAACTGTAATTCCGCGGTCCCTCTCAGGAGGGGCATTTGCTTATGACGTGGAACATGACGTGGAGCCGCCATGCCTTATTTACTTGAAATGAAAAGCATCACCAAAACCTTCGGGGTGGTGAAGGCGATAGACAACGTCAGCCTGCGCCTGAACGCCGGGGAAGTGGTTTCCCTGTGCGGCGAGAACGGTTCAGGCAAGTCGACGCTAATGAAAGTGCTGTGCGGTATTTACCCGCACGGCAGCTTCGAAGGTGAGATTATCTTTGCCGGGGAGCCGCTGGAGGCAGGGCACATTCGCGACACTGAACGCCGGGGCATTGCCATCATTCACCAGGAGCTGGCGCTGGTTAAGCATCTGACCGTGCTGGAAAACATCTTTTTAGGCGCAGAGATCACCCGCCACGGGATTCTTGATTACGATCAGATGACCCTGCGCTGCGAAAAGCTGCTCGCACAGGTCAGTCTTGCCATTTCGCCCGACACACGCGTCGGTGATTTAGGGCTTGGGCAGCAGCAGCTGGTCGAAATCGCCAAGGCGCTGAACAAACAGGTCCGGCTGCTGATTCTGGACGAACCCACGGCCTCGCTCACCGAGCAGGAAACCGCTGTGCTGCTGAATATTATTCGCGACCTGCAAAACCACGGCATCGCCTGCATCTACATCTCCCACAAGCTTAACGAGGTGAAGGCTATTTCCGATACCATCTGCGTGATCCGCGATGGCCAACATATCGGCACCCGGGACGCCACCGGCATGAGCGAAGACGACATCATCACCATGATGGTCGGCCGTGAGCTGACGGCCCTTTACCCGAACGAACCTCACACGCCGGGGGACGAAATCCTCCGTATTGAGCACCTCACCGCCTGGCATCCGGTAAATCGTCATATTAAACGGGTCAATGACATCTCCTTCTCACTACGGCGCGGAGAAATTCTGGGTATCGCGGGTCTTGTCGGTGCGGGGAGAACTGAGGCCGTACAGTGCCTGTTTGGCGTCTGGCGTGGCCGTTGGGAAGGCAAAGTGTTTATCGACGGCAAAGCGGTGAACATCGCTAACTGTCAGCAGGCGATTGCCCACGGCATCGCAATGGTGCCAGAAGATCGTAAAAAAGACGGCATCGTGCCGGTGATGGCGGTGGGGAAAAATATTACCCTCGCCGCGCTCGACCAGTTTTCGGGGCCGCTTAGCGCACTGGACGATGCAGCAGAGCAAAACTGCATCCTGAACTCCCTTTCCCGGCTGAAGGTGAAAACCTCCTCACCGGAGCTGGCGATTGGCCGCCTCAGCGGCGGGAACCAGCAGAAGGCCATTTTAGCCCGCAGCCTGCTGCTTAACCCCCGCATTCTGATCCTCGACGAGCCCACTCGCGGCATCGATATCGGCGCGAAATACGAAATCTACAAACTGATTAATCAACTGGTGCAGCAGGGCATCGCGGTGATCGTCATCTCTTCCGAACTGCCGGAAGTGCTGGGCCTGAGCGACCGCGTGCTGGTGATGCACGAAGGCAAACTGAAAGCGGACCTGGTCAACCATCAGTTGACCCAGGAACAAGTGATGGAAGCGGCCCTGAGGAGTGAACGCCATGTCGAAAAACACGCCGTCTGAACTGAAGCTGGATGCGTCAGCGCCCGCCACCTTTGCGGGGCTAAAGACGCTTAATTTGCAGGTATTTGTGATGATCGCCGCGATCGTTGTCATCATGCTGTTCTTTACCTGGACCACCGACGGCTCGTACCTCAGCGCACGTAACGTCTCGAACCTGCTGCGCCAGACCGCCATCACCGGCATTCTGGCGGTGGGGATGGTGTTTGTGATTATCTCGGCGGAAATCGACCTGTCGGTCGGGTCGATGATGGGCCTGCTCGGCGGCGCGGCGGCAATTTTTGACGTCTGGCTGGGCTGGCCTCTGCCGCTGACGATTATCGTCACTCTGGCGCTGGGCCTGGTGCTCGGTGCATGGAACGGATGGTGGGTCGCCTACCGCAAAGTCCCGTCGTTTATCGTCACGCTTGCCGGGATGCTGGCGTTTCGCGGCATCCTGATTGGTATCACCAACGGCACCACCGTTTCCCCTACCAGCCCGGCGATGTCGCAAATTGGTCAGAGCTACCTGCCGGACGGCGTCGGTTTCATCATCGGCGTTGTCGGGCTGATGGCGTTTGTCGCCTGGCAGTGGCGTGGGCGCATGCGCCGCCAGTCGCTGGGGTTAACGAATTCAGCGTCCACTGGCGTCGTGGGTCGCCAGGCGTTAACTGCGGTGATTGCCCTTGGGGCCATCTGGATGCTGAACGACTATCGCGGCGTGCCCACCCCGGTGCTCATTCTCGCCCTGCTTCTGCTGGCGGGCATGTTTATGGCAACCCGTACGGCGTTTGGCCGCCGCATCTATGCCATTGGCGGCAATCTTGAAGCAGCGCGCCTGTCGGGCATTAACGTGGAGCGCACGAAGCTCGCCGTCTTCGCCATCAACGGCCTGATGGTGGCTATCGCCGGGCTGATCCTGAGCTCACGTCTGGGGGCAGGCTCGCCTTCGGCAGGGAACATTGCCGAGCTGGATGCTATCGCCGCCTGCGTCATTGGCGGCACCAGCCTGGCGGGTGGCGTGGGCAGCGTCGCGGGTGCGGTAATGGGGGCGTTTATTATGTCCGCGCTGGACAACGGAATGAGCATGATGGACGTACCGACTTTCTGGCAATATATCGTTAAGGGCGCCATTTTGCTGCTGGCGGTGTGGATGGACTCGGCCACCAAGCGGCGAACCTGATCGCAGCCATTTCCGCTACCATGGCGACACCCGCGGGTATCGCCATTCTTGCCTCTTCAGGAAAGCAAAACATGTTTGAAAAGCGCCACCGGGTCACGCTGTTATTCAACGCCAACAAAGCCTACGACCGCCAGGTTGTAGAGGGCGTGGGGGAATATTTACAGGCGTCGCAGTCGGAATGGGACATTTTTATTGAAGAGGATTTTCGCGCCCGTACTGAAAACATCAAAGAGTGGCTCGGCGATGGCGTGATTGCTGATTTTGACGACCCAATCATTGAGGCCATGCTCGCCGATGTGGACGTCCCTATCGTCGGCGTTGGCGGCTCTTATCACCATCCGGACAGCTACCCGGCGGTGCATTATATCGCCACGGACAATCATGCCCTGGTGGAGAGCGCCTTTTTGCACCTGAAAGAAAAAGGCGTGCATCGCTTTGCGTTTTACGGCCTGCCTGCCTCCAGCGGCAAGCGCTGGGCCGTGGAGCGAGAGCACGCGTTCTGCCAGATAGTGGCGAAGGAAAAATACCGCGGCGTGGTGTATCAGGGCCAGGAAACGGCCCCGGAAAACTGGCAGCATGCCCAGAACCGTCTGGCAGACTGGCTGCAAACGCTGCCGCCGCAAACAGGGATAATCGCCGTCACCGACGCCCGCGCGCGTCATATTTTGCAGGCCTGCGAGCATCTGCACATTCCGGTGCCGGAGAAGCTCTGCGTCATTGGTATCGATAACGAAGAGCTGACCCGCTATCTGTCACGCGTGGCGCTCTCCTCCGTGGCGCAGGGCACCCGCCAGATGGGCTATCAGGCGGCAAAACTGCTGCATCGCCTGCTGGATAATGAACGCCTGCCACTCCAGCGGCTGCTGGTGCCGCCAGTGCGCGTCATCGAACGCCGCTCTACGGACTACCGTTCCCTTGACGACCCGGCGGTGATTCAGGCCATGCACTACATCCGCAACAACGCCTGCAAGGGTATAAAGGTGGAGCAGGTGCTGGATGCGGTCGGGATTTCGCGCTCAAATCTGGAAAAACGATTTAAGGAAGAGGTGGGGGAAACCATTCACGCGGTGATCCACAGTGAGAAGCTGGAAAAGGCACGCAGTCTGCTGGTATCCACTTCGTTGTCTATTAACGAAATTTCGCAGATGTGCGGCTATCCGTCGCTACAGTATTTCTATTCGGTATTTAAAAAAGAGTACGACACCACGCCGAAGGAATACCGGGAACGTTTTGGGGAAACCCTTATTTAAAAAACAAAAAGTCAGAAAACAAAAACGCCTTCCGATGGAAGGCGTTTCAGGATACTGAGCGGTGATTGATGCCGGGTGGCGCTTCGCTGACCGGCCTACAAGACTTCTCACAGGCCCGTGCTAACGGAGTGCTGCCGGGCAATCTTTCCGCCTTACATATGCGCGGCAATCAGACGCTGGTTATCCTGGTACATACTGAACAGGTAGTTGTTGTAGCTTGAACCGCGCGTTGAATAGCCTTTCAGCTTGTGGATCATGGCGCTGGCGGTCACTTCCTGGTCCGTTTTGCGCAGCTGCGCACGGGACTTACGGAAAGAGTTGTAGGCCGGATGGGTGTTGAGATTCACCGCGTAAGCTTCAACCGATTCTTTCACCGATTCAAACTGCGAGTACCCTTTCACTTTCCCGTTACCCGCCTGGCACTTGCCTTTGACACACTTCATGCCAAACAGATTATTGTTGGCACGGGCAAGTTTCGACGTACCCCAGCCGCTTTCGGCTGCGGCCATGGTCGCAACCATGCTGCCAGGGATAATATCCACACGCTCAAGCAGCGAGTTCCACGGCACTTTACGCGTATTCCCGGACCAGCTGATTTTATAGCGCTTAGTAATATCCTTCAGGCGCGCACGCTCAGAAGGCGACCAGCGAGCGTCATACTGCTTGGAAACAAGCCAGTTACGATCGGCGGTGATAGCCGCATTTTGGCTGGTGATATAAGGCATTACGGTCCGGAGAAACGCTTTTTTACGAGGTGTTCCGGAAGGGTATTTTCGCAAATCAGGAAGTGAACTACTCTTTGCACTATTGCGAGAATACTCTTGTTTACTGCTAACCTTACTACTACTGCTTGCCTTTATTACCGGGGCTTTGTGACTCGTTGTTGCTGTGTGCGTCTTTGCCAGCACGCCACCTGAAAATATACAGGTGAGTAACATGAGTATCGTGGCCCCATATCGTCGAATGGGAGTCGATATCATCAGGTCTCCTGGTCGGATTAAATCAGTCCAACGTCTTGAATTATTCACATAACTGCGAAATGAATCGCGAATTGTACCAAAAATACCCTGCGAGCGCACCCCAAGAAATAGTCTAATTCCGAAACAATGTCACGCATAAAAGACTCTCATTCGGCTCACGGCGCTGAAATTGCAGGCTTTATCGCAGAAATTTTTGCGCTGATTAGAGCCCGATCGCTCACCCTGCGTCGTCATCCCCCTAAATGCAGCCAAAGGAGGAGTGATGGCATCGTACCGGCTGGCAAAATGCCCAAAAACTGACACAGGTGAACGGAATGAAACTTGCTGCTCTGACCCTGCTGCTTCTGCCCGGCATAGCCGCTGCCGCCTGGAGCACGCCGGACTTTCCCGCTTTCACACCTGAAGGCAGCGGAACATTCATCAGTCAAAAATCGCTGGCGAAGGGTACGCGCCCTCTGACATTAAATTTTGACCAACAGTGCTGGCAGCCCGCTTCCGCGATCAAACTCAATGAAATGCTCTCGCTTAAGCCTTGTCAGGGCAGCGCTCCGCAATGGCGACTGTTTCGCGATGGGGTTTACACCCTGACGATCGACACCCGTTCCGGCACGCCCACGCTGATGCTAAGCGTCAAAAGCGAGACCCGCGACGCCGCGAAAGTGGAGGTTCGCCAGTGCCCGCGCGGGAATGGCAAACCGCTGACGCTTGATGTAGCCAAAACCTTTGCAGAAGGCAGCAAAGTCCGCGATTTTTACAGCGGGCAGACGGCCACCGTCAGCGGCGGCAAAATAACGCTCCAGCCTGCGGAGGGCAGCAACGGGCTTCTGCTGCTGGAAAATGCACAAACCAGCCAGCCTGCCCCTTTCAGCTGGCACAACGCCACCGTCTATTTTGTGCTCACCGACCGCTACGTGAACGGCAACCCACAGAACGACAGCAGCTATGGCCGCCACAAGGATGGTTTGCAGGAGATCGGCACATTTCACGGCGGCGACCTGCAGGGCCTCACCAGCAAGCTTGATTACCTTCACCAGCTTGGTGTGAACGCGCTGTGGATAAGCTCCCCGCTGGAACAAATTCACGGCTGGGTGGGCGGCGGTACCAAGGGTGATTTCCCGCATTATGCCTATCACGGCTATTACCCGATGGACTGGACAAAGCTCGACGCCAATATGGGTACGGAGGATGACCTGCATCGCCTTGTCGATGAGGCCCACAAGCGCGGCATCCGCATTCTGTTCGACGTCGTGATGAACCACACCGGCTACGCCACGCTCGCGGATATGCAGCAATACCAGTTTGGCACGCTCTACCTTAAGGGTGACGAGCTGAATAAGACGCTCGGAAAGCGCTGGACTGACTGGAAGCCCGGACTGGGCCAGAGCTGGCACAGCTTCAACGACTACATCAACTTCAGCGACAAAACCGCGTGGGCCAACTGGTGGGGGAAAAAGTGGATCCGTACCGATATCGGCGATTACGACAATCCCGGCTTTGACGATCTGACCATGTCGCTGGCCTTCCTTCCCGATCTCAAAACCGAATCTACCGTGGCATCCGGCCTGCCCATTTTTTATCAGCACAAACCCGATACCGCCGCCAAAGCCATTGCGGGCTTCACACCCCGGGATTACCTGACCCACTGGCTGAGCCAGTGGGTACGCGATTACGGCATTGATGGCTTCCGGGTGGATACCGCCAAACACGTTGAGCTTCCGGCGTGGGATCAGCTGAAAACCCAGGCCACGGCGGCGCTGGCTGAGTGGAAAAAAGCCAATCCCGACAAAGTTCTGGACGCAGCCCCGTTCTGGATGACCGGCGAAGCGTGGGGGCACGGCGTGATGCAGAGCGAGTATTACCGCCACGGTTTTGACGCGATGATCAACTTCGATTATCAGGATCAGGCCGCCAAAGCCGTGGACTGCCTGGCGAATATCGACCTGACCTGGCAGCAGATGGCCGACAAACTGCAACAGTTCAACGTCCTGAGCTATCTTTCCTCGCACGACACCCGACTGTTCCGCGAAGGCGGCAGCACGGCCGCCGAACTGCTGTTGCTGGCGCCAGGCGCCGTGCAGATTTTTTACGGTGATGAATCCGCCCGTCCGTTTGGCCCGACCGGTTCCGACCCGCTTCAGGGCACGCGTTCGGATATGAACTGGCAGGACGTCAGCGGAAAAGAAGCCGCCACGGTGACGCACTGGCAGAAACTTGGCCAGTTCCGCGCCCGCCATCCCGCCGTTGGGGCAGGCAGCCAGACCACACTCTCCTTACCGCAAGGTTATGGTTTCGTTCGCCAACACGGCGACGACAAAATAATGGTGGTATGGGCGGGAAAAGCAGACTGAATTTACCCTCTGCGTTAAAACAGAGGGTTATTCCACCCTGACATATGTATGCAGGATAAATAACCGGCACTGAATCCATTCACCCGTTTGCACCTCACAGTCGCAGGGGTTATGGTTAGCCCCTACCCAGAAGATCGACAGAACACCTGCATATGACTTTTTCACTTTTCGGCGACAAATTCACCCGTCATTCCGGTATCACCCGCCTGATGGAAGATCTTAACGATGGTCTGCGCACGCCAGGCGCCATCATGCTCGGCGGCGGTAACCCGGCGCAAATTCCGCAGATGAATGACTACTTCCACAATCTGCTGGCAGAGATGCTGGAAAGCGGCAAAGCCACCGAGGCGCTGTGCAACTACGACGGCCCGCAGGGGAAATCCGAACTGCTGTCCGCGCTGGCACAGATGCTGCGCGAAGAGCTCGGCTGGGATATCGGACCACAGAATATTGCACTGACTAACGGCAGTCAGAGCGCGTTTTTCTACTTGTTTAACCTCTTCGCAGGTCGCCGCGCCGACGGCAGCGTGCGCAAAGTGCTGTTCCCGCTGACGCCGGAGTATATCGGCTATGCCGATTCCGGTCTGGAAGACGATCTGTTTGTCTCAGCGCGTCCGAATATCGAGCTGCTGCCGGAGGGCCAGTTTAAATACCACGTTGATTTTGAGCACCTGCACGTCACCGAAGAAACCGGGATGATCTGCGTTTCCCGCCCAACTAACCCGACGGGCAACGTCATCACCGACGAAGAGTTAATGAAGCTCGACGTGCTGGCCAATCAGCACGGTATTCCGCTGGTCATTGATAATGCCTACGGCGTGCCGTTCCCGGGTATCATCTTCAGCGAAGCACGACCGCTGTGGAACCCGAACATCGTGCTGTGCATGAGCCTTTCCAAGCTTGGCCTGCCGGGCAGCCGCTGCGGCATCATCATTGCTAACGAGAAAATCATCAGCGCCATCAGCAACATGAACGGCATTATCAGCCTTGCGCCAGGCGGCATCGGCCCGGCGATGATGTGCGAGATGATCAAGCGTAAAGACCTGCTGCGCCTGTCCAAGACGGTCATCAAGCCGTTCTATTATCAGCGCGTACAGGAAACCATTGCGATTATTCGTCGCTACCTTCCGGAAGAGCGCTGCCTGATCCACAAACCGGAAGGGGCGATTTTCCTCTGGCTGTGGTTTAAAGACCTGCCGATCACCACCGAAATTCTTTATCAGCGCCTGAAGAAACGCGGCGTGCTGATGGTGCCGGGTGATTTCTTCTTCCCGGGTCTCGACAAACCCTGGCCGCATACGCATCAGTGCATGCGTATGAATTACGTTCCGGAAACGGAAAAAATCGAAGCCGGGGTGAAAATTCTCGCCGAAGAAATAGAAAAAGCCTGGGCCGAAAGCGGATGTTAAATAATAGTGGGTTCCGAATTTCAGGAGCCCATTTTTTCCGTGATCGATATCGTTAATTAAGGATATATCCTGATAACAATATTCCCTTCACGCCATTAAGAATCATCTCAAATTATTCGATGAATTAACGAGCGCTTTATTTCCGACACATGAATTTAGCAGCACTTAAATGAACACAATGATTTAACCAGCTGATTTTCAACCACTATAAAAAGCATTCATTTTACTCTCCCGGTTTATAAAAAAACGGCATTGCTATTATCCGTGTCTTCACCCTCCTCACAGGCACAACCCATTAATTTCCTCTTACACTGTTCTATACGCCGCCCGGCGTTTTAATCAGTGGAGTATTGTTATGGCCTCGAATAACGTTAGCCACTTAAGCGTTATCGCAGTGGCGGTACTGCTCGCATTTTCTCTTTCTGCCTGCAGCGGCAGCGGCGGAGGTTCACATTCCACCGCGAAAAATAATCCCACCACCGGCAGCAGCGGCTCGGGTTCTGACGACGGCAGCGGTGGTGGCACAACCGCCAACAACGGCGGCGGCGGCTCCGGAGGCGGGGGAACAGGCACTGGTGGTGGTGGCACAGGAACCGGAGGCGGAGGAACCGGCACTGGCGGAGACGGAACAGGCGCAGGAGGTGGTGATGGAACCGGCAACGGCTCCGGCGGCACCTCTACAGCTGCGCTGAATAACGTGCTCAGCGATACCGGCAAAACCGTCACCTCGGTCGGCAACACCGTCGATAGCCTGGGCAGCCAGTTGCCGACGGATAACCCGGTCACCTCAACCGTTTCCACCACGGTTAGCGGCGTAGGCAATGCGGTTTCTACCGTCGGAACGGGTGTCACGGCAGGCATTGGCAACCCAGCCAATGCTAACGGCCTCGGCACCACAACCAAAGGCGTTACCACAACCGTAACCTCACTGGGTGATACCGTCTCGACCGTCGGCACGGATCTGGCAAGCTCGACGTCCGGCACACCGCTTGGCGGCGTAACCGGCGTGGTAGGCAACGCCGTGAACAGCACCGGGCAGCTGGTGAGCAACACCGGCACCGGCCTGACCAACGTTGTAGATAGTCAGGGCGTGACCAAAGTGACCACCGATGCAACCAGCGCCGTGAATAAAACACTCGGCGGCGTGCAGGGCGTGACGCAACAGGTCGGCACCACGACCGGACTTGGTGCACCGGTGAACGGTTTGCTGACTCAGGTAGGTACGAGCGTGAGTCAGATCGGCACCAACGTCAGCGCCAGCAATTCCGGGCTGAACGGCGTGGGTCAGGTCGTCACTAACGTCGGTCAGACGGTAACGGATACCGGCGGCCTGGTGAAACCAACCACCACGACCACCCCGGCCGGCAGCGGCAACGTCTCAGCTAACGCCTCGGTTAATACCAATAACAACGGTCTGGTCGCCACCGTCGACACCACGGTTAACAACCTGACCGCAGGCCTGACCGCCAACGCAGGCACAACGACCACAACCAGCCAGAGCAGTACCAACAACAACCCGCTCGGTGGCCTGAACTCGCTTGTCGGCGGGATTCTGAAACCGAAACATAACTAAGACAGACGTTCTGTGCCCCCGCAAAGGGGGCACATTTCACAGCAGTGACGACCCGCGCAGACGGGGCTCAGAACAGGGATTGCACACATGATACAGCAACTTTATTACGCGCTGCCCGGGCTGCTTCTGCTAAGCCTTGCCCGCGCCGATACCTTGCCCGCACTGATCGATCCCACTAACCCGGCGAAAGCCTCACGCGACGTTGCGCCCCCCGCAGAACCGCGCCCTGAACCCAAAGTCACGATACAAAAACCAGAATCAAAGCTGACGCCGGATACGCCAATTCAGGTCGGGCATATCCAGTTTATCGGCGGTACCGTTTATCCGTTGAAATCACTGCTGGATCCCTTCCGTCCCTACGCACAAAAAACCGTGCCGCTGAAAACCATCATTGGGCTGGTGAATGATATTACCGCCCGCTATAAAGCCGACGGCTACCCGCTTTCGTATGCGTTTTTGCCCGATAACAACTTTCAGAACGGCAATATCAAAATTGTGCTGGTCGAAGGTTACGTGGCCCACAGTGATATCAACAGCAACAACCCGAATATCGCCGCACGGCTGAAACGGCTGGCGGAGAAGATCATGGCAGAGAAGCCGCTGACCCAGGACACCTTCGATCGCTACAGCCAGCTGATGACCCGTACGCCCGGCGTGCCCGTCGATACCAGCGCACAGCTGCCGAAGAATATCTACGGGGCCGCCGCCATGCAGGTCACCGGGCTACAGCCGCATATCTGGGATATCTCCTCGACGCTGGATACGCGCAAAGGGCAGAACCTGGCGCTGGTTAACGGCACGCTGAGTAATTTGACGAGCTACGGCGATCAGCTTGGTGTTGCCACGCTGATCCCGCTCGACAAGGACACCCGCAAAACCTATCTCGGCCTGAACTGGCAGCAGTTTCTCAATGACGAAGGGCTGACCATGCAGCTGAAGGGCAGCTACTACCATGAGGACCCGCGGGATTTCACGCCGCTGCTTTATTTGCCCAACGACATCGCCATTAACGCGCGGCAAAAAACGACGCAGTACAACGGCGGCGTGAGCTTTGGCTACCCGCTGATCCTCACCGGTAAAGAGCAGCTCAACCTGACCGGAGGCATGGATTACACCGACAAACGCAACGATTACGATCTCCAGGCGAATATTGCCGGGCAGAAGTATGGCCTCGACGCGCAGCATCAGCACGTGCGCTACCCGGCGCTGGAGTTTGGCGTCAACGGCGTGAAGGCGTTCGCCACCACCAGCCTCAGCGGCCGCTTTGCGGTACGCCAGGGTATTAACGATCTCGGTGCAGACGCCGCCCCGGCGCAAAATACTGACCTGAACTTCACGCTATGGAAAGGGAACGTGGATGCGGCCTGGATGATAAGCGAAAAATGGAAACTCTCCACCTCATGGGAAGGTGACTGGTCGGACAATGACCTGCCGGAACCCGAGCGCGTCAGTTTTGGCGCGCAGCGCTTCGGGCGCGGCTATCAGGACAGCGAAGCCAGCGGCGATTATGGCTACGGCGGGCAGGTGGAGCTGCGCTATCTGCACATGCGTAAAGAGAGCACGTGGCTCGCCACGGTGCAGCCCTATGTGCTGGCGGACACGGCGCAAACCTGGTTCAACCAGCCGGGCTTGCCGCACCAGCGCCTCGGCTCAATTGCCACCGGGATCATGGTTGGCGATAACCGACACTACAGCGTGACCGTTGAAGCGGCAAAGCCAGTCGGCGATGTGCCGACCGACAACCACAGCCGCGACTGGCGCTACAGCCTGACGGTCACCTGGAACTTTAACAATCTGCGCTGATTCAGGTCCAGGGCGATGACAAATTGCGGATATGGGTAATAGCGGAGCCGTGTGGCCTGTCAGCAACATCACAATGCCCGGCGGCACAAGCTTGCCGGGCCTACAAAGCCCTATACTTCACCGTAGGCCCGGTCAGCGACGCGCCACCGGGCAATTAAACTCGCTCTCCGGCTAAAAATTCGCTCACTTCTCCTGCCCAATCCTGCGGATAAAGTCCTTCACGAACATCACGGTAAAACGTTGAGAATGGCCAATCCTTTACTCGTTTAACCCATCCATGTTTCACGGGATTGATGTAGCAATAATCCACATGTCGGCGGTAATCCTCTTCGTTGCGAATCGTATGTTCCCAGAAGCGCGGTTGCCAGATATCACCCGACCCGATATCCCGTGAAAATCTCTTTTTGATATCCCGCCAGCGACCGGAGAAATCACAATCATCAACAGGTAGCGTCCAGATACAGTGCATATGTTCGGGTAAAATAACCCAGGCATTAATGTGAAATGGCCTCCGGCGTTTCACCTGTGCGATAGCATTTTTAAGATACATAATTTGATCGGTCAAAAGAGAGCTTTGCCTGTCTCTGAGATTTACCGTGAAGAACCATGTTCCACCCTTGATATAATTGCGGCGGTAATTCGACATACCTTACCTCCTTCATTACCCGGCATCGCCGGGGGGCGCCAAAGCTTACCCGGCCTACAATCGTATTCCTTATTGCATATCTGATTTAATGGCGACAATACGGCAAACTCGCCCGATCCACTTCCCCAAAATCTCCTTTCAGGAAAGCATCACGCAAACAACCTGTGCAGCAATGCAACCCGCGCCGTATTTTTCGACACTCACCGCAATTCCGCTTCCAGCGGCCGTTTGTCAATCTGTGTGCTTTACGCTGACGCTGTTTGACAATTCATGACCAGGCAGTAATCATTATTTTAATTACTGACCAGGCAGCTATCATGACTTCTTCCACCGCTTCTTCTGACAAAAACCTGCACCTTGGCCTGTTGTTCCATTTGGCAAACCAGTTTAAAGACCAGCTTATTGGCCACTATTTTTCCGGCAGCGGCATTACCGCTCCGCAATTTAAGGTGTTGATTAATATATTTAAAGGTAATACCAGCCCGGCAGAAATCTGCAAAAGCCTGCAAATGGATACCGGCGCCATGAGCCGGATGGTAGAGCGGATGGTGAAGAGCGATCTGATTGAGCGCCACCCCAACCCGCAGGACAAACGTCAGGTGATCCTGGCGCTGACCGCCAAAGGCCAGGCGCTGTGCGAAACCTTTCAAAATGAGGCGTTGAAAACCATTCTGGGCGAGTTAACCGCTCGCCTGACCACGGAAGAATCGCACCAGCTGACTCACCTGCTGATAAAAATGCTGCCGGATGAATTTACGGCCCCCCATCGCTAATAAAGGCCACACGCTATGTCTATGGAAAATACCGCTCCGGCACCTGAAAAACGCCCGAGTAAACGCAAACGCAACTTTGCGATCCTGTTCCTCGTGCTGATGCTGGCGGCGGCAGGTTGCCTCGCCTGGTATCTGCTTTATGCCCGCTATTACGAGTCCACTGACGATGCCTACGTCAACGGCAACCAGGTCACGCTGACGCCGCAGATTGCGGGCACCGTCACCCAGGTCAGCGTCGATGAAGGGGATTTTGTGCAGAAGGGCCAGCCGCTGGTGCTGCTCGATCCGAGCGACACCGAAATTGCGTTGCAGCAGGCCGAAGCCGATCTTGCCAGCACCGTGCGCCAGGTTCGCGGCCTGTACAGCACCGCGGATAACTACCGCGCGCAGGTGGCCGCGAAAAAAGTTGCCCTGCAAACCGCGCAGAGTGACTACGCCCGCCGGTTGAAAATCGCCGCTTCCGGGGCAATTGCCAGGGAAGATCTGGCCCACTACCGCGATGCCGTAACCAGCGCACAGAGCGATTTACTGGCCACCGAACAGGCACTGAAGACTAACCAGGCGATGATTGATAACACCGTTATCGACCAGCATCCGGAAATCAAAACCGCCGTCGCCACGCTTCGTCAGCGCTATCTGGATAACTCCCGCGCCACCATCGTCGCGCCGGTAAGCGGCTACGTCGCCAAACGCGCGGTGCAGCTCGGCATGCGGGTCACTTCAGGCACCACGCTGCTCGCCATCGTGCCGCTAAAGGAAGTGTGGGTGGACGCGAACTTCAAAGAGAGCCAGATGCAGGACATGCGCCTTGGCCAGAAAGTGACGCTGAATGCCGACCTGTACGGTGATGACGTGCAGTACCACGGCGTGATTGAGAGCCTGGGGATCGGCACCGGCAGCGCCTTCTCGCTGCTGCCAGCCCAGAACGCCAGTGGTAACTGGATCAAGATTGTGCAGCGTCTGCCGGTACGTATTGCCCTTGATGAACACGACATGCAGAAGCACCCGCTGCGTATCGGCCTGTCGATGAACGTGAAGGTGGATATCCGCGACGCCGACGGTCATCTGCTGCCGCAGAAAACGGTGGAGAAACCGCGCTTTACCACTGACGTATACGACACGCCGATGGCCGCTGCCGACAAGCTGGTCGCCAAAATTTTGCATGACAACAGCAGTGCTGTAGCCCAGCGCTAAGAGAGACGCTATGTCAGAGCCTAAGGCGGCCTTTACGCCGCCCAGCCTGTTTCTGGCGACGCTCGCGCTGTCGCTGGCCACCTTCATGCAGGTGCTGGACTCCACCATCGCCAACGTGGCGCTGCCGACCATTTCCGGCAACCTCGGGGTAAGCGCCGATCAGGGCACGTGGGTTATTACCTCCTTTGCGGTGTGTAACGCTATCGCCCTGCCGCTTACCGGCTGGTTTACCCGTCGCTTCGGCCAGCTGCGGCTGTTTATCGCCTCGGTGATGTTTTTCACGCTGACCTCATTCCTGTGCGGTTTCGCCCACAGTATGACGGAGCTGATTATCTTCCGCGCGCTGCAGGGCTTTTTCGCCGGGCCGATGTTCCCGATGTGTCAGACGCTGCTACTGGTGATTTTCCCGCCGATGAAGCGCAGCATGGCCCTGGCGCTGCTGTCGATGGTGACGGTCGTCGCGCCGATTGTCGGGCCGATTACCGGCGGCTGGATCACCGACAACTACTCCTGGCCGTGGATCTTCTACATCAACGTGCCGATCGGGATTTTCGCCTCCATCGTGGTGTGGACGCAGCTGCGCGGGCGTGAAGAAACCACCCAGTCGTCGCCCATCGACTACATCGGCATTATGCTGCTGGTGCTCGGCGTCGGGCTGCTGCAGGTGGTGCTGGATAAGGGCAACGACGAAGACTGGTTCTCTTCAACGCCGATTATCGTGATGTCGATTGTGTCTGCCATCAGCCTGGTCAGCTTCGTGATGTGGGAGCTGGGCGAACGCCATCCAATCGTCAACCTGCGCCTGTTTAAGGACCGCAACTTCGCCATCGGCACGCTGGCGCTGATGCTCGGTTACGCCGCGTTCTTCGCCATCAACATTATTCTGCCGCAGTGGCTGCAAACGCAGATGGGCTATACCGCCATCTGGGCCGGGCTTGCCGCCGCACCGATGGGCTTCTTGCCGCTGCTGCTGACGCCGATTGTGGGCCGCTACGCCACGCGCGTGGACCTGCGCCTGCTCTGTTCAATTTCATTCCTGACGATGGGCGTTTCGTGCCTGATGCGTGCGCAGTTCAACACCGACGTGGATTTCCGCACCATCGCGGGCGTGCAGATGTTCATGGGGATTGGCGTGGCGTTCTTCTTTATGCCACTGACCACGATCGTATTGTCGAACCTGCACGGTAACGAAGTGGCGGAAGGCTCGGGGCTCGCAACGTTCTTCCGCGTATTGGGCGGTTCGTTCGCTTCATCGCTCACTACGTGGATCTGGCAGCGCCGGGAGATTTTCCACCACGCGAACCTGACGGAGAGCATATCGCAGTACAACCCGGCAGCGGTGGATTACGTGCAGAAGATGGGTGGCCCCACGCAGCAGCATTTTGCGATTATCGACCAGACCATCACCCAGCAGGCCTACATGATGTCGACCATCGATTACTTCTGGATCCTTGGCTGGGGCTTTATGGGGCTGATCGTGATTATCTGGTTTACGCGCCCACCTTTTGTGAGAGCAGGTGCACCGGGCGCGTCTACGGCTGCGCATTAACTGAGATTGCCCGGCGGCGCTAACGCTTGCACGGGCCTACGGAACGCAACACCGTAGACCGGATAAGCGAAGCGCCATCCGGCATCGTGGTTTTAAGAGCGGTCACCGTCGTCAGGGAACAGCATCGCGTCGCGCAGCAGATGATCGTTGCCGCGACGGCGCGTGAAGCCGATGCGGTCGAAATACTCGAGGATCTGAATGGCCAGCTTGCGCCCGACGTTCAGGCTGTCGCGAAAATCTGCCGCACAGGTTGAGCCGCGTTCCTGATCCAGTTTGCGGATCAGTGCAGCAAACTGCACAATCCGATCGTTTCGGTAGTAACGATCTTTGACGATCGCCGTAATCATGCCCTGCTGCGCCGCCTGCCGCAGCGTGACGCGCATCTCCTGCTCATCGGCACCCGTTTCACGGGCGATATCCCGCACCCACCACGCTTCGTCACCAAACAGCGCCCCGGCTTTATGCCACAGCGCGGCCTGCTCGTCGGTGAACCCGGCTTTGTGATCCGGCAGATGCAGCCAGCCGTGATGGCTGGCGATAAGACCTGATGCGCGCATCTGCTCCAGCAGCGCCAGCACCAGCGCCTCATCCTCCATCGGCAATGCGATACGGCGCAGGCGTTCGCGGCCCGGGCCTGGCTCATCGCGATGCTGATCGTGATAAATCGTCAGCGCGTTCAGCAGCTTCTCCTGCCAGCGTGCGGCAAGTGTGGCGCTGAGAATACTGTCATCCGCGCGCAGCAATTCCGGCTTCGCGGTCATTTCAGTCAGACCTTCGTTGTTAAGCTGTCGCGCCCAGCCAAACTCACTCAGGCGAACCGCATCGCGCTGTAAATGTATCTCCAGCGCCTGCGCATCGGTTCCGGCATCGGCGAGCGTTGCCAGCCAGTTCAGATATTCCGGCTTGCGCTTGCCGCGACGCGGCGGGTTGAGCGTCACCACCCGTGCGCCCGCAAGCGTCACGCGGGCTGAGATATCGCGCAGCACCAGGCGGTCGTTGTCTGCCAGCCACAGCGGCGTGTCGAACACCAGCTCCGCCAGGTTGTTCTCCAGCAGCGAAACGCGCCCGGTAATGTGGCTCGCCGCGTGGTGGATATGCAGCGGCTGCCACTGGCTCAGAGGTGTGTGGCAGTGCAGCTCGACAATCACGCGTTCCATCGGTTCAGGTAGCTGCTGCGCCAGCAGCCAGTCGCCGCGCGTCAGATCGTCTTTCTGCGCATCGCCCGCAATATTCAGCGCAATACGCTGCCCGGCTCGGGCCTGTTCAACCGGCTGGTTCTGCGCGTGCAGGCCGCGCACGCGCATCGGTTTATTTACGCCCGTCAGCCACAGCGTATCACCCACGTTCACTTCACCCGACAGCGCAGTACCGGTCACCACCAGGCCCGCGCCTTTCACGGTGAAGGCACGGTCAATCGCCAGCCGGAAGCGCTGATGCTCCACGTGCTGACGTTCGGCCAGCTGTAAAAGATGGGCGCGCAGTTCATCAATGCCCTGCATTTGCGTGGCGGCGGTTTCAAACAGCGAAACGTTCTCAAAGCCGTATTCACGCAAAACATCCAGAATTTGCTGGCGAACTTCGGCGATACGGGCCGCATCCACGCGATCGGTTTTGGTTAGCGCGGCGGTCAGCGTCGGCTTGCCCGTCAGCTGTAAAATCGCCAGATGCTCGCGGGTCTGGGCCATCACGCCGTCGTCGCAGGCCACCACCAGCAGGGCATGATCGATGCCGCCGACGCCTGCCAGCATGTTCGCCAGAAACTTTTCGTGGCCCGGCACGTCGATAAACCCCGGCACGCGCCCGTCAGGCTGCGGCCAGTAGGCGTAGCCCAGATCGATGGTCATGCCGCGGGCTTTCTCTTCGGGCAGGTGCGAGGCGTTCACCCCGGTGATGGCCTCCAGCAGCGTGGTTTTGCCGTGGTCGACGTGCCCGGCGGTGGCGATAATCATTTCAGCAGGTTCTCCAGAAAGCGCGGTTCATCCTCAAGGCAGCGCAGGTCGAGCCACAGGCGCCCGTCATAAATGCGCCCGAGGACGGGAAGCGCCAGGCGACGCCAGCGTTCGGCAAGCGATTCAAGCGACGCACCGCGCCCGTCATTGGGGGTAAACGTCAGGGCGTGAGAAGGCAAACGATCGACCGGCAGCGAGCCGCTGCCAATCTGCGACAGGCAAGGCTCCAGCCGCACGGTAAAGTCGGGAAGCTGCGCCTGAAGCGGCGGCAGCAGGCGTTCGCCCAGCTCACGAATGTCGTTTTCAGCACGCGTCAGTAAGCGCAGCGTTGGCAGCGCCTGAGCAAGTTTTTCCGGGTGCAGATAGAGGCGCAGCGTGGCCTCCAGCGCCGCCAGGGTCATTTTATCGGCCCGCAGCGCACGCTTGAGCGGGTGGGATTGCAGCTTCGCAATGAGCTCCCGTTTGCCGACGATGATCCCCGCCTGCGGGCCGCCGAGCAGCTTGTCACCGGAGAAGCTCACCAGGCTCACGCCGCTGGCGATAAGCTCCTGCGGCATGGGCTCTTTCGGCAGGCCGTACTGGCTTAAATCTACCAGTGAACCGCTGCCCAAATCGGCCACCACGGGAATGCCGTGCTCGTCGCCGATGGCCGCCAGCTCCGCTTCGTCCACCGCTTTGGTGAAACCTTCGACGCTGTAGTTGCTGGTATGGACCTTCATCAGCAGCGCGGTGCTTTCATTAATGGCTACGCGGTAGTCCCGCGCGTGGGTGCGGTTGGTGGTGCCGACTTCATGCAGCACGCAGCCCGCCTGGCGCATCACATCGGGGATGCGGAACGCGCCGCCGATTTCCACCAGCTCACCGCGCGAAACCACCACTTCTTTGCCGCCCGCGGTTGCCGCCAGCATCAGCAGCACCGCCGCAGCGTTGTTATTGACGATACAGGCGTCTTCCGCGCCCGTCAGGCGGCAGAGCAGCTCCGCCAGCGCGCTGTCGCGATGCCCGCGCCCTGCGCCATCCAGCGAATATTCCAGCGTCACCGGAGAACGCATCACCTGGGCGACGGCCTCGACGGCGGCCTCAGCCTGAAGCGCACGCCCGAGATTGGTGTGCAAAACGGTGCCAGTGAGGTTAAACACCGGACGCAGCGGGGTTTGTGCATCAGCGGCCAGCCGCAAGGCGGCGGCCTGCGGCCAGTTCTGACACCAGTCCGGCAGCGTACCGTTTTCGCGAATAGCCGCGCGGGCCTCGTCCTGCATCTGACGCAGCACGGCCACGACCTGGCTGTGCCCGGCCTGTTCGACCAGCACGGTAAAAGAAGGATCGCGCAGCAGGCGATCGGTGGCTGGAATCTGACTGAAGAGCGAAGGATTTTCAGTGTTCATGAGTAAGCCTGTTGTCTGCCGCCTCCCGACGGGAGAGGGGCTTTTGGCTTAATCATATTGATGAATGCTGCGCCTCTCAATGCGCTGGCGCGGGGTTTTGGTGAAAAGGTGAGGCTCCTGGACAGATGAATGGGAGAATAAAACCTCAGTTCTGACCATACTGTCCGGCTACTTTCCGGGAGGTATGGAGCACACGCAGGATGCGCACACGGGTATTTTCAGCCACGTACACGATGATGAACGGGAAGTGGGGCACCACCAGTTTACGCTGCTTGTCTGAGCGTCCGGCTCTCACCCCGGCGAGCGGGTTTTCTGTCAGGATTGATGCCATGCCAGCCAGCCTCCCATCGGCGGCGATGGCAACCACTGCGCCAGCTTCCCGGTTCAGATACAGGAAGATGTTTTCCCTGTCTTGTTGTGCGCGTTTTTCCCATTCAATCCTGATGGTCACAGCGACCCCCGCGTGGCGCGCCGCTTCAGCGCGTGCATTCGGTTTTCCATTTCATCGTTGCTGATGTACTCACCTTCACCTGCATCGTGGCGACTGAACGCCTGGGCTATCTGCTCTTCCAGCCAGCCTTCATGCTCGCTGCTTTGATAACGGCGCTCTTCGGCGGCCAGCTCCTCTGCGCGCTGACGCATGATTTCTGTCAGACTCGTCTGCTGACGCTCAGCGGCCTGCATTGCCAGACGCTTGGTTTCCTCATCGATACGGAAGTGGATGGTGCTGCTCATTGTCATAACCTCGCGTGGTGTCAGTTGTGTTGTCATTATGATATTCACTCTCCATGTTGTCATCCGGGATTTTCGCTTCACACTCTGCCTGGCCTGTCGTTGTATGGACTACCTGCAAAACCCGCACTGGTATATCTGTGCAAATAAGGCCCCTACAATTTTGCATTCAGTATCATTATTTCCTGAAGCCGCCTCGCATTTATTTAATCTGGCAAGAATCAAAGCACTGTATTTTTATTCAGAAAGGTATAATGGGCACAGAGTAATTTCATACATGTAAAGAAAGGGAAATATTCAAAGGCTGAATATCAATCATTAAAGAACGCGGCATGAAAGTGTTACCAGCACCTCCATGCCGCTGACCACAGACAACTATCAAGGAGTTGAATATGGCTGATACGAATCTTAAGCCAGGAACCACTCTCGCCAAAACACAATCGAAATTTTTGGCAGGTAATACAGAAAAACACGAGGCAGTACGCAAAAATAACAATTGCAGCTTGCCTAAGAAGGCAGAACCCAAAGCGTTGAGGCGTATGACGGTCAGCTACGTCAGCATTCGTCACTACGACCGCAAAACCAACAGAACGAAACGCTACACCCGAAGCGCCAGCCTGCGCCTGAACGGCACCTGGATGGAGGAAGCCGGGTTTACCACTGGCACAAAATTAGATGTTCGTGTGATGCCGGGTTGCTTGGTCATCACCACCCGCCCCGTGGACACGCCCCTGATGAAGGAGCTGAACAACATCAGCCAGTTGCCACAAGAAGAGCAGCAGCAGGCAATGGCATTTCTTCAGGGCGTGGCGGCCAGAGTGGCTCTTGAGACGGCGTAAGTGACATAAAAAATCCCGGCTTTTCGGGCCGGGATTTGTCGTTTAAGGTTGGTAGTCCTCGTATTCCCAAGCAAAGACACGGGAGAGTTTTTGCGCTATCGCCATCCAGTCATCGCCTTCACACTGATCGATATAATCCGTAATGGTCTTTTTGATCTCATCCAGATCGTATTTACGGACCAGAAGCGTATGACGCATCAACTCCGGTAACCAGTGGTGCTTGCAGAGCCATTCCGGGGTGCAAATACGAAGATCAAAATTGTCTGCTCCAGAGCTATCTTCTCCTCCAATACGCAATAATAACCTGAGAGAAAAACTATGCTCATCCTCCGGATAAAATTTATCCAACTCAAAATCGTCATTTGAAATACTTTTTAAAATAGCCTTCATATTTATTTCCTATTTTATATCCAGATGACCATTACCAATCTTGGTTTTATCCCCTGTCACCGGATCTATTTTGAAAGTTTCAAAATTAGCCTGAGTACCGGTTGTTGCATATGAACTATTATCTTTTGACGCTGGAAAACGATATACACGAGCACCATCAGCACTCATCAATCCAGTTCCATCACTGGTGAGTCTTGCACCATCACCAACCCATATCTGACCCAACCGATCAGCTTCTGCTTTAGTACCGGAACCCACACCATAATTCAGTTTACCATTATCTCCCTGAACCACTGCTGCCAGTATCGGATCCTGCTTCGCAATATTATTCAGGTTCTGCTGCATTAAGTCGTCTTTCAGCTTCGGATAGGTGGCGGTATTCTCCGCACCGCTCGAAGGTTTACTTTCTGTCTGGCTACCAGTTCCCGTTCCCGGCTTAGTCGATGGCGCAGACGGCTTCACCCCCGGTGTCAGCCCCTCATCCACCGCTTTCCCTGAGCCGATACCTGCTATCCCGCCAGCAATATACATCGCACCCAGTTGATAGCTAACAGCCGCTTTTGCAGACTCTTCACTCATTCCGGTGCGCATATACGCCGACACCATGCCGTTAAACAGTTCCTGCGTCTGTTGCGCTTCCGGGCTGGTTCCGTTAAGTAATTGCTGTATCTGCTGATAACCTGCCTGGGCTTCCTTCGTATTCTGGTAGCCCAGGTTCTGATAGGTGTCCTGCTTCTCCTGCGCATCCTGACGCGCTGCACTACAGGCCATCGCACTGCCACTCATGCAAGCATCAACCAGTGCCTTACTGGTTTCCGCATCCTTACGGTTCAGTGCATCCCGCTCCTGCTGCTCCTTCGGTGTCAGACTCTGTTTGTGGTTCAGCTCCGTCTGACGGCTCTTCTCCGTACTGCTCAGATAATTATTCTCAACCGCATTCTTCCCAGCGCTGGTGCCTGTTGCAGCTCCAGCTGTATTCCCTGTAGTGATCCCACCAGCCATACCCGCTGAAATACTCGCCAGCGCACTAACTGTCTGCTTCTGTTCCTCAGAAAGTTTATCTACACCAGGGTAGAGCATATTAGCGATTGCGCGTGCCGCCAGCTCTCCGCCCCCTGCACCAATCGCACCTGCCGCCGCGCTATTTCCCTGAAGCGCTGCAACCGCACCACCAAGGATCGCGTGAGCGATAGCATTGACCGCAGGGTTACCTTCTGTCGATTTCAGTAAGTGCGCCAGCTCCGGTGCCGAAGCACCCGCCAGTGCACCCGCTAAATTACCACCCGCGAGGCCCTGAAGTGCTGCCGTTGCGGCCTGGATACCGCGCTGAATGTCGCTGCCAGTGCCATACTTTTCCTGTTCCTTTTTGTATTCCGGCGTATCACGCAGTTTTGCCAGATATGCCTGCCGCTGTTCTTCCGTCGCATCCGCCGGAACAGGTCCATATTTATCCTGCGCAGCCTTCAGCGCATTCAGCTCACCCTGCGTCCGGGCGATATCCGCCACCTGGCCGCCGATATCGCTGATCATCCCGATTTCCTTCAGGCGGTTCTGCTCTTTCTCCTTGTCGAAGATCGGGCTGATGCTGTCATTGGCATGCTCGGTGTCGCGGCTCAGGTTCGCCACGTCCTGCTTCTGATGGTCCTTGTCGCGGATGGTGATGGTGCCATCAGCCACAGCGGCCTGAGTCGTGCCTTCGGCATGGCCGCTGTTGCCCGCCGCCGAAATCATTCCGCCCGGCATGTTGCCCTTGAACTGGTCGCCAAAACTGCCCGCGCCGCTGATGCTGATGCCGGAGTGCTCAGTTTTGAAATCCGCTTCGTTGTGGATGTCCGTGAAGCCCAGCGTCCCGGTATCGAGGCTGTTTTTATCAGCCGTCGCCGTGGATGCAATCACTGCACCATCAAGCTGGGTGTGGTTACCAACCGTGATATCAAAGCCGCCATCTCCGGCAAACATCCCGGTTTGTTCGGCAACGGAGTCAAAGCGGCTCTTC
>DKMD01000035.1 GCA_002470465.1 Pluralibacter sp. UBA7423
CCTTAAACGATCGGCATTAGGTTTCGCAACCTGCCTTTTTTTGTCCTCAGCGCTGAAGGATCAGTTCAGGCGAACTGGCATCCCTGAGCGATCCTGAACGGCCTGGTCCACAACGGTGGAATCCACATCGCTCTGACCCGTCACTGCCTGCACGGATTTGGTCAGGGTGATTGGTACGACTTCACCGCCGTTGAACTGAGCGTCGGTGGTTGACAGCGGGTTGTGAACCTCAATGTAGCGGCTGCCGTCCGGCTCGGTGGTGGCTTTCACAGGCTCATCGATGAACTGCACGCGCGTCCCAACTGGCACGTTCTGGAACAGGAACTTGATGTCGTCGTTACGCAGACGCACGCAGCCGTGGCTCACGCGCAGGCCGATACCGAAGTTAGCATTGGTGCCGTGGATAGCATACAGACGACCGATATACAGGGCGTACAGACCCATCGGGTTGTCCGGACCCGCGGGAACAACGGCCGGCAGCGGTTCGCCTGCGGCAATATATTCCGCGTGCATTTTCGCAGTCGGCGTCCAAGTTGGGCCCGCTTTCTTACGTTCAACCTTGGTGGTCCAGTTAATTGGGGTATCTTTCCCCAGCTGGCCGATACCGATTGGCAGCACGATTACCGTGTTGGTGCCTTTCGGGTAGTAGTACAGACGCATTTCAGCGCTGTTAATCACGATGCCTTCATGTACCGTATCAGGCAGGATCAGCTGCTGAGGGATGTTCAACACCGTGCCACCTTTTGGCAGGTACACGTCGACGCCAGGGTTGGCTTCGGTCATGTTGGACAGACCCATCTGATACTGCGCAGCAAAATACTCAAGCGGCTGCTTGTTATCTTCCGGGATAGTGACCACCTGATTCTGGCCAATCAGACGGCTTCCGTCGGTTGGCAGAGGATAGGTCACAGCAGATGCAGTTTTGCAAAAGCCCATAACGGCAAAAGCTGCCGCGAAAAGCGTAGATAATTTCATTTTCATGTTGTGCGAAGTATCGATGCCAGCAGGCTGTTGTTGGAGAAAAGGAACCTTTAATGGGAGCGCATTATAGGTGCATTCCACGCCGCAGGGAAATCAGATGTGGACGAAATCACACTTTTTTCACCGTCTGGTTCCATGGTGACAGTGTAGCCCGTGCACGAGCAAGGCGATTTTTATTCGGATTTGTGGCAAAATAGGCTGTTTGTCACATCTTTCAGGATACGCCCGTGTTAGTTACCAGCAACGTCACTATGCAGTTCGGCAGTAAGCCGCTGTTCGAAAACATCTCCGTCAAATTTGGCGGCGGCAACCGTTACGGCCTGATTGGCGCCAACGGAAGCGGTAAATCCACCTTTATGAAAATTCTGGGGGGCGACCTGGAGCCGACCCTCGGCAACGTTTCGCTCGATCCTAATGAGCGCATCGGTAAGCTGCGCCAGGATCAGTTCGCCTTTGAAGAGTTCTCCGTGCTTGATACGGTGATCATGGGCCATGCCGAACTGTGGGAAGTGAAGCAGGAGCGCGATCGCATTTACGCGCTGCCGGAAATGAGCGAAGAAGAGGGCTACAAAGTGGCCGATCTTGAAGTCGCCTACGGCGAAATGGACGGCTACTCTGCCGAATCCCGCGCGGGTGAACTGCTGCTCGGCGTGGGTATTCCGCTGGAGCAGCACTACGGCCCGATGAGTGAAGTCGCACCTGGCTGGAAGCTGCGTGTGCTGCTGGCGCAGGCGCTGTTCTCTAATCCGGATATCCTGCTGCTCGATGAACCGACGAACAACCTGGACATCGACACCATTCGCTGGCTGGAACAGACGCTCAACGAGCGCGACAGCACCATGGTTATCATTTCGCACGACCGTCACTTCCTGAATATGGTCTGCACCCACATGGCGGATCTGGACTACGGCGAACTGCGCGTTTATCCAGGCAACTACGATGAATATATGACGGCGGCCACTCAGGCCCGTGAGCGTCTGCTGGCCGATAACGCCAAGAAAAAAGCGCAGATTGCTGACCTGCAATCCTTCGTTAGCCGCTTCAGCGCCAACGCCTCTAAATCTCGTCAGGCAACCTCTCGTGCCCGCCAGATTGATAAGATCAAGCTGGAAGAAGTGAAAGCGTCCAGCCGCCAGAACCCGTTCATTCGCTTTGAGCAGGACAAGAAACTGTTCCGTAACGCGCTGGAAGTGGAAGCGCTCACCAAAGGGTTTGAAGACGGTCCTCTGTTCAAGAACTTCAATCTGCTGCTGGAAGTGGGCGAGAAGATTGCCATCATCGGTGCTAACGGCGTGGGTAAATCCACCATGCTGAAAACCCTGGTGGGTGAAGCTCAGCCGGACAGCGGGACGGTGAAATGGTCCGAAAACGCCAAAATTGGTTACTACGCGCAGGATCACGAGTACGAGTTCGAAAACGATCTCACCGTGTTTGAGTGGATGAGCCAGTGGAAGCAGGAAGGTGATGACGAGCAGGTGGTGCGCAGCTTCCTCGGCCGTCTGCTGTTCAGCCAGGACGACATCAAGAAGCCAGCGAAGGTGCTTTCCGGTGGTGAGAAAGGCCGTATGCTGTTCGGCAAGCTGATGATGGAAAAACCCAACATTCTGGTGATGGATGAACCGACCAACCACCTGGATATGGAATCCATCGAATCGCTGAACATGGCACTGGAAATGTATCAGGGCACCCTGATTTTCGTCTCCCATGACCGTGAGTTCGTTTCTTCACTGGCGACCCGCGTAATCGAAATTACGCCAGAGCGCGTGATCGACTTCAGCGGCAACTACGAAGATTATCTGCGCAGTAAAGGCATCGACAACTGATTTCTCGTCGTCTTTCACGCTGCAACAGTGTTGGCTGCACCCGCGCACCCCGGTCACTTACTTTAGTAAGCTCCCGGGGATTTGCGGACTTGCCGCCTTGTTGCAGCGCGAAATCCATAGGGAAATATATTCACATTCTCGTGTGCATCTGCGTAACCGGGGTTTTCTCCCGCCCGACCGCCTTATTTTTAAACGCTTCCGCAACACCTTCGTAATCCCACGATCTCCCCATTATTTCTGCACAATTCTGTGAAGAAATAGCGACTGAATTTTCAGTGGCAGGAGGGGCTATGCGTGAGTTTTCTTTTTATTCCGGCGTATCAGAATCCGCTCTTTATCGTTATCACATTCGGGAAACCGGACAGGTTTATCACGTGACGATTTGCCTTCAGCAGGACGATGCCGAAGAGCAGATCATTGGCCACAAAGTGCTGCGTAATATCACTCGTCAGGACATAATTCGCGAATGTGTCTCGCATTGCCGACGCCGAAGCGTGCAGGACAAATCCTGCGAGCGAACAGAGTGGCTAACCCGCCTGCGTAACTGGGCGCTATGCAGTCTTACGGTAGTGGCATTTATCCGCCTGATGATGCTTCGGTCCTGACGGGAGAAGGCGATGCTGATTGTGCTGACGCTGTTGACGCTGATGCTGTACTGCGTGCTGATCGGATTTTTGATTGCGGCAATCTGACGAGAAAAGTGCCCGGTGACTCTGCGCGGGAATAGCGGTAGACCCGGCAAGACGAAGCCGCCGCCGGGCATCCTGCAACATTAGTGGTGATGCGGAACGGGAAGCGGATAGCCGTTGCTGGTCGTTGCGGTGCGGGTAAAGGTGCCTGGTGCATAAGCCTGAGCGATGTCGCCATCATTTTCATCGGCTGAAAAACGGCTCAGCGCGGTGGTTTTGACGGTTGTGGCTGACGCAGCGGCGGCTTCCGGGGACGGTTTTTCCTGAAAGGCCAGTGCGCTGGTGGAGCCAAGGGCAAGAACAACGGCGAAAGCGGTGAATATTTTCATTATGGATTGTCCGCAGATTAAGAGGCCCTTTGACATTATCCTGCGGTTGTAAAAAACGCCATGCGCTGTTACACGCATGACGCAGTTAGTTACAGCTGGACATTAATTTGTTCTGCCCTTCCAAAGGGAAAGGGCCGCCAGGCCTTACTTCAGGCACCACTCATCGCTGGCTTCGCCGTTAATCAGCAGCTGACGCTTCTCGCCCACAGGTAATGTCACCTTCAGCGCATTCCACGCCGGGCGGAAATCACCGCGCGGGTTCAGCTTCAGATTAATGGTGCTACCGGTGCATTCCATTTCCCACTCAAGCCACAGCGCTTTGCCCTCTTTGTAGCCCCAGGTTTCGCCGTCATCTTCAAACAGCAAGCCGTGCTCTGACCCCACGCCCTTCAACGGGAACAGCTTCAGTTCGCGGTTGGTGTCGTCCTGCGGTTTCACATGCTTAATGCGATCGCTTAGCGGCAGACCGGCACCGGCGCGAACCAGCAGCGGCAGTTTTTCCAGCGGCGCATCGACGGTGATCCACTGGCCGCCGGAGAACCATTCGCCGGTGTAGAAATCGTACCAGCCCGTTTCGTTGGCTGGCAGCCAGACCGGGCGCTGACGCTGGCCCTGTTCCACCACGCTTGCCACCAGCAGATCGCGGCCCAGCAGGAAGTCATCGCACTCGGCGAAGGTCTGCTCGTCGTGTTCGTGATCGAGGAAAGTAGGGCGCAGCATCGGTTCATCGTCGGCGTGTGCCTGCCACAGCAGAGTGTAGAGATACGGCATCAGGCGGTAGCGCAGCTCAATCGCACCGCGAATGCATGGCGTGATCGCCGGGTACATCCACGGTTCGTTAACGGTATGGTCATCGTTCCAGGAGTGGATGGTAAAGCGCGGATGCATTACGCCGTTCTGCACCCAGCGGACGAACAGCTCTGCATCGGGCTTATCGCCGGAGAAACCGCCGACGTCGTGTCCGACGTTAAACAGCCCGGAGAGGCTCATACCCACGCCCATGCGGGTGTTATAGCGCAGGGTATCCCAGTTGGTGCGGTTATCACCGCTCCAGGTCTGCACGTAGCGCTGCATCCCGGCGCAGCCGGAGCGGGAAATCAGATACGGACGTTTTTCCGGCGCGAAACGCTGTTGCGCTTCCATGGAGGCGCGCATCATCAGCAGCGGCATGACCGGGCGAATGTGCTTAATGGCGATTTCCTGACCGAAGCCAAAGCAGCGCGCTTCGCCATCCCAGACTTCATATTCGTTGTTGTCGTTCCAGGTGGAGTCGATGCCCATCTCCAGCAGCTGGGTGGTCACGCCTTCCTGCCACCAGGCTATGGTCGCCGGATTGGTGAAGTCGAGGTGGGAACCTTCGTCATCCCAGAACACCGAGCGTTCCGGCGCGTTGGCTTCGGAATCACGCACGAACAGGCCTTTCTCCGCCACTTCGTTATAGCGTGGGTGATCCTGTAACAGGCACGGCTTGATATTGGCCGCAAGCTTCAGGCCTGCATTGTGGAACGCCTGGCTCACCACCTTCGGCTGCGGCACTTTGTCGTAGTTCCAGTTAAACACGTAGCGTTTGCCGTTGATCGAGGTATAGCCGGACGAAAGCTGGAATGAATCGCAAGGGATGGCATGCTCGTCGCACAGGCGGATAAAGTTCATCAGCTGGTTCTGCGCGTCCGGCGCATCGGTGTAATGCATGGTTGAACCGCTGTATCCGAGGCTCCATTTTGGCCCGAACAGCGTTTTGCCCGTCAGACGCACGAAGGATTTAGTGATATCCAGCACGCGCTTGCCGGTGAACAGGTAGTAGTCGATATCACCCGCTTCGGCCTGCCAGCGGCGATAGGCGGTGTGATAGTTGTCGAGCTCGTTGCCCAGATCCAGCCAGCAGCTGCTCAGGTTATCGTAGAAAAGGCCGACGCTCACGTCATCCCGGCGGGTGATGGTGAACGGAATATGCTTATAGAGCGGGTCGGTGCTGACCGCGTTGTAGCCCATTGCGTCCAGGTTACGCATTTCATAGCGTTTACCGGTGCGCTGTAAATCACCCGCTTTTTCGCCAAGACCGTAGAAGCGCTCGTCCTTCTGACGCTTCAGGTAGTGCGCCACGCCGTCGCCATGGACATTCACCAGATAGGCACTGGTCGGACGGTCACCGGTCAGATACTGCCACTCGCCCGCTTCATTTTTGTAGTGCCACTCCAGCCACAGCGGCTGGTGGACGGTGACGCGCAGCTGTGAGGTGCTGATGGTGAGGCTGTCGTCTTTTTTCTCCAGCGTCCACGCAGGCAGGCTGAATCCGGAGAGATCGTCGCGGGAACGACCTTCCCACGGCACGTCCTGGCCCGGCGCGATGCTCCAGGTTTTGTCCAGCGCCAGTTTGCCCTGACGTTTAAGCAGCACGCGGAACAGGTTTTCTTCCAGCATGTACAGGCAGAGCGTGTGCTGGCCGTCGACGGCCAGCTCGACGTGGTGGGCGGATTGTTTTTCGAAGGACCAGTGTTTAAGCGTTTTCATATCAAAACCTATACTCAGGCGCGTTTAGCGCGACGTTCAGCAATAAATGCAACCAGGAAGACTGCGCCAATCAGGTCAAAGAAGCCCATGGCGATAAACAGCGGGTTGAAGCCAATCTTGTCGGCCGTTACCCCAATAATCAGAGAGAACAGGAAGCTTGCGATCCACGCCGCGGAGCCACGCATGCCGTTGACGGTCGCCATCTGGCCTTTGTCGAACGACTCGACCACCAGGGCGCTCAGCATGCAGGAGATTATCTGGTGGCCAAAGCCGCCGATGGAGATCAGCGCAATTGCCACATACGGGTTATTGGTGAAGGCCATTGCCGCCAGGGAGAGCATCAGGAACGCCCCGCTGACGGAAGAGGCCACAATAGAGTTCACGCGGGTGCAGCCGAACACGCGGACATAGAGTCGGGTGAGATAGCCACTCGCCACGCTGCCCAGATCGGCGGCGAGGAACGGCAGCCAGGCGAACAGTGCAATCTGCTTGAGCTCCATACCGTAGGCTTTGGCGAGGTACAGCGGTACCCAGAAGCTCATTACCGCCCAGGCCGGTTCCGCCATAAAGGCCGGGATGGCAATGCCGTAGAAACGTTTGTTCTTACCAATCGTGCGCAGCGCGGTGAAGAAGGGCAGCTTGACCGGTGGCGCTTCGTTATCCTGGTTGATGAAGGCCAGCTCTTCTTTGCTCAGGTTTGGGTGCTTATCAGGGTTGTGGTAGAACGCCCACCACAGAACCACCCACACCAGCGCCAGAAAACCGGTAAACATGAACGCGCCCTGCCAGCCGAAGGAGGCGTGGGCAAAGTAGATGATTGGCGGGGCCAGCATTGCACCAATGGAGAAACCGACGCCAGCCCAACCGGCGGCAATCGGGCGCTCAGATTTTGGGAACCATTCGCCGATGGTTTTCGCGTTCGCCGGCGTCGCAGCCGCTTCGGAGGCACCCATGCCAAAACGCAGCAGCGCCATATGCAGCCAGCTTCCTGCGCCCGCGTGGGCGATACAGGCAACGGCCCACAGAATCGCACAAATCATAAAGCCGAGTTTCAGGCCGATAACGTCAATCAGCCAGCCGCAAATTGGCTGGAAGATCGTATAGGCCAGCTGGAAGGCGCCAACGATCCAGGAGTACTGTTCGGTGGTAATGCCCAGTTCGGTTTTCAGCTCGGGCGCGAGAATGCCCAGTGAGTTGCGCGTGATGTAGTTTACGGTAACGCCCAGAAGGAAAAGCACCAGCACCCACCAGCGCAGGTTTTTCACTACGCGGCGCGATTTGCTGACCGTCATATCGTTATTAATACCTTGGCTCATAGAATTCTCCACAAGACGGTTTGTAGGGGGGAAGATGACCGACTCGATCCGTGAGTTGTCACACCAGTTTTTCTATTTTCTTGAAACCTAATGGTTTTCTTTTGGTAAGCTCCCATATAACTAGTATGGAAGTTGTCAGGCCAATTCAGGGTAAGGCAGAAAAATCGGCGCTGATAGCCTGATTTATGCAAGTTTTTTCATAAGGTGGGCAAAACTTCCCGGTTAGTCACATTCACCCCTTTGTGGACAGGGTAAATTAACCATGAAAATTCTTTCATTTTCAAAATGGAGGTAGATCACAAATTGGATAAAAAGCTCAAAATCGCCGAAATTGCCGCCCGGACAGGCCTTTCCGGCAGCACCGTTTCCCGGGTGCTGGCGGGCAAAGCCAACACCAGTGAAAAGGCGCGAGAGCGGGTGCTTGCTTGTGCACGTGAGCTGGGCGTGATGGAAGGCATGGCCGCAGGCAGAATGTTGCTGAACAGCCTGATTGTCTTTGCGCCGCAGCGGGCGTTCGATGAGCGGTCCGACATCTTTTACTACCGCGTGATCCAGAGCATCAATAAAGCGCTGTCGCCGCATGAGGTGCGCCTTCGTTACTGCGCGCTGGAGGAAAACGACAGTGATGCCAACCTGTTTCTGGCGCGAATGAATGAGGCCGAAACCCAGGCGGCGATCCTGCTCGGTATCGACGATCCGCACATTCACGATCTGGCGGCGGATTTCGCCAGGCCCTGCGTGCTGATCAACTGTCGCGATGAGCGCATGCGTTTGCCGTCGATCGCGCCGGATCACCGCCTGATTGGCCAGTTTGCTGCCCGGTATCTGTTCGATATGGGTCACCGTTCGGTGGTGAACGTGATGTGCCTGCGCCGCTACACGATGGAGCTCAGATTGATGGGCATTCGTGAGGCGTGGAAGAACGGCAACCTCCGTTTTCAGGACGCCCGCGATTTGATAACCGTGCCGAGCTTCAGTGCAAAAGAAACAGAAGAGAAAGTGGGGGCCTGGCTGGATGCCCTCGGCGGCAAGCCGCTGCCGACGGCGTTTCTGGTCGGTGGGGATTTTATGGCCGCAGGTACGATAAACGCGCTTCAGCAGCGTGGGCTACGGGTGCCGCAGGATGTGTCGGTGATGAGCATCGACGGTTTCAACCTGGCCGCGATTCAGGATGTGCCGCTGACGGCTATCCACGTGCCGCGTGATGAGCTGGGCGTAGAGGCCGTGCAGATGCTACAGCAGCGGCTGATTCGTCCAGAAGCGCCGTGCGGTTCTCTTCTGCTGCATGGCCAGCTTGCCGTGAGGGAATCCGTCCGGCGGATACGTCCAGGCACGCGACGTACCGCCGTTGAACGGGAAGGGCTGTACGATGATTAAACAGGTATGCCCAGGGCGCGCTTTCCGTGAACGTTCAAATCGCTAAGCGTAAAACGATCTTCCCATATTGTTTCATAATCCTCACGCGGGAAGTCGCCCGGCGAAGCGCCTTTTTCCAGCGCCGCTTTCACCTTCTGCGCATAGGCGAGGTTTTTCTCACACATTGGCGCCGCCGGAATGTACATCACGTTGCCCCAGCCCTGCTGATCGGTAACCGGGGCAACGGCGTGGATCACGTCGCAGTGCCACCAGACCGAATCACCCGGCTCCAGCGCCGGAATGGAAGTCAGGGCTTTGACCAGCAGCGGATGCCACCGTTCAGAGATGGGCAGCACGCGGCCGGGTGCCACGCCGCAAAGTTCATCTTCGGGGACATCGTCAAGCAGCGGGCGCAGCAGCACGTAGGCCATGGCCTCCGGAATCGGCACGACGTGCAGCAGTCCTTGATCCCGAATCATTTCTGAAAGCGCCGTCCAGCCCTGGAAGGTGCGGAAAACAGAACATTTAGTGGTGTTATCCACCGTATACTCTTCCACTTCGGTGCGATGCGCCGCATCCCATGGGTCGAAATGCGTGAAGTCGCCATTGAACACGTTGGCGAAAACCTTCTGATAAGCAGGCAGCAGCCAGCGCTCAAGCGCTCCGGAATCGGTGTGTGCGCCAAGCCCTTTCGACGTGGTGCCCGGCGGTCGGCGGCGGATGCGATCCGGGTAAATGACGCTGACGTCCGGGTCGAACCACTGTTTACCTTCGCTTTCAAAGCGCCACAGGCGATTCAGGAACGACTGCACGGTCGCCATTTCCGGACTCTGCCGGGCCTGCATTTGCGCCTGCGACCAGTAGATCGGATAGATCTCCGGGCGTGAGGCCGTCAGGGTGCCGAAGAAGTTATCGCCCGGCCCTTTGTACACATCGTCAAAGTGGTTGCGATCGAGGTAGTCGAGCATTGAGCGGTCCCAGCCCAGCGCCTGCTCGCGGGGAAAATGTCCTTTGATCACCGCACAGCCTCTGCGCTTGATCTCCTCACGCTGGGCTTCAGTAATCTTGCCGGCGGCCAGGTCGCTATAAGCAATCACTGGCCAGACCGGTTTGCCGCTGGCTTTTAGCGCCTCGATCTGCGCCACGCGGGCTTCAATGTGGGCGGTAAGTTTGTCGAACACGCCCTGCACGTCACCAATCTGCGCACGCAGCGCTTGTTTCACTTCGCGGATAGCCGCTTTGTGATCGGCAGGCAGGGTTTCACTGGAACAGGTAAGCGTCATGATGGACCTCTCAATCTTTCATTCGAAAGTAATTTAACTTACATGTGATACTTTAAGTTAAAATTAGGTTAATGCAAGTTAAATAACTTGATGCTTCTCACGAACCGGAAAGGGGTTTGAAATGCCTGATGGCGCTGCGCTCATCAGGCCTGTGGAGTATCAGTGCATCAGGGTTTTGTAGGCCGGAAAAGGCCATGCCGCATCCGGCATGGCATAGAGGGGATCAGAAAGGAGAGGTGCCGTCCAGCACGGCCTGAATCACGTTCAGAGCACCGTCGTGGTTGTTATCGTCCGTCTGGTAACGGGCGATGGCTTTGATGCTGTCGGCGGCGTTGCTCATGGCGAAAGAGTATTTCACCAGCTGCAGCATTTCGGCATCGTTGCCGCTGTCGCCAATGCCCACGCACTCCTGCGGTGAGAGCTGCCAGTTTTTCAGCAGGCGGCTGATGCCGTTGGCCTTGTGCAGGCCCGGGATGATCAGATCCACAAAGCCAAAGCCGCTGGTGACGGGCTTCATTATGCCGTCGAGCGAGACGTGCAGGGCATCAATCAGCTGCGGAATGTCGCTGTCGGGGAGATTCAGTGAGAACTTGAAAAGCTTGTCGTCGATCTGCTGATAATCCGACACTGGCTTCAGGCGGTGATAGTGCTTCGACATCAGCTTCACAAAGGCTTCCGGCGCTTTGTCGCTGACGTACGCGCTTTCCAGCCCGCAGGCCACGAAGTTTAGCTGGGGATCTTTGAGCAGCTCGCCGATGACCACCTGAGACTCATGGCGCGTTAGCTCTCCGTGGAACAGCTCTTTGCCGTGCTGATACACCAAAGCGCCGTTTTCGGCGACGAAAGAAATTTGGTCACGAATTTCAGGGAAGAAGGAGATGAGCTGCCAGTACTGGTTGCCGCTTGCCACAACGAATTCAATATCGCGTTGTTTAAGCTGCTGAAACTGCGCCAAAAAGCGTTCACGATGGTACTGCTTGGCATCATTAAGAAAAGTTCCGTCCATATCTGTGACGATAACTTTAACGGTCATACGAAGGCTCCTGGCGTTAACTGCGTTCAGGAGCATTCTAGTGATAATGTGACGGAAACCTCAAATTTATTTCATTCGTAAGTGAAGTGAGGCTTAAATGCCGGGTGGCAGCTTCGCCTTATCCGGCCTACTCACGACCAACGTAGGCCCGGCAAGCGTAGCGCCGCCGGGCATTTAGCCCGCACGAAACCTGGTTTTTGAGCCTTAAAGCGTATGTTCAGTACGAGCGATAATATCGTCCTGAGCATCCGGCGACAGCGCGGTGAAGAATGCTGAATAGCCCGCCACGCGCACCACCAAATCACGATACTGGTCCGGGTGTTTCTTCGCCTCCAGCAGCGTTTCGCGCGACACGATGTTGTACTGAATGTGCCAGCCTTTGTGCACTTCGAAGAAGGTGCGCAGCAGCACCATCAGCTTCTGGCGGTCAGAATCATTATCCAGCGTTGCCGGATTGAGCTTCTGGTTCAGCAGTACGCCGCCGAGAATCGCAGCGGTAGGCAGCTTGCCAACGGAACCGATCACCGCCGTTGGGCCGAGATGATCGGTGCCGGAAGCCGGGCTTGCGCCTTCCGCCAGCGGCGTATGCGCTTTGCGTCCGTCAGGGGTTGCCATGGTCGCCGCGCCAAACGGTACGTTTGCGGAAATGGAGGACGTCCCTGCGTAGTAGTCGCCGCCAATCGGGCCGCGGCCGTGACGTGGGTTGTGGTACTGCTTCAGCTCGTCAATATAGGTCTGATAGGCACGAACCAGCAGGGCATCTACGGCGTCATCGTCGTTACCGTATTTCGGCGCGCCGTTAATCAGACGCTGGCGCAGCTGTTCGTGGGTCAGGCCCTCGAAGTCGTCGGCAAGCGCGGCGGCAAGCTGCTGCTGCCCGATAGCCCCCTGCTCAAAGACCAGCTTTTTGACGGCGGCCAGGCTGTTGCCGAGGTTGGCAATCCCCACCTGCAAGCCCGACACCCAGTCATACTTTGCGCCACCTTGCTTAATGCTTTTCGCCCGTTCGATGCAGTCATCCACCAGCGCCGAACAGAGAATGTCATGCACGTTCTCTTCAAGCATGGTGTCGACAACGTACTCAATTTCAATGGACTTGCGGGTGTAGTAGCGAATCTGCGTATCCCAGGAGGCCATGATTTCATCGAAGGTGCTGAAATTGCCCTGCGACAGCGCCTTGCTCTGCGGCAGGAAGATTTCACCGCTGGTGGCATCGCGTCCGCCTTCCATCGCCGCCAGCATCACGCGGGCGAAGTTGATAAAGCTCATGCCGGTGCAGCGATAGCCCCATTTGCCGCCGACGGCGGTTTCAATGCAGCCGATAGCTGCATAGTCGTAAGCGTCCTGTTTTTCCACACCGAGCTTAATGAATTCCGGAATGACGATTTCATCGTTGTTAAAGGCGGGCATTCCGAAGCCGCAGCGGATCACCTGCACGCAGGCGTCGAGGAAGTCGTTGCTCATGCCCGCGTGGTAACGCACGCTCAGATTTGGCTGGGTGGAGCGCAGACGACCGCAGGATTCCAGAATTGCATAAGAGAGCGGGTTGACCGCATCCATCGCTTCATCGTTCACCAGCTTCTGGCCGCCGATGGTGACGTTCTGATACAGCGGGCTGCCGGCGGACGCTTTTGAGTGCGAACCGGAACGGATTTTGTTCACTTCCAGCAGCTTCAGCCAGCAGGCGTGCAGCAGCTCAATGGCCTGTTCGCGCTGGAGAGAATGGTTCAGCTCCACGTCGCGGCGGTAGAACGGATACAGATACTGGTCCATGCGGCCAAAGGAAACTGAGTGACCGTTGGACTCAATTTGCAGGATAAGCTGAATAAAGTAGCTGAGCTGTAGCGCCTGCCAGAAGGTTTTTGGCGGTTCGTGGGCGATAACATCGCAGTTTTCCGCCATCGCCAGCAGCTCGTCGCGGCGCGCTTCACGAGATTCTTCCGCAGCCATTTTACGTGCCAGATCGGCAAAGCGTGTGATATGCAGGCTGACCGCTTCCAGAACGATATCAATGCCTTTCAGGAACTGTTCGCCGTGCAAATCTTCCAGCACGGTCAGGTTAATGCGCGAGCGACGTTCGGCCACTTTTTCGCGCAGGCCATCGAGCCCTTTTTCCAGCAGCAGTGGGAAGTTCACCGCCAGGTGCGCATCGCCGGAGGTCATATTGCCCTCGGCTTTAATGATGCCCGTTGCCAGCAGCGCTTTCTGCTCGTCGGTGAACATGCCATAGCAGCGATCCTGCACGGTCTGACCGTTCCACCACGGGCAGATTTCATGCAGCACGCGCTTATTTTCTTCGCTCACCGCAAAGCCCGCGCCCGGACGGTCGGCAAGGTCGTCGATCTCTTTTTCAATCCAGCTGACGGTATATTCCGGGAATATCGGCGCGGCGCGCACTTCGCTGGCCTGGTTGCCGATGATCAGCTCATCGTGTTTGATCCAGATGGTGCGTTCCGCCAGATGGTGAGCCAGCGCCAGCGCACGGCGTACCGGAATCGGTTTATCCATATTCTGCTGGTAAACGGTGGTGTAATGACGGGCGCGCTCGGTGCAGACCGGCGGCTTAACGATGTGAATCAGTGCGTTTTTATGCGCCTTGATGCGGTCGGTCAGTTTATCAAGAATCAGAGTGGTCATCGTATTATCCTCGTAGGGTCGCAGTCAGCCCTTTTTCCCGGGCCGTTTGCTGGGCAAAATCCAGCAGTTCCGGGGCATCGAGCGGCTTGTCGGGAGCAGAGTAGGGTACGCCGAGCAGGCTGTACTTATTCATGCCGAGCGTGTGGTACGGTAAGAAGTGGATGTCGCTGACGTGGAGTTGGTCAGCGGCGAAGTCGGTTATGGCCTTGATTGAGGCTTCATCGGCGTTGAAACCCTGAATCAGCGGCACGCGAATGGTCATCTTTTTACCCGCTGCCGCGAGGCGCTTGAGGTTATCCATTACGCGTTTTGCGGAGCCGTCAGTCCATTGCCGGAACTTATCGGTATCAACATGCTTGAGGTCAGCAAGGAACAGATCGATATACGGCAGGGCAGGTTCGATGTATTTCCACGGTACGTGCAGGCAGGTTTCTACCGCCGTATGAATGCCCTGCTCGTGGCTGGTTTTCAGCAGCGAGAGCACCAGCTCCGGGTTCATAAAAGGTTCGCCGCCGGAGAGGGTCAGGCCGCCGCCGCTGCGATCGTAGAAAGGTTTGTCACGCAGCACGGTCGTCATAATGTCGTCCACGCTTTTGACTTCACCGCAGACGGTGAGCGCCTGAGTCGGGCAGCAGCCATTCAGCGCGTTCAACTGCGGCTGTTCAAGTCTTTCGCGATGAATAATGAGGCCATTCAGCGTACGTTCGATAACGCCGGGGGCAGCCTGCTGGCAGAGATCGCAGCCGTCGAGGCATAGACGCGCATCAAACAGCAGATCCTGCGTGCGGGCACGGCTTTCCGGGTTCTGACACCAGCGGCAGCCGAGCGAGCAGCCTTTCATAAAGACAACGGTGCGAATACCGGGGCCATCATGGGTCGAGTAGCGCTGAATGTTGAAGATCATAATTCGCCTCTTTGCTTTCGTGTAAAGATTAAATAACTTTCGAATGAAAGTGATTTTGACGTGAATCAACAAAGCGCGCGGTTGCGGCGTGGTAGTCTTAAAGCATGCAGAACCTCACATTTTAAGGAACCGGTATGGAACTCTATCTGGATACATCTGATGCTGCCGCGGTCAAAAAGCTGGCGCGCGTTTTCCCACTGGCGGGCGTGACAACGAATCCGAGCATTGTGGCGGCAGGCAAAAAGCCGCTCGAAACGCTGCTGCCTGAATTGCAGGACGCGCTCGGCGGGCAGGGGCGTTTATTCGCCCAGGTGATGGCGAACACGGCTGAAGGAATGGTGAGCGATGCGCGTAAGCTGCGCAGCATCATCGCTGATCTGGTGGTTAAAGTACCGGTAACGGCCGAAGGTTTAGCGGCAATTAAGATGCTGAAAGCCGAAGGGATCCCGACGCTCGGTACGGCGGTTTACGGCGCAGCGCAGGGGATGCTGGCGGCGCTGGCTGGTGCTGAGTATGTGGCACCTTATGTGAACCGCATTGATGCGCAGGGCGGCAGCGGTATTCGTAGCGTGGAAGAGTTACAGCAGCTGCTGGAACTGCATGCCCCGGAATCAAAAGTGCTGGCCGCGAGCTTCAAAACGCCGCGTCAGGCGCTGGACTGTCTGCTGGTGGGCTGTCAGTCCATCACGCTGCCGCTGGACGTTGCTCAGCAGTTTATCGCCTCACCGGCGGTGGATGCCGCTATCGACAAGTTTGAACAGGACTGGATGGGGGCGTTTGGGCGGTCTTCTCTGTAAAAATTGCCCGGTGGCGGCTTTGCCTTACCGGGCCTACAGACTGTCTGGGATCTCGTAGGCCCGGTAAGCGTAGCGCCACCGGGCAACAATCTCACGTGCGACTACAAACCTCACACCCTGCAAACCGCATCAGCTTCATCTCCCGGAACTGGCAGGTCATCGCGTCATACATCACGATTTTCCCGGCGGCAGGCGTGCCGTATGTCGTGAGCAGCTTGATGGCCTCCATTGCCTGAAGGGAACCGATAACGCCGACCAGCGGAGCCATCACTCCAGCCTCCACGCAGGTGAGGGCGTTTTCGCCGAACAGGCGGCTCAGGCAGCGATAACAGGGTTCATCCGGCTGATAGGTAAACACGCTGATTTGCCCTTCCATGCGAATGGCGGCGCCGGACACCAGCGGCGTTTTATGCGTAAAACAGCCTGCGTTGAGCTGATTGCGGATCGCCACGTTATCGGTGCAGTCGAGCACCAGATCGTGCGCAGCAATTTGCTCACGTAAAGCAGCTTCATCAAGCTGAGCGTCGATACAGGTGAACTGCACGTGCGGGTTGATGCATTCAAGCGCCTCGCGGGCCGAGATCACCTTCGGCTGGTCGATTGTCACATCGCTGTGCAGCGTCTGGCGTTGCAGATTTGAAAGCGACACCGTATCGAAATCGAGCAGCGTCATCTGCCCGACGCCCGCCGCTACCAGATACTGCGCAGCCGCGCAGCCGAGGCCGCCAAGCCCGACGACCAGCACTCGCGAAGCTTTCAGCTTCTCCTGACCGTCAAAGTCGAAACCACGAAGCACAATTTGCCGGTTGTAGCGCAGCGTCTCCGCATCGCTCAGCTCCACGCTCATTACAGCCCTCCGAACAGCGCGTTAAACGGCTCCACGTCAACCCATTCACCGGCATCAACGTGGCCGCGGTCGCGCTCAAGCACGATGAAGCAGTTGCCCTGACTGAAGGAGCTGAAGATATGTGAGCCCTGATGGCCGGTGGTCGCTACGGTCAAATCGCCGTTCTCATCGCGCGTCAGCATGCCACGCTGGAAGTCGAGGCGGCCCGGCGATTTTTTCAGGCGCGTTGAGGTGCGAACGCGCAGACGTGGCGGCAGGCCTGAAGCGGGATTACCGCCCAGTTTTGCCAGCAGCGGCTGCACCAGCTGATAGAACGTCAGCGCCGCAGAGACAGGATTGCCCGGCAGGCCACAGAACCAGCTGTGGCTCAGTTTACCGAAGGCAAAGGGTTTGCCGGGCTTGATGGCAAGCTTCCAGAAGGCGATTTCACCAAGCTCATCAAGAATAGTTTTGGTGTAATCCGCTTCGCCCACGGAGACGCCGCCGGAGCTGATAACCACGTCCGCTTTGCTGTCGGCTTCGATAAACGCCGCCCGCAGCTTGTTCTGATCGTCCGGAATAATCCCGAGGTTGATCACTTCGCAGCCGAGCTGTTCCAGCATCAGATGAACGGCAAGGCGGTTAGTGTCATAAATTTGCCCCGCAGCCAGCGGCTCACCGGGTAATTTAAGCTCATCGCCGGTGGAGAACACCGCCACGCGCACTTTGCGTACCACGTCTACATTGGCGATACCCAATGACGCTAACACGGGGAGTTCGGCAACTGTCAGGCGTGTACCACGCGGGAATACTGCATGGCCTGCGCGAATATCTTCCCCGCACAGGCGAATGTTCTGGCCAGCTTTGACGCTGGCGGTGAAACGCACGCCGTCGTCGGTCTGTTCGGTTTCTTCCTGCATCACCACGGCCTCACAGCCTGGCGGCACCGGCGCACCGGTCATGATCCGCACGCAGGTGCCCGCAGGCCATTCGCCTTCGAAGGGCTGTCCGGCAAAGGCTTTTCCGGCGACTCTCAGCGGCTTGCCTTCGGCCAGATCGGCCAGACGTACGGCGTAGCCGTCCATCGCTGAGTTATCAAAGCCCGGGACGTCGAGCGGCGACACCACATCTTCGGCGGTAATACGGCCGAAAGCCTGCACCAGCGGCAGCGTTTCGCTGGCGTTCAGCGGGGAAATACGGTCCAGCATCTCGTTAAGCGCCACGTCGAGCGGCATGAGTCCGGCGTTAAAATCCATTACTACACTCCTGCGACAAATCGTCTGATGCGCCCATTATGGCAGAAAAGCGCGCCAGACTGTACGGTGATGGTCAGCAGGCCTTTACAGCACCGACGACGCTTTCTATATTCAAAAATCATATAAAATAATCGTCAATATGATGATATTTATACCCTAAATAGAAAAAGCATTCCGTCAGATGAAGGGAAGGGCGCAATGAGTAACGCAGTGATCGCCATTCATGGCGGTGCCGGGGCCATTTCCCGTACCAGCCTGTCGCCAGAGCGCGAGAAAGAGTATGTAGAAGCGCTCGCTTTCATCGTGGAAACGGGCCAGCACATGCTGGAGCAGGGCGCAAGCGCGCTGGACGTAGTCACCGAAGCCGTTCGCCTGCTTGAAGAGTGTCCGCTGTTTAACGCCGGGATTGGGGCCGTATTCACCGCCGATGAAACACACGAACTGGATGCCTGCGTGATGGATGGCTATTCGCTGCACGCCGGAGCGGTGGCTGGCGTGAAGCACTTGCGCAATCCTGTGCTTGCCGCCCGCCTGGTGCTGGAACAGAGTCCGCATGTTTTGCTGATGGGGGAAGGCGCCGAGCGTTTTGCCGCGGATCGCGGTATGGCGCGCGTCAACAACGATCTGTTTTCTACACCTGAACGGCTGGCGCAGCTGCGTCAGGCCCAGGCGGCGGGGGAAACGCAGCTCGATCACAGCGCCGCGCCGCTTGATGAACAAACTAAAATGGGCACCGTCGGCGCGGTAGCGCGCGATCTGGCGGGGAATCTGGCTGCCGCGACCTCCACCGGCGGCATGACCAACAAACTGCCGGGGCGCGTAGGCGACAGCCCGCTGCCCGGCGCGGGTTGCTATGCCAACAACGCCAGCGTTGCGGTCTCCTGCACCGGGACGGGTGAAGTCTTTATGCGCACTTTGGCGGCCTACGACATCTCCGCCTTGATGGAATACAGCGATTTAAGCCTTCATGACGCCTGCGAGCGCGTGGTGATGGAAAAACTGCCTACGCTCGGCGGCAGCGGTGGCCTGATTGCCGTTGACCGCGAAGGCAACGTGGCGCTGCCGTTTAACAGCGAAGGGATGTACCGCGCTTACGCTTATGCGGGCGATACCTCAAGCGTGGGGATTTACCGCTGATGAACCATGCTCATGAAATCGACGCCAGCGACGTGCTGGTGGTTCGCGACCTCAACATCGCTTTTGAGCAGGAGCAGCAAACCGTTCAGGCGGTGAAGCACCTCTCCTTCAGCCTTAAACGCGGCGAGACGCTGGCCATCGTTGGGGAGTCCGGCTCGGGAAAATCCGTCACCGCGCTGGCGCTGATGCGTCTGCTGGAGCAGTCCGGCGGACGCGTTAAAAGCCAGTCTATGCTGCTTCGGCGGCGCAGCCGCGACGTGATTGAGGTGACCCAACAAAGCGCCTCACAGATGCGTCACGTGCGAGGTGCGGATGTGGCGATGATTTTTCAGGAGCCGATGACGTCGCTGAACCCGGTGTTTACCGTGGGGGAGCAGATTGCCGAATCAATCCGACTGCATCAGGGACTCGGGCGCGAGGAGGCGCTGAAAGCCGCCAAAAAGATGCTCGACCAGGTTCGTATTCCGGAGGCGGAAACCATCTTAAAACGCTATCCGCACCAGCTTTCTGGCGGCATGCGTCAGCGCGTGATGATTGCCATGGCGTTGTCCTGTCGCCCGGCGGTGCTGATTGCCGATGAGCCAACTACGGCGCTGGATGTCACCATCCAGGCGCAGATCCTCCAGCTGATTGACGTCCTGCAAAAAGAGATGGCTATGGGGGTCATCTTTATCACTCACGATATGGGCGTGGTGGCGGACATCGCCGATCGCGTGCTGGTGATGTATCAGGGCGAGGCGGTTGAAACCGGCAGCGTGGAGCAGATATTCAGCGCACCGCAGCACCCGTACACGAAGGCGCTGCTGGCAGCCGTACCGACCCTGGGCTCGATGAGCGGCACCGATTTGCCGCGGCGTTTTCCTTTGCCGAATGCGCCCATTGTGAAAGGGGAGCAGGATACAGTTGTCCCTGGCGAACCGATTTTACAGGTACGCGATCTGGTTACCCGCTTCCCGCTGCGCAGCGGCTTACTGAACCGCGTGACCCGTGAAGTGCACGCAGTGGAAAAGGTCAGTTTTGACCTTTGGCCTGGCGAGACGCTGGCGCTGGTGGGGGAATCCGGATCGGGAAAATCCACCACCGGACGCGCGCTGCTGCGGCTCGTGGAGTCACAAAGCGGCAGCATCACTTTTAACGGGCAGCGGATAGACCAGCTTGCCGATAGCCAGCTTCAGCCGCTGCGGCGGGATATTCAGTTTATTTTTCAGGATCCGTTTGCCTCTCTCGATCCGCGTCAGACCGTGGGCTATTCGATTCTGGAGCCGCTGCGCGTGCACCGCATGATGTCGGACGAAGATGCCCGTCGCCGTGTCGCATGGTTGCTTGAGCGCGTCGGACTGCTGCCGGAGCATGCGTGGCGTTATCCGCATGAGTTTTCCGGCGGCCAACGGCAGCGAATTTGTATCGCGCGTGCGCTGGCGCTGAACCCGAAGGTGGTGATTGCCGACGAAGCGGTGTCGGCGCTTGATGTCTCTATTCGCGCGCAGATCATTAATCTGCTGCTCGATTTGCAGCGCGAAATGGGTATCGCTTACCTGTTTATTTCTCACGATATGGCGGTGGTCGAGCGAATCAGTCATCGCGTGGCGGTGATGTATCGCGGGCGAATTGTGGAAATGGGTCCGCGCCGCTCTGTGTTTGAAAATCCACAGCATCCTTATACCCGTAAGCTTATGGCAGCCGTACCGGTTGCCGATCCGGCTCATCGTCGGCCGCAGCGCGTACTGCTGTCAGATGAACTGCCGGGTAATATTTATCCGCGCGGCGTGGAGCAGGCCAGCGCGCCGCTGGTTCAGGTGAGCCCCGGCCACTTTGTCGCCCGGGATGATGCCCCCAGCGCGCTTGCGCGTCTATAACCTCAGGAGAACAACATGACACAACAGATTTCAGGTAAATGGCTGCTGGCGCTGGGTGTTGTTTCCGCCCTGGCGACGACGCCTGCGTGGGCGGCAAAAGACGTGGTGGTCGCGGTGGGCTCGAACTTCACCACGCTCGATCCGTACGACGCCAACGACACGCTCTCACAGGCGGTAGCGAAGTCATTCTATCAGGGGCTGTTTGGCCTCGATAAAGACATGAAGATGCACAACGTGCTGGCAGAAGACTACAAGGTTTCCGATGACGGGCGGGTTTATACCATTAAGCTGCGCAGCGGCGTGAAGTTCCAGGATGGTACGGATTTCAACGCTGAAGCGGTCAAAGCGAACCTCGATCGCGCCAGCAACCCTGACAACCATCTCAAACGCTATAACCTGTACAAAGATATCGCCAGCACCGAAGTCGTCGACCCTCAGACGGTAAAAATTACCCTGAAGCAGCCGTTCTCTGCGTTTATCAACATTCTTGCCCATCCGGCGACGGCAATGATCTCCCCGGCGGCGCTGAAAAAATATGGCAAAGAGATTGGTTTCCATCCGGTAGGCACCGGGCCGTATCAGCTTGATACCTGGAATCAGACCGATTTTGTGAAGGTGAAGAAATTTGCCGGATACTGGCAGCAGGGGCTGCCGAAGCTCGATACCATCACCTGGCGTCCGGTCGTCGACAACAACACCCGGGCGGCAATGCTGCAGACGGGTGAGGCGCAGTTTGCGTTCCCGATCCCTTACGAACAGGCACCGCTGTTGGAGAAAAACAGCAAGCTGGAGCTGGTGGCAAGCCCCTCCATCATGCAGCGCTACATCAGCATGAACGTCACCCAGAAGCCGTTTGATAACCCGAAAGTGCGCGAGGCCATCAACTACGCGATTAACCGCCAGGCGCTGGTGAAGGTCGCCTTTGCCGGCTATGCAACGCCTGCAACCGGCGTGCTGCCACCGTCGATTGCGTATTCCCAGTCCTACAAACCGTGGCCATACGATCCGGCCAAAGCCCGCGAATTGCTGAAAGAAGCCGGGTTCCCGAACGGCTTTAGCACTACGCTTTGGTCATCGCATAACCACAGCACCGCGCAGAAAGTCCTGCAGTTCACCCAGCAGCAGCTGGCGCAGGTGGGCATCAAGGCGAAGGTCACGGCGATGGATGCGGGCCAGCGCGCTTCAGAAGTGGAAGCCAAGGGACAGAAAGAGAGCGGAGTGAGAATGTTCTACACCGGCTGGTCTGCGTCAACCGGGGAAGCCGACTGGGCGCTGTCACCGCTCTTCGCCTCGCAAAACTGGCCGCCAACGCAGTTCAACACCGCGTTCTACAGCAATCCGCAGGTTGACAAAGATCTGGCCGATGCGCTGAAAACGAGTGATACCAAAGAGAAAGCGCGCTTGTATAAAGATGCCCAGGACATCATCTGGAAGGAGTCGCCGTGGGTGCCTCTGGTGGTGGAAAAGCTGGTGTCTGCCCACAGCAAAAATCTGACCGGTTTTTACATCATGCCGGATACCGGGTTCAGTTTTGACGAGGCGGACTTAACGCAGTGATTACGTTGATCCACAGCAGCCTGGCCGCATCTCCTTTTCCCTCCCGCCCCTATGGGGAGAGGGCTGGGGTAAGGGGAAAGGATGCTTAACTACGTCCTCAAGCGCCTGCTCGGCCTGATCCCGACGCTGCTCATCGTGGCGGTGCTGGTATTTCTGTTCGTCCATCTGCTGCCGGGCGACCCGGCGCGGCTGATTGCCGGGCCGGAAGCCGACGCGCAGGTGGTAACGATGGTGCGGCAGCAGCTGGGGCTCGATCAGCCGCTGTACGTGCAGTTTGGTCACTACATTGCCAACGTATTGCAGGGCGATTTCGGTATGTCGATGGTGTCGCGCCGTCCGGTATCCGTGGAGATAGCCAGCCGCTTTCTGCCCACGCTGTGGCTGACGCTCAGTAGTATGATCTGGGCGGTGATTTTCGGCATGGCGATGGGCCTTGCCGCCGCCGTGTGGCGTAATCGCTGGCCGGACAGGCTCGGCATGGCGATAGCCGTTACGGGGATATCCTTCCCGGCTTTTGCCTTAGGGATGCTGCTGATGCAGATTTTCTCGGTACAGCTCGGCTGGCTGCCGACCGTCGGGGCCGATAGCTGGCGGCACTACATCCTGCCATCCATTACCCTCGGCGCCGCTGTGGCTGCGGTGATGGCGCGCTTTACCCGCGCTTCTTTCGTGGATGTGTTCAACGAAGATTACATGCGCACCGCGCGAGCTAAAGGCGTCAGTGAAACCTGGGTCGTGCTCAAACACGGCCTGCGCAACGCGATGATCCCGGTGGTGACAATGATGGGGCTGCAGTTTGGTTTCCTGCTCGGCGGCTCCATCGTGGTCGAAAAAGTCTTCAACTGGCCAGGCCTCGGACGCCTGCTGGTGGATTCAGTGGAGATGCGTGATTACCCGGTGATTCAGGCGGAAGTCCTGCTCTTTTCGCTGGAGTTTATTCTTATCAATCTGGTGGTGGACGTGCTGTATGCCGCCATCAACCCGGCTATCCGGTACAAGTAAATGCGATTGTTAAACTGGCGACGTCAGGCGGTGATCAACGCGCTTCCGGGGATTGCGCCCGGACAGGTGCGCACGCCGTGGCATGAGTTCTGGCGCAAGTTCCGCAAACAGCCGGTGGCAATGGCCGCAGGCGTGTTTGTGCTGTTGTTGATTGTGGTGGCGATTGTGGCGCCATGGATAGCGCCGTTCGATGCGGAAAATTACTTCGACTACGATCGGCTGAACGAAGGCCCGTCGATGGTGCACTGGTTTGGTGTGGATTCGCTCGGGCGTGACATCTTTAGCCGCGTGCTGGTTGGCGCACAGATTTCCCTGGCGGCGGGGGTGTTTGCTGTATTAATCGGCGCGGCTGTTGGCACCGTGTTTGGGCTACTGGCAGGCTACTACGAAGGTTGGTGGGACAGAATCATCATGCGCATCTGCGACGTGCTGTTTGCGTTCCCCGGTATCCTGCTGGCTATTGCCGTTGTGGCGGTGATGGGCAACGGTATGGCAAACGTGATTATCGCGGTGGCGATATTCTCCGTTCCCGCCTTTGCACGCCTGGTGCGCGGCAATACGCTGGTGTTAAAGCAGCAGACGTTCATCGAATCGGCGCGCAGCATCGGCGCCAGCGACGCGACTATTCTGTTCCACCATATTCTGCCCGGCACGGTGTCGTCGATTGTGGTTTATTTCACTATGCGCATCGGTGTGTCAATTATCTCTGCCGCTAGCCTGTCGTTCCTTGGGCTTGGCGCACAGCCGCCGACGCCGGAGTGGGGTGCCATGCTCAACGAAGCGCGGGCCGATATGGTGATGTCACCGCACGTTGCACTGTTCCCGGCGCTGGCGATTTTCTTAACGGTGCTGGCGTTTAACCTGCTGGGCGACGGCCTGCGCGATGCGCTGGATCCGAAGATAAAAGGATAGGAGAGATTTTGTCGGCCGGATAAGCGAAGCGCCATCCGGCAACATCGATAGCGCCCGGTGGCGGCAAACGCTTTACCGGGCCTACAGAGGGAAGATTAAACCCGTGAACCCCACAGGTCGTACTCGTCGGCGTGTTCAACTTTCACACGCAGCACGTCGCCTGGCTTCACGCGAGTTTCACCGTTGAGGTACACCGCCCCGTCGATTTCCGGGGCGTCGGCCATGCTGCGGCCAATCGCGCCTTCTTCATCCACTTCATCAACAATGACCATAATTTCACGGCCAACTTTCTCCTGCAGGCGTTCAGCAGAAATCTGCTGCTGCAGCTGCATGAAACGGTTCCAGCGCTCTTCTTTTACGTCTTCCGGCACCTGACCTTCGAGTTCGTTGGCGGTGGCACCTTCTACCGGGCTGTACTTGAAGCAGCCAACGCGATCCAGGCGCGCTTCCTTCAGGAAGTCGAGCAGCATCTGGAAATCTTCTTCGGTTTCACCCGGGAAGCCGACGATAAAGGTGGATCGCAGGGTCAGTTCCGGACAGATTTCGCGCCACTGCTTGATGCGTGCCAGCTGGCGATCCACGGAGCCCGGGCGCTTCATCAGCTTGAGAATACGCGGGCTTGCGTGCTGCAGTGGGATATCCAGATACGGCAGAATTTTGCCTTCCGCCATCAGGGGGATAACGTCGTCCACGTGTGGATAAGGGTAAACGTAGTGCAGACGAACCCAGATATCGAGCTTCGCCAGCTGTTCACACAGGCCGACCATGCTGGTTTTTACCGGCTCGCCGTTGTGGAAGCCCATGCGGTGCTTGACGTCAACGCCGTAGGCGGAGGTGTCCTGAGAGATCACCAGCAGCTCTTTCACGCCAGCATCCTTCAGACGTTTCGCTTCAGAGAGCACGTCGCCAATCGGGCGGCTGTCGAGATCGCCACGCATGGATGGAATGATGCAGAAGGTGCAGCGATGGTTACAGCCTTCGGAAATTTTTAAGTAGGCATAATGGCGCGGCGTCAGCTTCACGCCCTGTTCCGGCACCAGGCTCAGGAACGGGTTGTGCTGCGGCTTTGGCACATAGTGATGCACGTGTTCCAGCACCTGCTCATAGCTGTGCGGACCGGTGATTTCCAGCACCTTCGGGTGCACTTCACGGATCTGATCGACCTTCGCGCCCAGGCAGCCGGTCACAATCACTTTGCCGTTCTCTTTCAGGGCTTCGCCGATGGCTTCCAGAGATTCCTGCACCGCGCTGTCGATAAAGCCGCAGGTATTGACGATTACCATGTCGGCGTTGTCGTAGCTTGGTACTACGTCGTAGCCTTCGGTGCGCAGTTCGGTGAGGATACGTTCAGAGTCCACCAGGTTTTTCGGGCAACCCAGAGAGACGAAGCCGATTTTCGGCTGCTGTGTCACATTGCTCATAGCTTAAAAATTGTTCGATTTTTGGAATGGTCAGGGCGTGGATTCTACAGAGGTCGGCGGGAAATTTGTACTGAAGAATTGCATGTGGTCGTCGGTTGTCGAAGGAAAGCTGTCTGTAAACGAGAATGACTGATAAATAGTGTGAGGGAGGGGCCGATAGTTACCACAATTGCCAGTTATTATTCGCATCATTGTCACAGTAGTCATGTTTTACCTCATCAGCAATTCAAAGGAATACCCTGATGTGAATTTCACACGTTGAATGAGAAAAAGGGAAGTATTCAAGTCGTGAATGTTATGAAACTCTATTTCATTTTTGAGTGCAAATTGCTTTCGGCACGTGCGCATTATTCGTACAATGGATGGTATATGAGGATAAATTGATACGATGCAGAGGGACTTATGCAGCAATATACCAATGAAATCACACCCGAAATCCATGAAGCCCAATCACAACCACCATACGATGAAGAGCTTTTATCCCTCTGTGACGACAAAACCAGAAAAGAACTTGAAGAATTTAACAAACAGTATTTAAGCCGCCCGTTAGCTCACATTTTCCGGTTTGCAGTCATTGGAAGTCTTACCCGTCGCGATGGAGTCATTCGCCATGCTTCAGGCGGTGCGACGACCGGAGGGTTACAAATTGCCCGGGTTGGTGACAAGGTTGTATATGCTGATGGCAGTGAAGCCACGATCATTTCTGGGGCTGGCAAGGCGCGTGTTATGCAGGGCTCATCTGCTGCACTCGTTGGCAGTATGCTTGATAACGGCGACGAAATAATCTCTACCCCACAATCATGCAGCAAACTGGCTTTTCGTGAAGGTGACACACTCCCGGAAGGATTCCTGACCATGCCAGGGAGTAAGCACTAATGGGGGTCCAGGGCTACTTTCTGTTCAGAGGTGATAAGACTGTTTGCGGTGGAAGAATCCTTGAAGGATGGAGCGATCACCAGTTTTTTGATAAAGACATGGCCTGCGAAGGTCATAAAGTTACCTGCGGTAAACATCCTGGTCATTACCGTATTTGCGGCGGGCTTGAAGACGACGACATACATGGTAAAAGGATTGCCGGAACGCTACACAGCTATAGTTCCTGTCCCTGCAAATCGAAATTCGTTCCTTCAAACTGGGATGATTATTATGAGTTTGATGAAGAACCAACAGTAACGCATATGGATCTGTCCCATCTCGTCGAGATGCCTGCACTCCCTGGACCAATTGGGCAGGCTCAAGGCGCTGATGCCAAACAATCAAATCAAGAACGTGAATATAGCCGGGTTTTTGCTAAATCCTGCCTTCGCGGTGAAGGCTGTAATGACGCAGGAAGGGAACAAGAGCCGCACAGCAACTTTGCAGTGATGGGCTTTTTCCGTGCAGCACCAGTCAATGACCCTTCAATCGATTCAGACGTACCACAACACGCTCAGACGGCAAAGAAAAAACCAGCAGCTCCGGAAGATATCCCAAAACCAAAGAAACGTAGCGCCCTTTATAAGTGGCTCAACGGCAATCATGAGGAAATGGATTATCAGGCCGCAGTTGCAGCCGCTGCCAGTGCAACAAGAGCACAAACTGCAACGGCTGGCGTAAGTGTCCTTGAACAGGTCGCCGGGCGTTTTGCTACCTATGGCACATGGGCGGTAAGAGGTGCAGAAATTGCCACGGCTGGTGCTGGTGCATCAGTTGCCGGGTTTTTAGTGGGTATGATGCCCGGCAGACTGAATGACGGCGAACAAGATTTTATTGACCGTATGCGGCTGTCACAAATGAGTGAAGCCCCAACCCGTGTACGTTTCTCATGGGAGAATGATGCTAACGACAATCCCGTACCGCATGGCTGGCATACGCCACCGGGTAAAGATATGGTGCGAGTCCGTAAAATGCAGTGGGACAACAACCAACAGGCATACACCTTCACCACCGAAGAAGAAAACCCTGTAACCATTATCTGGACTCCCGATCAATCTGGAACTAATAAACCCTGGAATACAGGAAACCAGACTCCGCCGCGCCTTCCGTCTTCTGTGATTGTTGATCCACTCCCGGACAATACCGAAATCACCACGACCAGCACCCCGGCACCGGATGAAAAGAGTTTTGCGGATTACATTCTGATCCTGCCCATTTCAGATATCCCGCCAATTTATATCTACCTGAATTCGGATCATAAATACCATACAGCGCCAAAAGGAACTCCACCGCTACCAGCTTTTCCTGATGCAAAAAGAGCACCTCGAAAAACGGCTATCCAGGGTGGTGGGCAGCTTCGGGCAAGATGGAAAGACGCCAAAGGTAAAATTTACGAATGGGATTCTCAGCATGGTACGGTTGAAGTTTATGATCGTTCGGGGCGTAACCATTTAGGTGAATTCAATCACATAACGGGTGAGCAGACCAAGCCAGCAGACCCAACCAGAAAGGTAGAAAAGTGATGATAAGCTATTCTGTAGAAGTTTTTGATAAACAAAGCGAAGAATTGGTTCTGGAAATCGACATCCCCCAAGACAAACTGAAAAGCATTGCCGGTATTATGCAATGGAGGCCAGATGACGAAGATGCGTTTGTAAAAGGTATTGCAGGATTTAACGTGGCTAAAGCACAGGCTCTGCAACTGGAAAATTTGCTCGGTGAAAAATTCTATTCAGAAGATGTCATTGTGCAAATTGCTGGTGGGGAAACTGCTTGAATACGTTAATCAGTGATTATATAAAAAGCGATTTCATCAGCTTAGTCGCCGAGATAATCCGTGGCCAAGGGACTGAAGCCCACCAAGACGATCTTTTAGAATTGTTCATTCAACTGACTGAACATCCTGAAGGTTCAGACCTGATTTACTACCCTCAATCGACAGCGGACGCAACACCTGAAGCAATTTCAAATAAGGTGCAAGAGTGGCGTAAAGCCAACGGTAAACCCGGCTTTCGTGAAGAATGAATTTGCGGTAGAAAGCAATACATGTTGATTCGAAGCGCCGGGTTTTTATCCCGGCTTTTTTTCGCCTAAGTCAATCATGCTGGGGATTAGAGCAAAGTCAGTAATGTATTATTTTTGACTTTCGGGTAACCCAGAGAGACGAAGCCGATTTTCGGCTGCTGTGTCACATTGCTCATAGCTTAAAAATTGTTCGATTTTTGGAATGGTCGTCAGGGCGTGGATTCTACAGAGGTCGGCGGGAAATTTGTACTGAAGAATTGCAGGCCGGGTGGGTTTTCGGCTTAATGACGCGGGTTGACCATTACGATTCGTTTATCAGGAGGGAAAATGAAAACGAACACCTGCACTTCTGTCCTTCAACATCCGCGCTTTATGGCGCTAATTCTTGCCACTTCACTCACTGCTGTGCCGCTGGTGGCCGCTGCGTCCGGGCCGGTTTCAGCGCAAAAATTACAACAGATTGTTGATGATACCGTTAAACCGTTGCTGAAAGAGCAGCAGATTCCCGGCATGGCAGTGGCGGTGATTTATCGCGGCAAGCCTTACTATTTCCACTATGGCCTCGCGGACGTCCAGGCGAGGCGCCCGGTGACTGACGACACTTTATTTGAACTGGGATCGGTCAGTAAAACCTTTACCGGCACCGCAGGCGCTTACGCGGTGGAAAGTGGGATCGTGAAGCTCAGCGATCCGGCGGCAAAATACGAGAATGCGCTGAGCGCACCGCAGTGGCAGAAAATCACCATGCTGGATCTGGCTACCTATACCGCTGGCGGTTTGCCGTTGCAGGTGCCGGAGGAGGTGACAAACCAGGCCGCGCTGTGGCGCTATTACAACGGCTGGCAGCCGCAGTGGACGCCGGGCACGATGCGCAATTATTCCAACGCCAGCATTGGCCTGTTTGGTGCGCTGGCTGTGAGCAAAAGCGGTCTGAGTTTCGAGCAGTTCATGCAGAAGAATCTCTTCTCGCCTCTGAACCTGTCGCACACTTTCATCACCGTGCCTGATGCGGAAAAGGCAAATTATGCCTGGGGCTATCGGGACGGCAAAGCGGTGCGCGTGACGCCGGGGATGCTGGATGCAGAAGCCTACGGCGTGAAAACCACTATCCAGGATATGGCGAAGTTTATGCAGGCCAATATCGCGCCGCAGCAGCTACCGGATAGCGATACCGTGCTGAAAAAAGCCATCGGCACTGCGCAGAGCGGCTATTACAAAGTGGGCGATATGTATCAGGGGCTGGGCTGGGAAATGTATCCGTGGCCTGTCGATTCGCATCAGGTGATTACCGCCAGCGGCAACGATGTGGCGCTGAAGGCCACTCCTGCCGCGTTGCAGACCCCACCGCGCCCGGCAACGCCTGCCAGCTGGCTGCATAAAACCGGCAGCACCAACGGTTTTGGGGCTTATATCGCCTATGTGCCGCAGCAGGAGATGGGCATTGTGATGCTGGCGAACAAGAACTACCCGAATCCGGTTCGCGTCACGGCAGCCTGGCAAATTCTTAACGCATTACGCTAAGTTCACAGGCTTCCCCGAACGGGGAAGCCTTGTCAGAGGTGGATCACCTCGGGTTTGCGTTCTTTAATGGTGTGGTGATCCTCACGCAATTCATCGGCGGCGTCCCTGAATCTCGCCCGAATATCATCGCTGTCTGCATTGTGACGCATCCAGTGGTCTGCGTTTTCTACCTGATAAAACTCATGTCCGTTGGCGTTCGCCATCAGCTGGCCGGAAAAAAGTGAGCACAGCAGCAGTACGATTGATAACCCTTTCCTGAACATAATGGCACCGTCTGGTTGAGAAGACCGGCGCACTATAGCAATGGTTTCATTGCGTGACTATTCAGTTTTCCAAACAAAGCCTCAACGGATGGTGCTTTTTTGTGCGGGTGAAAAAGCGCAATGGTTAAGTTTTTGTAAAAGTGGAGGTCGCGAGCCTCAGGCTGGCTACCCTTAACGCAGTGATTGCCAAAGGAGTCTGCTATGCCGCGTGTCGCAATGAGTCTTCTTCTTGCTGCTTTTCTTGTTACGCCTGCCGCGTTTGCCGCCGGTGTTCAGGTTGAGGTGCTGCAGCGCAAGCTGGATCATCCCTGGTCGATGGCCTTTTTGCCGGACAATAAAGGGCTGCTGATTACGCTGCGCGGTGGGCAGCTGCGTCTGTGGCAGGAGGGCAAAGGACTTTCTGACCCGCTGTTGGGCATTCCACGAGTATGGGCCAACGGGCAGGGCGGTTTGCTGGATGTGGCGCTGGCCCCGGATTTTGCGCAGTCCCGACGAGTCTGGCTCAGTTATGCCGAGGTGGGCGATGACGGTAAAGCGGGAACGGCGGTCGGTTACGGGCGGTTGAGTAATGACTTATCCCGCCTGGAAGCGTTCAGGGTCGTGTTCCGACAAACGCCGAAACTTTCCACCGGTAACCACTTCGGCGGTCGGCTGGCGTTCGACGGCAAAGGCTATCTCTATATTGGCCTGGGCGAAAATAACCAGCGTTCGACGGCGCAGGACCTCGACAAACTTCAGGGCAAAGTCGTGCGCCTGACCGAAGAGGGCAAAGTGCCGCCGGATAATCCGTTCGTCAACCAGCCCGGAGCTCGGGCGGAAATCTGGTCCTGGGGCATTCGTAATCCACAGGGCATGGCGATGAATCCCTGGAGCCAGGCGTTGTGGCTGAACGAGCACGGGCCACGCGGCGGTGATGAAATTAACATTCCGCAGCGCGGGAAAAACTACGGCTGGCCGCTGGCAACGCATGGCATCAACTACAGCGGTTTGCCGATCCCGGAGGCCAAAGGTGAAAAAGTGGCGGGCACTGAGCCACCGCTTTTCTTCTGGAAACAGTCGCCCGCCGTGAGCGGTATGGCTTTCTATGACGCTGATAAATTCCCGCAATGGCAGCATAAGCTGTTTGTTGGCGCGTTAAAGGATCAGGCGGTGATTGTTCTGAACGTCGACGGTAATAAGATAACGGAAACGGAGCGCATTCTGGGTGATAGGAAACAGCGCATTCGTGACGTGCGCATCGGACCCGACGGTTATCTTTACGTGCTGACCGACGAGTCCGATGGGGAACTGCTGAAGGTGAGTCCGGCTGCCTGAGATCAGGTGACCGGGATCATGACCACGTTCTGGTACGCCGGACGGCGCGATAGCTGCTGATACCAGCGCTGTAAATTTGGGTGCGGCTGCCAGGTTTTGACCGTTTCCAGCAGGTTGTAGACGAACGGCGCCACGGCGATATCGCCAGTGCCAAAATTGTCGCCGGAAAGCCAGTTGGAATGCGCCAGCGCGTCGTCCAGAATCGCGAACAGCGCTTCACACTGCGCGATGGCTGCATCAATGGCTGCCTGGTCGCGTTTTTCCGCTGGTGTGCGGACCAGCCCCATCAGGATGACCCGGTGAGCCGGAGAGAGCGTGCCGTTGGCCCAGTCCATCCACTTTTCGCCCTGTGCACGTTGGGCTGGATTGCTCTGCCACAGGCTTTCCTGCCCGTACTGTGCCGCGAGGTAGCGCACGATGGTGTTTGATTCCCATAAGGTGATGTCGGTCGCGTCATCATGCAGCAGCGGCACCAGCCCGTTGGGATTTTTGGCAAGATAGTCGGCGTCATGATTCAGGCCAAACTCCAGCCCGGCAAGGATCTGATTATAGGAAAGACCGAGTTCTTCCAGCGTCCAGCGAACCTTTTTAACATTGGTTGAGTTATTTCTGCCCCAAAGCGTAATCATCATTACCTCAATTCCAGCGCATAAGTGAATGCCCATGGTCAGTTAAATTTAACCTTCACACAACCGCGATCAAAAAAAATGTCCAGTTTTCAGCACAACGCGCCGTTCTTGCGTAAACTTTAAAAACTTTACCAACGCATTGTTTCTTTAAGATCATTTCTACGTTATTACTCACGGCCTGTTGTTGCACGGCGTCGGTGACGTAACGTGTGTTTTGGAATGGATACTTGGGTGGCTTTTATGACGCGTACAGTTGTTTCTCCCCGCGGCCTGGCGGCAGGCTCTCTGCTTTTACTCCTCGTGGCACCTGCTTTACAGGCAGCCGATGCTGTTCAACAACCGGAAGCTCCACCGGTCGATGCCAAAGCCTGGATCCTGATGGATTACAACAGCGGCAAAGTCCTGAGCGAGGGCAACGCTGATGAGAAACTTGATCCGGCGAGCCTGACCAAAATCATGACCAGCTACGTGGTCGGGCAGGCAATAAAAGCCAATAAAATCAAGCTGTCTGATATGGTCACCATTGGCAAAGACGCCTGGGCGACGGGCAACCCGGCGCTGCGCGGCTCATCGGTGATGTTCCTGAAGCCTGGCGATCAGGTTTCCGTTGAGAACCTCAATAAAGGGGTGATCATTCAGTCCGGCAACGACGCCTGTATTGCGCTGGCGGACTACGTGGCCGGCAGCCAGGACGCCTTCATCAGCCTGATGAACAGCTATTCGCAGAAGCTCGGCCTGACCAACACCGTGTTCAAAACCGTGCACGGCCTGGATGCACCGGGTCAGTTCAGTACCGCCCGCGATATGGCGTTGCTGACCAAAGCCATGATCCACGACGTGCCGGACGAGTACGCCATTCACCAGGAAAAAGAGTTCACCTTCAACAACATCAAGCAGCCGAACCGTAACCGTCTGTTGTGGAACACCAGCCTGGGTGCCGACGGCGTGAAAACCGGTACGACAGCAGGCGCAGGCTACAACCTGGTCTCCTCTGCGAAGCAGGGCGATATGCGTCTGATTGCGGTGGTGCTGGGTACCAAAACTGACCGTATCCGTTTCAATGAATCCGAAAAACTGCTGACCTGGGGCTTCCGCTTCTATGAAACCGTCACGCCAATCAAGCCTGACGCCACGTTTATTGAACAGCGCGTGTGGTACGGCGACAGCAGCCAGGCCAGGCTTGGTGCGGGTGACGCCGGATCCATTACGCTCCCGCGCGGCCAGCTGAAAAACCTGAAAGCGAGCTATACCCTGAACGAGCCGCAGCTGACCGCACCGCTGGCGAAAGGGCAGGTGGTTGGCACTATCGACTTTAAGCTGAATGATAAAACCATCGAACAGCGGCCGCTGATCGTGATGGAAGCGGTGAATGAGGGCGGGTTCTTTAACCGGATGGTGGATTTCGTGCTGATGAAATTCCACCAGTGGTTCGGGAGCTGGTTCTCTTAACTGATTGGCAGTTCTTGCCCGGTGGCGGCTACGCCTTACAGGGCCTGGAGAATCGGGCTACCTTTCTGTAGGCCCGCGCAAGCGAAGCGCCGCCGGGCAAAATGTATTATTTATCGAACAGCAGCGCGATCCCGTGCTGTTTAGCCAGCGCCGCCAGTTCGTCATCCGGGCGGCGGTCGCTGGCGATAACGTTAAACTTCGCAATCTCACCCATTCTCGCCGGTCTTACCTTGCCAAATTTACTGTGATCGACCACCAGGACATGCTTCTGCGCGCTGGATAACGCCCAGTGTTTCACCGGCAGTTCATCAAGATTAAAACAGGTTGCGCCCAGTTTGGCATGAACGCCTGCTGCGGAATAAAAGGCGATGTCCGGGCAGAGATGGCTCAGCGTGTCCTGTGGGCTGAGCGGCTTGAAGATAGCATTGCTGGCATGAAATTCACCGCCGCAGAGTATGGCCCGACAAAGTGGCTTATCCTGCAAGGCCAGAAAGGTATTCAGAGAATAGCAGACGCCGGTAAACGGCAGTTCGTCATCAATGGCGTCGATTATCCACGGCGTGGTCGTGCCGCAGTCAAAAAAGGCCATCTGATGGGCTTTCAGCAGCTTTGCCGCCAGGCGGGCAGCCTGGCGCTTTTCGTCCACCAGGCGGGTTTTCTGATCGCTCAGTAAATAATGGCTGGCGCTGCGGGGCTCCAGTACGACGTAGCCACCGAGCAGCACTACGGGACCGCGATGGCTGTTGAGGTCGCGGCGAATGGTCATCTCCGACACGCCGATCAGCGCGGCGGCTTCCTTCAGGTGGAGCTTATCGCTACGTTTGAGAGCCTGAATAAGCTGGCTGATTCGCTCATCGCGCCGTGTTTCCATAAAACCCCTGTAAGCCTTAATGCCCGTCGCGGCAGGCGAAGGGTCCGGCGGCGATTTTACCTCTGCCGCCCGGCTTAGTCACGTATCCAGCCTTTGCGGATAGGCAGCGAGAAGCAGAAGCGGTACATGGCCTGCAACCGGCGGTAGATGGCTTCGCCAAACATCAGCCACAGCACCTGGGAGGCGAGACAGCCGCTGAGTCCGGAGAGGAAGCCGCCGACCATATCAAGCGGCCAGTGCACGCCGAGGTAAACGCGGGACCAGGCAATCGCGCAGCCAATAGCCAGCAGTACTACGCCAGACCACAGGCGATGCCAGAACAGGAACGCCAGCGCAAAGGTAAAAATCACCGTACCGTGGTCGCTTGGGAAGGAGTCATCCGCAGAGTGATGCAGGAAGTTATAGCCGATACCGTCAACAAACGGTCTGTCGTGCGGATAAATGTGACCAACAACCCACGAAAGCAGCAGGCTTACGCCAATCGCCATCGCCACCTTAATCACCAGCTGACGCTGGGCACAGACCTGCTTACGCGGCCCCCAGAGCCAGAGCGCAACCGCCAGCAGCGGCACGATATTGATCAGATCTTTGGCGATGAAAATCGCGAGCGAGATCATCCACTGCGGCGACGCCGGGGTGGCGTTAATCCAGTAAAACAGCGAGGTATTCAAATTTTCCAGCATAGCGTGCGGGCTCTTACAGTTTGATGACGGTGCTCACCTTAAAAAATTAACGCCGGGACAAGTAAGAGGGATTGTCTTAATTGTCAGGCGGTTGAGGTCAGCGTTAATTTTTCTGCTTTCACTGGCGGCAGTATAGGGTCCGCAACTTAAGCGAACCTTAAACGAGTAAATTTGTGCTGTAACAGGGTGTTTCACGCACTTTTCGCTATCGTCATCCACTATCATTCATTACACTTCACGCGATTTTTTACCGTTAAGAGATTGCATGCAAAACCCTTCACTTTCTGGCAAACGCCTCGGTCGTCAGGCGTTACTTTTTCCGCTCTGTCTGGTGCTTTACGAATTCTCAACCTATATCGGTAACGACATGATCCAGCCGGGCATGTTGGCGGTGGTTGAGCAGTTCAACGCCGGGATGGAGTGGGTGCCAACCTCGATGACCGCCTATCTGGCTGGCGGGATGTTTTTACAGTGGCTCCTTGGGCCGCTGTCGGACCGTATTGGCCGTCGTCCGGTGATGCTGACCGGCGTGGTATGGTTCATTGTCACCTGCCTCGCCACGCTGCTGGCGCAAAACATTGAACAGTTCACCTTCCTGCGCTTCCTGCAGGGCATCAGCCTGTGCTTTATTGGTGCGGTGGGCTACGCCGCAATTCAGGAGTCGTTTGAGGAAGCGGTGTGTATCAAAATCACCGCGCTGATGGCGAACGTAGCGCTGATTGCGCCGCTGCTCGGGCCGCTGGTGGGGGCCGCCTGGGTGCACCTTGCGCCCTGGGAAACGATGTTTGTGCTGTTTGCCGCCCTGGCGCTGATCTCCTTTTTTGGCCTGCAGCGGGCGATGCCGGAAACCGCGACGCGGCTCGGCGAGAAGCTGTCGGTAAAAGAGCTTGGCAAAGACTATGGCCTGGTGCTGAAGAACCTGCGATTTGTGGCCGGAGCGCTGGCGACGGGCTTTGTCAGCCTGCCGCTGCTGGCGTGGATTGCGCAGTCGCCGGTGATTATCATCAGCGGGGAACAGGCCAGCACTTACGAATATGGCCTGCTGCAGGTGCCAATATTTGGTGCACTGATTGTCGGCAACCTGGTGCTGGCGAAGCTGACCTCGCGCAAAACCGTGCGCTGGCTGATTATCGCGGGAGGCTGGCCGATTATGGCCGGATTGGTTATCGCCGCAGCTGCAACCGTTGTGTCCAGCCACGCTTATCTGTGGATGACCGCAGGCTTAAGCGTTTACGCTTTCGGCATCGGGATAGCCAACGCGGGCCTGGTACGTTTGACCCTGTTCGCCAGCGACATGAGTAAGGGCACGGTATCAGCGGCGATGGGGATGCTGCAGATGCTGATTTTCACCGTCGGTATTGAGGTGAGCAAGCACGCCTATCAGTCTGGTGGCAACGGCCTGTTCAGCGTGTTTAACCTTGCTAACGGCCTAATCTGGCTGGGGCTGATTGCCTACTTCCTGAAGGATAAAGCGGTCGGTAGTTCGCAGCAGTAAATTGATGAAATGCCGGGCGGCACGTTGTTTGCCCGACCTACAGAAGCGCGATTTGTAGGCCGGGTAAGGCAGCGCCGCCACACGGAAATGACCACCCGTTAACAGAAAGGCGCTTCCCGCCTTAAAACTTTATCAATCACCTGCAGCACGCCTTCGTCATTGTTGTGCGGGGCGCGGTGGTTGGCCGCTTCAATGGCCGCTTCGCACGCATTCTGCATCGCAAAGCCAAACCCCGCCTGGCGCAGCATCTCCAGGTCGTTGCCGCTGTCACCGAACGTCACGACTTCATGATCCTCAATACCCCAGCGCTGTTGCAGGATGCGCAGACCGTTGGCTTTGTGCACGCCCGGAATGATCAGATCGATATTGCCGTGCCCCGTAGTGACGGCGGTCATCAGGTCGCCGACGCCCTCATGCAGGGCTTTCTGGACCTCCGGCACCAGCCTGTCTGGCAGGTTCAGGCCAAACTTCAGGAAGGTATCGTCCAGTTTATCGAAGCTGTCGACAAACTCAAGGCGGTGATAATAGAGCGCGGCCATCGCCTTCAGCTCATCGTTGTAGCGCTTCAGGGTATATGCACTGCGCTTGCCGCAGGCGATGATTTCCACATCCGGCAGGGTGTGCAGAAAATCCACTACCTTACGGAAATGCCCGGCAGGCAGCTCGCAGTTGAAAACATCTTCCCCCGCATCCCGCACCCAGCCGCCGTTTTCGGCCACGAAGGCTATCTCATCGGCCATCTCCGGAAAGAAGGAAATTAGCTGCCAGTACTGGTTGCCGCTGGCGACCACAAAGCGAATGCCCTGGGCCTGCATCTGCTGATACTGTGCGAGAAAGCGCGTCCGGTTGTAGCGCTTATCATCGTTGAGAAAGGTTCCATCCATATCGACGGCAATCAGTTTGATACTCATCATGCACTCTCCGTAGCGGGTTCAGATTCAGGTTTGGCGACCGCGCGTGCCACCAGTGCGGCAACTATGACTAACGACAGCACCGCCAGCATGGCGCTGCGCAGGCCGTAATGCTCACCGAGGAAGCCGAGGAGCGGCGGGCCCACGAGGAACGCCAGGTAGCCGGTGGTGGCGACAACGCTGACGCGGGTTGGCGCGTCCGGGCCGGTGTCGCTGGCGGCAGAAATGGTGAGTGGGAAGCCGAGTGACGCACCGAGCCCCCAGAGAATAACGGAGACGCCGGCAACCCAGTCGACGTCAACAAAGATAATCAGCGCAATGCCGAGTGCACCCATGATGGCGCTGGCGCGAACGACGGCCACGCGGCTGTAGCGGTCGATAAACCAGCCGCCGGTAAAGCGCCCGACGGTCATCCCGAGGGTAAAGCCTGCGTAAATCAGCGAACCGGAGGTTGGGCTGAAGCCGTGACCGTCCACCATCAGCAGCGGCAGCCAGTCGTTGGCGGAGCCTTCGGCAAAGGCCATCGCCAGCACCACCACGCCAATCAGCATAAGCTGCCCGTCCCGCCAGAACGGCACGCCTTTTTCGTGATGCTCGCTGTTTTCGGCGGAGTTTTTACCGGTACCTTCGGGAATGGCTTTAATGGCAATCGCAATGGGTGCAATGCCGAAGAGCGCGGCGAGAAGAATATGGATCGTGGCAGGTGTTCCAAACGCCGTCAGCGCCATGCCGATACCGGCACCGACCAGCGTGCCGAAGCTGTAAAAGCCGTGCATCATGGGCAGCACGGTCTTTTTCATTTCTCGCTCGACGGCGGCACCTTCAACGTTAATGGCCACTTCGGCGGCCCCGAAGCTTGCGCCAAAGACCATCAGACCAAAGGCGAAAAAGAAGGGTGAGGCGAGCCACAGCGCGAGGCTCAGCATGAGCATTCCGACCAGTGCGCAGGACATGGTGGTGCGAATGACTTTGCGGGTGCCAAAGCGCTTAACCAGCCACGCCGAGCAGAGTATGCCGCTCATCGAGCCTATCGACAGGCCAAACAGCACAATACCCATTCCGGCCGTATTGACCGACAGAATGTCACGGATGGCGGGCGTTCGCGTGGCCCAGGAGGCCATCAGCAGGCCTGGCAAAAAGAAGAACATAAACAGCGCCCACATACGCAACTGCAGGGCCCGGCGGGGAGAAAGCGACGTCATCCGTATACTGCCTGTACAAAAAGAGGGAGAGACAACACTAGCAAGGTTGTGTACATTTGTACACAAATCACAAAAGGAAAAATGATGGCCCGTAGACCCAACGATCCGCAACGACGCGAAAGGATCCTGCAGGCGACGCTGGACACCATCGCGCATCACGGTATTCAGGCAGTCACGCACCGCAAAATCGCCAGCTGCGCCGACGTGCCGCTGGGGTCGATGACTTATTATTTCAGCGGCATAGACGCGCTACTCGAAGAAGCGTTCAGCGGCTTCACCGATGAAATGCTGGTGCAATACAAAGCGTTTTTTGCCGAAGTGAACTCCCCACAGCAGGCCTGTGACGCCATCACGCAGCTGATTTTCAGCGCGCAGGTCACGACGACGCGCAACATGGAACTGATGTATCAGCTGTATGCGTTTATCGGCTGCAAACCGGCGCTTAAAAACGTAATGCAAAACTGGATGCAGGGCAGCCAGCAGGTGCTGGAGCAGTGGTTCGATCCGGCAACCGCCCGCGCGCTGGATGCGTTTATCGAAGGAATGACGCTGCATTTTGTCACAGACCGTGCGCCGCTGGGTAAAGCGGAGATCCGCGAGATGGTGGGGAGAATTGCCCGCCTGTGAAAGTGGGTTATTTGATATAGGAGTCGAGTACTTTCAGCACCACATCCAGATCGGCCTCGCGCTGAACTTCATCTTCCTGATGGACGATATGCTCCGTCAGATGGCCTTTGATCACTTCCCGCATTAACCCGTTCACTGCCCCGCGAATGGCGGCAATTTGCTGCAACACTGCTGCGCACTCGTGCGGCTCATCGAGCATATTTTTCAGGGCGTTAACCTGTCCCTGAATTTTGTTCGCGCGGGCTTTCAGCTTTTGTTTATCACGGACGGTATGGGACATGCTTCGATCTCCACGGCGGTAAAAGTCGGGCCATAATACCATCGGCGATCTACTGGGGGGTAGTATTGTATACTGGGGGGGAGTAGAATGCGCCGCATCAATACCGGATGAGAGAACGCCTTATGACCGATTTCACCACCCTGTTCCAGCAGGGCAATGCCTGGTTTTTTATTCCGAGCGCTATTTTGTTAGGGGCTTTACATGGGCTCGAACCCGGCCACTCCAAGACCATGATGGCGGCATTTATCGTGGCGATTAAGGGTACGGTCCGTCAGGCCGTGATGTTGGGGCTGGCGGCGACGGTGAGCCATACGGCGATTGTCTGGATAATCGCGTTTGGTGGGATGTACATCAGCCAGCAATTTACCGCTCAGTCGGCAGAGCCCTGGCTCCAGTTTGTTTCCGCGGTCATCATTCTGGGCTCCGCGTTCTGGATGTTCCAGCGTACCTGGCGCGGTGAAAAAAACGGGTTGCAGGAAATGCAGTCGCAGCAGCATCACGACCACGACCACGACCACGACCACGACCACGACCACGACCACGACCATCATGATCATACGCATGCTGAACTGGCGGGGCTGGAGCAGGGTTCACGGGAATATCAGGACGCGCATGAGCGCCATCATGCCAATCAAATCCAGCGCCAGTTTACTGACCGCGACGTTACCAATGGGCAAATCCTGCTGTTTGGGCTGACGGGAGGTCTGATCCCGTGCCCGGCAGCGGTGACGGTCATGCTGATTTGTATCCAGTTGAAAGCGCTGGCTCTTGGCGCGACCATGGTTATCAGTTTCAGCATTGGTCTGGCGTTAACGCTGGTGACTGTTGGGGCTGGGGCAGCGATAGGCGTTCGCCATGCGGCAAAAGGCTGGAGCGGGTTTAACAAAACTGCCCGGCGTGCACCTTACTTTTCCAGCGTGCTGATCGCTGTGGTTGGTGTTTATATGGCTGTACATGGCCTGAGCGGCATTCTGAAATAATCTAGCCGCTGGTGGTGGCGCCTGCCGTGACGTTAACGACGGTGGCGGTCATGGAATTTGCCCGTTCTGATGCCAGGAAAGTCATCACCCCAGCTACTTCTGAGAGTGTTGGCAGGCGCTTCAGCATTGTGCTTTGCGCCGCGCCACCTAACCACTGCTCAACGGTTATGCCCATCGCCTGCGCCTTTGGTGCAAAGATTTCGGCCGTATAAGACCCGGCGGCAACCGCATCGACAATGGCATGAGAACGCACACCAACCACTCGAATGTTCTTTGGCCCAAGCTCACTGGCGAGCGATTTAACGAAAGCCTCGGTGCCTGCACAGCCGACAATATGACCCAGATGATTTGGCATCACCATCGCTCCGGCGGGTGCGACAACAGTCAAAATCACACCCGCCCGATCGCCACCCATATGTGGCGTCACCGCTTTTGAAATGTTGAACATGGCTGACAAAAACGGATCGAATCCTTGCCTGAATTCAGACAGGCTGAGCTCCAGAATCCCTTTACCCTGATCGTGCATAAAACCCGTAGCATTCACGACGATGTCAATTCCGCCGGTTTGTTGGGCCAGTTTTGCCGTCTGGTTAAGCGTGGATTGTTCATCAAGAACATCAACGATGAGGGTATTTGCAGCGAATCCTGCTGCGCGTACTTCGGCCAGAGCATTTTCGAGTCGAGCCTGTTCGCGAGCGAGAAGCCAGACCCGAGCACCTTCCCGCGCCATCGCCAGCGCGACCGAACGGCCTATTGCGCCGCTGCCTCCAAAGATCACAGCAATTTTGCCCTGAAGTATCATCACGGTTCCCCTCACGTATTCGTCTTTCAGAAGTATGGGTAATATGCAGACTGGTGCAAGTTGGCCGGAAACCTGGCTAAAGCTCTTCACGCCGAATATTACGAACGCAGGAAAAAAAGCGAAAGGTTGTTATGCCGTGAAACCTTTACACGAAGGTTTTAAAGGTGACTTGATCATGAGCCTTTGCAATATTGAGCACAGGGTTCAGTAAGCTGAGGCGTGGCATGGGCTTCATGGCCTGATTATGACACTGGCATTGATAAAACCACTTCAATGAATCAATAGATTTTATGAATGCTGTCAAATCAACACATATAAAAGATGTTTTATATCAATCCATTAGGATTAATCGCTCATTTACCAACCGATTTTAAAAGATTAGAATTGCCTGGAAATCATCCGTATAAATCATGAGGGATTATAAATCTATGGCAATTCCATCCTATTTGTGGCTGAAAGATGACGGCGGGGCAATCATCAAGGGTTCGGTTGATGTACAAGATCGTGAATTCTCTATCGAAATATCTTCGTTCAGCCACAATTTGTATATTCCGACAGACAATAACACGGGAAAGTTAACGGGTACGCGTGTACATGGCGCACTCATCTTTGAAAAAGAGTTTGATAGCTCATCCCCATATTTATTTAAAGCTGTGGCGACAGGCCAGACGTTGGAGAGTGCTGAATTCAAATGGTATCGCATCAACGATGCGGGCCAGGAAGTTGAATATTACAACATGCTGCTTGAAGGGGTGAAGATTGTTTCCGTCACTCCGATGATGCATGACACCAATATAGTAACTAATGTTGGCCACCGCGAGCAGGTTCAGCTTCGTTATGCAAAAATCACATGGCGCTACGTTGATGGGAATATCCAGTTTGCTGATGCCTGGAATGAACGTGTAACCGGATAGGTGGTGGCTGATGGATTCAGTGGAAGAACTTACCGGAACATATTTCTACAGGGGATTTTCCAACCTGACAGCTGGCGAACTGCTGTTCTGGATTTTTCTTGATGAAACTGCCGAACAACTCGGAACAGAAGATTTGTTCACTGTCGCTTTGATTTTGTTGGGGCAGCCGGATATACCCACGAGAGGAAAGCCTGCGCGGTCCACGCCTGGAACTTCTCCTCTAAGTTCGCAGTTGCGGCACTGGCTGAATATCGAAACACGGCGATTACCTACACTGACAACAGGTAGCATTAAAAGAATGAAGTTTGCCTATGTCACAAATTTGGGGGCTTTTGTCGGCAGGTGGATACCCATCATTGGAGAAATCATTATTGCCAATGATGTCGCTCAAATTGCTTATCGGGTAACGACGAAATACAACACCATTGCCAGAGGGAACGACAAGATATGGTGACCGATGATGACGTTATTGCGTGGTACTGCGAGCGGTTTAATAAGCCAGGCCTTTTCACTAAAAAACGTTGGCCTGTCACGATTGATACAAGTTTGAGCACAGGTGACTACGTTTGGGCCAGTGAGACAGGGGCAGAGATCATGAAGGAGTATTTCGAACGGTTCGATGTTGACTCTTCCGGCTTTGATTTTTACCGCTATTGGCCTGTTGAAACCTTCTTTCTGTATGCACTTTTCACTTGTGGCAAGGGAGACGATGAACCCGAGCCGCTAACGCTTCGCATGCTTGCTGAGTCTGCACGAACTGGGGTTTGGCTTTATGGTTGATTCCGTAACTACTGGTTATGTTGTTAAAACTCTATAAAAGGCGGCTGATACAGCTCAAGATATTTTATATCAATGGTTAGTCTTTCTACGATTTCTTATCCAATCGCCAATTGGATCGGCGGTTGTTTCATGAAGTATCATTATGGATTTTTTAAAAATATCGGTAAATGCAGTTGCAGCTCTTGCTAATGCAACAAAACCAAGAGAGTTAGTAAGAGTTATGAATAAGACAGGGTGCTGTTCGGCCCAGGTCGTGAAGTTTTTTGATGGCGCCTCTCCATATATGGAATAGCAATAGGTTAAAGATATTAAATAAATAAAAACAAATGCTGTTTCTATGTTCCAAATCGCATTGAGAATGTTTTTAGGTAATTCTGATAGACCATTTCTCAATATAAGTGCGCTTACAAGACAAAGCCCAAAGAAAACTGCGCCTATATATTTGATGACAAATTTAAAGAATTCATCATCAACTTGATCCCAGGCATAAGTTATGGCGAGTATGACCCCTAAAAGTGAAATATAGAATCGCCACGGAAGATTGAATCGATAATTCATGACATTGCTCCTGAATAGTTGAGATGTGCCCGATGCTTCACAAAGTATCACGATGTCTTCGGACAAATAATAATGCACTTTTTCCCCATGAACGCACAACTGACCGAGATCTTGGGCCTGATCACCAACCTGATCCGTACTGGTACTTTAACGGAAGTGAACTGTAGCGGTTAACTGACTGTGCCAGGCTAAAACCGGCAACCTCAAACTACCTGTCTGACCTGCGGGTGGGTAAGTCATGCTCGTGGTGGGAACTCTTTTTTGGGAGGATTTGTGCTTTTCAGCCCTAACAGGAATTTCGAAATCGCTTATGTTCTGCCTTTTGCCTGTGCATACCTTCATGACGCATGAGACTTTTGTGCGCTCAGTATGCTGCCCGCAAAAAATCAGCGCTGCGTCATCTCATTCTAAAGGTAGGCAGGGACAATTTGCTTACTGACTAAGACCGGCCGTTGGCGGTTTTTTTTGTGCCTACCGCCGCCATGGAGAAATCGCTGCCGCCATTTTGTCGCCATCTGTCTTAAAGGTGGCTCGTAAGTGGCTGATTAGGAAGGTCACAAAATCCAGGCAACAAAAAACCCATCAACCTTGAACCGAATCCGGCGGGGTTGATGGGCTCCACAAAATGGGGACATCAAAGAAAAGCAGTGGCATAAGTTATGACTGACGCGCTATCAAAAAGTTCTGCCCGTCAGGCGTTTTTTTTCCGCGTTTGCCTTTCTTCAGATTTATCCCAGGCCAGGCCAGATGACGATAATCAGCGTCCCTGCCAGCGTTAACAACACGTTAGCGATGGCGTAGGTGCCTGCGTAGCCCAGCGCCGGAATATTGCTGCGGGCGGTGTCGCTGATAATTTCCATTGCCGGGGCGCAGGTGCGTGCGCCCATCATTGCGCCAAACAGCATGGCGCGGTTCATCCGCAGCACGTATGCGCCGAACAGGAAACAGATAACGACCGGGCCAAGGCTGACCAGCAGGCCAGCAACCAGCATCTGACCGCCAATCGCGCCCAGGCCGTGGCCAATACCGCTGCCAGCGCTCAGGCCGACGCCGGCCATGAATACCATCAGGCCGAACTCTTTAACCATATTCAGCGCGCCCTGCGGGATATAGCCAAACGTCGGGTGGTTGGCTCGCAGGAAGCCGAGCATGATTCCTGCGAACAGCAGGCCTGCCGCGTTACCTACCGCAAAGCTGAAGGAGCTGAACTGGAAGGTGATCATGCCGATCATCAGGCCGACGATAAAGAACGCGCAGAAGGCGAGCAGGTCGGTGACCTGGCTATGAATGGAGATAAAGCCAATGCGATCGGCGATGGTTTTCACGCGGCGCGCGTCGCCACTGACCTGCAATACGTCACCTTTGTTCAGCACGATGTTGTCGTCAATTGGCATTTCAATCTGGCTGCGGATGACGCGGTTCAGGAAGCAGCCGTGATCGGTGAGCTTCATCTGCGCCAGGCGGCGGCCGACTACGTTGTGGTTTTTGACGACGACTTCTTCGGTGACGATGCGCATGTCGAGCAGGTCGCGGTCGAACACTTCTTTGCCGTTACGGAAGCTTGGATCAAGGCGTGCATGCGCATCGGGGTAGCCGACCAGGGCGATTTCGTCACCCATTTGCAATACCGCGTCGCCGTCCGGGTTTGCCAGAATGCCGTTGCGACGAATACGTTCGATGTAGCAGCCCGTCTGGCGATAGATGCCCAGTTCGCGCAGGTTTTTTCCGTCGGCCCAGGCGACCAGTTCCGGGCCAACACGGTAGGCGCGAATCACCGGCAGGTAGACTTTGCGATTGGAATCGGTGTCGAGGCCGCGCTCGCGAGCAATCTGCTGGGCGCTGGTTTGCAGATCCTGATGCTGAAGTTTTGGCAGATAGCGTGCGCCGAGGATCAGGCTCACCAGGCCAATAAGATAGGTGAGGGCGTAGCCGAGACTCAGATGATCGAGCGCGGTAGCCAGTTCGTTCCCCGCCATGCCGGAGTGGCGCAGCGTGTCCCCTGCGCCTACCAGCACGGGGGTAGACGTCATGGCGCCTGCCAGCATCCCGGCGGTCAGGCCGATATCCCAGCCAAACAGCTTCCCAAGCCCCAGCGTCATGACCAGCGCAGTGCCCACCATGACCAGCGCCAGCATGAGGTAATTTTTACCGTCGCGGAAAAAGATAGAAAAAAAGTTGGGTCCGGCTTCCACGCCGACGCAGAAAATAAACAGCATAAAGCCCAGGTTCAGGGCATCAGTGTTAATACTGAAGTGCTGCTGACCTAATAACAAAGAGACCACTAAAACGCCAATGGAATTACCCAGTTGGATGGATCCAAGGCGCAATTTTCCCAGACACAGGCCCAGCGCCAGTACCACAAATAATAACAGGATGTAATTCCCATTTAACAAGTCTGCGACGTTTATATTCACGGAAGTCAACTTCTTGTTTACGAGTAAGTTGTTGAAAGGAATGGTTATTTGGGCTAATGTCTTCCCTGCGCCGCCTGAGTGTTTTCAATAAAAAGGGCGACGGCTTTCACCATCAAATTAAGGCCGCTAGTTTAATCGTTCCTGATTGCTGCGGCTAGTCACAATCGTTTGAGCTTACGTAAGTGCTTTACGGCATGGATTGCCGGAAACTTTATCCAACCGGGTGTCATTGAGTTTGATAGAGAATAATCAGGAGGAATTTTGAGATCTGAGCGAGCCTGGGCAGGGGTTATCTGCTGTTTTATCCTCTTTATTGCGGTATGCCTTATTCTGTTACTGAATGTGAAAGGTGCCTTTCGCGTGTCGGGACGTCCGGAGCTGGGCCTGCTGTTCTTTGCTGTCCCTGGGGCAGTGGCAAGTTTTATCTCAAGCAAGCAGCGTCTGCTGTTTCCTGTGCTGGGCGCCATTCTGGCGGCACCGGTATGTCTGGTGGTGATGCGGGTCGGGGTTTTTACCGATCGTTCCATCTGGCAGGAGCTGGCGTGGATCTTCAGTGCGGTATTCTGGTGTGCGCTGGGGGCGCTCTGTTTCTTATTTATCAGTGGGCTGGTGAACGCAAAGCGTGGGCGCGAGTAACGCCCACGCGGTATCTTAAGCGTAGAGTCCCAGGTTCTCTTTCGCCCAGGCTTCGAAATCGGTGAAGCCACCGATGTGTTTCTGATCAACGAAAATCTGTGGCACGGTCTCAACCGGTTTGCCCACGGTCTGCTCAAGGTCTGCCTTGCTGATCCCTTCCGCATGAATATCGATGTAACGGAAGTTAAAATCATCACGCTCGTTGGTCAGCTTTTCAGCCAGCTCTTTAGCACGAACGCAGTAAGGGCAACCTGGACGACCAAAAATAACGGTAAACATTGTTTTCTCTCCTGAAACTGAGCCTATCGGCGAATGGGGCTTATGATGCCTGCGTGCCCGCTTTCCGGAAAGAAGATTCTGCCTTTCGTTCCGATGGCTTTGCCCGATACAGAGCTTGTTTCGCCAGGTACAGTTGCTATCCTCGACGTTATACTCGTTTTCCGGAGACTGATAATGCGTTCACTCGGCGCTTTGCCCAAAAGCGTGTTGATCCTGGAAGCCCTCGGCATGGTGCTGCTGGTGCTGGCCTGGCTTTCACTCAACCACTACGTCACCTTACCCGCGCCGTTCGCAAGTCCGATGGCCGGGATAATCATGATTTTTGCGGGCATCATGTTGATGATCCCCGCCGCCGTGGCGCTGTTTCGCGGGATGGCACAAACCGTTGCCCCACAGCTGATGCAGCGCCATGATAAACCGATTTCGTCCGACCAGGAAAAACGCGATGACGCCAACCATTGATCTGCTGTTAAGCCACCGTTCCATTCGTCACTTTACCGCTGAGCCCATTACCCAGGCGCAGCGCGAAGCGATTATTGCCAGCGCGCAGGCGGCAGCCAGCTCCAGCTTTTTACAGTGCAGTTCAATCGTGCGCGTCACCGATCCGCAACTGCGTAAGCAGCTGGTGGAAATGACCGGCGGGCAGCAGCACGTGGCGCAGGCGGCGGAATTCTGGGTGTTCTGTGCGGACTTCAACCGCCATCTGCAAATCTGCCCGGAAGCCCAGCTGGGGCGTGCTGAGCAGCTCCTGCTTGGCACCGTTGATACTGCGCTAATGGGCCAGAATGCGATGATTGCCGCGGAGTCATTGGGGCTTGGTGGGGTGTATATCGGTGGGATCCGCAACAGCATCGAGGCGGTTACGGATCTTCTGAAGCTCCCGCAGCACGTGCTGCCGCTGTTCGGCCTGTGCCTCGGCTGGCCTGCGGACGATCCTGGTGTGAAGCCGCGTCTGCCGGCGAGCATTGTCGTGCATGAAAATGCGTATCATCCGGTCGATGAGGTCGAGCTGGCACGCTATGACGAAGAGATGGCGAATTATTACCTCTCGCGCGGCAGCAATACGCGGGCGGACACGTGGAGTGACCATATTCGTCGCACTATCGTCAAAGAGACCAGACCGTTTATTCTCGACTACCTGCACAAGCAGGGCTGGGCTATCCGATAAAATTCACTCCGGGTATGATGTGGCTGTTTTATTCAGGTCATCACAGTGAGGTGCAGGGTGAAAATCGCCATTTTGTCCCGGGACGGAACGCTCTGGTCCTGTAAGCGTCTGCGTGAGGCCGCCACGAAGCGCGGCCATCAGGTCGATATTCTCGACCCGCTTTCCTGCTATATGAACATCAGCCCGGCGGCATCTTCTATTCATTACAAAGGCCGCCAGCTTCCGCACTATGATGCGGTGATCCCACGCATCGGCTCGGCCATCACTTTTTACGGCACCGCCGCGCTGCGCCAGTTTGAACTGCTCGGCAGCTACCCGCTCAATGAATCCGTGGCCATTACCAAGGCCCGCGATAAGCTACGCTCGCTGCAGCTGCTGGCCCGTCAGGGCATTGATTTGCCCGTTACCGGAATCGCCCATTCACCGGACGACACCAGCGATCTGATCGATATGGTCGGCGGCGCGCCGCTGGTGGTGAAGCTGGTGGAAGGCACTCAGGGGATTGGCGTGGTGCTGGCTGAAACGCGGCAGGCGGCGGAGAGCGTGATCGACGCCTTTCGCGGGCTGAATGCGCACATTCTGGTGCAGGAATATATCCAGGAGGCTAAAGGCTGTGATATTCGCTGCCTGGTGGTCGGCGATGAAGTGGTGGCGGCTATTGAGCGTCGGGCGAAGGCGGGTGATTTTCGTTCGAACCTGCATCGTGGCGGCGTGGCAACGGTTGCGGATATCACCCCGCTTGAGCGTGAGATTGCCATCAAGGCCGTGCAGACGCTGGGCCTGGACGTCGCAGGCGTGGACATTCTGCGCGCGAACCGTGGTCCGCTGGTGATGGAAGTGAACGCCTCGCCGGGACTGGAAGGGATCGAAAAAACCACCGGTCTGGATATCGCCGGAAAAATGATCGCCTGGATAGAGCGCCACGCCCGGCCTGGTTTTTGTCTGAAAACGGGTGGCTAGCACAGGATTTCACCTGTTTCGTAGCATCTGAGCGCGTTTTTGCGTAACCTGTTACGCGGTTCCGCTATGGTTACGCTTTTCTTTCACTGCAAGAGGTTTCAGGGTTTATGGATTCACTCGTCGTTCCGGGTCTGGATACGCTACGTCAATGGCTCGACGAAATGGGCATCAGCTTCTATGAGTGCGATACCTGTCAGGCGCTGCACCTGCCGCATATGCAGAATTTTGAGGGCATTTTCGACGCCAAACTCGACCTGCTGGATAACGTCGTGCTGTTCTCGGCGCTCGCTGAAGTGAAGCCATCCGCGCTGCTGCCGCTGGCCTCCGACCTCTCTGCGATTAACGCCAGTTCGCTGACGGTGAAAGCATTCCTCGATATTCAGGATGATAACCTGCCGAAGCTGGTGGTGTGTCAGTCGCTGTCGGTCAACGTGGGCGTCACCCGCGAGCAGTTTGAGTGGTTCTTCCGCCAGAGCGAAGAGCAGGTCTCGATGGTGATCCTCGAAGCCGGTTCACATCAGCTGCTGTTTAAAGGCGACGAAGAAGAGCCGTCCGTCGAAGAAACGCAATTCCATTTTCTGCACTAAAGTCCCGCATTCTGAACGCAGTCGCCGCCAGCGCGGCTGCGCACTTCACCGCAATATTCTGTTTTTAACCGCTTGTTAAAGAATTATTCACCACTGCAAGGCGCCTGATGGCTTACGCCATAAAGTGATCTTGCATAAAAAATTGATAAAAGGCGTTTTTTTACCCGAGCTATAGCGGACAACCCTGGCTAAAGTTATTCTTGCGAAACCTCAGCGATGGCGCGCGAAACACTGCGTTTAACGTATTGTAGCGTGAAAAATCCTGACGCAATCGCGAGCAATTCCTGCCGGGAGAGGACCTGGCTCCTTTTCTTTGCAGACTGACAAAATATGCATGAATTTTGCATGCATCACTGTGCCTGGATTTTGGTCCAATTGTTAACGGACGTTGAGAAGGAAAGAGATATGACCGCCTTAAATAAGAAATGGTTAACGGGTCTGGTTGCGGGTGCGCTGATGGCAGTCTCTGCAGGTGCGCTCTCTGCTGAACAAAAAACGCTGCATGTCTATAACTGGTCTGACTATATTGCCCCGGACACGCTGGCGAATTTCACCAAAGAAACCGGCATTAAAGTCGTCTATAACGTCTTTGACTCCAACGAAGTGCTGGAAGGTAAGCTGATGGCGGGCAGTACCGGTTACGACCTCGTGGTGCCCTCGTCGCAGTTCCTTGAGCGTCAGGCGCAGGCGGGTATTTTCCAGCCGATTGATAAGAGCAAATTGCCGAATTACAAAAACCTCGATCCGGACATGCTCAAGCTGGTGGCGCAGAACGACCATGATAATAAATACGGCATTCCGTACATGATGGTGACCACCGGCATTGGCTATAACGTTGATAAAGTAAAAGCGGCCCTTGGTAAAGATGCGCCGGTAGACAGCTGGGACCTGATCTTTAAGCCTGAAAATCTCGAAAAACTGAAAAGCTGCGGCGTTTCGTTCCTGGATGCGCCAAGCGAAGTCTATGCCGCCGTACTGCACTACCTCGGCAAAGATCCGAACAGCTCAGATCCGAAAGATTACAGCGGCGCGGCGAACGATTTGCTGCTGAAGCTGCGTCCTTTCATCCGCTATTTCCACTCTTCTCAATACATTAACGATTTGGCCAATGGCGATATTTGCGTATCCATCGGCTGGTCGGGCGATATTTTGCAGGCGGCAAATCGTGCGAAGGAAGCGAAAAATGGCGTGAATATCGCCTACACCATCCCGAAAGAAGGGGCGATGGTTTACTTCGATATGTTTGCCATTCCTAAGGATGCGAAAAATACCGAAGAGGCGTATCAGTTCCTGAACTACCTGCTGCGTCCGGATGTGGTGGCGAATATCAGTAACCACGTTTATTACGCCAACGCCAACAAAGCGGCGACGCCGTTGCTCAGTGCTGAAGTGCGCGACAACCCGGGCATTTATCCGCCTGCGGACGTCCGTGCGAAGCTGTTCACTCAGTCCGTACTGTCGCCAAAAATTGACCGCGTGATCACCCGCTCGTGGACGACGGTTAAGACCGGTAAATAACGCAGGCCTGCCGGTGGCAAATATTGCCCGGCGGCGCTGAGCTCGCCGGGCCGACAAGTCGGGCTTACGAATGCCTGCAGACCCGGTAAGCGAAGCGCTAACGGGCAATATTCGCACCAGGGCAGTGCAGCTGCACTGTGAAGTTCTTTGTAGGGTACCGGACCCTATAAATGTTCGTTTTTTGCCGGAGAGCACCATCGTGACCGACGCAATCCCACGCCCACAGGCGAAAACCCGCAAAGCGCTGACTCCGCTGCTGGAAATCCGCAACCTGACCAAATCCTTTGACGGCCAGCACGCCGTCGATGACGTCAGCCTCACCATCTACAAAGGCGAACTTTTTGCCCTGCTTGGCGCATCCGGCTGTGGCAAATCCACGCTGCTGCGCATGCTGGCAGGGTTCGAGTCGCCCTCCGCCGGGCAAATTGTGCTGGATGGCGTGGACCTCTCGCAGGTGCCGCCGTACCAGCGCCCCATCAACATGATGTTTCAGTCCTACGCGCTGTTCCCGCACATGACCGTGGAACAGAATATCGCGTTCGGCCTGAAGCAGGACAAGCTGCCGAAGGCTGAAATTGCCGCGCGGGTGCAGGAGATGCTCGCCATCGTGCATATGCAGGAGTTTGCCAAACGCAAGCCGCACCAGCTTTCCGGTGGCCAGCGCCAGCGTGTGGCCCTGGCCCGCAGCCTCGCCAAACGCCCAAAACTGCTGTTGCTTGATGAGCCGATGGGCGCGCTGGATAAAAAACTGCGCGACAGGATGCAGCTTGAGGTGGTGGACATCCTTGAGCGCGTTGGCGTCACCTGCGTGATGGTGACCCACGATCAGGAAGAGGCGATGACCATGGCCGGGCGCATCGCCATCATGAACCGCGGCAAGTTCGTGCAGATTGGCGAGCCGGAAGAGATTTACGAACACCCGACGACCCGTTACAGCGCCGAGTTTATCGGCTCGGTCAACGTGTTCGAAGGCTTGCTGAAAGAGCGGCAGGAGGATGGCCTGGTGATTGACTCGCCGGGGCTGATGCATCCGCTGAAGGTCGACCCGGATGCATCCGTGGTGGATAACGTGCCGGTGTACGTGGCGCTGCGTCCGGAAAAAATCATGCTCTGCGAAGAGCCGCCTGCCGATGGCTATAACTTTGCCGTCGGTGAAGTGGTGCACATCGCCTATCTCGGCGATCTGTCGATTTACCACGTGCGCCTGAAAAGCGGCCAGATGATCAGCGCTCAGCTACAGAACGAACACCGCTATCGCAAAGGTCAGCCGACCTGGGGCGATGAGGTACGCCTGTGCTGGGATGCTGACAGCTGTGTGGTTTTGACGGTATAGGGGAGGGCGCAATGAGCACATTAGAACCTCCGGTCCGCGCGAAACAGCCTGAGGGCTTTGCCGCCTGGCTTGCGAAAATGCAGATGAAGCATGGCCGTAAGCTGGTGATTGCCCTGCCGTATATCTGGCTTATTCTGCTGTTTTTGCTGCCGTTTCTTATCGTTTTCAAAATCAGCCTCGCCGACATGGCGCGGGCCATCCCGCCCTACACCGATTTGTGGGAATGGGCCGATGACCAGATCACGCTGACGCTGAACCTGGGCAACTTCCTGCAGCTGACGGACGATCCGCTCTATTTTGAGGCGTATCTGCAGTCGTTACAGGTGGCGGCGATCTCGACGATTTGCTGCCTGCTGCTGGGCTATCCGCTCGCCTGGGCGGTGGCGCACAGCAAGCCGTCTACCCGCAATATTCTGCTGTTGCTGGTGATCCTGCCGTCGTGGACGTCGTTTCTGATTCGCGTGTATGCGTGGATTGGCATCCTGAAGAGCAATGGCGTGTTGAACAACTTTTTGATGTGGACCGGGATTATTCACCAGCCGCTGGAAATTCTGCACACCAACCTGGCGGTCTACATCGGGATTGTTTACGCCTACCTGCCGTTTATGGTGCTGCCGATTTACACTGCGCTGACGCGCATTGATTATTCGCTGGTGGAAGCGTCGCTCGATCTTGGCGCGAAGCCGCTGAAAACCTTCTTCAGCGTGATTGTGCCGCTCACCAAAGGCGGGATTATCGCAGGTTCGATGCTGGTGTTTATTCCGGCGGTAGGGGAGTTCGTTATCCCGGAACTGCTCGGCGGCCCGGACACTATCATGATTGGCCGCGTTCTGTGGCAGGAGTTCTTCAATAACCGCGACTGGCCGGTGGCTTCAGCCGTGGCGGTGGTGATGCTGTTGCTGCTGATCGTGCCGATCATGTGGTTCCACAAGCATCAGCAAAAACAGATGGGGGATCACGGATGAACAACTTACCGGTCGTACGCTCGCCCTGGCGCATTTTGATTCTCCTGATTGGCTTCACGTTCCTCTACGCGCCGATGCTGATGCTGGTTATCTACTCGTTCAACAGCTCGAAGCTGGTGACGGTGTGGGCAGGCTGGTCGACGCGCTGGTACGGTGAGCTGTTCCATGACGATGCAATGATGAGCGCCGTGGGCCTGAGCCTGACGATTGCCGCCTGTGCGGCAACGATGGCGTGTATTCTCGGCACAATCGCTGCGGTAGTGATGGTACGGTTTGGGCGCTTCCGTGGCTCAAACGGCTTTGCCTTCATGATAACCGCGCCGCTGGTCATGCCAGATGTCATTACCGGGCTGTCGCTGCTGCTGCTGTTTGTGGCGCTGGGGCACGCAATTGGCTGGCCGTCAGAGCGCGGGATGCTGACCATCTGGCTGGCGCACGTAACGTTCTGCACTGCGTATGTCGCGGTGGTGATTAACTCACGCCTGCGTGAACTCGACAGTTCGATTGAAGAAGCCGCAATGGATCTCGGTGCAACGCCGCTGAAGGTCTTTTTCGTCATCACGCTACCGATGATTATGCCCGCAGTGATTTCAGGCTGGCTGCTGGCGTTCACGCTGTCGCTCGATGACCTGGTCATCGCGAGCTTCGTCTCCGGGCCGGGTGCAACAACGTTGCCAATGCTGGTTTTCTCAAACGTGCGCATGGGGGTGAATCCGGAAATCAACGCCCTGGCAACGCTTATCCTTGGCGTAGTCGGGATTATTGGTTTAATCGCCTGGCTGCTGATGGCAAGGGCTGAAAAACAGCGGGCGCGTGATATCCAGCGTGCAAGACGCGGCTGAAGCGCATAAAATCTTGTGAGTTGTGTCATCGCCTCTCCCATTCGGGGGAGGCGTTTTCATGGAAGGCCACAATTGCGACGCTTTGCTAAAACCCGACAATCTCATGCCAGTCTGAACGTTCCTGCTCTGGTGCAGGTGGCGGCACTCGCCATTATTCTTATCCGTGCCCTAGATTTGCTGATGATTTTTAACGTGCTGGGTTTACGCGGCACGGAAGAATTCATCCACCGCAGCGTCCAGACCTGGACCTTAACCCTGGTTTTCCTGACCAGTCTTGTCCTGGTCTTTATCGAAATCTGGTGCGCCTTCTCGCTGGTGAAGGGGCGAAACTGGGCGCGCTGGCTCTATCTGCTGACCCAGGTGCTCGCCGCGGGCTACCTGTGGGCCGCCTCATTAGGCTATGGTTATCCTGAGCTGTTCAGTATTGCGGGCGAGTCGAAGCGGGAAATTTTCCGCACGCTGGTGATGCAAAAATTGCCGGATATGACGGTGCTGTTCCTGCTTTTCGTGCCCGCCGCCAGCCGCCGGTTTTTCCGTCTGCAATAACGGTGCTACAATCCCGGCCTCTGAAATCTCAAAGGTCAATCTATGCAGTGCGCACTCTATGATGCCGGTCGCTGCCGCTCCTGTCAGTGGCTGGAACAACCGGTATCCAAACAGCTTGCCGCCAAAATGGCGGATCTCCGGCAGTTGCTCTCCTCGACGACCGTGGAAGCCTGGAGTGCGCCCGTCAGCGGCCCGGAAGCAGGGTTTCGTAACAAAGCCAAAATGGTGGTCAGCGGCAGCGTAGAAAAGCCGCTGCTTGGTATGCTGCACCGCGACGGCACGCCGGAAGATCTCTGCGACTGCCCGCTTTACCCTGATACCTTTGCGCCCGTATTCAGCGCCCTGAAGCCGTTTATCGCCCGAGCGGGCCTCACGCCCTACAACGTAGCCCGCAAGCGCGGCGAGCTGAAATACCTGCTGCTGACGGAAAGCCAGCTCGATGGCGGGATGATGCTGCGTTTTGTGCTGCGTTCGGAAGCGAAACTGGAGCAGCTGCGTGCCGCGCTGCCCGGGTTACAGGCGCAGCTGCCGCAGCTGAAAGTGATTTCGGTGAACATTCAGCCTGTTCACATGGCGATTATGGAAGGCGAGCAGGAAATCTTCCTCACTGACCAGCAGGCGCTGCCTGAACGGTTTAACGGCGTACCGCTGTGGATCCGCCCGCAAAGCTTCTTCCAGACCAACCCGTCGGTGGCGAGCCAGCTTTACGCTACGGCGCGAGACTGGGTGCGGGAGCGGCCGGTTAAGCATATGTGGGATCTGTTCTGCGGCGTTGGCGGGTTTGGCCTGCACTGCGCCACGCCTGAGATGATGCTGACCGGGATTGAAATTTCGGCGGAGGCGATTGCCTGCGCGAAGCAGTCAGCCCAGGAGTCAGGGCTGCATAACCTGCATTTTCAGGCGCTGGACTCGACGCAGTTTGCCACCGCTCAGGGCGCCGTGCCGGAGCTGGTGCTGGTCAATCCGCCGCGTCGCGGCATCGGTAAAGCCTTGTGCGATTATCTGAGCGAAATGGCACCGGCGTTTATCATCTACTCCAGCTGCAACGCGCAGTCGATGGCGAAAGATTTTAGCCACCTGGCGGCATACCGCGTCGCCCGCGTGCAGCTGTTCGATATGTTCCCGCATACTGCGCACTATGAAGTGCTGACGCTGCTGATTCGGAAATAAAAAGGTTGGACCCAAAGAGAGGGGGAGAAAGCCAGGATCTGAGCGGGTTCGAAAAAAGCTGCACCGTCCAGATTCCCTCTCCCTCAGGGAGAGGGTTAGGGAGAGGGTGATAAGCGGATGCAACCTGAATCTACTGACTCATCTCGCCTTTTTTCATTTCATCCTTTTTCATCTTGTCCATTTTGTCGTGCTTCATGCCGTCTTTACACATCCCGTCTTTGCACATTTTATCGTGGGATTTCGTCATACCGTCTTTGGTCATTCCGTCATGAGACAGCGCCATCTTGTCTTTACTCATCGTATCTTTACTCATGCTGTCAGCGGCCTGAGCGTTAAACATCACCAGGGCAGAAACGGCAGCGGCGGCAATCATTAACTTTTTCATGGTCATTCCTCATTTTGCATTGTGGGTATATCTGACGAGCGATATACCGCTATCGTGCGCCACGACTCATCCCCACTTCCTCACGAAAGTTTAAATAAAATGTGATAACTCGCGGTGCTCCCCTGCGTTAAGCTTGGAGAAACGACTTACGGTGGAATGCGATGACTACGCCAAAGAAAATACTGCTGGTGGAAGACGATCAGGATATCGCCACCTTGCTGCGGCTGAACCTTCAGGACGAAGGCTATCAGATTGTCCATGAAGCGGATGGCAATCAGGCGCTGGTGCAGCTTGAAAAACAGGTATGGGATGCGGTGATCCTCGACTTAATGCTGCCTGGCGTTGATGGTCTGGAAATTTGTCGCCGCATTCGCCAGATGACGCGCTATCTGCCGGTGATCATCATCAGCGCCCGTACCAGCGAAACGCACCGGGTGCTTGGTCTTGAAATGGGGGCTGACGACTATCTGCCTAAGCCATTTTCGGTGCTTGAATTGATTGCGCGTGTCAAAGCACTGTTCCGCCGCCAGGAGGCGATGGGGCAAAACATTCGCATGGAAGGTGGGTTAATCAGCTGTCACGGCCTGACCATTGACCCGCTGGCGCGTGAAGTGCGGCTGCGCGGTGAGCAGATTGAGCTCACGCCCCGCGAATTCGATTTACTGTACTGGTTTGCCCGTCACCCGGGGGAAGTCTTCTCCCGCCTCTCTTTGCTGGACCGGGTCTGGGGCTATCAGCATGAAGGCTACGAGCACACCGTCAACACGCACATTAACCGTCTGCGCATCAAAATTGAGCACGATCCCGCCGAGCCGGAAATCATTCTGACCGTCTGGGGAAAAGGCTACAAGTTCGCCAGCGACAAAACGGAGCGTACGACATGATCCGCCGTCTGAGCCTCAGCCAGCGGCTGACGCTGGTGTTCACTGCGATCCTGCTGCTTTGCGCTATTGCCGCATGCAGCGTCCAGCTCTACAGCACCAGCCAGTACGGCAGCGCGATGGTACAGCGCCTCTCAGCCGGGCTGGCACAGCAAATCGTCAACAGTGAACCGCTGCTCGACAGGCAGGGCAACGTCAACCGTCAGACGCTTAAAACGCTCTTTGACCGCCTGATGACCCTCAACCCGAGCGTTGAACTCTATCTGGTTTCACCGGAGGGCAATTTACTGGCCGACGCCGCACCGGCGGGCCATGTGAAGCGCCAGAAAATCGACATCGCGCCGCTGCAAACGTTTCTTGGCGGCGCGGCGTGGCCTGTTTTTGGCGACGATCCGCGCAGCCTGGATAAGCAGAAAGTCTTCAGCGTTGCCCCCGTTCGGCTGGACGGTGAACTGCGCTGCTACCTGTACATTATTTTGCAGGGTGAGGATCTGAATGCGCTCTCCGACAGCGCCTGGCAGAAAGCGCTATGGAGTACGGTGCTGTGGTCGCTGCTGCTGGTGGCGCTGTTTGGCAGCCTCGCGGGCGTGATGGTCTGGTACTGGGTGACGCGCCCGGTTAAACAGCTGACCGCAGACGTGCGCGGGCTCGATCAGGACAGCATCAGCGCCATCAAACGGCTGGCGCAGCAAACGCCTGAGCATGAACCGGCCAATGAAGTTGCTATTCTGCATAACACGTTTATCGAGCTGGCGCGCAAAATTGCCAGCCAGTGGGATGAGCTATCGGACAGCGACCGCCAGCGTCGTGAATTTATTGCCAACATCTCTCATGATTTACGTACGCCGCTGACGTCATTACTGGGCTATCTGGAAACGCTTTCGCTGAAGGCTGACACGCTAACGCCTGAGGATAATCGGCAGTATCTGGCTATTGCGCTGCGCCAGGGGCACAAAGTTCGCCACTTATCGCAGCAGCTGTTTGAGCTCGCGAAGCTTGAACACGGCGGCATTAAGCCGCAGCTGGAGCGGTTTGCTATCGCCGAACTGATTCAGGACGTGGCACAGAAATTCGATCTGACCATTGAAACCCGGCAGCTTGCGCTTCAGGTCGATATGCCGCGGACGTTGCCTTTGCTTAATGCGGATGTGTCGATGATTGAACGGGTGGTGACGAACCTGCTGGATAATGCAGTGCGCCACACGCCGCAGGGCGGGACGATCAAACTGCGCGTCTGGCAGGAGGATGCGCAGCTGCAGGTGGAAGTGGCTGACAGCGGCCCGGGCGTGGAGCAAGGGTTGCGCGATCAGCTGTTCCAGCGTCCTTCGGCGCTGAATGCCAAAAGCGCGCGTGAGGACAGAGGAGGGCTGGGGCTGCTGATAGTGCGCCGCATGCTGGAGCTGCACGGCGGGGGAATTCGTCTGATGGATGCGGCGTCTGGTGCCTGTTTCCGCTTTTTTGTGCCTCTTTAAAAACATTGCCCGGTGGCGCTTCGCTTACCGGGCCTACAAAATTAGCATAGCCCCGGTAAGCGAATCGCCACCGGGGAAGATAAATTACTCCGGGAACCACTGCTTGCTGATTTTCTCGTAAGTACCGTCTGCTTTAATCGCCTTCAGCGCACCGTTCAGCTTTTCCAGCAGCGCTTTGTTGTCCGGACGGACCGCGATGCCAAGGCCGGTACCGAAATACTGCGGGTCGGTCACTTTTGGCGTGGCGGTACCGAGCTGTGGGTTGGTTTTCAGCCATTCGTTCACCACCGCAGTATCGCCGAATACGCCGTCGATACGCCCATTTTTCAGGTCAATGATCGCATTCTGGTAGCTGTCATAGGCCACGGTTTTCACTTCAGGATGTTTGTCCTGCAAATACTTCTGGTGCGTGGTGCCGTTCTCCATGCCGACGCGCTTGCCTTTCAGATCGTCAAAGCTCCTGAACTCGCCTTTTTTGGCAATCACCAGCGCCGAGTTGGCGTAGTACGGGTCGGTAAATGCTACCTGCTTGCTGCGTTCCGGCGTGATGTCCATTCCGGAAATCACGGCGTCATATTTTTTAAACTTCAGCGAAGGAATCAGGCTGTCGAACGCGTGGTTGGTGAAGGTGCAATCCGCCTGCATCTGTTTGCATAACGCTTTGGCCAGATCGATATCAAACCCGGCAATCTGGTTGTTGGCATCAAGGGATTCGAACGGTGGGTAGGTAGCGGAGACGCCAAAGCTGATTTTCTCGGCCGCGCTGGCACCTGCGGCTACGGTGGCAAGCAGCGCTGCCAGGATTAATTTCTTCATGGTAAAGCTCCCGTCGGTCAATCTTATCAATTTTGCCCTGTCTGAGGCATGAGCATTACCTTGCCACTGAGTGAATTTATATGCAATAAAAATGATTAAATAGTTTAATTAAGATATAAAAAAAGCGGCTATCCAGAGAGATAGCCGCTTTGCTGTTGTTTTTTTATGCTTTCTAGCTGCGGCGTTCAAACGCCAGCGCTTTGCGTTCGATCAGGCGCATCATCAGGGTCAGCAGACCGTTGACCACCAGATACACCAGACCTGCCGCGCCAAAGACCATCACATCGTAGGTGCGGCCGTACAGCAGCTGGCCGTGACCCATCACTTCCATCAGGGTAATGGTATAAGCGAGAGAAGTACTCTTAAACACTAGCACCACTTCGTTGGAGTAAGACGAGAGGGCGCGCTTAAACGCATACGGCAGCAGGATCGCCAGCGTATCCTTCTTGCTCATCCCCAGCGCGCCACAGGACTGCCACTGGCCTTCCGGAATAGCGCGGATAGCCCCATAGAACAGCTGTGTGGTGTAAGCGGCGCTGTTGAGCGACAGAGCAATCAGCGCGCACAGCCACGGTTCGGAGAGCAGATGCCACAGCGCCGGATAGTTCTGCAGCTGCGGGAACTGGCCTGGGCCGTAGTAAATCAGAAAGATTTGCACCAGCAGCGGCGTGCCGGTAAACAGCGTGATGTAGGCGCGAACGATCCACACCAGCACCGGCGTTTTCAGCGTCAGGATGATGGTGAAAATCAGCGACAATATCAGCGCCACCACAATTGACGCGACGGTCAGCGTCAGGCTGGTGTGCAACCCTTTCAGCAGTTCGGGTAAATACTCAAGCATCAGCCTGGTCTCCGTTCAAAGCGAGTCGCGCGCAGGTCAATGCGTTTGAGGATGTACTGGCTGAGCAGAGTGATCACCAGGTAAATCGCCGCCGCCACGATGTACCAGGTAAATGGCTCCTGTGTACGGGTGGCGATGCTTTTGGTCTGTAGCATCAAGTCGTTGACGCTGATAAGCGACACCAGCGCGGTATCCTTCAGCAGCACCAGCCACTGGTTACCCAGCCCCGGCAGCGCATGGCGCCACATCTGTGGCATGACCAGGCGGAAGAAAATAGCCGCTTTTGACAGGCCAAGCGCCTGGCCGGATTCCCACTGGCCCTGCGGTACCGCTTTCAGCGCGCCGCGCAGGGTTTGCGAAGCGTAGGCGGAATAAAGCAGGGAGAGGGCGATTACGCCACACAGGAACGGGCTGACGTCGAAGTTTTCGATCTGCACCTGCACCGGGATTTGTACCACGCCGAGGTTAATCGTGAAGCCGTCAGAGAGCAGAAGCAGCAGCTGTGAAGAGCCAAAATAGATAAACAGGACCACCAGAATTTCCGGTAATCCACGCAGGGCGGTGACCAGACCGGTGCCAACCCACGCGACAGGGTGCCATTTGGCTGACTCCCAGACTGCGAAGATCATTGCCAGCACCAGGCCAATCGCCAGCGCACAAACGGCAAGGCCGACGGTCATCCCGGCGGCGCTTGCTAATGGAAACATTTCGTTCATCAAGTCTTACTTCTGGAACCATTTGCTGTAGATGGTCTGGTAAGTGCCGTCTTTCTTCACTTGATCCAGCGCAGTGTTCAGCTTCTGCTGCAGCCCGGTGTTGTCCTGACGCACGGCAATACCGAGGCCGGTGCCGAAGTAGTCTTTGTCGGTCACTTTGTCGCCGATGGCGGCCAGTTTCGGATCGGCTTTCAGCCACTCGGTGACGACGGCTGTGTCACCAAAGACGGCATCGATACGGCCGTTCTGCATATCCAGCTTGGCGTTCATGTAGCTGTCGTAAGGCACAACGGTGATTTCCGGGTGCTTGTCAGTGATGAATTTCTGGTGCGTAGAACCGTTCTGCATGCCCACTTTTTTGCCCTTCAGCGCGGCAATATCGGCGATTTTGCCTTTCTGGCCGACGAACAGCGCGGAGTTTTCATAGTAAGGCTGAGTGAACAGCACCTGCTTTTCACGCTCAGGGGTGATGTCCATCCCTGAAATGACTGCGTCGAAGCGGCGGAATTTCAGGCTTGGGATCAGGCTGTCGAAGGCCTGATTGGTGAAGGTACAGGTGGCGTCAATCTGTTTGCACAGGGCATTCGCCAGATCCACGTCGAAGCCGACAATTTTATTGCTGGCGTCCATGGATTCAAACGGAGGATAAGATGCTTCCATCGCAAAACGAATAGTCTGGGCGGCGCCTGCGGAGAGGCTGACGCTGGCAAGCAGCGCGGCAATCACGATTTTTTTCATTGTCATTGTTCCCGAAAACATCAGTGTGAAAGATAGTTTTTAAACGCTTCGGTCTGCGGCGCGGCAAAGCAGCCCGCATCCCCTTGTTCTACAATGTGACCGTTTTCCATATACACCACGCGGCTGGCGGTTTTACGCGCCACTTCCACTTCGTGAGTGACGATCACCTGGGTAATCTGGGTCTGAGCCAGCTCGCGAATAATGCTGACAATCTGGGCGGTGATTTCCGGATCCAGTGCGGCGGTTGGCTCATCAAACAGCAGAACCTGCGGCTCCATCATCAGCGCACGGGCAATGGCCACGCGCTGCTGCTGACCGCCGGATAAATGCAGCGGATAGCGATCGCTGTATGGCTTCAGGCGCAGACGCTCAAGCAGTTTTTCTGCACGCGCTAAAGCCTGCTCTTTGGTCAAACCGAGCACGCGGCAGGGCGCTTCAATCAGGTTTTGCAGAACGGTCAGATGCGGCCACAGGTTGTACTGCTGGAAAACCATGCCGACGTTCTGACGCAGATCGCGAATCGCTTTATCGTTCGGTGCTTTGCTGAAATTGAACTGATTTCCCGCAATGGACAGGGTGCCGGAGCGCGGCATTTCCAGCAGGTTAAGCACGCGTAACAGCGAACTTTTTCCCGCGCCGCTAGGGCCAAGCAGCACCAGCGTTTCACCCTGCGGGCAGTCCAGGGTTATGTCGAACAGCGCCTGATGCGCGCCGTAAAAGCAGTTAATGCCTTCTAGTTTTATACTCATCCGGGAAATCTGACACCGATAGCTATTGAGGCCGCAAATAGTAACGTTCACAGAATAGTTATGCAATATTTATGCGTTAAAACTTAACTATAAACCGCGTTTATACTTAAAGTTAGCACAAAATAGCGAAGGCGCAGGGGCATCAGAATAAATGTCAGCATTCATCACAGAATGCCAGACATTTACCCTGAGTTATTAGATGGGAATTTTACTTAGAGAGCGTCTGACGCAGCGTGCCAGCCGGGGCGTGAACGCTGCCGCCGAGGTAGCGGACATCATCCACGGCCCAGCACTGTCCTTCGCGGATCATCAGCACTTCATCCTGCCAGCTCTGTGAACCCTGCTTCAGCGCTACGCGCAGCGGTATGTTGCGTGCATCGGTATTCGGGATGGTGGATGCGCTGCTGACATCGGCGCTGTCCGGTGGCGTTGCGCGGCTGGAGAATGGATCCTGCTGCAGCAATGCGCGTTTATTCGGGTCGTTATTCGCATCGTTAAGCACTTTCGCCAGGTCGTCGCTCAGATACGGGCGCAGCCCGGCCCAGTCGTTATTGCGGTGCTGAATGCGGTAGTCGTAAAATTTCTGGGCCACGGTGTCCGGACCGCCTTCAACGCAAGGGCCCGAGCGGGTGCCGATATCCTTGAAGGCTGGCGTGACGGTGGTGCAGGCGCTGAGCAAAAGTGCACAAGGGACAAGCAGGGCAGCGGCAGAATAGCGCATAGTGGATTTCCTTATAGACTGACTACGGTATTAAGATGTTTTCAAGCATAGCGTATCGGTACGATAATGCGTTTGATAAACAGAGCTAAGGCATTGAAGAAGGAGGCCGAATGCAGTTCTCAACAACCCCGACCCTGGAAGGGCAAACCATCACTGACTATTGCGGCGTCGTGACCGGCGAAGCCATTCTGGGAGCGAACATCTTCCGCGATTTTTTTGCCGGGATCCGCGACATTGTCGGCGGACGCTCCGGTGCCTATGAGAAAGAGTTGCGCAAGGCACGCGAAATCGCCTTTCAGGAATTAGGCGATCAGGCTAAAGCCCTGGGCGCGGACGCGGTAGTCGGCATTGATATTGATTACGAAACCGTCGGCAAAGACAGCAGCATGCTGATGGTGAGCGTCAGCGGAACGGCGGTGAAATTACGGCAATGAAACGTTATCTCCTCATGGCGCTGGTGCTGCTGCTTGCAGGTTGCTCCAGTGAAAGGGAACTGAGTCGCCAGGGGTTGATCAGCAAACCGGGCTATCTGCTCGATACTAACCACCCGGCGCCGAATGCGTACCCTCGAATCAAAATGCTGGTGATCCACTACACCGCCGGTGATTTCGACAATTCTCTGGTTACGCTCACGGGAAGGGACGTCAGTGCACATTATCTGATCCCTGAAACCCCGCCGCTGCGTAAAGGTAAGCCGCTAATCTGGCAGCTGGTGCCGGAACAGGATCTGGCCTGGCATGCGGGCGTCAGTTTCTGGCGTGGTGCCACGCGCATTAATGACACCTCGATTGGCATCGAACTGGAAAATCACGGCTGGCAGAAAACGGCGGGCGTAAAAAGCTATTCGCCGTTTGCCGCCACGCAAATCGACGCCCTGATCCCGCTGGCGAAGGACATCATTTCGCGCTACAAGATTGAGCCGCAAAACGTGGTGGCCCATGCGGATATTGCTCCGCAGCGTAAAGAGGATCCTGGCCCTGAATTTCCGTGGCGGGAGCTGGCACAGCAGGGGATCGGTGCGTGGCCGGATGCTGACCGGGTAGGATTTTACCTGAACGGACGTGCGCCATCGCAACCGGTTGAGATGCATTCGGTACTCGATTTACTGGCGCGATACGGCTATGAGGTGACGCCGGGAATGACATGGCAGCAGCAAAAAAGGGTCGTCGCAGCGTTTCAGATGCATTTCCGCCCCTCGCGCTGGGATGGCACGGCGGATGCAGAAACGCAGTCTATCGCCGAGGCGCTGCTGGAGAAATACGGGCAGGGTTAACGCGGCAGCTTGCCGTGGTCTTTCAGCCAGTGTGCCGTCCGGGTGATGCCCTCATCCAGCGTCACAATCGGCTGATAGCCGAGCTCCCGTTCCGCGCGGCTGATGTCGAGGGTGAAATCAAAATTCAGCTTCGACACGCCGTAATGGGTGAAAGAGGGCTCTTTTGCCGCTTTATTGCCGAAGCGCTCCATGCTGCGGGCCACCATGTCCAGCATCGGATACGGCACCGAGCGGATGCGACAGTGAATATCCAGCTCGTCGATAAGTTTTTGCACGATGCTTTTCAGGCTGCGGGGTTCGCCGTTGGTGATGTTGTAGACGCGCCCTGACGGCAGGGAATCACAAACCGGCTGGCTGGCGAGCCACATGGCATGAACGGCGTTTTCGTAATAGGTCATGTCGACCTGTGCCGTGCCGCCGCGCGGCAGCAGCACGCTGCCGTAGTGGTGCATCATCTGTGCCAGGCGCGGAATAAACACTTTATCGTGCGGGCCGAACAGGCTTTGCGGGCGCAGGACGGTAAACCGTGTGTTTGGGTTGGCCTGCGCCAGCAGATTGATCACCTCTTCGCCTGCCGCTTTACTGCGGGCAAATTCGTTGGCGAAGCGGTTGGGGCGGAACTCTTCTTTGATGTCGCGACGGTGATGATAGTCGAAATAGAGCGACGGCGAAGAGATATGCACGAAGTTGCGCACGCCCCAGGCAACGGCCCATTCGCCAAGGCGACGGGTGGCGCGCACGTTTGCCAGATCGAACGCTTCCTGAGTGCCCCACGGCGAGGTAAAGCTGGAACAGTGCCACAGCGTGTCGACGCCAGCGAGCATCACTTTCGCCTGGGAGGATACCAGTTCGGTCAGATCAGCATGGACGAACTCGGCGCCCATTTTTTCCAGCAGGCGTCCCATCGCTTCATTGCGACCGGTTGCTCTGACGCTGATGCCTTTACGGCGCAGATATTCCACCGCATTGCGGCCTAAACCGCTGGTGGCCCCGGTGACCAGTACCTTCATATCAATCCACTGTGTCTGAAAAGAATTTCGTGCGCATTTTTCCGTGAATTACGCTGACTTGCAATGAGAAACTACGAATAAAAACGCTCAATTCGCGGTTTCTCGCGTGATTTCTTCGGCAAGCTTCGCCATGCGCTTTGCCATGCCCCGAAAAATGAACAAATGCGCCGGGATCATCAGCAGCCAATAGAACAAGCCTGGCATACCGTGCGGATGCCACCAGGCCCGAACGTCGATTTCACGATGGTCGCCTTTATCTTTCATGCTGAAGGTGAGTCGCCCAAGCCCCGGAGCCTTCATGCCAAACAGCAATGAGAGCTGCTTTTGCGGCTCGACGATAATCACCTTCCAGCTGTCGACCGCATCGCCGGTTGCAAGCATTGCATGTTCAGGACGGCCTTTGGCGAGCTTGTGCCCGATCAGCCTGTCCATGCCCGCGCGAATGTCCCACAAAATATTGCCAAAGAAATAACGCTCTTTGCCGCCGAGCTGGTTGGCCACCTGCCACAGTGCGTCGAGGCTGGCGGAGGTGCAGACGGTGCAGCCCGCCTGCTTCGGAAAATACCCATATTCGGGGCGCCAGCGGGCAAAGGCCTGAGCGTCATAGCCCCAGTCGCTGGAGTTCATCAGTTGCTCTTCTTCCTTCAGCGTACGCCTGACGGCCTCATCGAAAGAGATCAAATCCTGCGGGATCAGCGTGCGTAGTTCGCGATCGTCCGCCAGCAGGTCGTGCTTTAAGCCCTGGATCAGCGCTTTGGCGGTGGTCGGCGGTACGGAGGTGATGACGTTCAAAAACCACACTGAAATCCAGCTGGTGGGGAAGGGGATGGGGATCAGCGGACGATGGCGGCCGCTGATGCGCATAAAGTGCTCGAACTGTTCCTGATAACTCAGTACTTCCGGCCCGGCGGCCTCCAGCACGCGATGCTGCTGTGCCGGATGATTCAGTAATTCCACCAGGTAGACGAGCAAATTTTCCAGAGCGATGGGCGTGGTGCGTGAACGCACCCAGCGCGGCGGCGTCAGCACCGGCAGGTTATACACCATATCGCGCATGACCTCGAACGCTGCGGAGCCTGCGCCGACGATGATACCGGCGCGCAGTTCGGTTACCGGAATGCTTGCTTCACGCAACAGATCGCCTGTTATCTGGCGGGCGCGCAGGTGATCGGACTGTTTATGCTCTGGGGCCTGGAGCGAGCTAAGGAAGATAATTTGCTTCACCGGCTGTTGGCGCAGGGCATCGCGGACGTTGAGTGCGACCTGCCGTTCATGAGCGATAAAATTGCCGCCTTCGCCCATGCCGTGAACCAGAAAATAGACCGTGTCCACGCCTTCAAGCAGCGCGGGCAGCTCCTTAGGCCAGTTCAGATCCACGTGATGACAGCTGACGCCGGGCAGCGCCAGCTTTTGCAGCCTTTCCGTGTTACGTGCCGCAGCGCGCACGGTAAAACCACGCGCGCTCAGTTCGGTGACCAGATGCTGGCCAATATAGCCGCTGGCGCCAAGCACCAGAATGGTTTGCGGCACGTTATATCCTTATTTATTCAAAAATGATTGCCATTGGCGAACGACTTCCGTCAGCTGTTCGCGGTTGACGTCCAGATGCATCACTAAACGCACAATGGGCGAGGCGTTGATCAGCACGCCGTTTGCCTTCAGGTGTTCACCCAGCGCTGCTGCGTTTTCTTCACCGACGCGCACGAAGAGCATGTTGGTGTCGTGACGCATCACGTCAGCGCCGATCTCTTTCAGCTGGGCCGCCATCCACGCCGCGTTGTCGTGATCGTCCTTCAGGCGCTGAACGTTGTTTTTCAGCGCGTACAGGCCTGCCGCCGCCAGAATGCCCGCCTGGCGCATGCCGCCACCGGTCATTTTGCGCCAGCGATTCGCGCGCCTGATGTATTCCTCGCTGCCGACCAGCAGCGAACCGACCGGCGTGCCGAGGCCTTTAGAAAGGCAAATCGTGAAGGAGTCGCAATACTGCGCGATCTCTTTCAGCTCGCAGCCATATTCCACGACGGCGTTAAAGATGCGTGCGCCGTCAACGTGCAGGCCCAGCTTGCGCTCGCGGGTAAATTCCCAGGCTTCTTTCAGGTATTCGCGCGGCAGGACTTTACCGTTGTGGGTATTTTCGAGGCTCAGAAGTTTGGTTCGGGCGAAGTGAATGTCGTCGGCTTTGATTTTAGCGGCGACCTTATCAAGCGGCAGCGTGGCATCCGCAGCGGCATCAATCGGCTGCGGCTGAATACTGCCGAGCACCGCGGCGCCGCCCGCTTCGTAGAGATAGTTATGCGCGCCCTGACCGACGATATACTCTTCGCCACGTTCGCAATGGGAGAGCAGCGCCACCAGGTTCGCCTGGGTGCCGGTTGGCAAAAACAGGGCGGCTTCTTTGCCGCCCAGCTCTGCTGCATAACGCTGCAGCGCATTCACGGTCGGGTCGTCCCCGTACACGTCATCCCCGACCGGGGCGGCCATCATCTGTTCCAGCATGGCGCGGCTCGGGCGGGTGACGGTATCACTACGTAAATCGATCACGGCATTTCCTTTTTTGCATCAGGGGTATGCCTCTCTTTTTACCTGAGCCAGTTGGTTTTCGCCAGTTCGATTACCTCATCGCCGCGTCCGCTGATGATGGCGCGCAGCATATACAGGCTGAAACCTTTGGCCTGCTCAAGCTTAATTTGTGGCGGAATGGCGAGTTCATCTTTTGCCACCACCACGTCCACCAGCGCAGGGCCGTCATGGCTGAATGCCTGCTGTAGCGCTTCGTCGAGATCGGCGGACTTCTCCACGCGAATCCCTTTGATGCCGCAGGCTTCGGCAATGTTGGCGAAGTTGGTGTCATGCAGATCGGTGCCATCGGTCAGATAGCCACCGGCTTTCATCTCCATTGCCACAAAGCCGAGTACGCTGTTGTTAAAGACCACGATTTTAAGCGGCAGCTTCATCTGTGCCACGGAGAGAAAATCGCCCATTAACATGCTGAAGCCACCGTCGCCGCACATGGCCACGACCTGGCGATCGGGAAAAGTAGCTTTAGCACCCAGCGCCTGCGGCATGGCATTTGCCATTGAGCCGTGGTTAAACGAGCCGAGCAGCCGCCGCTTGCCGTTCATTTTCAGATAGCGAGCCGCCCATACGGTCGGCGTGCCGACATCGCAGGTAAAGATGGCATCGTCGTTTGCAAAGTGGCTAATCTGCTGCGCCAGATACTGCGGGTGAATGGCTTTGTCGCTAGGTTTGGCTAAGTCATCCAGCCCTTTGCGCGCCTCACGGTAGTGCTCCAGCGCCTTGTCGAGGAATGCCCGGTCGGTTTTTTCTTCCAGCAGCGGCGTCAGGGCCGCAAGCGTTGCCTTAATGTCGCCGACGAGCGCCATATCGACTTTGCTGTGCGCGCCGATGCTGGCGGGGTCAATGTCTATCTGAATGATTTTGGCATCGGCCGGGTAGAAGGGTCGGTACGGGAAGCGAGTGCCGAGCAGCACCAGCGTGTCGGCATTCATCATGGCGTGAAAACCTGAAGAAAATCCGATAAGCCCGGTCATGCCCACGTCATAGGGGTTGTCGTATTCTACGTGCTCTTTGCCGCGCATGGCATGGACGATCGGCGACTTCAGCTTTCCGGCGAATTCAAGTAACTCTTTATGCGCACCGGCACAACCGCTGCCGCACAGCAGGGTGATATTGCTGGAGTAGCGCAGCAGCTGTGCCAGCTTGCGCAGTTCTTCCATTTCCGGCACCACGATGGGCTGCGGAGCATGATACCAGTGGGTGCTGGCGTTCTCTGGCGTGGGTTTCAGCGCTACGTCACCCGGCAGGACGACCACGGAAACGCCACGTTTCAGCACCGCCTCACGCAAGGCTCGTGCAAGTACCTGAGGGATCTGTTCCGGCGAAGAAACCAGTTCGCAGTAGTGGCTGCATTCGCGGAACAGCTCCTGCGGATGGGTCTCCTGAAAATACCCGCTGCCGATTTCGCTCGACGGAATGTGGGCGGCAATCGCCAGCACCGGGACGTTGTTGCGGTGGCAGTCGAACAGGCCGTTAATCAGGTGCAAGTTCCCTGGCCCGCATGAGCCCGCACAGACCGCCAGCTCGCCGGTTAACTGGGCTTCGGCGCCCGCCGCGAATGCGGCGACTTCCTCGTGGCGCGTCGGCATCCACTCAATGGTGCCCATTTTGTTCAGGCTGTCGCTGAGCCCGTTAAGGGAGTCACCCGTGACGCCCCAGATTCGTTTCACCCCGGCTTGTTCAAGCGTTTTCGCAATATAAGCAGCAACCGTTTGTTTCATGGTTTTCCTTCTCCTTTTTGTGATACCGCTTACAAGCTTAGATGAAACTCACTGGCGTGCGCGACAAAATCCCCTTATTTTCAGCAGGTTTATTTGTTCGATTCTTCAGCATAGGCTGGTTTGGGTACAGGGAAAATAAGGAATAAGGTCAAATGGTTAAATCATTGTTAATGGATAGCCGCCGTTCTGCGGCGAAAGACGATTTTGGCAGGTTGCTGCTGCGTCTGGCGGTTGGCGGGTTAATGCTGTTTCACGGTCTGCATAAGCTTTTTCATGGCGTTAACGGCATCAGCAGTATGCTGGTAGCAAAAGGGCTGCCGGGGTTTATTGCCTACGGCGTGCTGGTGGGGGAAGTGATTGCGCCGTGCCTTATCATTCTTGGCATTCTGACCCGACCTTGTGCACTTGTGCTGGCGTTGACGATGGTGGTGGCGTGGCTGATGGTGGGGACCGGCCAGACCTTCGCGCTTGATGCGGTGGGGGCGTGGGCCATTGAAAGCCTGGTGTTTTATTTCGTAGCGGCGTTGGCTATTGCCTGTCTGGGGGCAGGGCGCTATGCGCTGGGAAGTCAGTCAAAATGGAATTAAAAATCTCCCGGGGCCAGGGTGACCTCGGGAGATTTTTGCCGGGTGGCGCTGCGCTAACCCGGTCTACGGTTCAGGATGTTGTAGGCTTTGCAAACGCAGTACCGCCGGGCATTTTCCTCAGGCCAGCACCAAATCACCCTGAGGATGGCAGGAGCAGGCCAGCACATAGCCCTGCTTCTGCTCTTCATCCGTCAGCGTCATAGTGCTGGTGACGCTGTACTCACCGCTGACCACGCGGGTTTTGCAGCTTCCGCACACGCCAGCGCGACAGGCGGCATTCACCGGTACTTTATTGCTTTCCAGCGCCTCCAGCAGCGTGGTGCCGACCGGAGCATAAAACTCCTTCGCCGGTTGCAGTTTGGTGAATTTCAGGCCGCTGGTCGCCGCTTCGGCAACGGGTGTGAAGAATTTCTCTTTGTAGAAATGCGTCACGCCAAGCGCCTTCACGTGCTCTTCCACCCAGTCCATATAGGGCGCAGGGCCGCAGGTCATTACCGTACGGGCAGCCAGATCCGGCACGCATTCCAGCAGTGAAGTGGTCAGGCGACCCGCCACAAAACCGTGAGTGGCATTGTTTTCCGCCACCAGAGTGACCGGATAGTTACGCCACTCATCGGCAAAAATGACGTCTTCTGGCGAACGAACGCTAAAAATGACCTGCACATCGGCTTCAGGACGGTTTTTTGCCAGCCAGCGACGCATTGACATCACCGGCGTCACACCGCAACCCGCCGCGAGCAACAGCAGCTTGTCAGCAGGTTTATCGTCGCAGATAAACTCACCCTGCGCGTCGGAGAGCCACAAATAGTCACCGCGCTTAACGTCGCGGGTTAACCATTCCGATCCCTGACCGTCGGCAATTCGGCGAACGGTCAGCGTAATATATTCGCTCACGCCCGGCGTGGAGGAGATCGTGTAGGCACGCAGCGTTTCGGCTGAATTGCGGATGCTCACCAGCGCATACTGCCCCGCGCGATACGGGTAATAGTCATGGCAGAGCAGGGAGAGGGTCCACACATCCGGCGTTTCCTGCTGGATGTGGTGCACCTGCATCCGCCATTTGCATTGAGAAGTTGGCATCGTCATGATTTTCTCCTCAGGCGCACAGCATCTGCTGCAGATCCTGTTCAACGGTTGTGATTGAGCGCAGACCAAATTTCTCGTTCAGCACCGCGAGTAGATCCGGGGTCAGGAAGCCCGGTGCGGTTGGCCCGGTAACGATGTTTTTCACGCCGAGGGACAGCAGCGTCAGCAGGATCACAATCGCCTTCTGTTCAAACCAGGAAAGCACCAGCGACAGCGGCAGATCGTTCACGCCGCAGCCCAGTTTTTCGGCCAGCGTGACCGCCAGAATGATGGCTGAGTATGCGTCGTTACACTGTCCGGCATCCACCAGACGCGGCAGGCCTTCGATATCCCCGAAGTCCAGCTTGTTGAAGCGGTATTTGCCGCAGGCGAGCGTCAGCACCATGCAGTCGTCAGGGACGCTGGTGGCGAAGTCGGTGAAGTAGCTACGTTCGGTGCGTTCGCCGTCACAGCCGCCGACGAGGAAGATGTGACGAAGTTTTTCGCGGCTGACGAGGTCAATCAGCGTGTCAGCGGCGCCCAGCAGGGTCTGACGACCAAAGCCGACGGTGATCAGGTGTTCGATTTCATCGTACGGGAAGCCCGCCAGCTGTTGAGCCTGTTCGATAACCGGGGTGAAGTCATCGCCTTCGAGGTGGCTGACGTTTGGCCAGCCGACAATGCTGCGGGTCCAGATACGGTTGTCATACTCGCCGACGGTCGGGTCGATGATGCAGTTAGACGTCATCACCACCGGGCCAGGGAAGCGGGCGAACTCAACCTGCTGGTTCTGCCAGCCGCTGCCGTAGTTACCGACCAGGTGTTTGAATTTACGCAGCTCCGGGTAACCGTGCGCAGGCAGCATTTCACCGTGGGTATAGACGTTAACGCCGGTGCCTTCGGTTTGCTGCAGCAGGTTGTAGAGATCTTTCAGGTCGTGGCCGGAAATCAGAATCGCTTTGCCGGCGACCGCTTTGACGTTGACCTGGGTTGGCGTCGGGTGGCCATAGGCGGTGGTTTCACCGGCGTCCAGAATGCTCATCACCTTGAAGTTCATCTGACCGATTTCCATGGAGCACTCGAGCAGCGCATTCATGTCCGCAGGCCAGGTGCCAAGCCAGGCCATAATTTTATGGTACTGGGCGTAGATATCGTTGTCGTACTGGCCAAGCACGTGGGCGTGTTCCATATACGCCGCCGCCCCTTTCAGCCCATACAGGCACAGCAGGCGCAGGCCGAGAATGTTCTCGCCAATCGCCGCTTTGTCTTTGTTCGGGGTGAACATCTCTGCCTGACGCTGTAAATCACCGAGATCGTCGCTCACCAGCTGTAAATCAGCCATCGGGTTATCTACTGCTGCGCTGGCGTCTTTTGCCAGGCTCTGTGCTTTAAGCATTTCGCGCAGGGCGATGGCTTCGCGGGCGTAGCCGACGATGCGCGGGGAGTCGAAGTTGACGTTTGTCAGGGTAGAGAAGAAGGCGCGTGGGGCGAAGCTATCAACGTCATGGCTGACAATGCCGTATTCGCGGGCTTTTACGGCCCAGGCAGATAAGCCCTGCAGCGTAGCAATCAGCAGATCCTGAAGGTCAGAAGTTTGCGCCGTTTTACCGCACATCCCCTGCGCGTAAGCACAGCCGTTGCCTGCCGGAGTACGAATCGTTTGTTCACATTGCACACAGAACATGGTCACACCTTTTAAAGTTATATTTAATATACATGTTTAAGGGTAAGCCTGTGACGGAACGCTGAAAAGGGAATTGTCGGATAAATGACAGGGAGATTGATTTAACGCAATTTTGGCGGCACGGGCGTACCGCCATCGGAGTATTACGCGGAGAAAAATGCCATCAGCAGCGGCACCAGCAGGCTCAGAATAAAGCCGTGAACGATGGCTGCCGGAACGATTTCCACGCCGCCGGAACGCTGTAATACCGGCAGAGTGAAGTCCATCGAGGTGGCACCGCACAGGCCCAGAGCGCTGGAACGGTGGCGCAGTACAAGACCGGGAATTAACATAATTGCAATTAGCTCGCGCGCCAGATCGTTAAAGAAGGCCGCGCTGCCGATGACCGGACCAAAGGATTCGGTGAGTAAAATACCGGAAAGAGAGTACCAGCCAAACCCTGAAGCCATAGCCAGACCTGTTTTTAGCGGCAGATCGAGAATAAAGGCATTAATGACGCCGCCGGCCATTGAGCTGGCAACCACCACTACGGCAACAATCATTCCCCGACGGTTCAGGACAATCTGCTTAAGGGTCATTCCATTATTACGCAGCTGAATGCCGATCAGGAATAACAGGAAGATTAGCGTATATTCGCTGGCCTCCGTGGCGTGATGCAAAATGGACCATCCGGTGAGCCCCAGTAAAAAACCGAGCAGTACTACGCCGCACAGCTGCAATGATTCCAGCGCCATTGCAATACGGGAGGGTAATTTCTCCTGGCTATGGTGATGCTGCCAGGGAAGCGTGCGTTCGAGCCACAGCAGGGCAATAATATTGCACAGCAGAATAACCACAATGGTGACCGCGGAATAATGAAAAATAGCGAGCAGGTTGCTGGCCAGATTATCCAGAAAGGCAAGGCTGATGCCCATAAAGAAAAGAATGACGTAAACAATCCAGCTCAGCAGGCGATTAATAAGCCGCAGCGCAGATCGGCTGCGCAGAGGAATCAGATAGCCGGCAATCAGCGGCACAAGAATAATCAACAATCCCGAAAACATGAACGACCCGGTCCTTTAGAGTGGCAAAAGCGCTCCTGACACTACCGAAAGCTCGCAAGGGAGTAAAGCCAGCAGAAAAAAGAAAAGGCCCGGCGATTGCCGGACCTTTGCGCATTCTATGGGAGAGGCTTATTTTTTCTCAAGCAGAGTGCGGTACAGGACGCCGCCGAGGATGCCGCCGATGATTGGCATAACCCAGAAAAGCCACAGCTGCTGCAGCGCCCAGCCGCCCTGGAAGATAGCTACCGCGGTGCTACGTGCCGGGTTAACTGATGTATTGGTCACCGGAATGCTGATCAGGTGGATCAGGGTCAGCGCAAGGCCGATAGCAATTGGCGCGAAGCCTGCCGGGGCGAACTTATCGGTGGAACCCATGATCACCAGCAGGAAGCCGCAGGTCAGCACGATTTCAATGACGATAGCGGACAGCATAGAGAAGCCGCCAGGTGAATGTTCGCCGTAGCCGTTGGAGGCGAAGCCGCTTGCTGCCGCGTCGAAGCCGGTTTTACCGCTGGCAATCAGATACAGAATGGCTGCTGCAATAATGCCGCCGACAACCTGTGCCACGATATAACCAATAATATCTTTCGCCGGGAAACGACCGCCGGCCCACAGACCTAAAGTAACTGCCGGGTTAAAGTGACCACCGGAAATATGGCCTACCGCATAGGCCATGGTCAGTACGGTTAAACCAAATGCCAGCGCGACGCCTGCAAAACCAATCCCTAATTCCGGGAAACCTGCCGCCAGTACGGCGCTACCGCACCCACCAAATACAAGCCAGAATGTACCAAAACATTCCGCAGCCAGTTTTCTGAACATAACCACCTCAAAAATATAACAGTGACGGTAACAGGAAATCCTGTACCGGACTTTATTTATCGTCGCAAAGGGAAGACGACATAATTTAGCGTTCATATTTTAAGAACGAACGCTATCCCTTCACCAGTGAAATAAAACCGTTAATTTTGATTTAAGTTAATATCTGCTCGTTCCTTGTACAGAGATAAGGTTCCATAAGTGTAGTTTACTTTTTTCCGGATTAATCCTGTATAAGATTAAATTCATAGATAGCCGTTATTATTTGTGTGGTTATTAGTTTGCCGAGGAAAGAGTGACGGCTTCCTTTTAATCGTAACATTGCTTTAGCCCGGCTATCACCGCCAGACGCCTGCCGCTATACTCCTGTTAACGAAAGGGAAGTTTTCAGGGGGAGGGCGTATGCTTCTCGAACGAGTGGAGATTGTTGGCTTTCGCGGTATCAATCGTTTATCGCTGATGCTCGAACAGAACAATGTATTAATCGGTGAGAACGCCTGGGGTAAATCCAGCCTGCTGGATGCGCTGACGCTGCTGCTCTCGCCGGAATCCGATCTCTACCATTTTGTCCGCGAAGATTTCTGGTTTCCGCCGGGTGATATTCAGGGGCGCGAACACCATCTGCATATCATCCTGACGTTTCGGGAACTGGAACCCGGCCGCCACCGCGTGCGGCGCTATCGCCCGCTGGAACGCTGCTGGGTGTCCTGTGAGGACGGATATCAGCGTATCCATTACCGCCTGGAGGGCGAGCTTGCGGAAGACAACAGCGTCATGACCCTGCGTAGCTTCATTAATGGCGCGGGAGAATCGCTGCCGCTGGATGATATTGATATTCAGGCTCGCCATCTGGTGCGGCTGATGCCGGTTCTGCGCCTGCGGGATGCCCGCTTTATGAGGCGAATTCGCAACGGTACGGTGCCGAACATGCCGGATGTTGAAATCACGGCTCGCCAGCTCGATTTTCTTTCCCGTGAGCTGGTTACCAGCCCGCAAAATTTGTCCGACGGGCAGATTCGTCAGGGATTGTCGGCGATGGTGCAACTGCTGGAGCACTATTTTTCCGAACAGGGCACCGCAGAGTCCCGCCATCGTCTGATGCGTCGTCGTTCTCATGACGAGCAGCGCAGCTGGCGCTATCTCGATATCATTAACCGGATGATCGACAAGCCCGGCGGGCGTAGCCACCGGGTGATCCTGCTGGGACTGTTCTCTACATTGCTGCAGGCCAAGGGTACGGTGCGGCTCGATAAAGACGCGCGGCCATTGTTGCTGGTGGAGGATCCGGAAACGCGGCTGCATCCGATTATGCTGTCGGTGGCGTGGAACCTGCTGAATCTGCTGCCGCTTCAGCGTATCACCACCACCAATTCCGGCGAGCTGCTGTCGATGACGCCCGTTGAGCACGTCTGTCGTCTGGTGCGCGAATCGTCACGCGTTGCATCGTGGCGGCTGGGGCCGGATGGACTCAACGCTGAGGATGGTCGACGTATCGCTTTTCACATTCGCTTTAATCGTGCCTCCTCGCTGTTCTCCCGCTGCTGGCTGTTAGTGGAAGGGGAAACAGAGACCTGGGTTATTAACGAACTGGCGCGCCAGTGCGGGCACCACTTTGATGCCGAGGGAATTAAGGTTATCGAGTTTGCGCAGTCGGGGTTAAAGCCGCTGATTAAATTCGCGCGGCGAATGGGCATTGAATGGCACGTGCTGGTGGACGGCGACGAAGCCGGAAAAAAATATGCGGCTACGGTCCGCAGCTTGCTCAATAACGATCGCGAGCTGGAACGGCATCACCTGACAGCACTCCCTGCGCTGGATATGGAACACTTTATGTACCGGCAGGGGTTTGACGACGTTTACCATCGGGTAGCGCAGATCCCGGATGGTATTCCGATGAATATGCGGCGGGTCATCGTGAAGGCAATCCACCGATCGTCGAAACCTGATTTGGCGATTGAGGTGGCAATGGAAGCGGGGCGCCGTGGCGTGGAGGCCGTGCCGGGATTACTGCGGAAGATGTTTTCCCGCGTACTGTGGCTGGCACGCGGGCGGGCAGATTAACGCTGACAGCTACTGATGGTCTGCGCGTGCAGGCCGTCGAGCAGTTCATAGCGGCGGCGATATTCCGAGCGCTTCTTGCTGGCAATCTCTTCCATCGGCTTACGCGGCATTTCCAGCGGCAGCAGGTAGTCTCCGTTGCTGTCTAAGGTTGCACCCAGTGACACCCAGAAGCTGTTGTAGTCAGCGTGCAGCTTGTCCTGTTTTTTCTTACGATAGCGAACGTTACGGTAGATGTGCGTTTCATTGCTGACCGTACGCAGGGCTTCAATTCCCATCAGCTGGCCCAGCACCATTGCGGCTTCGACAAGCAGGCGCTTAGGGAACAGGCCGTTGCAGGATTTGGTGGCAGCCTGAATCAGCTCGTGAGGCACGTGGGATTTCGCCCCCTGCATCCCGCCGACATAAAGCGTTCGTTTGCCGTTAAACTGGCACAGCGTAAACGTCAGCTCAGACAGGACCGTGTCTTGTGCGTCGCAGAATGCCAGGGTCGCTTCGCCCTCTTTATCCATCATGGCGTCCGCACACAGGCGAATGCTGAAGGTCTGCTCATCACGGCCGGTCAACGTCGCAAGCGTAGCGCCGTCCTGGCTGAGGTAGGCGTTCATTACCCGACGTGGCAATCTCTGCGCGAAAATCTGATAGTGTGAGATCAGGGCTTCGGCGGCATTCTGGTGTGCCATATTCATGGAAATCCAGGGGCGGTGTATACGGCAGGGTAAACCCGGCTGCACATTCAGCATGGCCTCCAGCTGTGGCTGAACGGCAAGGTGAGAAAGCAGCCTGGTGGTCGCCAATGGCGTCAACAGAGAGCGCAGCATAAACTTGCGGCGATACGCGGGGTTCTGCCAGGCAAGTCCTGGCTGCAGCTGCCCTTTTGCAAGCTGGCGAAACAGCCGCCAGGCGGATTTCAGCGTGGGGCGTTCGGAGTAAGAAAGTTCTGCAATGAGTGACATAGAAACAGGCCTTGCCCAAGGAAAAGGCTATTTCATCAACGCTTCCTTCAACGCAGATGCAACGGCTCCCTGACTATCGGCAAAGACAGGGTTTCGTTGAGGAAATGTTTAGATACAATCATCCCCCGGTAAACACATATTTAGGATTGTTATGAAGCTTAAGGGAAAGCGCAAAAGTCTATATCTGCTCCTCATTGCGGCTGTTCTGCTGGCCGGACTCTGGCTGTGGCGGACGCTGAACGCGCCGCTGCCGAACTACCAGACGCTGATTGTGCGTAAAAGCGATCTGCAGCAAAGCGTGCTGGCGACCGGCAAGCTGGACGCTGTGCGCAAAGTGGACGTCGGTGCGCAGGTGAGCGGACAGCTGAAAACCCTGTCGGTGGCGATTGGCGATAAGGTGAAAAAAGACCAGCTGCTGGGGGTTATCGATCCGGAGCAGGCACAAAACCAGATCAAAGAAGTGGAGGCGACGCTGATGGAGCTGCGCGCGCAGCGCCTGCAGGCTATCGCCGAACGTAAACTGGCGCAGGTGACCTACGCGCGCAATCAGCAACTGGCAAAAACGCAGCTTATTTCCCGCCAGGATCTGGACACCAGCGCGACGGATGTGGCGGTCAAAGAGGCGCAGATTGGCACCATTGATGCGCAGATCAAGCGCAATCAGGCCACGCTCGACACGGCCAAAACGAACCTCGACTACACCCGCATCCTCGCCCCAATGGCAGGTGAAGTGACGCAAATTACCACGCTGCAAGGCCAGACGGTGATTGCCGCGCAGCAGGCGCCAAACATTCTGACGCTGGCGGATCTCAGCACCATGCTGGTGAAAGCTCAGGTGTCTGAAGCCGACGTGATTCATCTTAAGCCTGGTCAAAAAGCGTGGTTTACGGTTCTGGGCGATCCGCTGACCCGTTATGAAGGTACGCTGAAGGACATTCTGCCGACGCCGGAAAAAGTGAATGACGCCATCTTCTATTACGCACGTTTTGAGGTGCCTAATCCGCAGGGCGTGCTGCGTCTGGAGATGACCGCACAGGTGCATATTCAGCTCTCCGGTGTGACGAATGTCCTGAGTATTCCACTGTCGGCGCTTGGCGATGCTACGGGAGATAACCGCTATAACGTGCGCCTGCTGCGCAACGGTGAGGTTAAAGAGCGCGAAATCAGCATCGGCTCACGCAATGACACGGATGTGGAGGTGGTGAAAGGCCTGGAGGAAGGGGATGAAGTGATCACCGGTGAGAGCAAACCAGGGGCGGTGAAATGACGGCGTTGCTGGAACTTAGCCAGATTCGCCGCAGCTATCCCTCCGGGGATCAGAGCGTTGAGGTGCTGAAGGGGATTACGCTCAGCATCAACGCCGGTGAAATGGTGGCGATTGTCGGTGCCTCAGGTTCCGGCAAATCGACGCTGATGAATATTCTTGGCTGTCTCGATAAACCGACCAGCGGCACCTACAAAGTGGCCGGCACGAACGTCGCCACGCTCGATGGCGATGCGCTGGCGCGCCTGCGTCGTGAGCATTTCGGCTTTATTTTTCAGCGCTACCATCTGCTGGCACATTTAAGCGCTGCGCAAAACGTGGAAGTACCGGCCGTGTACGCAGGAACGGAGCGAAAGCGGCGGCTTGAGCGTGCGCAGCAGCTGTTGCAGCGCCTGGGGCTTGGCGATCGCGTTGATTATCAGCCGTCTCAGCTTTCAGGGGGCCAGCAGCAGCGCGTGAGTATCGCCCGTGCGCTGATGAACGGCGGGCAGGTGATTCTTGCCGATGAACCGACCGGGGCCCTCGACAGCCACTCTGGCGAAGAAGTCATGGCGATCCTGCATCAGCTGAAAGCGCAGGGGCACACGGTGATTATCGTGACCCACGACCCGGTGGTGGCGGCACAGGCAGAACGAATCATTGAAATTCGCGACGGCGAGATCATCAGCAATCCGCCTCCGCTTGTCGGCGGGCAAAATGCCGGAAACATTGCGGCATCGACTGAAACTGCCGGATGGCGACAGTTCATCAGCGGCTTTCGTGAGGCGTTGACCATGGCCTGGCTGGCGATGACGGCCAACAAAATGCGCACGCTGTTAACCATGCTCGGCATTATCATCGGCATCGCCTCAGTGGTGTCTATCGTGGTGGTGGGGGATGCGGCTAAACAAATGGTGCTGGCAGATATCAGGGCAATTGGCACCAACACCATCGATATTTATCCCGGCAAAGATTTTGGCGACGACGATCCGCAGTACCAGCAGGCGCTGAAATATGACGATTTGCTCGCTATCCAGAAGCAGCCCTGGGTGCGTTCGGCAACGCCCGCAGTATCAAAAAGCCTCCGCTTGCGCGTGGGCAACACGGATGTGTCGGCAAGTGTGGAAGGAGTGGGCGCGCAGTATTTCAACGTCTACGGCATGACCTTCAGCGAAGGGAATACCTTTAACGACGTACAGCTTAACAGCCGTGCGCAAGTGGTGGTGCTCGACGGCAATACCCGCCGCCAGCTTTTCCCGCACAAAGCCAGCGTGGTAGGGGAAATCATCCTTGTTGGAAATATGCCAGCTACCATTATCGGTGTGGCTGATGAAAAACAGGGCATGTTTGGCAGCAGTAAAATCCTGCGCGTCTGGCTGCCTTACACCACCATGGCCGGGCGCGTTATGGGGCAGTCATGGCTGAATTCCATTACCGTGCGCGTTAACGAAGGCTATGACAGCCAGCTTGCTGAACAGCAGCTGACCCGGCTGCTGATGCTGCGTCACGGTAAGAAAGATTTCTTTGCCTGGAATATGGACAGCATCTTGAAAACCGCGGAGCGGACCACACATACACTACAGTTGTTCTTAACGCTGGTGGCTATAATCTCGCTGGTGGTGGGCGGAATTGGAGTGATGAATATCATGCTGGTGTCCGTAACCGAGCGCACCCGGGAAATCGGTATTCGTATGGCGGTGGGGGCACGAGCCCGCGACGTGCTGCAGCAGTTTTTGATTGAGGCCGTGCTGGTTTGTCTGGTAGGCGGTGCGTTAGGCGTTTCGCTTTCGCTAATGATCGCCTTTACGCTCCAGCTGTTCCTGCCTGACTGGGGGATTGGTTTTTCACCGCTGGCGCTGCTGATGGCGTTTATCTGTTCGACGCTGACCGGCGTGCTGTTTGGCTGGCTGCCAGCGAGAAACGCCGCAAGGCTTGACCCGGTGGACGCGCTGGCCCGCGAATAACGGGCATAAAAATGCCAGTCGTCAGGACTGGCATTTTGAGTGGGGGATAGTCACAATGGACCAAAAGCGTTACGCGACTGCGGCGGCTTCCGCTTCAACCGGGACAATCACGCTGGCGTGGTTGCCTTTGGGTCCCTGGTGGACATCAAACCGAACGGCTTGTCCGGCTTTTAACGTTCTGTAACCATCCATCTGGATGGTCGAGTAATGGGCGAAGATGTCTTCGCCACCGCCTTCAGGGCAGATAAAACCGAACCCTTTAGCATTGTTGAACCACTTAACAGTACCCATTTCCATACATCGACATCCTTCGAGAATCTTCTATTTCAGATGGAAAGAACCGGTGGTGAAATCGACGGGCTGTTCAAAACCTCGCCAACTCTCGCCTGTACAATTTAGATAAATCAGGCAACGCGTCAAGCGACAGATAGCGAAGTATGGTGAAAAATGCACCAAAATTTGAAGCAGTTAACGCTATTGCAAGGAATGTGACCAAGGTCGCGAATAGCAGGAATAGCGAATGGCAGTAATAGAGGATAGTTATCTACGCTTTACTGTAGATTCAATGTAAACCGGCTCTGGTCAGTGACGGGACGTTTCCCGCCGGAGCGTAACTGAAGATGAACACTGACAATGGGTAAGACGCGTGACTGGCTGGACTTCGACCAGCTAACCAAAGACCAGGTACGCGATGCGCTAAAACCGCCGTCGATGTATAAAGTGATTTTGCTCAATGATGATTACACGCCAATGGAGTTTGTTATTGACGTGTTACAGAAATTCTTTTCTTATGATGTAGAACGTGCCACACAGTTGATGCTCGCGGTTCACTATCAGGGGAAGGCGATTTGCGGGGTGTTTACCGCAGAAGTTGCTGAAACTAAAGTTGCGATGGTGAACAAGTACGCCAAGGAGAACGAGCATCCTCTGCTGTGTACGCTGGAACAGGCCTGATTTCAGGCATTCAAATTGGGGGAGGTGCCTATGCTCAATCAAGAACTGGAACTCAGTTTAAACATGGCTTTCGCCAGAGCGCGCGAGCACCGTCATGAGTTTATGACCGTCGAGCATCTGTTGCTGGCTCTGCTCAGCAACCCATCTGCCCGCGAAGCGCTGGAAGCCTGCTCCGTGGATCTGGTGGCGCTGCGTCAGGAACTCGAAGCCTTCATCGAACAGACCACGCCAGTACTGCCTGCCAGCGAAGAGGAGCGCGACACTCAGCCGACGCTCAGCTTCCAGCGCGTACTGCAGCGTGCCGTATTCCACGTTCAGTCTTCCGGTCGCAGCGAAGTCACCGGTGCCAACGTGCTGGTCGCTATCTTCAGCGAGCAGGAGTCACAGGCGGCCTATCTGCTGCGTAAACATGAAGTGAGCCGCCTCGACGTGGTGAACTTCATCTCCCACGGCACGCGTAAAGACGAGCCGAGCCAGTCTTCCGATTCCGGAAGCCAACCGAACACTGAAGAGCAAGCAGGCGGGGAGGATCGTATGGAAAACTTCACCACCAATTTGAACCAGCTTGCTCGCGTGGGCGGCATAGACCCGCTGATTGGCCGCGATAAGGAACTTGAGCGTGCCATTCAGGTGTTGTGCCGTAGGCGTAAAAACAACCCGTTGTTGGTTGGTGAGTCCGGCGTTGGGAAAACCGCGATTGCCGAAGGGCTCGCCTGGCGTATCGTGCAGGGCGACGTGCCGGAAGTGATCGCTGATTGCACCATTTACTCGCTCGATATTGGCTCGCTGCTGGCGGGCACCAAGTACCGCGGCGATTTTGAAAAACGCTTCAAGGCGCTGCTGAAACAGCTGGAGCAGGATACCAACAGCATTCTGTTCATCGATGAGATCCACACCATTATCGGTGCGGGTGCGGCGTCTGGCGGCCAGGTGGATGCAGCAAACCTGATCAAACCGCTGCTTTCCAGCGGCAAAATTCGCGTGATCGGCTCTACGACGTATCAGGAGTTCAGCAACATTTTCGAAAAAGACCGCGCGCTGGCGCGTCGCTTCCAGAAAATCGATATTACTGAACCGACCGTCGAAGAAACCGTACAGATCATCAACGGCCTGAAGCCGAAGTACGAGGCGCACCACGACGTGCGTTATACCGCGAAAGCGATTCGTGCGGCGGTGGAGCTGGCGGTGAAATACATCAACGATCGTCACCTGCCGGATAAGGCGATTGATGTGATCGACGAAGCGGGCGCGCGTGCGCGCCTGATGCCAGTCAGCAAACGCAAAAAAACCATCAACGTGGCGGATATCGAGTCCGTAGTGGCGCGTATTGCGCGCATTCCGGAGAAGAGCGTTTCGCAAAGCGATCGCGACACGCTGAAAAATCTGGGCGATCGCCTGAAAATGCTGGTCTTTGGTCAGGATAAAGCCATTGAGGCGTTAACCGAAGCCATCAAGATGAGCCGTGCAGGCCTCGGTCAGGATCACAAGCCTGTCGGTTCCTTCCTGTTCGCCGGTCCGACCGGGGTCGGTAAAACCGAGGTCACCGTGCAGCTGTCGAAGGCGCTCGGCATTGAGCTGCTGCGTTTCGATATGTCTGAATATATGGAACGTCACACCGTGAGTCGCCTGATTGGTGCGCCTCCGGGCTACGTGGGCTTTGACCAGGGCGGGCTGCTGACGGATGCGGTAATCAAACATCCTCATGCGGTACTGCTGCTCGATGAAATCGAGAAGGCGCACCCTGACGTCTTTAACCTGCTGTTGCAGGTGATGGACAACGGTACGCTGACCGATAACAACGGGCGCAAAGCGGACTTCCGCAACGTGGTGCTGGTGATGACCACCAACGCCGGTGTGCGTGAAACCGAGCGTAAATCCATTGGTCTGATCCACCAGGATAACAGCACCGATGCGATGGAGGAGATCAAAAAGATCTTCACGCCGGAATTCCGTAACCGTCTGGACAACATCATCTGGTTCGATCATCTGTCAACGGATGTGATCCATCAGGTTGTCGACAAGTTTATTGTCGAACTTCAGGTGCAGCTGGATCAGAAAGGCGTGTCGCTGGAAGTGAGCCAGGAGGCCCGCGACTGGCTGGCTGAAAAAGGCTACGACCGTGCGATGGGTGCCCGACCGATGGTGCGCGTGATTCAGGACAACCTGAAAAAACCGCTCGCCAACGAGTTGCTGTTCGGCACGCTGGTGGACGGCGGTCAGGTGACGGTGACACTCGACGCGAAGAAAAACGAGCTGACCTACGACTTCCAGGCGGCGCAGAAACGCAAGCCAGAAGCGGCGCACTAAGCGGTTCTTTTTGATGACGAAACCGGGCTCAGGCCCGGTTTTTTTATGGCTGTAAAAATGCGGTTCCAACCTGAGAACAGTCGTCAGTGAAAAACTGTGCCGGACGGTTTCCGGAAGTTCATTGTATTATTTCTGAATAAAACGACAGCAGAAAAGCGGGCTGTTAGCGGATTCAAATATTGAGAGTGACTCTTGCCGTATCCTTGTTAAAGACAAACGAAGAAGCGCCCCCGATAACCTTTCCTTTGCACTCATCAGCTATCTCTTCAGACCCTTTTATTTTTTGCTATTTTTAACTTATTGATTTTATGAAATATAAAAACCTATCTGAAAAAAGGGTCTTTAACCCAGAAATTGATTTTCTCTTTGTAGGACAATAGGATATGCCATGTGGTTTCCAGTTCACTGCCGTGCAGGCAGCTTAAAAATGGACGGGCAGTAATGTTGTGCTGTTATTGGGTGCATTGTCGCGCAGGTGGCCTAATACTTAATAAAGCAGGGTTTTGAATAAATAATAAGTTAACTGCCGTTAAGGCAGTCAATCCGTATTTAGTGATTAACCCGATCGTTTTTCGTTCCTGTTTTCGTATTTTTTAGGTGATCTTGCTGCTACTTTTTTTACATTCAGCACAAGGCATTAAGCGGATATGGCAAACTTTCAAATACGCGACAAGCACAATGCGACAGTCTCCTTTCCGGAGCTGTTCTTCGATCTGATTTATGTCTTTGCGGTGACGCAAATCTCCCATTATCTGCTGCATCATTTAACGCTTAATGGGGCGCTTCAGGCGCTGGAGTTATGGTTTGCAACCTGGCTGGTGTGGCAATACACCGCATGGGTCACGAACTGGTTTGAGCCGGATACGCGCAAATTCAGGCTCATGCTTTTCGCAATGATGCTGGTAGGTCTGTTTTACTCTGCAGCGCTGCCTGGTGCGTTTGCCGGACGTGGCCTTGTCTTTGCCCTGCTGTATGTGGTGATGCAGGTCGGACGGGCGTTTACGGTGATGAAGTTCGCCGAAGCCGGGCTGCCATTGACGAAGAATCTGCGGCGCATTTTCATCTGGCTCTGTATTTCTGCGCTGTTCTGGATGGGTGGCGGGCTGGCTGAAGGGAATATGCGGATGCTGTTGTGGGGGATCGCAATTCTCTGCGAATACGGCTCCCCGATGCTCGGTTTCTGGCTGCCCGTGCTTGGGCGCTCGGACAGCCTGACGGAGTGGAGCATCTCAGGGCATCATCTGGCCGAACGCTGCCAGCTGTTTGTCATCGTGGCGCTGGGGGAAATCATCGTGATGACGGGCTCTGCGTTGTACGATATTGAGCCGTGGTCTGCCCCGGTCATTATCAGCGCCCTGGTGGCATTTGCCTCCTGCCTGACGATGTGGTGGATTTACTTCGACGCCAGCAGCGGCAAAGCCAGCCATATTATCAGCCAGACGAACGATCCCGGAAAACTCGGGGCAAAGTTTCACTATATCCACGTCCTGCTGGTAGGTGCGCTGATTGTGACGGCAGTAGGGATTGAACTGACCATTGCCCATCCTGATGCGCGAATCGAAATGACGGCTGCGCTGGTTCTGTTCGGCGGACCTGTCGGTTATCTGGCGGCAAACGGGCTATTTCGCAAAACGCTTCATGGACGCTTTCCACGCTCTCACGCTATTGGATTGCTGCTGCTTATTCTTCTGCTGGCGGTCAGTGGGGTAACGGACAGGCTGATGATTAGCGGGTTAATTGCCGCTGTATTGATTGCGGTGGCGGTATGGGAAAGTTATTGCGTTTCGGAAGATGAGAAAATTGCGTAAATGAAAAAGGTCGGGGGAAACCCGACCTTTCTGCATTCAGCAACCTGAAAGGGGCTGACAGCGATTAGCGACTACGGAAGACAATGCGGCCTTTGCTCAGGTCGTACGGGGTCAGCTCAACAGTCACTTTGTCGCCCGTCAAAATGCGGATGTAGTTTTTACGCATTTTACCGGAGATATGCGCCGTTACCACGTGACCGTTTTCCAGTTCTACGCGGAACATAGTGTTTGGCAACGTTTCGAGAACGGTACCCTGCATTTCAATATTGTCTTCTTTGGCCATCTAGTCCTCGAGGGGTATCACTACCATAGTTTTGAACCGGCAAGATAATGCCGAAATTCAGCCATTAAGTAAAGATTTACCCGCCACCTTTCGGCCCGAAGCCGCTGGCGGGATAAAATAAGCTCGTTTTTGCGCATTGCCCGTCTGTCACAAACGAACACCGTGTGACGAGCGCAAACGTATAAGGGGGGATTCCTGAAACGATGGCGGGGCAACAGGCAGAAACGACTTCCGGCACAATTATATCACCCTGACAAAAAATGTGCCGAAAACATTTACACTGCGGGTGAAAAGAGCGTTCGGGGCACCCAGAAATGGCCTGGCAGTGGCTCCGCACGCAGTAGAGCCAGATATTCGAGATAATCGCGGCGAGGAATTTCAATGGCACCAAGCGATGCGGTGTGGCTGTTCAGCACCTGACAGTCCAGCAGCTTGCCGCCTGCGCCAGCAAAAGACTGTGTAAACACCAGCAGAGCACTTTTTGAAGCGTTATCCGCCCGACTAAACATCGACTCACCGCAAAAGAGCGCCCCCTGCGCCACGCCGTACATTCCACCCACCAGTTCATTGCCCAGCCACACCTCAATGGAATGTGCATGGCCGAGTTCATGCAGGCGGTGATAGGCCTGAACAATACTTTGCGTAATCCAGGTGCCTTCGTCACGATTGCTGGCACAGCCTGCAATCACCTGGCTAAAGGCATGGTTGAGCGTGATTCTGTAAGGGGATGCTTTATGGAAGCGCTTCATGCTGCGGCTGATGTGAAACCTGTCCGGCCACAGAACAGCCCGGGGATCGGGCGACCACCAAAGAATAGGGTCGCCTGGCGAAAACCAGGGAAAAATGCCGCGCTGATAGGCCATCAGCAGCCTTGCCGGGCTAAGGTCGCCCCCCAGCGCGAGCAAACCATTAGGCTCGCGCAGGGCACCTTCCGGCGACGGAAAGGTAATGGTATGACGTGACAACTGGACCAGCCGCATGCTTCACAACTCCACGCCTGTTAATAGAGAAAGAGTAGCTCACAGACGCTGTCTGAACTGGTAATAACGCCCTTGTTGGACCAGCAATTCTGCGTGATTACCTTGCTCAATAATCTGGCCGTTGTCCATCACAATTATTTGATTAAATCGGGCCAGGCCGCGCAGGCGGTGGGTTACCATCAGGACGGTTTTTTCGCGCATGACTTCCGCCAGCAAATCAAGGATTTGTGCTTCTGTGGTGGCGTCTAACCCTTCGGTAGGCTCATCGAGCAGCATCAGCGGAGCATCATGCAGTAAGGCGCGGGCAATAGCCAGACGGCGCAGCTCACCACCGGACAGTTGACGGCCGCCTTCGCCAAGCCAGCTGTTAAGGCCGCCATCCTCGAGCAGCTTCTCAAGGCCAGTACGCATGAGCACGTCTGCAAGCGCTTCATCTGTTGCCTGGGGCGCGGCCAGCAGGAGATTGTCCCGAAGCGTTGCGCTGAAAAGGTGTACGCGCTGCGGAACCATGCTCATGCTGCGGCGTAGCGTCATCTCATCGAAAGAAGGAAGCGGCTGCTGGTTCAGTAAAAGTTCGCCGTGCTGCGGATCCCATGCGCGGGTCAGCAGCTGCAGGAGCGTTGATTTTCCGCAACCGGTACGACCCAGAATAGCCACATGTTCGCCCGCGTTAACCTGGAGCGTCACGTGTTCCAGGGCTGGCTGCGACTGTTGCGGGTAAGTAAAGCTGATGTCGCAGAGCGTCAGGCTGATGCGGTCCGGAGAGGTCGAAACGGCAGAAGGGAAGGTCACTTCTGGCTGCTGGCTTGTCAGATCGGTAATACGCGAGGCGGAGGCCATCACTTTCCCAAGATGCTGGAACGCGGTGGTTACCGGCGCGAGAGCTTCAAAGGCGGCCAGGGCGCAGAAGACAAACAGCGCAATAAGTGGGCCAGGCTGCATGTTATCACCTACGCCGCCCGCTGCCATCCACAGCATTACAATCACCGCCGTCGCGCCGATAAGCAGCATCAGCGCCTGCGAGAGGGCGGTCAGTTCTGACTGGCGGCGCTGGGCGTCATGCCAGTTCATTTCTGTCTGCTCCATCTGCTCGCGGTAGCGCGTACTGGCGCCAAAAATGGTCAATTCGGCCTGTCCGTGCAGCCAGGATGTTAGCTGCTGACGATATTCTCCACGCAGCCGGGTCAGATTTTCCCCGGTTGGCTTCCCGGTGCGATAAAACAGCGGAGGGAGTGCAACGAGCGTCAGCAGCATAATGCCGCCGAGCGTGAGCGCTAAAGTCGCATCGAGGAAGCTGAGGCCAAACGTCACCACCAGAATCACGACCAGGGCGCTGATCAACGGCGAAATCACCCGCAGGTAGAGGTGGTCGAGCGTGTCGACATCCGCAACTACGCGATTCAGTAGTTCACCCTGGCGAAAACGTGCAAGCCCGCCAGGTGAGAGCGGCAGAAGCTTGCTGAAGGTAAACACGCGTAGGTGCTGCAGCACGCGAAACGTTGCGTCGTGGCTGACGAGGCGCTCGAAATAGCGTCCTGCGGTGCGGATGATGGCGGCGCCACGGACGCCCGCAGCGGGCAGCATATAGTTGAAGCTGTAGGCTCCTGCAAACCCCACGGCCGCGGAGGCCGAAAGAAACCAGCCAGAAAGCGTGATCAGGCCAATACTGGCAAGCAGCGTCACAATGGCCAGGATAATGCCCAGAGATAGCAGCCACTTATGCCGTTTGTACAACGCCAGATAGGGGGCTAAAACGCGCATTTAAATCTCCTCCTGGCGATGAGCGAGCAGGCTGGCGAAATGCCCCTTCGCTTCAGCAAGTTCGTGGTATGCACCCTGTTCCACAATCTGGCCCTGATGCATCACCCAGACGGCATCCCAGTCGGCAAGATTTTCCAACTGATGGGTGACCATGACGGTTGTCTGATTGGTCGACGCTTCGGTTAATGCCTGCATAACGCGTTGTTCGCTGTGCGCATCAAGGCTTGCCGCGGGCTCGTCGAGCAGCAATAACCGGCACGGAGAGAGCAGGGCGCGGGCCACTGCCACACGTTGTGCCTGACCAACGGACAGCCGCGCGGCCTGATCGCCCACTGGCGTATCAAGCCCTTGCGGAAGCTGTCCGATAAATTCGTTTACCCAGGCTCGCGCCAGCGCGTGGTGAAGCGACTGTTCATTGGCCTGGGGATCTGCCAGCAGCACGTTTTCGCGCAGCGTCAGCGCGGGAAGCTGTGGGTTTTGCCCTACCCAGCTTAGCAACTGCCGCCAGGCGTCGGGATCCAGCTCTTTTAGCTCGGTACCGTTGACGGTCAGAGAACCCTCGTACGGCAGAAAACCGGCCAGCGTATTCAGCAGTGAGCTTTTTCCGGAACCGCTCTGACCGACTAACACAATGCGCTCTCCTGCTGCCATTCGGAAATTAAGCGGTCCGGCAAGCGTTTTGCCTTCCGGTGATAAAATCACCAGCTCGCGCGCTTCAAGGCTCACGTTCTGGTTCGTCTCCGGTACAACGCTTCCACGCTGTGGCTGGGCCAGCGGCGCTTCCAGGAAGGTTTTCAGACTATCTGCTGCGCCTACGGCCTGCGCTTTAGCGTGATAAAAAGTGCCGAGGTCGCGCAGCGGCTGGAAAAACTCGGGAGCCAGAATCAGGGCCAGAAAGCCCGCCAGTAGCGTGACAGGCGTGCCGTAGCTGCCAAAATGAAGTTCGCCAAGATAGGAGAAACCAAAGTATACGGCGACAACGGCGATCGAAAGTGACGTGAAAAATTCCAGCACGCCGGAAGAAAGGAAGGCGAGGCGCAGAACTTCCATTGTACGCTGACGGAAGTTTTCAGAAGCCTGACGAATGTTGTCCGTTTCTGCTTCTCCACGGCCAAAAAGACGCAGCGTATCCATTCCTCGCAGGCGATCGAGGAAGTGGCCGCTCAGTCGAGCCAGCGCAAGGAAGTTGCGGCGGTTAGCGTCTGCGGCACCCATGCCAACCAGCGCCATGAACAGTGGTATCAGCGGTGCGGTGCACAACAAAATGAGGGCGGCAGCCCAGTTCATCGGAAAAATCGCCAGCACGATCAGCAGCGGAACAGACGCAGCCAGCGCCATCTGCGGCAAATAGCGTGCGTAGTAATCATGCATATCCTCAATTTGTTCGAGGATCAATGTCGCCCAACTGCCAGCGGGTTTACCCTGAATCCACGCAGGCCCTGCCTGTTGAAGCCTGTCGAGCACCATTTTACGGATCTCCAGACGAATGTGCTGCCCGGCATGAAACCCGACGCGCTCACGTAGCCAGACAACCCATGCACGTAGCACGAACACCATAATCAACAGGATGAAGGGGAACAGCAGCGCCTCACGGGGAATATTCTCCATAATCATATGGTGCAGAATACGGGCCATAAACCAGGCCTGGGCGACGATCAGCACTCCGCTCGCCACGCCAAGCAGACGCGAAAGCATCAGCCAGCGGCGGGAAAGGACGCTTTGCTGTTTTAACCAGCGGGTAAGCTCTTGTTGACGGGTTTTATTCATTGGCGTGCTTAGCAGGTGTCTTATAGGAAATTATCAGGCGCGCCAATGTTACAACGAGGATAAAAGAAAGGCGACTTATCGTCGCCTTATTTACCTTTGTTACTGACTTGTAAAGATTATTTGGCCTGATCGGCCAGACCGTCGAGATAACGCTCAGCGTCCAGGGCTGCCATACAGCCCGTGCCCGCGGAGGTGATCGCCTGGCGGTAAATATGGTCCATGACGTCGCCTGCGGCAAAGACGCCAGGGATGCTGGTCTGGGTTGCATTGCCGTGGATACCGGACTGCACCTTGATGTAGCCGTTTTCCAGTTCCAGCTGACCGTCGAAGATGCCGGTGTTTGGGCTGTGGCCGATAGCCACAAACAGGCCCGCCACGTCCAGAGACTCAATATTGTCGTTGTTCAGCGTGTCACGCAGACGCAGGCCGCTGACGCCCATCTGATCGCCGGTCACTTCTTCGAGCGTGCGGTGGGTATGCAGAACGATGTTGCCATTTTCCACTTTATCCATCAGGCGCTTAATAAGGATTTTTTCTGCGCGGAAGGTATCGCGGCGGTGAATCAGGTGGACTTCAGAGGCAATATTCGCCAGATAGAGTGCTTCTTCAACGGCCGTATTCCCGCCACCGATGACCGCGACCTTCTGGTTGCGATAGAAGAAACCATCACAGGTGGCGCATGCGGAAACGCCGCGGCCTTTAAAGGCTTCCTCTGAAGGCAGACCGAGATAACGGGCAGATGCGCCAGTAGCGATAATCAGCGCATCACAGGTGTATTCGCCGCTGTCGCCGATTAAACGGAAAGGACGGTTCTGCAAATCGACTTTATTGATGTGGTCGAACAGAATTTCAGTTTCAAACTTCGTCGCGTGTTCATGCATGCGTTCCATCAGCAGCGGGCCGGTCAGATCGTTCGGGTCGCCTGGCCAGTTTTCCACTTCGGTAGTGGTGGTCAGCTGACCGCCTTTTTCCATGCCGGTGATCAGCACCGGGTGCAGGTTAGCGCGTGCCGCATAGACCGCGGCGGTATAGCCCGCAGGTCCAGAACCAAGAATAAGCAGTTTACTGTGTTTGGCCGTGCCCATGAGATCCCCATAAATGTTGGCAGACAATGGGCGGGATTGTAGGGAATTTGCGGAACTAATAAAAGAGTGCAGAAATTTTGTTAACGATATGTGTAATAGATTCGGTCAATCGATTGATGATTTTATCAGCGTCAGTGATAACAAATTCTACTGCTATCGGGATGATTATAAGGAGATAACATGAGGATCAAGCCGGAGCGATAATGAATATCTGGCATGTTGTACTAAAAATCGATGTTTTGCTTTGACAATCCCCTGTGCTTTTGCGAAAACAATGAAATGAGAAAAAACAGCGTTTGCCGTGTGGTGAATTTTCATGCACGCAAATGCCATGTTTAACCGGGTCAGCATTATCGACGCATGGCGTGGACAGACGCCATACGAGATAACGGTGGCTGCCGACAGGCAACGGCTTCTCAATACGTACCCTTGGGTTATGCGTGCATCTGGTAACAGATTTTCCACGCAGGCGATGGGCACAGGCTCTGAACAGTGAAGTGCACAGGGTCCAGACGGGAGTAGGGAAGGAATACAGAGAGACAATAATAATGGTAGATAGCAAGAAGCGCCCAGGCAAAGATCTCGACCGCATCGATCGTAACATTTTGAACGAATTGCAAAAGGATGGGCGAATTTCCAACGTCGAGCTTTCTAAACGAGTGGGACTTTCTCCGACACCTTGCCTTGAGCGCGTACGTCGGCTGGAAAGACAAGGGTTTATTCAGGGCTATACCGCGCTGCTGAACCCACATTATCTGGATGCATCGCTGCTGGTCTTTGTTGAGATAACTCTGAATCGTGGCGCGCCGGATGTGTTTGAACAATTTAACTCCGCTGTGCAAAAACTTGAAGAAATTCAAGAGTGTCACTTGGTTTCCGGTGATTTCGACTACCTGTTGAAAACCCGCGTGCCGGACATGTCAGCGTACCGCAAGTTGTTAGGTGAAACCCTGCTGCGCCTGCCAGGCGTGAATGACACGCGTACTTACGTGGTCATGGAAGAAGTGAAGCAGAGTAATCGTCTGGTTATTAAGACGCGCTAACACGGAACAGGTGCAAAATCAGCGTAAGTTGATTACACTCCTGTTAATCCATACAGCAACAGTGCCGGGGAGACCCGGCGCTGTTGTCCGTTTTAGCATCAAGGACCTGGAGAGCCTTTCTTGAGCCAGGAATACACTGAAGAAAAAGAAGTCACCATTAACAGATTAAGCAGCGGGCGCCGTCTTCTGGAAGCGCTTCTGATTCTCTGTTCCCTTTTTGCCATCTGGCTGATGGCCGCATTACTCAGCTTTAATCCCTCCGATCCCAGCTGGTCTCAGACCGCCTGGCATGAGCCGATCCATAATCTTGGTGGTGTGCCAGGGGCGTGGCTCGCGGATACGCTGTTTTTCATTTTCGGCGTAATGGCCTATACGTTGCCGGTAATCATCATTGGCGGCTGCTGGTTTGCTTACCGCCATCGGGCGACGGATGAATACGTCGACTACTTCGCTGTCGCGCTGAGGTTGATTGGTGTCCTCGCCATTATCCTGACCTCCTGTGGGCTTGCGGCGATCAATGCCGATGATATCTGGTATTTCGCTTCCGGCGGCGTCATTGGCAGCTTACTCAGCACTGCGCTGCAACCGATGCTGCACAGCAGCGGCGGAACGCTGGCGCTGCTGTGTATCTGGGCGGCGGGTCTGACGCTGTTTACCGGCTGGTCCTGGGTCAGCATTGCTGAGAAAATTGGCAACTGGATCCTGAACATCCTTACCTTCGCCAGTAATCGCACGCGCCGGGATGATACCTGGGTGGACGACGAAGAGTACGAAGACGAAGAAGACGATCATGCAGAGGCCCCGCGTAATGAGGGGCGTCGTGCCCGAATTCTGCGCGGAGCCCTGGCGCGCCGTCAGCGTATTGCCGACAAATTCAGCAATCCGATGGGCCGCAAAACGGATGAGGCGCTGTTTTCCGGTAAGCGGATGGATGAGTCTGAAGAAGATATTCAGTACAGCGCACGCGGCCAGGCGGCCGACGCCGATGATGTTTTATTCTCCGGCAGCAGCGCGCTTCATCAGCCAAACGCTGATGATGTGCTGTTCTCCGGGAACAGCGCAGCACGTCCGCAGGCGTGGGATGAACAAGATCCATTAATGAACGGACATGCTGTTAACGAGCCTTTAGCTGCCGTTGCGGCAGCAACCGCCACGACTCAAGCCTGGGCAGAACCTGCCGCACCAGCAATGACTGCGCCGGTAGTATCGGCCGCTGAAATGGTCCCTCCTCAAGTTGAGTGGCAGCCCGTGCCAGCGCCGCATATGCCTGAACCGGTGATTGCGCCTTCTCCGGACAACTGGCCGCCGCAGGCACCGGTTGCCAAACCAGAGTATGTGCAGCCTGAAGCATTCCGCCAGCAGCCCACTATTGAGGAACTGTGGCCGGAGCCAGAGCAGGCGTATGTCCCGCCGGAATCAGCGTGGCAGCCTGAGCCGCAGTATTCACCGGAAACGCAATACAACGCCCAACCGCAGTATCAGCCTGTGCCAGAGCCAATGGCGCAGCCAGCGGCAGAAATGCCACCTGTTCAGAATGTGGAACCGGAAGCGGAAATCAAGCCTCAGCGTCCACCGCTTTACTATTTTGAAGAAGTGGAAGAGAAGCGCGCGCGCGAACGCGAGCAGCTTGCCGCGTGGTATCAGCCAACGCCGGAACCCGCGACGGTCATGCCAACTATGCCCGCATCGTCCATTCCAGCACCTTCCGCACCTGCGGCTGATCCTCTGGCCGCCGTTGCGCCAGTAGCGGCAAGCGTTCATCAGGCTACCGGGGCGGCAACCACTATCGCCGCCGCCGCTTCAGCGACTCAGCTGTTCAGCCCGGCGGATTCTCCTCGCGTGCAGGTGAAAGAGGGCATTGGCCCACAGCTGCCGCGTCCGAACCGTGTACGGGTGCCGACGCGCCGTGAGTTGGCCTCCGCTTCGTTTGGCATTAAGTTGCCTTCTCAGCGTATGGCCGAAGAACGTGCTCGTGAACAGGAACGCCAGCAGCACTATTCCGATGAGCCGATGGGCGATGAAGAAGCGGATGAGCTGCACCAGGATGAACTGGCGCGCCAGTTTGCTGCAACCCAGCAGCAACGCTATGGCGAGCAGTACGACGACAACAGCTATGATGAGTCGCCGGAAGATGAAGACTCTGTGGCAGAGGCGGAACTGGCGCGCCAGTTTGCTGCAACTCAGCAGCAGCGTTATGCCGGTGAACAGCCGCAGGGCGCGAATCCCTTCTCCCCTGCGGATTACGATTTTTCACCTATGAAGGCGCTGGTTGATGATACGCCGAAAGCGCCGCTGTTTACGCCGGGGGTAATGCCGGAACAGGCTCCGCAGAGCTATCAGCCTCAGCAACAACAGGCGCACCAGCCACAGCAGCCTCAGGCTTATCAGCAGCCAGCTCCGCAACCTGAGCCGCAGCCGCAGGAAAGCCTGATTCACCCGCTGCTGATGCGCAACGGCGATGATCGGCCGCTGCAAAAACCGACCACGCCGCTGCCGTCACTGGATCTTCTGACCCAGCCGCCGAGCGAAGTTGAGCCGGTTGATACGTTTGCCCTTGAGCAAACTGCGCGTCTGGTTGAGACCCGTCTGGCTGACTTCCGCATCAAAGCGGACGTGGTGAACTATTCACCTGGCCCGGTCATCACCCGTTTCGAACTGAATCTGGCACCCGGTGTGAAAGCGGCGCGTATTTCTAACCTGTCACGCGATTTGGCCCGTTCATTGTCGACCGTAGCGGTGCGCGTTGTGGAAGTTATTCCTGGCAAACCGTATGTAGGCCTGGAGTTGCCGAACAAGAAACGACAGACCGTCTACCTGCGTGAAGTGCTCGACTGCGCCAAGTTCCGTGAAAGTCCGTCGCCGTTGACCGTGGTGCTGGGCAAAGATATTGCTGGCGATCCGGTGATTGCCGACCTTGCGAAAATGCCTCACCTGCTGGTTGCCGGTACCACTGGTTCCGGGAAATCGGTGGGTGTGAACGCCATGATCCTCAGCATGCTGTACAAGGCGACGCCGGATGACGTTCGCTTCATCATGATTGACCCGAAAATGCTGGAGCTGTCGGTCTATGAAGGCATTCCGCACCTGTTGACGGAAGTGGTCACGGACATGAAGGATGCCGCCAACGCGCTGCGCTGGAGCGTCAATGAAATGGAGCGTCGCTATAAGCTGATGTCAGCCCTTGGCGTACGTAACCTGGCCGGATACAACGAAAAAATCGCGCAGGCTGCACAGATGGGCCGCCCGATTCCGGATCCGTACTGGAAGCCAGGCGACAGCATGGCAACAGAACATCCGACGCTTGAAAAACTGCCGTACATTGTGGTGCTGGTGGATGAATTTGCCGACCTGATGATGACCGTGGGCAAAAAAGTGGAAGAGCTGATTGCTCGTCTGGCGCAGAAAGCACGTGCGGCGGGGATCCACCTTGTGCTGGCGACCCAGCGTCCATCAGTGGATGTCATCACCGGCTTGATCAAGGCGAACATCCCGACCCGCATCGCGTTTACCGTATCCAGCAAAATTGACTCCCGTACCATTCTCGATCAGGGCGGCGCGGAATCCCTGCTGGGTATGGGCGATATGCTTTATGCCGGACCAAACTCCAGCGCGGCGCCAACCCGTGTTCACGGCGCGTTCGTTCGCGATCAGGAAGTACACGCAGTGGTTCAGGACTGGAAAGCGCGCGGTCGTCCGCAGTACGTAGACGGTATTACCTCTGACAGCGAAAGCGAAGGCGGAGCAGCGGGCCTGGATAACGGTGAAGAGCTGGATCCGTTATTCGACCAGGCGGTCAATTTCGTAACGGAAAAACGCAAAGCCTCCATCTCGGGCGTTCAGCGTCAGTTCCGCATTGGTTATAACCGCGCGGCGCGTATCATCGAACAGATGGAAGCTCAGGGGATCGTCAGCGAAGCGGGTCATAACGGCAACCGTGAAGTGCTTGCCCCGCCGCCATTCGATTGATTGTTCGTTTGAAAAGTTGCGTAAATAGCCAAAATTTAAGTATTTTCTCCTGTCCACACCGCAGGTGCTGAGCCTACAGTGTGGACAAAGAGACTCCCGCGTCGGGAGTGACGCATTTAAGGAATGAAGATGAAAAAATTTGCCATCACCTGTGCCTTACTGACCAGCGTCGTAGCAAGTCAGGTTTGGGCTGATGCCGCAGGCGATTTGAAAAGCCGTCTGGATAAGGTCAGCAGCTTCCATGCGAGCTTCACGCAGAAAGTGACCGACGGCAGCGGGAATGCAGTTCAGGACGGGCAGGGCGATTTGTCGGTTAAGCGTCCAAACTTGTTTAACTGGCACATGACGCAGCCGGACGAAAGCATTCTGGTGTCCGATGGGAAAACGCTCTGGTTCTACAATCCGTTTGTTGAGCAGGCTACTGCTACCTGGCTGAAAGATGCGACCAGCAACACGCCGTTTATGCTGATTGCCCGCAACCAGTCCAGCGACTGGCAGCAGTACAACATTAAGCAGAGCGGTGACGACTTCGTTCTGACGCCAAAAGGCAGCAACGGAAACCTGAAAGAGTTCACCATTAACGTCAGCCGTGACGGCACCATCCATCAATTCAGCGCCATCGAACAGGACGATCAGCGTAGCAGCTACCAGCTGAAGTCCCAGCAGAACGGCGCGGTGGATGCGTCTAAATTCACCTTTACGCCACCGAAAGGCGTTACGGTAGACGATCAGCGTAAATAAGAGGCGTGCGTGAGCAATCTGTCGCTCGATTTTTCCGATAATGCGTTTCAACCTCTGGCCGCCCGCATGCGGCCAGAAAATTTAGCGCAGTACATTGGTCAGCAACACCTGCTGGCTACCGGTAAGCCGCTGCCGCGGGCCATTGAAGCAGGACACCTGCATTCGATGATTCTGTGGGGGCCGCCGGGAACCGGAAAAACGACGCTGGCGGAAGTGATTGCCCGCTATGCCAACGCCGACGTGGAGCGCATCTCTGCCGTCACGTCCGGCGTGAAGGAAATTCGTGAAGCCATTGAACGCGCCCGACAAAACCGCAATGCTGGGCGACGTACGATCCTGTTTGTCGATGAGGTCCATCGCTTTAACAAAAGCCAGCAGGACGCATTTCTGCCGCACATCGAAGACGGCACCATCTTTTTCATCGGCGCGACAACGGAAAACCCCTCATTCGAACTCAATTCAGCGCTGTTGTCCCGGGCGCGTGTTTACCTGCTGAAATCGCTCACCGTTGAGGATATTGAGCAGGTGCTGACTCAGGCAATGACGGACAGCGCCCGTGGCTACGGCGGTCAGGATATCGTTCTGCCGGACGAGACACGCAAGGCAATCGCCGAACTGGTCAACGGCGATGCACGCCGGGCTCTGAACACGCTGGAAATGATGGCGGATATGGCGGAGCTTGATGCTTCCAGCAAGCGAGTTTTAAAGCCAGAACTGCTGACCGAAATTGCCGGCGAGCGCAGTGCCCGTTTCGATAACAAAGGCGACCGTTTCTACGATTTAATCTCCGCCTTCCACAAGTCCGTTCGCGGCAGCGCGCCGGATGCCGCACTCTACTGGTATGCGCGTATCATCACCGCCGGAGGCGATCCGCTTTATGTCGCTCGCCGTTGCCTGGCGATAGCCTCTGAAGATGTCGGCAATGCCGATCCGCGCGCAATGCAGGTCGCTATTTCTGCCTGGGACTGTTTTACCCGCGTCGGGCCTGCGGAAGGTGAACGTGCCATAGCGCAGGCTATTGTTTATCTTGCCTGTGCGCCGAAGAGTAACGCCGTTTATACCGCGTTCAAAGCGGCGATGGCGGATGCCCGTGAACGTCCGGACTATGACGTGCCGGTGCACCTGCGCAACGCACCAACAAAACTGATGAAAGAGATGGGCTACGGGCAGGAGTATCGCTATGCCCACGATGAGCCTAATGCCTACGCGGCGGGAGAAGCCTATTTCCCGCCGGAAATGTCGCCAACGCGCTATTACCATCCCACATCGCGCGGCCTGGAAGGCAAGATTGGTGAAAAGCTCGCCTGGCTTGCCGAACAGGATCAAAATAGCCCCATAAAACGCTACCGCTAAACAGGGCGTTGCGGTAAGGTTATCGCTGTATCCCTAAAGACCGCAGGCTGCGGTCTTTTTCCTCATTTTAATTCGATAAGCACAGG
>DKMD01000021.1 GCA_002470465.1 Pluralibacter sp. UBA7423
GAAAAACCTCGAAGGAGCCAAGGACGACGCCGATAAGGCGATCGACGATATGGATCACCTGACCGGCAAGGAGAAGGACGATGCCCACAAGGCCGTTGATGAGGCCAAAAATGAGGACGAGGTAAACAAAGCCGTTGAGGACGCGGCCGAGAAGAACCTCGAGGGCGCCAAGGACGACGCCAACAAGGTGATCGACGACATGGATCACCTGACCGACAAGGAGAAGGACGATGCCCACAAGGCCGTTGATGAGGCCAAAAATGAGGATGAGGTAAACAAAGCCGTTGAGGACGCGGCCGAGAAAAACCTCGAGGGAGCTAAAGACGATGCCCTTCAGGTGGCTAAAGACGACGCCGACAAGGCGATCGACGACATGGATCACCTGACCGACAAGGAGAAGGACGATGCCCATAAGGCCGTTGATGAGGCCAAAAGTGAGGACGAGGTAAACAAAGCCGTTGAGGACGCAGCAGAGAAAAACCTTGAGGGCGCCAAAGACGACGCCAATAAAGCGATCGATGAGATGGAGCATCTGACGGACGAGCAGAAGGATGATGCTCACCAGGCCGTTAACGATGCGACCGACGTTCCGGGCGTGGAAAAAGCCGTTGAGGATGCAGCAGAGAAAAACCTTGAGGGCGCCAAAGACGACGCCAACAAGGCGATCGACGAGATGGAGCACCTGACGGACGAGCAGAAGGACGATGCTCACCAGGCCGTGAACGACTCAACCGATGTTCCGGGCGTGGAAAAAGCGGTGGAGGACGCAGCAGAGAAAAACCTTGAGGGCGCCAAAGACGACGCCAATAAAGCGATCGATGAGATGGAGCATCTGACGGACGAGCAGAAAGACGATGCTCACCAGGCCGTGAACGACGCGACCGACGTTCCGGGCGTGGAAAAAGCGGTGGAGGATGCAGCAGAGAAGAACCTCGAGGGTGCCAAAGACGACGCCAACAAGGCGATTGACGACATGGAGCATCTGACGGACGAGCAGAAGGATGATGCTCACCAGGCCGTGAACGACGCGACCGACGTTCCGGGCGTGGAAAAAGCCGTTGAAGACGCGGCTGAGAAAAACCTCGAGGGCGCCAAAGACGACGCCAACAAGGCGATCGACGAGATGGAGCACCTGACGGACGAGCAGAAAGATGATGCTCACCAGGCCGTTAACGATGCGACCGACGTTCCGGGCGTGGAAAAAGCGGTGGAGGATGCAGCAGAGAAGAACCTCGAGGGGGCCAAAGACGACGCCAACAAGGCGATCGACGACATGGGGCATCTGACGGACGAGCAGAAGGACGATGCTCACCAGGCCGTGAACGATGCGACCGACGTTCCGGGCGTGGAAAAAGCCGTTGAGGACGCAGCAGAGAAAAACCTCGAGGGAGCCAAAGACGATGCCCTTCAGGTGGCTAAAGACGACGCCGACAAGGCGATCGACGACATGGATCACCTGACCGACGAGGAGAAAGACGACGCCCACAAGGCCGTTGATGAGGCTAAAAACGAGGATGAGGTAAACAAAGCCGTTGAAGATGCGGCCGGGAAAAACCTTGAGGGAGCCAAAGACGCTGCCAATAAGGCGATCGACGACATGGCGTACCTGAGCGCTGAGCAGAAAGAGGCTGCCCATAAGGCCGTTAATGACGCGACCGATGTTCCGGGTGTGGAAAAAGCCGTTGCGGATGCCGCCAAAGATAACCTTGAGGGAGCCAAAGACGCTGCCAATAAGGCGATCGACGACATGGCATACCTGAGCGACGAGCAGAAAGACGCTGCCCATAAATCAGTTAATGACGCGACCGATGTCCCGGGCGTAGAAAAAGCACTGGACGATGCCGCCAAAGATAACCTCGAGGGAGCCAAAGACGACGCCAACAAAGCGATCGACGAGATGGCATACCTGAGCGATGAGCAGAAAGACGCAGCTCACCAGGCCGTAAACGGTGCGACCGACGTGCCGGGCGTGGAAAAAGCACTGGACGATGCCGCCAAAGCTAACCTCGAGGGAGCCAAAGACGACGCCAACAAGGCGATCGACGAGATGGAGCATCTGACGGACGAGCAGAAAGACGACGCTCATAAGGCCGTTAATGACGCGACCGATATCCCGGGCGTGGAAAAAGCACTGGACGATGCCGCCAGCCTCAATGTTGAAGACGATTCTTCATTCCTGGGCGATATTATCAGTGGCATATGGAATGCGATTATTGCAATTCCTAAAGGAATTTTAGAAGCACTTAAGTCGGTTATTTCGAAATTAGGTGATTACCACTTCTTGCTCGAATCAGGTCCTGCTGCCCTGACCGGTGTTGCATTGATCGTTTGGGAAGCGGTGGTTGAAATTATTCACGTGCCATTAAGCTTCTTGTCTAACATGGCTCAGTGGGTTATTGGCTTTACTACAGGTATTTTGGGCGGAATTTGGGGACCGTTAGGCACCATTCCACATATCCTGAATGGCATATTGATTCTCGTAGATGGTGCAGTTAATGCCATTAAAATTATCGTCGAAAGCATCGGTATTGGCGTTATTACCCTCCCTGCGATCATTACCGGGGCAATTGCCTGGGTGATTACCCTTGCTAAAGGGATTGGTGCTTTGTTAAGTGGCGACTCTTCCGCGATGGAAGATTTCATCTCTGACCTTTCACAATCATTTTTGCAAAACCCACTTATCCCATTAGTACTGGGTGATCTGTTCGTCGCGTTTATGGTTATCCCTAAACTGGCCGTTGAGGCTATAGGCGTCATTGCAGAGTGGATACTGGGAATTATCACAGGAGTGATGCAGTGGATCCCGGGATTAATACCTATTGCCAGCGTAGTCTCTGATTTCACACTTGCAATTGACGGTGTTATTATTGCCATTCATTATGGCTTAAGCAATGTTATTAACCTGATCACGAAATTGGGCATGGCGCTGATCATGGGGATCCCTATCGCTATCAGCACAGGGACATCAGCGGTTGCCATTATTGAAGCCTTTATCAAAGGTGTCCTGGGACTCGACGCAGATAAGGACACATCCGATAACCCGATCAATAATATTATTGATGCAATTATCGACTTTATTTCTTCACCACTGACCGCTATTGGAGATATTATCTCCTCAATATTCGAAAACATTGGGAACTTCATCAACGATCCGTTCGGCACTATCGGCGAAATGTTCCAGAATGTTATTGATATGATTCTCAGCCCGTTCAAGTTTATTATTGATGCAGTTGGCTCTGTCATTGATTTCATTACCAGTCCGTTTGCGATTGTGGGTGATATTATTAACGGTGTAATAGAAAGCATCGGTAAAATCATCAGCGATCCGATTGGCGCAATCGGTGATATGATTCAGGGGGTTATTGATATCATTCTCAGCCCGTTCAAGGCTGTCCTTGATGTAATTGGTTCCATCATTGATATCATTACAAATCCGATTGATGCGATATTTAACTTGATCGGCGATCCAATCGAATTTGCGTTTAAGTTTATTGCTGATCCGATCGGAACAATTTCCGATTTGTTCGGTAAAATCGTTGATACTATCCTGGGGCCATTTAAGGGACTCATTGATTTTATCGGAGATGTCATTTATGGCATTACTCACCCTCTGGAAACGATTGGTAATATCATTAACGATATTATATCGAAAATCTTTGGTGGTCCCGACGAGCCTGGTGAAGTTGACCCTGAACCGCTCATGGCAATTGTTGATGCCATTGAAACGGCTGTTGAGGCCACGACGCCTGCGGCTGAAGCAATTGATAATCTGCTCGTTCGCGCAGAGGGTGCTGTTGATAATTTCCTGAAGGCTCCGGTTGAATTCGTCTTTGGGGAAAGCAACGAGAAAGGCTCTTCTGTCAAAGATTTGACCGAAATTACGAGTACGCTCGATGAGTTAGCGGGTTATGCCGATGCTAATGTTGTTTCGCTGACCGAAATGGCTGAGGCGCAGGCTTCGCAGGAAGCAATTACGCCAGCGGTAAGTGAAGAGCTCACAGAGGCGCAGCTTGCTTCTGTCATGGAGGAAAGCAACGCCAGCGAGATTGATTTGGATTCACTCATTGGTGCAGAAAACGAGCTCATCGTAGCAGAGAATAATGCTCAGGATGAGCAACGCAGCGTCGAAGATACCGGAGGATATAGCGTATTTGAACAAATTATCAGTCAGCTACAGTTAAACGAAGATAGTTATCAGTTTGCTGCTGCATAATATTAAGTAATCACCTTTCCCAACAGCTTTATATATTGAGCTGTTGGGATTGGTCAGCCACATGTCTTATAAAAAGTGGCTTCTTATCAGCGCCATGAAGTATCTCTTCATCACGGATGCCAGAAACACATCATCATGGAATGATAACGCGTTGTATTTATAATTCAGGGAGATATCTGGTGGGACTTACTCATAAAACACTACTCTATTTATCCGTTACCATGGGAAATCTGTTAACGATCGCGGATGCTTCCTGTGAACTTATAACTTATCCCGTTTCATTTATTAATGAGGATAAATCATCTGCGACTTTCGAACCGAAAAAAGATCGGAACAGTGATGCCTCTGTTGTATATGTCAGGACTGTGGAAGCGAGCCCGTTACCAAAGAAACACGCTCCTGTGGCATCAGCGGCGGCGACTAAAAAAAATATCACTACTTCAAAAGAGAAATATAGCCTGCGCAGCGCAATATGGATGGCAGTCAGCTGGCACCCGGAAATAAAACGGGCAAAAGCTGAAACTGAAAGACTTAAGTCTATGGTGGATGAGGTCAGATCTGCATATTATCCTAATGTAGAAATGGGCCTTAATTCAGGAATAGAAAAAGATGGTTATACTGACGACAATAACAAAACCAATCAGCTAAATGTCTCAGTTGAACAGATGATTTATGATTTCGGCAATACTGGCGACAGGGTAGAGCTTTCTGAGCTTAACGTCATCGGTGCTAATTATGAAGTTGAAAAAGAGGTTAACGACATCCTCTATCAAACCATTAACGCTTATTTACAGATAGTTCGTTATCATCAGCTCATTGCCGCCGCCAGGGATCGCATTGACGGTTTTACTAAGATCAGAGATATAACAAAAAAACGCGTAGCCCTGGGGGCCAGCGCTGAATCTGACTACTCTCAGGCCAGCCTCAGAGTGGCCGAATCGCTCTCGAACTATAATGATTATATTTCTCAGTATAAAAAATGGTCAGCAACGCTGGATTATCTGCTAAACAAAGAGATTGCTTCCAGGATTATCATGGAATTTCCTGCTGACGTTGAAGAACTCTACAATAAAATATTACGTGATAATCCAGCTAATATTGAATCTCCGGCGATCAGGATTGCCAGGGCAAAAATAGAGATCTCGAAAAAACAAATTGATGTGCAAAGAAATGGGCATTACCCGAAGATCACGTTGACACCTTACTATGAACACGATTTGACATCCCAATCAACCGGTAACAGCGTTGCGAAAAATCGCGATCGCTATGGCGCATTTATAAATGTAAAAGTCCCGCTTTATCAGGGGGGGGCAGTGTCATCTAAAGTACAGCAAGCACAAGAAGCGTTAAATACTGCACAATTTAACTTAGATGCTGAACAAAATAATGCTAAACAGAAAATGATGGAATTTTCCAGCCAAATGATAAACACGAAAATCAGCCTGGAAAACAAACTGGAGCGGGAACAAAGTGCTATACGAACCCGGAATCTTTATATGTCTCAGTATCTGGAGTTAGGGACTCGATCATTCTCCGATTTAACCAGCGCTGAATCGGAGATCCACCAGACCAAAGCAGACATTATTAACAGTCATTATGCGATATCGAATCTTGCCCTTGAAAGTCTCTACTATGCTGGCAAGTTAATGAATTTATTACAAGATAAAAGGTAATATAGTGCAAGATATGGATTTCTTTTCCTGTATGGAAAGTGATAGTGACGCCAAAGAGTACTATCTGGAACAATGGAAAAGTGCGTTGGTTAATATTGCTCACCACTATCGACTCAATGTGTCAGAACAGAATATTCTGATAACATCGTTATGGCATGACAATGAGCCAACCCGGAAAATCATAGAAAACATGAGTCGTCGGGCCGGGCTTTCGTTTAAAGAAGACTTTGTTGATGGCTATCGGTTTAATTCCTGGCTCTTTCCTCAGGTGCTGGAAATGAAAGACGGGCGTCTGGCCATTATCAAAAGCATTGATGAGGATAAAAATTTTGTTATCTCGTTTATTGAAGACGGTGAGCTGATCTCGTTAGTGCCGGAAGAGCAGGTTCGCGCTGAAGGGCGCCGAATTATTACCTTGCGGCCGGCAAAAAACGTCTCCGATTCCAGAATTGACGATTATATCAAGCCGGCTGAGAAGTACTGGGTCTGGAAGATCATTTTTGCGGACATGAAGCCATACTACCTGGTCATCCTGGGTTCACTGTTTGTCAATATTCTCGGCCTGGCGGGTATCACTTACTCGATGCAGACCTATGATCGAGTCATTCCTGCGCAATCACACCCCACAATGTGGGTGCTTTTTATCGGCGTAGTTGTGGCGCTGATTTTTGATTTCACCTTACGCTTAATCCGCTATAGCGTAACGGACATTCTGGGAAAGCGTGCCGATTTGATTATTTCAGACCGAGTATTTGGCCGGGCCTTAAGGATTAAAAACCCTTACCGTCCAAAATCCACCGGTTCGTTTATTTCTCAGCTAAAGGAGCTGGAACAGGTTCGTGAAATGATGACCTCGTCGACCGTTGTCGCAATTACGGATTTGCCGTTCTTCTTTATGTTCCTGGTTATTATCTATTTCCTGGGCGGGATTGTCTTCCTTGTGCCTTTGGCTGGGGCAATTCTCATGGTGCTTCCCGGTTTATTGAGTCAAAAGAAACTTTTCCGCCTGGCCAATACGGCTACGCGAGAATCCAGCCTGCGTAATGCCATGCTGGTCGAGACGGTTCAGGGGCTGGATGACATTAAATTTTTACAGGCTGAGCATCGCTTTCAGCAGCAATGGCTGCATTACATTAAGACCACATCTGAAAATAGTCTGGAACTAAAGCATTTGACGCATACGTTAACCACCTGGTCTTATTTAGTGCAAAGTTCGGTGTTTGTATGCCTGGTTCTGGTGGGGACACCCTTTGTCATGTCCGGCGATCTGTCTACCGGTGCATTAGTCGCCTCATCCATTCTTAGCTCAAGAATGATGGCGCCCATTGCCCAAATTGCCAATATCATCACCCGCTGGCAACAAACCAAAGTGGCAATGACGGGCCTCGACTCGATCATGCAGTTACCGATTGATCAGCCGGAACATCAGCGGTTGATTCATAAGAAATTTATCGAAGGTAACTATTCGATTAAAAACGCCTCCTTTATGCATCATGCTGATGGCCAGAAAATAGCCGTGAGCATTGATTCGCTGGAGATCAAAGTGGGCGAGCGTGTTGCCATCCTTGGGCGCAACGGTTCGGGGAAATCATCGCTGTTAAATGCGCTTTCAGGGATGATGTGTCAGAGGTCCGGAGAGGTGATTCTGGATGGTATTAATATCAATGACATCGACCCCGCCGATCTGCGTCGCGATGTTGGATACTTGAGCCAAAACTCCCGGCTTTTTTTCGGTTCCCTTAGAGAGAATATTACGTTGGGCTCCCCTTTGGCGCGGGATGAGGACATCGTTGAAGCAATCAGGATCACCGGAGCCATTAATTTCATTAACCAACTTCCGTCTGGTTTAGATTATATTATCCAGGAAGGTGGCCATGGTCTTTCAGGTGGGCAGCAGCAAACAATTTTGCTGGCAAGACTGGTGTTGCGTAATCCTAATATTGTGATTATGGATGAACCAACTTCCTCTCTTGATGATGTTACTGAAGATGAGTTCGTCAAAAAAATGGGCAGCTGGATTTCTGGTAAAACAGTAATTATTGCCACCCATCGTAAAAAAATATTGAATCTCGTTAACCGGACTATCGTTGTATCTGGCGGAAGGATTGTGTTAGATAAAAGCAAGAATGAGATTATCGATGAAATGTAACCATATATTTTCAAGGTCGATAAATTTATATTGTGGTCCAGCTATTTCGGGTGATGGTTTTTAATGAAAAATATTTATGAAAAATTAAAAAAGAAATTTCTGTCTGCCAAAGACTTTTGTCAGCATGTGTTTTTTACAACCGATAAGGACGCAATCCGTCAGGTTCGGGCGACCGATGAATTTACGCTTGCCGATACCCATGGTGGCGTAAAGACCAGCCGGGCCCTTTATATCCTGCTCAGCATTGTCTTTTTCCTCAGTATATTTTTGCTGTGGGCCTCGATGTTCAGTATTGATGAGGTCTCTAAAGGCGATGGTCGGGTAATCCCCAGTTCAAAAGAGAAAATCATTCAGTCTCTTGATGGCGGGATCCTCGATAAGATAAATGTTAAGGAGGGGCAAATCGTTCAGGCGGGAGATATTATTGCCAGCCTGGATACGATAAGAACCCAGGCTGCAGTGATGGAGTCTGAATCTAAATATCGGGCTTTATTGGCCAGCAAGGTCAGGCTGTTGGCGGAGATAAGCGATCGCCCTTTGGTGTTTCCTGACGAGCTGAATGATTTTCCTGAAATCACCGACAGAGAAAGGATACTTTATACGTCGAGAAAAAATAATTATATTTCGTCGATTAAAGATATCCAGGCATCTAAGGTGTTATTAAACAATGAGCTGGCGATCAATACACGGCTTATGGCGCAGGGTGCATCAAGTAAAGTCGACGTTATCAGACTCAGGAAGCAGCTGGTCGATCTGAACATGAAAGAGTCAGAGCTGAATTACAATTATCAGGTCAGATCGGGCGAGGAGCTATCCAGAATTTCCGGGGAAGTGGATTCACTGTATCAAAAGATCGTTGGCCAGCGCGATTTGCTGAAAAAATCGACCATTACTTCGCCGGTCAGAGGGATTGTAAAGAATATAGAAATTAACACTATTGGCGGGGTTATTCCTCCTAATGGCACCATCATGAACATCGTTCCCCTTGACGATCGCCTGCTTATTGAAGCAAAGATCTTGCCGCGCGATATCGCCTTTATTCATCCCGGACAGCGTGCAATCGTCAAAATCACCGCATATGACTACTCAATTTATGGCGGCCTGGACGGTGAAGTGGTAACGATTTCTCCTGATACCATTTCAGACCCTCAAAAACCTGAAGTTGTCTTTTATCGTGTCTACATCAGAACGACGAAAGACCATTTACAAACCACCGATAACAAACAGCACTTTATCTCTCCAGGGATGGTAGCCAGCGTTGATATTAAGACCGGTAATAAGACGATTCTCCAGTACCTGATTAAGCCATTCAATAAGGTGGGGGAAGCATTAAGGGAGAGATAACAGAGGGGGTAAAATTGGCCATATGGTAAGGGTAAAAGGGCCTTCTGTAACCTTGGCGGGGCTTTTTCATGCCAGAAATGAACTACCCCCGATTTTCTGGATAAGTCAGACTGTATGTACACCATTCAGGAATCACCAAAGGATGGAATAAACTGCGCGGTGAAGCCCTGAAGACGGAACAGCAGGCGCCAGCCAATGGGATAGAGCACACCAGCTAAGATCAATGGGCCGATGATTTGTGATCGGCTCAGGTGTGAAGATATTAAGATGTTTTTTTCGAGATTATTTTTAATGATTTTCCGGTATAAACGGTGACATCGTCAGGGATGCTTTTATTTACGAACGACATTGCCCCGATCACAACGTTATTTCCAATGCTAATTTGGTCCGCAATGATGCAGGAATTTGCGCCGATACTGACATTGTTACCGATTAAGAGTGAGATCGGTTCCTTTTCGATATTCGTACCCGTGATGCCAATGGTTGTGTTTTGTCTTATCCGAAACGAATGACCAATTATGGCCGCGCCATTAATCACGATACCTTGATGATGTGATATCACGAGGCCCGGGCCGATATGCGCCCCCAGTTGTATCTCTGTTCCATACTTAGCGATCAGCCTTCTGTTTATCTTAGCGGCACGCTTTTTTAAAAACGAGTTGTTAGAGGTGTGCCAGAAAGAGGCGACACGCCACCAAAAATGATAGCGGCGGTTTGGACACTTTATCGCTTTATGTATCACCCTGTACCACGAAAATTTTTTGGTACTCATCATCACTTCTCGTTGCAGGCATTCACGCAAGTGTTCAGAACTAGATTTTCTATTCATGCATCTCATTCCCTGGTGATGTGAGGGGGAATTTAAATTCAATTAACACTTAAGGCAACCATTAAGGGAGTAGATTTATGATGCCGCAAGCTTCACTGTAGCTAAAAAGCATAAGGGAGACGTCGGTGTGTCTGGATGTCATGCGACACTCTGTGCATCGATATGAAAAAGCCACCTAAGAAAGGTGGCTTAATTATATGATTCTAAAACTTAAATTTGGTGGCCCCTGCTGGACTTGAACCAGCGACCAAGCGATTATGAGTCGCCTGCTCTAACCACTGAGCTAAGGGGCCGTGGCGGGGAATTATAAAGGAACTGGCGGGTGCAATCCAGCACCACGCGCATGGTTGCTGTTTTTATAAACAAATGGTTTTTCAATCCTTTATACTTTGGTTATCTCTCAGTAAGACAGGAAAGGCGATGATCAACGATATTCTGGCACCTGGTCTGCGCGTGGTGTTCTGCGGCATTAATCCCGGCAAATCGTCGGCACACACCGGGTTTCACTTTGCTCATTCTGGTAATCGCTTCTGGAAGGTGATTTATCAGGCCGGTTTTACCGACAGGCTGTTAAAGCCTGAAGAGGAGCAGCAGCTACTCGATACCCGCTGCGGCATTACCATGCTGGTCGAACGCCCTACGGTGCAGGCCAGCGAAGTGGCGCTGCATGAGCTGCGAAGTGGAGGAAGAGGGCTGATTGGTAAGATAGAGAGCTACCAGCCTGCGGCGTTGGCGATTCTGGGTAAGCAGGCGTACGAACAGGCTTTCAGCCAGCGTGGAGCGCAGTGGGGCAAGCAGCCGACGTCCATTGGCGCGACTCAGGTTTGGGTACTGCCAAATCCGAGCGGATTAAATCGTGCGACGCTGGATAAGCTGGTTGAGGCGTACAGAGAGCTCGATCAAGCGTTGATAGCTCGAGGGTTATAACCCGGCGTCGGACGCCGGGTCTGGCAAGATTAGAGCTGATTCGCCTGGTTGATCATCGACTGGCCTAACGTGCTCTGAATACGGTAACAAAGCGATTTCATACGCGAGTCGTAGGCGCCGGTCACCAGATCGTCAATCTGCGGGTTCAGATTTTCTTTCACTGAAAGGTACTGGCTGGTTTTACGGGTCAGCACCTGCATTTCACCGCTGTAGCGTTTATAGCTCTTGGGATTATAGGTTTTAAGCGCGGTCAGTTGTTTCACGCAGGTATCGTTGGCGATAAGAGTGGGGGCGCTGCTGACGGTTTGCGCGACAGCGGGCTGAGGCTCCACCACGACGGGCTGGGCAGGGAGCGGTGTGACCACGGATTTCGGCGTATTTTGCGGTTTGTTGACGCATCCTGCCAGCGCGATGCAAAGCATCAGAAGCCAAGTTTTATTCATTATGTTTTTAATTCCTGCGAGGTTTTCAATAGTCTAAAAGGAAATCATGACGCGATGCAGTGTCTGATTCACCTCATCTCTAAGCGCCATTAAAAGGAAAAAACTTAATATCTTAGGGGAAAATTCTGCGCCGATGAGTATAGAGCGTCACTGGGCAGGTTCAAAGATTCATAAACGGCCAAAAGTCAGGCTAAAACCGTAGATTGGGTGATGAAAGCTGCACTGATGAGCAAAAAAAAGCCACACTTGCGTGTGGCTTTTCTGTAGCGGATGAGCGTAACGAAATTAATCGTCCAGGAAGCTACGCAGCACTTCAGAACGGCTTGGGTGACGCAGCTTGCGCAGCGCTTTCGCTTCGATCTGACGGATACGTTCGCGGGTTACGTCGAACTGTTTACCCACTTCTTCCAGAGTGTGGTCGGTGTTCATGTCGATGCCAAAGCGCATACGCAGAACCTTCGCTTCACGCGCGGTGAGGCCCGCCAGCACGTCGTGCGTTGCCGCACGCAGGCTTTCGGTGGTCGCCGAATCCAGCGGCAGCTCGAGGGTCGTATCCTCGATGAAATCGCCCAGATGTGAATCTTCATCGTCACCGATTGGGGTTTCCATGGAGATAGGCTCTTTGGCAATTTTCAGTACTTTGCGGATTTTGTCTTCCGGCATCAGCATACGTTCGGCCAGCTCTTCCGGCGTCGGCTCGCGGCCCATTTCCTGCAGCATCTGGCGGGAGATACGGTTGAGCTTGTTGATGGTCTCAATCATATGCACCGGAATACGGATGGTGCGTGCCTGATCCGCGATGGAACGGGTGATCGCCTGACGGATCCACCAGGTTGCGTAAGTGGAGAACTTGTAGCCGCGACGGTATTCGAACTTATCAACCGCTTTCATCAGGCCGATGTTGCCTTCCTGAATCAGGTCGAGGAACTGCAGACCGCGGTTGGTGTACTTCTTGGCAATGGAAATAACCAGACGTAAGTTCGCTTCAACCATCTCTTTCTTCGCACGGCGGGCTTTGGCCTCACCGATGGACATGCGACGGTTGATATCTTTTACCTGTTCAATGGTCAGGCCGGTTTCTTCTTCAATCTGCTGCAGCTTCTGCAGGCCGCGCTGAACGTCGCCTTTCACATCGTTCAGTTTTTCAGACCACGGCTTATTCATTGCTACGGCGGCGTTGAACCAGGTTTCGCTGGTTTCGTTGCCGGTGAACAGGGTGATGAAGTTTTTCTTCGGCATTTTGCACTGTTCAACGCACAGCTTCATGATGATACGTTCCTGAATACGAACGCGCTCCATCATGGTCCGCATGCTGTTGACCAGGTAATCGAACTGTTTTGGCACCAGGCGGAACTGTTTGAATACTTCAGACAGCTTCTGGATCTCTTCCTGCGCCGCCGCGTGGCTACGACCTTTAGCTTTGATCGTGTCGCGGGTCAGTTCGTACTGAGTGCGCAGCTCACCGAATTTTTCACGCGCCAGTTCCGGATCGATGCTGTTGTCATCATCGCTGGAATCGTCGTCGCCGTCCTCTTCGTCTTCATCTTCGTCATCATCCTGCTCTTCCTGAGAGAGCTCAGAACCGACGTGGGTGGCGGTTGGTGCCATCTCTTCTTCAGCGTTAGGATCGACGAAGCCCGTGATGAGATCGGACAGACGCGCTTCCGCGGCTTCCACGCGATCGTACTGCTCAAGCAGGTAGGTGATCGCTTCCGGGTATTCTGCAACGGAGCACTGCACCTGGTTGATGCCGTCTTCGATACGCTTGGCGATGTCGATTTCGCCTTCGCGGGTCAGCAGCTCAACGGTCCCCATTTCGCGCATGTACATGCGCACCGGGTCGGTGGTACGACCGATTTCAGATTCAACGCTGGACAGCACCTGAGCAGCCGCTTCTTCCGCGTCCTCATCGGTGTTGTTTGAGTTTTCAGCCAGCAGGAGATCATCGGCATCCGGTGCTTCTTCCATCACCTGAATGCCCATGTCATTGATCATTTGGATGATGTCTTCGATCTGATCGGAGTCGACGATATCTTCCGGCAGATGGTCATTGACCTCGGCATAGGTCAGATAGCCTTGCTCCTTACCACGCTGGACAAGAAGCTTAAGCTGTGACTGCGGGTTTTGCTCCATAAGACGGTATCCACACTTAATTCATTGATTGGTGTCGGTCGGCGAAAACGAGTTACCGACTTTTAAAGCGAGGGCCTGCTTATATTATTGCCGCTGCGCCTCGGGGCGGCTTTCGGGGGCTTCCCGATTGATATTCGGCACTTAAGCCGTTGAATTCATTTTTTGGCCAGTTCCTGGTTCAGCGTCCAGAGTTCCCGGCGTTCTTCACTGCTTAATCCGTGTGTGCGGTCGCGAGCTATCAACTCTTCTTGCCGCTGGACCAGCAGTGAATCAAACATATGGTTTAACGAGTCGGTGAAAGTTTGTTCAGCGATTTCCTTATCTGCTATATCGTCCCACATCGACAGTTTTTCAAGGGTTGCGGCCTCATTTGTGCCGCGATACTGCTCAAGCATTTGGCCCGTTGTCAGTCCAGGCTGCGACAAACAAGTGTTGACCAGTTCAGAAAATAAGCCAAGCCCAGGCAGCTTTTTCGGATCAAGCCCGGTCAAAGGCGGCACCAGAGCAGCAAGCTCAGGGTTTTGCACCAATAACCCTATCAGTATACGCATGGTCGTGCGTTTTAGCTGAGGCGCGGGGCGGGCAGCGCCATTTTCTGCCTGTTTTGGCATTAAACGTTCAAGCTGCGCGTCGTCCAGGATCCCAAGCTTCTTGCCCAGCTCCTGGCGCAGATAAATACGCAGCGTTTCACCCGGGACCTGGGTAATCAGCGGCAGCGCCAGCGTACTGAGCTGTGCGCGCCCGTCCGGGGTGCTTAAATCGACCTGCGGCATCAGGCTGTTAAACAGAAACGTGGAGAGCGGCTGTGCCTGCTCCATCCGTGCTTCAAACGCTGCTTTGCCCTCTTTACGCACCAGCGTATCCGGATCTTCGCCGTCCGGCAGAAACATAAACCGCAATTGACGGCCGTCAGTCATATACGGCAGCGCGGTTTCCAGCGCTCGCCATGCGGCATCGCGGCCTGCACGGTCGCCGTCGTAGCAGCAGATGACCTGATTGGTCACCCTGAACAGCAGCTGAATGTGATCGGCTGTAGTAGAGGTGCCCAGTGACGCGACGGCATAATTAATGTCGTACTGCGCAAGCGCCACCACGTCCATATAGCCTTCGACCACCAGCAGACGCTGCGGTTCAGCTTCGGTTTGCTGCGCTTCATAAAGGCCGTACAGCTGGCGGCCCTTATGGAAAATATCGGTTTCCGGAGAGTTGAGGTATTTCGGCAGGGCATCGCCCAACACGCGGCCACCAAAACCTATCACCCGGCCTCGCTTATCGCGGATGGGGAACATCACCCTTTCGCGGAAGCGATCGTAGCTGCGTCCTTGATCGTTGGTGACTAACATGCCCGCGTCGGTCAGCGACTGCTGATTTTCCCGGTTGTTGCCAAAACGCTTCAGGACGTTATCCCAGCCCGGTGGCGCATAGCCAATCGCAAACCGGGCGATGACTTCGCTGCTTAAACCACGCTTTGTCAGGTACTGACGCGCAGGTTCGGCGACGGGTTGGTTCAGGGATTGCTGATAAAACGCGCTCAGACCATCCATGAGCTGATAGAGACTTTGCCGCTGATGGCGCTCTATCTGGGTTGGGCCAGAGCCTGCTTCGTACGGGACTTCGAGGTTGTGCATGGCCGCCAGCTCTTCGACGGTTTCCACAAACTCGAGCTTGTCGTAGTTCATCAGAAAGTCGACGGCGTTCCCGTGCGCACCACAGCCGAAGCAGTGGTAAAACTGTTTCTCACCGTTGACGGTGAAAGAAGGGGTTTTTTCGTTGTGGAACGGACAACACGCGTGATAATTCTTGCCCTGCTTTTTCAGCTTAACGCGCGCATCGATCAGATCGACGATGTCGGTTCTCGCCAGCAGGTCATTGATAAAGACACGTGGGATTCGTCCGGCCATAAGCCCCGTTAAGTTTTACCAATACATAAACGAAAATAAGCCGCGCATTCCTTCCGGAAGCACGGCCTTTACAGCTTAAACTCGGTCTGGATTGAGAGCGTGCGCTCCCAACAGATTAGTACAGACGAGTGCGGCGTGCGTTTTCGCGAGCCAGTTTCTTCGCGTGACGTTTCACAGCAGAAGCTTTAGCGCGCTTACGTTCAGTCGTTGGTTTTTCATAGAACTCACGACGACGAACTTCCGCCAGAACACCTGCTTTCTCGCAGGAACGCTTGAAGCGACGCAGTGCTACGTCGAACGGCTCGTTTTCACGTACTTTAATTACCGGCATGTAACTCTCACCTTTATAAATTCGGTTTGCCGCTGGCATCAACGCCAGCTTATTTCAAAATGGTGCGGAATTTTACTGCAACTGTCGCTGCTTTGTAAAGCACCAATGCCGTTTTTGAACGGGACTTTTGTAAGGGGCACGAGTATACACGAAGTCACCCCTGAGGGTATACATCAACCCGCATTCGCCCTACACTGCGCGGTATTGAAACGAGGTAAAACGAACCATGCGTGTACTGGGAATCGAAACATCCTGCGACGAAACCGGCATCGCCATTTATGACGATGTGAACGGATTGTTAGCCAACCAATTGTATAGTCAGGTGAAACTGCACGCTGACTACGGCGGCGTGGTGCCGGAGCTTGCCTCCCGCGATCACGTGCGGAAAACCGTTCCGCTGATTCAGGCAGCGCTGAAAGAAGCGAATCTGTCGGCAAAAGAAATTGATGCCGTGGCCTATACCGCAGGTCCGGGTCTGGTGGGCGCGCTGTTAGTTGGCGCAACCGTGGGGCGCGCGCTGGCGTTCGCATGGAACGTACCGGCCATCGCCGTTCACCATATGGAAGGTCATCTGCTGGCCCCGATGTTGGAAGATAATCCGCCGGAATACCCGTTTGTGGCGCTGCTGGTTTCCGGTGGCCACACGCAGCTGATAAGCGTAACGGGCATTGGTGAGTACGAGCTGCTAGGCGAATCTATTGATGATGCGGCAGGCGAAGCCTTCGACAAAACGGCGAAGCTGCTGGGGCTGGATTATCCCGGCGGCCCGATGCTGTCAAAACTGGCTTCTCAGGGCGCAGAAGGGCGCTTTGTTTTCCCTCGTCCGATGACGGATCGTCCGGGACTGGACTTCAGCTTCTCCGGCCTGAAAACGTTCGCTGCGAATACGATTCGCTCGAACGGCAATGACGATCAAACCCGCGCCGATATCGCCCGTGCGTTCGAAGATGCGGTCGTTGATACGCTGATGATCAAATGCCGCCGTGCTCTGGATCAAACGGGCTTTAAGCGTCTGGTGATGGCGGGCGGCGTAAGCGCCAACCGCACTCTGCGCGCGAAGCTCGCCGAAATGATGCACAAGCGTAAAGGCGAGGTGTTCTATGCGCGTCCCGAATTCTGCACCGATAACGGCGCGATGATCGCATATGCCGGCATGGTGCGTCTGAAAACCGGCGTTCATGCAGATTTAGGCGTTACCGTCCGTCCTCGCTGGCCGTTGGCTGAACTGCCTGCCGCGTGATTTTTTCGCCGGGCGGCACTTCGTTTGCACCGGCCTACGGTTTGTAGGTCCGGTAAGCGAAGCGCCGCCCGGCATTGATAATCACCCCTTCAGCATTCCCTTATCTTCCAGAAACGCAATAATCGTCTTTAGCCCTTCTCCGGCTTTCAGGTTGCTGAAGGTCCAGGGTTTGTCGCCGCGCATGCGGTTGGTGTCGCGCTCCATCACTTCCAGCGATGCGCCGACGTACGGGGCGAGATCGATTTTGTTGATCACCAGAAAATCGGATTTGGTGATCCCCGGGCCGCCTTTGCGGGGGATCTTTTCCCCTTCCGCCACGTCGATCACGTAGATCGTCAGATCCGCCAGCTCCGGGCTGAACGTTGCGCTGAGGTTATCGCCGCCGCTCTCCACGAAGATCAGATCCAGATTGCCGAATTTCTCACTTAATGCTTCTACGGCGGCAAGATTCATTGACGCATCTTCGCGAATGGCAGTATGCGGGCAGCCGCCCGTTTCTACGCCGACGATGCGCTCCGGCGCCAGCGCGCCCGCTTCGGTCAGAATACGCTGGTCTTCTTTGGTGTAGATGTCATTGGTGACGACTGCCAGGTGATATGTATCGCGCATTGCTTTACACAACGCTTCCAGCAGGGCGGTTTTACCGGAGCCCACCGGGCCGCCGACGCCGACGCGCAGCGGGTGTTTGTAACTTGCCATACCTTCTCCTCAGGAACGGAATATCCGGGAATATTGGGTTTCGTGACGCGCCGAAGCGATGGCCGAAAGCGGCGTCGCGGAACCGATCTCTTCGTCTGGGCAGTTCAGCCCCCGTTCAACGCCTGCGGCATAGCGCTCGCAGAGCGTCATTATTAATTTCTGCGCGGCCTGCTGCCCGAACGGCACGAGCTTCACGCCGGCCATCACCGCGCTTTCGATCCAGCTGTATCCGAGCGTCAGGGCCAGCTCGTGCAGGTTTATCTGCCAGCGCACGCCAAGCCACGCCATGCCGCACAGCTGGCTCTGGTTAAACAGAGTGCGCCATTGCGCAGGACATTCCGGATGCCAGTCGTAGAGCAGGCGGGTGAACGCCTGGCCGCGGTTACGTTCTTCTTCACGCAGCTCACGCGTTTCGCGACAGGCGAGCAGCCATGCCGTCCAGCGCTTCGCGGCTTCCGCATCGTCCTGCTCCCAGGCCTGATACAGTCGGGCGAGCAGCGGTAAATCAACGTGGAAAAAACTCTGCTCCATCTGCTGCGTTTGCCAGTGGGCAAAGGCGGCGCTGTCTTTCACCCAGCCTGCTTCGACTGCCCATTCCAGGCCCTGCGACCAGCTGTAGCCGCCGACCGGCAGGTTGCTGCTGGCGAGTTGAAACAGGCGCAGCTTTTGCGTGGCGCTGGTCATCAGTGGCTGTGCGAATGGCTGTGAGAATGATGATGATGTCCCTGCGCTTCGCTGGTGTACGCGCCGGCCTCAGGTTCGAACGGCAGATGTGCAAAGTTCACCTCAAGGCCGAACTGGCGCAGCATATCGTCGAGGACGTGGTCGTGATGAAAGCGCAGTTCGCCGGGCATGATTTGCAGCGGCACGTGGCGGTTGCCGAGGTGATAGCAGGCTTTGGCAAGCTGGAACGGATCGTCGCAGCGCACCACTGAAACGCCTTCATCGGCGGCGATCACTTCGATAAATTCGCTGCCGTCTTCGCTGGAAAGAATGTCGCCACCGCGCAGCAGCAGGCCGCGTGGCAGCATCAGTCCGGCTTCTCGCCCGTCGCTGAGCGTCACTTTGGCGCGACTTTTTACCCGCACGTCAATCGGCAGCGTGACGCTGGCGGTGAGGCTGTGCGCGTGTTCGACGCGCTGAGTCAGATACAGCATCTTTGCTCCTTAAAACAGAAAATAACGTTGCGCCATCGGCAGCACGTCCGCCGGTTCGCTGGTAATCAGCTTGCCGTTGACCTTCACTTCGTAGGTCTGGGCATCCACGGTGATATCCGGCTGTAAGCCGTTGTGGATCATGTCGGCCTTTTTCACCGTGCGGCAGCCTTTCACCACGGCAATCTGGCTTTTCAGCGCCAGCTTTTGCGGCACCCCGTTGTCGAATGCAGCCTGAGAAATAAACGTCATGCGCGTGTGATGACGTGCTGTGCCAAGTGCGCCAAACATCGGGCGATAGTGAACAGGCTGCGGCGTGGGGATAGACGCGTTGATGTCGCCCATCGGGGCCATTACGATCATCCCGCCTTTGACGATCGTTGCAGGCTTCACGCCGAAAAATGCGGGTGACCAGAGCACAAGATCCGCCAGTTTTCCTGCTTCGATGGATCCGACCTCATGGGCAATGCCGTGGGTTAAGGCCGGGTTGATGGTGTACTTGGCGATGTAGCGCTTCACGCGGACGTTATCGTTATCGCCGGTTTCTTCCTCCAGCGCGCCGCGCTGTACCTTCATGCGGTGTGCTACCTGCCATGTGCGCAGAATGACCTCGCCTACGCGGCCCATTGCCTGTGAATCTGATGAGGTCAGCGAGAACGCGCCAATGTCGTGCAGTACGTCTTCGGCTGCGATGGTTTCCCGGCGAATGCGCGACTCGGCAAAGGCCACGTCTTCGGCGATATCCGGCGACAGGTGATGGCAGACCATCAGCATGTCCAGGTGTTCGTCGATGGTATTGACGGTGTAGGGCAGCGTCGGGTTGGTGGAGGAGGGCAGAATATTCGGGCGCGCGCAGGCGGTGATGATGTCCGGCGCATGGCCGCCGCCCGCGCCTTCTGTATGAAACGTATGAATAGTCCGGTCGCCAATGGCCGCGAGGGTATCTTCGACAAAGCCTGATTCGTTCAGCGTGTCGCTGTGCAGCGCCACCTGAATGTCCATCTCTTCGGCGACCGTCAGCGAGCAGTCAATGGCAGCGGGCGTGGCGCCCCAGTCTTCGTGAATCTTCAGGCCGACCACGCCTGCGGCGACCTGCTCCCGGAGCGCGTCTGGATTCGAACTGTTGCCTTTGCCGAGCAGGCCAATATTGACCGGCAGTGAATCGATAGCCTGAAGCATCCGGCTGATATACCACGGTCCGGGCGTACAGGTGGTGGCGTTGGTGCCTGCCGCCGGTCCCGTGCCGCCGCCGATCATCGTTGTCACGCCGGAGACCAGCGCTTCTTCCGCCTGCTGCGGGCAGATCCAGTGAATATGAGTGTCGACGCCGCCTGCCGTCACGATCTTACCTTCGGCGGCGATCGCTTCGGTGCCTGCGCCGATCGGGATCGTGACGTTGGGCTGAATATCCGGGTTGCCCGCTTTGCCAATGGCAAAGATCCTGCCGTCCTTTACGCCGATATCGGCCTTCACGATCCCCCAGTGATCGACGATCAGCGCGTTGGTAATCACCAGATCCACGCAGTCGTTACTCAGCATCTGGCCCTGACCCATGCCGTCGCGGATCACTTTGCCACCGCCGAATTTGACCTCTTCGCCGTAGGTGGTGAAGTCGTCTTCGACTTCGATCCACAGTTCGGTGTCAGCCAGGCGGACTTTATCACCCGTTGTCGGGCCAAACATGTCGGCGTACGCCTGACGGGAAATCTCAGTCATGCTTTTGCCTCCAGCTCGCCCATTACGTCTGCGCGAAAGCCGAAAATACGCTTCTCTCCCGCCACGGCGACCAGTTCGACTTCACGCTTCTGGCCGGGTTCAAAGCGCACGGCGGTGCCCGCCGCGATGTTCAGTCGGAAGCCTTTGCAGGTGTCGCGCTCGAACTTCAGGGCCGGGTTCACTTCATAAAAATGGTAGTGCGATCCGACCTGGATCGGACGGTCACCGTGGTTCTCGACGATGACTTTTCGCGTTTCGCGGCCTGTATTCAGGGCAATATTGCCATTTTGGATCTTGTATTCACCGGGGATCATGGCGGTACCTCAGAGTATCGGATTGTGCACGGTGACGAGCTTGGAGCCATCCGGGAATGTGGCTTCTACCTGAATATCGGGGATCATTTCCGGCACGCCTTCCATTACCTGGTCGCGAGTCAGCACATGGCGGCCATCCTCCATCAGCGAGGCCACGCTTTTGCCGTCGCGTGCGCCTTCCATGATGAAGGCGCTAATCAGCGCCACGGATTCCGGATAGTTGAGTTTTACTCCTCGGGCGAGGCGGCGTTCAGCCACCAGCGCTGCGGTGAACAGCAGCAGTTTGTCTTTTTCTCTGGGCGTCAGTTCCATAGCGTTCTCTCAGGTCAGCCAGATGCGGGGAAGCAGAGGCGATTTGTTCAGTAACTGCGGTCGAAGCTGCTGCCAGACGTCACGCATTGCGCGCTGGCAGACCAGGTTATCGTGCGACAAAAAGCGGACCATTAGCAGGCCGTCGGCAAGCGTGGCACCGGCGAAGGCGTCAAGCGGCGCAAGCCTGTCGCGCACGTCCTCAAGCATGTGTTCATCGGCGGGATAGCACGTCAGGCTGCCAACCCACGGCTGTTCGGCCACGGCGCTTAAGTCACCGTTGCTCAGGCGCAGGCGCTCAATCAGCAGCGGCTCGCCGTTCTTCCACACTTCAAGACGGTTGCTGATATCGCCTTCGCTAAAGCGTTCTCCCATCACCGGGCGGCCAAAGCAGAACAGATCCCAGGCGAGCAGCTTTGCGCCTTCCTGCAAATGGAAAATGCTGTGCAGCGTGGCGCGGGCAGCGGGAAAGAAGATGGTGTCCTGCGGCAGCCATTCGAGAATGGCGTTTTCGCCGATGTCAAAACGCTGGTGAAGTTGAGACTGCGGGCCGCAGCTTCGGTAGAACTTGCTCGCGCCGGGCATAGTGATAAGCGTATGGCTGCCGGCTTCAAGGGTGACGTTGATAGCCAGCTCATCGCCACCAACGATGCCGCCGGGTGGATGAAGCAGGTAAAGGTGGCAGGTTTCGCCCTCGGGATAAAAGGGGCGCTGGACGGTGAGCGGACCGTAATGGCGGGCGGAAGCCAGCACTGTTTTTTCCGGCGTGCGGCGAAACAGCAGATCGAGCGTGGCGCGCCAGCCCGTATGTTCACTTTTCGGTACTGCGCCAGGCAACGAGGCACCCCTGCAATCGCGTGAATAATCAGACGATAATGAGTATGGATCAGCGTGCAGGCTTCGCGATCATAGGAAACGCTTATGATGTTAAGTAAATGCAATAATTGATGTCGCCGCCCGAACGGCGGCGAAGGGGAAACTATTCCTGCGGTTTTTTCTTGCGCTTGAGGCGCGACCAGATTTTGGTTTCCTGACGTCGCCACAGGCGCTGAATATTGTCATGATGGCGCAGCAAAATCAGGCAGGAGAGCATGGATACCGGGAAGGTGTACTGCGGTTTGAACCACCAGACATAGAACGGAGCGACCAGCGCGCTGATGATGGCACCCAGCGACGAATAGCCGCTCAGCAAAATAGTCAGTAGCCAGGTGCCGGCCATCACGCCAGTTAGATCCCAGCCGATAGGCGCGATAGCACCAAACGCCGTAGCAACGCCTTTGCCCCCGCGAAAGCCAAAGAAGATAGGCCAGATATGCCCGAGACAGGCTGCGATAGCGACGAGGCCGAGCCAGAACGGGGTGAACCCCAGCGCCCAGGCACCCCAGGTCGGCAACATGCCTTTGAGGATGTCGAAGATTAAGACTGCTACGGCTGCTCCCTTGCCGCCAATTCGTAAAACGTTGGTCGCTCCGGGATTCCCGGAACCGCTCACGCGTGGGTCAGGCAGACCCGCAATGCGGCAGACCAGAATGGCGCTGGAAATTGAGCCGCAAAGGTAGGCGAGGAAGACCATTCCAGGCTCGATTGCACTCATAACGCTGTTCCGTTTTGAAAATGTATCGGTATTCTCTTCATCTGTGGATAATACGCATATTTTGCCGGAAGTGGTATCCGGCACGGGCAAAAAGCAGGCAGGGCGTGATGGATATTGTATTTATAGAGCAACTTTCGGTTATCACCACTATTGGTGTTTATGACTGGGAACAGACCATCGAACAGAAGCTGGTGTTCGATATCGAAATGGCGTGGGACAACCGTAAATCAGCTGCCAGCGACAACGTTGAGGATTGCCTGAGCTATGCCGATATCAGCGAGGCGGTCATCGCCCATGTGGAAGGCGGGCGTTTTGCGCTGGTGGAACGCGTGGCGGAAGAAGTCGCGCAGATTCTGCTGACGCGCTTTAACTCACCGTGGGTGCGCATCAAACTCAGTAAACCGGGGGCCGTGGCGCGTGCGGCAAACGTGGGCGTTATCATCGAGCGTGGCACAAATCTGAAACCGTAAGAATAAATTCATCACAAGTAAACGAAACGCCGATAGTTATGTCTTAGAGCTGGATTCTTTTTAGCAGCTTCTTTTTTCTATTATTTAAGGGTTTATTGAATGAGCGATATGCACTCGCTGCTGGTAGCGGCTATCCTGGGTGTTGTCGAGGGACTGACGGAGTTTTTACCTGTTTCCAGCACCGGCCATATGATTATTGTCGGCCATTTGCTGGGTTTTGAGGGCGAAACAGCAAACACGTTTGAGGTGGTTATCCAGTTAGGATCGATCCTTGCGGTGGTGGTGATGTTCTGGCGTCGTCTGTTTGGTCTGATCGGCATCCATTTTGGTCGTCCACCGGTGCATGAAGGTATGGGGACAGGTCGCCTGTCGCTGATTCACGTGCTGCTGGCGATGATCCCGGCGGTGGTGCTTGGGCTGGTGTTGCACGATGCCATTAAATCGCTCTTCAACCCGGTAAACGTGATGTATGCGCTGGTGGTCGGCGGCGTGCTGCTGATTGCCGCTGAGCTGCTGAAGCCGAAAGAGCCGCGCGCAATGGGCCTGGATGATATGACCTACCTTCAGGCGTTTGCTATCGGCTGCTTCCAGTGTCTGGCGCTGTGGCCGGGCTTCTCCCGCTCGGGTTCCACCATCGCGGGCGGGATGCTGCTTGGCGTGAGCCGCTATGCGGCGGCAGAGTTTTCCTTCCTGCTGGCTGTGCCGATGATGATGGGCGCGACGGCGCTCGATCTCTATAAGAGCATCGGTTTCCTGACCAGCTCTGATATCCCGATGTTTGCCGTAGGCTTTGTGAGTGCGTTCGTGGTGGCGCTGTTTGCCATCAAAACCTTCCTGCACATCATCAAACGCATCACCTTTATTCCGTTCGCTATCTACCGCTTTGTCGTGGCGGCAGCGGTCTACGCGGTGTTTATGTAACCTGCGGACAGCGTTTGTCCTTCCACTGCGCGACGGCGTCAATGCGGCGTCGCGTCAGTTCTTCCCGCACTTCAGGCCCCTTGAATCCTGCCTCAATCACCGGTTTCGTCGGCACGGATTTCGCCACCTCCCACGCTTCGCGTAGCAGACGCCCCTGCGGATAATCGCAGGCTTCAAACGTGGTGCGCCCGCGCACGTCGGCTTCGCTGGTGAGCGCCAACTGCTCGACTCGCTGTGGTTTACGCCAGGCATCCAGGGAGTCAAAAAGCTTCACGATCGTCGCGGGTTTGAGAATGGGCAAGGTGTGAATGAGGTCATGGAATTCTGCCACCAGTTTCGCCAGATCGCGCATCTCGTTAGGCACCCGTAACCGGGCGCAAAGCTGTTCGACAAGCTTTACGCCAGCCAGACCGTGGCCATGATGGCGCGGCCAGAACTCTTTTGGCGTGAGTGCCTTACCGAGATCGTGGCACAGCGTGGCGAAGCGTACGTCAACGGCTGGCGTCAGCATTGCTGCCATCGTCAACGTCATCAGCGTATGTACGCCGGTGTCAATTTCAGGGTGCCATTTGGCCGGCGCGGGCACGCCGTACAGCGCGTCGATTTCCGGGAAAAGGACCTTTAATGCACCGCAGTCGCGCAGCGTCTGGAAGAATACCTGCGGGTTTCGTGTGCTTAGTGCGTTCTCGGTTTCTTTCCATACGCGTTCCGGCGTGAGGTGTTCAAGCTCACCTGCGGCGGTCATGTCGCGCATCAGCGTCATGGTTTCATCGGCGATGCGGAAACTCAAATGCGCGTAGCGGGCGGCAAACCGCGCCACGCGCAGTACGCGAAGCGGATCTTCACTGAAAGCCGGGGAAACATGGCGCAGCAGGCGGTTTTGCAGATCGGCCTGACCGTGATACGGGTCGATAATATCGCCGCTTTCGTCCTGGGCAAGGGCGTTAACGGTCAGGTCGCGGCGCTGTAAATCCTGCTCCAGCGTAACGTCCGGAGCGGCGTAGCAGGTGAAACCGGTATAGCCTGAACCGGATTTTCGCTCGGTGCGGGCGAGGGCGTACTCTTCGTGCGTTTTCGGATGGAGAAAAACAGGAAAATCGCGACCTACCTGCTGGTAGCCCGCATCGAGCATTTGCTGTGGGGTGGCGCCGACAACGACCCAATCTTTGTCTTTGACCGGCAGGCCTAACAACGCATCACGTACTGCACCACCGACCAGATATGTCTTCACGCCAACCTTCTCCCCTCACTGTTTTATCTGCTGATAATACGTAAGTGTAGAGGAGATGGCTAATCAGGCCGATGCTGGCATCAGTTCATCCAGCGATCGTTGCGTTTGCGGCTTGGCACCAGGCGCGGCAGAACCAGACCCAGAATCAGACCTACGCCGAGCACGCCGCCGCCGTACATAAACCACTGCATGATGATGGTGCGCTGCTTGTCATCGAGCTGCAGATTGGCGGCATTCACCTTTTTCTGCGCCACGATAAGCTCGTTTTTCAGCTTCTGGTTTTCGGCTTTCAGGCTGTTAATGACGCTGTCGCTTCCGGCGACTTTTTTCTGCATGTCTGCCGTGCGTTGGTTCCAGGTTCCGTCAATATTGTTCAGCTTGTCGGTCAGGGTTTTGACCTGGTTTTCGAGATCCGGCACGCGAGTTTTGAAGCTCGGTTCGCTTTTCAGCTCTTTCAGCGGGATCCATGCGGTACGGCCGTTGCTGTCGCGCACCTGGCCATACTGGGTGTTTTCATTGGTCTGGAGCAGGGTGACGGCTTCACCGGCGGTGACGGTGCCCGCAAGGCGATAGTTGTCGCCGGGGCCGCTGCGTACCCAGGTATTCAGCTCATCAGAAACGTAGCGAGTTTCTTCCGCGTGAACGGCAGCAGAAGCGCTAAGGGCAAATAAAGTTAATCCAATCAGGCGTAATTTAAGCATCGGGTCTTCGTTATTTTCATAAAGTGAGTCGATAGTAAAGGCATCAGTCTGACGATGCCAGGCATTCTACGGCAATCAGAATCGTCCAGGAGGCGATTGCATGGCAAAGTACCGCGAAATACACTCTACTGACAAAAAAGATGCGCGGAAGTTCGGCGTAACGATCAATCAAGGCTTCGCAACCATAAGAAATCAGTCATGGATCAGGAAATCGAATTAAAGTTCATCGTTGAGCAGCACGGCGTGGAGACGCTGCGCCGGCAGCTCAATACCCTCACCACGGAACACATTCCGGCGGCACAGCTTCTCAATATCTATTACGAAACCGCCGACAGCTGGCTGCGTCGTCACGACATGGGGCTACGCATTCGTGGCCACAACGGCCGCTATGAAATGACGATGAAAATTGCCGGGAAAGTGGTGGGCGGCCTGCACTCGCGACCTGAATACAATATCGACCTCGATAACGCCGAACTGGCGCTGGAAAAGCTGCCGGCTGAAGTCTGGCCGCAGGGTAAGCTGCCGCCGGAGCTGGCCTCGCAGGTGAAGCCGCTGTTCAGCACCGATTTTTACCGCGAAAAGTGGCTGGTAAACCACAACCAGAGCCGGATTGAGCTGGCGCTGGATTTGGGCGACGTCAAAGCGGGCAACCATCAGGAGCCGATTTGTGAGCTGGAGCTGGAGCTGCTGCACGGCAGCGTGGACGATATTCTGGATTTGGCCGAACAGCTGATTTCCGTGGGCGTGCTGCGTCAGGGTAGCCTCAGTAAGGCGGCTCGCGGTTACCACCTGGCGGCAGGTAATGCAGAACGTACTCTGAAAAAAGCTGAATTTAAAGAACAGGATAACGCGGCTCTCGAAGCGGCGCTGGCGCACTGGCAGTATCATGAAGAGCTCTGGCTGCGCGGCAAAGCTGAGGCGAAAGCTGAAGTGCTGAAGGCGGTGGCGTTTATCCGTGACGCGCTCCAGCGCGAACACGAAATGGCTGCCGCGCAAATGGCGCAAATTGGCGAAGCGATTGTCAGCGCATCCGATGCGAAAGGGGCAGCCTTTAAGCCGCAAATCGCGCAGGCCAAACTGATGCTGACGGCCTTTCTGGTCACCGGACGATAACTTTCACGAGGGCAGTCATGACGCCGTTTTCTTTGCAGTTAGAGCAGCAGTGGCAGACGGTGATTGACCGACTGCCGGCAGATTTCCCGTCTATGCCGCTGAGCCAGCAGGCGCAGGCGGCGATGGCCTTCAGTGATTTCATCAGCCAGAGCCTGGTCGCACACCCGGAATGGCTGGGCGAGCTTGAAAACAGCCCACCGCTCGCTGACGAGTGGCAGCACTATGCCGCCTGGCTTCAGGAACGGCTTGCGAACGTCAGTGACGAAAATAGCCTGATGCGCGAGCTGCGCCTGTTTCGCCGCCGCATCATGGTGCGCATCGCCTGGTCACAGGCCCTGTCGCTGCACTCCACCGAAAGCAGTTTGCAACAGCTGAGCCATCTGGCAGAAACGCTGATCGTCAGCGCGCGCGACTGGATTTACGATGCCTGCTGCCGCGAATGGGGCACGCCCTGCAATGCCGAAGGCAAACCGCAGCCGCTGCTGATCCTTGGCATGGGCAAGCTCGGCGGTGGCGAACTTAACTTCTCCTCTGACATCGACCTTATTTTTGCCTGGCCGGAGCACGGTTCAACCCAGGGCGGGCGGCGTGAACTCGACAATGCCCAGTTCTTCACCCGCATGGGGCAGCGGCTTATCAAAGCGCTCGATCAGGCAACGATGGACGGGTTCGTGTATCGCGTGGACATGCGCCTGCGCCCGTTCGGCGAAAGCGGTCCGCTGGTGCTGAGCTTCGCCGCGCTGGAAGATTACTACCAGGAGCAGGGCCGCGACTGGGAACGCTATGCGATGGTCAAGGCCCGCATCATGGGCGACCGGGAAGGCCTCTACGTCGACGAGCTGCGCGCCATGCTGCGGCCCTTTGTTTTCCGCCGCTATATCGACTTCAGCGTAATCCAGTCGCTGCGTAGCATGAAGGGGATGATCGCGCGTGAAGTACGCCGTCGTGGCCTCAAAGACAACATTAAGCTCGGCGCGGGCGGCATCCGTGAAATCGAGTTTATCGTTCAGGTGTTTCAGCTGATCCGCGGCGGGCGTGAGCCATCGCTTCAGGGCCGCTCGCTGCTGCCGACGCTGGAGGCCATCGATGCGCTGCATCTCCTGCCAGAAGGTGAAGCCGCGCAGCTGCGTGAAGCGTATCTTTTCCTGCGCCGACTGGAGAACCTGCTGCAAAGCATCAACGATGAGCAAACCCAGACCTTGCCGCAGGACGAGCTTAATCGCGCACGTCTGGCATGGGGCATGGATTTTGCCGACTGGGAAAGGCTCACTGAAGTACTGAACCAGCACATGGTCCAGGTGCGGCAGATCTTTAACGAGTTGATTGGCGATGACGAAGAAACCTCGGCGGATGAACAGCTCTCCGAGCACTGGCGCGAGCTGTGGCAGGATGCGCTACAGGAAGATGACACCACGCCGGTGCTGGCGCATTTGGCAGACAGCGCTCGTCACCAGGTGCTGGCGCTGATCGCGGATTTCAAAAAAGAGCTGGATAAGCGCACCATTGGCCCGCGCGGGCGTCAGGTGCTGGATTCACTGATGCCGCATCTGTTGAGCGAAGTGTGCAGCCGGGAAGATGCACCCGTTCCGCTGGCGCGCATCATGCCGCTGCTGACCGGTATTGTTACCCGAACGACTTATCTTGAATTACTGAGCGAATTTCCCGGCGCGCTGAAGCATCTGATTCGCCTTTGTGCCGCGTCGCCAATGGTTGCCAGCCAGCTGGCACGCTATCCGTTGCTGCTTGATGAACTGCTGGATCCGAATACGCTCTACCAGCCGACGGCGACCGACGCCTATCGCGACGAGCTGCGCCAGTATCTGCTGCGCGTGCCGGAAGAAGATGAAGAGCAACAGCTGGAAGCGCTGCGCCAGTTCAAGCAGGCGCAATTGCTGCGCGTGGCGGCGGCGGATATCGCCGGAACGCTGCCGGTGATGAAAGTGAGCGATCACTTAACCTGGCTTGCGGAGGCGATGATCGATGCCGTCGTGCAGCAGGCCTGGACGCAGATGATCGCCCGCTATGGTCAACCGAAACACCTGTCAGAACGTCAGGGGCGCGGTTTTGCCGTGGTCGGGTACGGTAAGCTCGGTGGCTGGGAGCTTGGCTACAGTTCCGATCTCGATCTCGTTTTCCTTCACGACTGCCCGGCGGACGTGATGACCGACGGCGAACGTGAAATTGACGGTCGACAGTTCTATCTGCGCCTCGCACAGCGCATCATGCACCTCTTCAGCACCCGCACTTCCTCGGGCATTCTGTACGAAGTGGACGCTCGCTTACGTCCTTCCGGTGCTGCAGGCATGCTGGTGACAACGACGGAGTCGTTCGCCGATTATCAGCGCAATGAAGCCTGGACCTGGGAGCATCAGGCACTCGTCCGGGCTCGCGTGGTGTATGGCGATCCGCAGCTTCAGGCGCAGTTTGACGCTATTCGTCGCGACGTACTGATGCTGCCGCGCGCAGGCGAGAAGCTGCAAACCGAAGTGCGGGAAATGCGTGAAAAAATGCGCGCGCATCTTGGCGGCAAACATCGCGATCGTTTTGATATTAAAGCGGATGAGGGCGGTATCACCGATATTGAATTTATCACGCAGTATCTGGTGCTGCGTTTTGCCCACGATAAGCCGAAGCTGACGCGCTGGTCCGATAACGTGCGTATCCTCGAGCTGCTGGCGCAAAACGACATTATGGATGAACAGGAAGCGCTGGCGCTGAGCCAGGCATACACGACGCTTCGCGATGCGCTGCATCATCTGGCCCTGCAGGAAGAAGCGGGGAACGTGGCGCTGGATGCATTTACGGCAGAGCGTGAGCTGGTTGCCGCCTCATGGCGGAAATGGCTGGTAATGCCCTGAGTTATGCTATTATCGCGCGCAATTGATGAATCTTTCAGGAGTCTGGAATGAAAGTAACGCTGCCAGAGTTTGAACGTGCAGGGGTGATGGTTGTCGGCGACGTAATGCTGGATCGCTACTGGTATGGCCCGACGAGCCGCATTTCTCCGGAGGCCCCGGTGCCGGTGGTGAAAGTGGATACCATTGAGGAACGCCCTGGCGGCGCGGCGAACGTGGCGATGAACATTGCTTCACTGGGCGCTAACTCCCGCCTGGTTGGCCTGACGGGCATCGACGATGCGGCACGCGCGTTGAGCAAAGCGCTGGCGGACGTCAACGTGAAATGTGATTTCGTTTCGGTGCCGACGCACCCGACCATCACTAAGCTGCGCGTACTTTCCCGCAACCAGCAGCTGATTCGTCTGGACTTCGAAGAAGGCTTTGCCGGCGTTGACCCTCAACCGATGCATGAACGCATCCAGCAGGCGCTGGGCCATATTGGGGCGCTGGTGCTCTCCGATTACGCCAAAGGCGCGCTGGAAAGCGTGCAGGCAATGATTCAGCTGGCGCGTAAAGCGGGCGTCCCGGTGCTGATCGATCCGAAAGGCACTGAGTTTGAACGCTATCGCGGCGCGACGCTGCTGACGCCTAACCTGTCTGAGTTTGAAGCCGTGGCCGGGAAGTGCAAGAGTGAAGCAGAAATCGTTGAGCGCGGCATGAAAGTGATCGCCGACTATGAGCTTTCTGCACTGCTGGTGACCCGTTCCGAGCAGGGCATGACGCTGTTGCAGCCGGGCAAAGCGCCGCTGCATATGCCGACTCAGGCGCAGGAAGTGTATGACGTAACCGGTGCGGGCGACACGGTGATTGGTGTGCTGGCGGCAACGCTCGCAGCCGGGAATTCACTGGAAGAAGCGTGCTTCTTCGCGAACGCCGCAGCAGGCGTTGTCGTCGGCAAACTCGGGACGTCCACCGTTTCGCCGATCGAGCTGGAAAACGCCGTGCGTGGCCGTGCCGATACCGGCTTTGGCGTGATGAGCGAAGACGAGCTGAAGCAGGCTGTTGCCGCTGCCCGCAAGCGCGGTGAAAAAGTCGTGATGACCAACGGCGTGTTCGACATTCTGCACGCCGGTCACGTCTCCTATCTTTCGAACGCGCGTAAGCTTGGCGATCGCCTGATTGTTGCGGTGAACAGCGATGCGTCCACCAAACGCCTGAAGGGGGAAACCCGTCCGGTGAATCCGCTCGAACAGCGTATGATTGTGCTCGGCGCGCTGGAGTCCGTTGACTGGGTCGTTTCATTTGAGGAAGACACGCCTCAACGCCTTATCGCGGGCATTCTGCCGGATCTGCTGGTGAAAGGCGGTGACTACAAGCCAGATCAAATAGCGGGCAGCGAGGAAGTCTGGGCGAACGGCGGCGAAGTGATGGTGCTCAACTTTGAAGACGGTTGTTCAACCACGAATATTATTAAGCGCATTCAGCAGGACAGCGACCGCTAAGCCTCAATTCACGCCAAAAGCGCCCCGCCAGAGGGGCGCTTTTTTTTGGGCGCTCTCCCGTCCCGGCACCAAAAACGCCCTTCATCTCTGTATCTGCGATGCTTATCAAATTTTAACTTGTTGATAACTTTTGTTTGCTGGTATTGCAACTATCATTAACATGCATCTGATTCCTGAATGCTGGCGCAGATATTTACCCAGGAAAATTTAGGATAAGTGTCTGTGTATATAAAATTCTTATTACTTGTGACTTATTAATGCATTTCTTAAGTTTTGTGCTTTTTTGTAGTTGTTAACGCTATGTCTTGCGCATTTCTACGGAATTTTATGTTTTTGGGGTGATGCAATGAAACCAACCTGTAGTCTCTCTTTTCTTACCTCCTGCATCTGTCTGGCGCTGACCTCAGGCCAGGTCTGGGCCACATGCAACGAGACGTCTCCCACGAACGGTCAGACCGTGACTTGCGATGCGACGACACCTGAAAGTACCTCCGTCGTGAGCGGCGCCGCCGTGACGAACGTGACCGTGAATGTGCTCCCGAGCGGCGAATTAAACGTGACCACCGGTCCGGCTATTTCCCTGGGTGATGGCAGTAAGATCGCCAACGACGGGACGATTAGTGGCTCTACGTCGGGCCTGCTGCTGCGTGAGGGCAGCAGCACCGTTACGAATAACGGCTCTATTACCGGCACTGCCGGGCCGGGAGTTATGTTTCAGGGAAGCGGCGGCAACACATTAAATAACAACGGTACCATCACCGGACGTGACGATAAAAATAATGCCGTTATCTTTGGGAGCGGCAATGATACGCTGTCGGTGGGTGTCGGAAGTCTTATCGATGGTAACGTCGATCAGGATTTTGGCTCTACTGGTACATCCGGTAGCGGTAACGACACTTTTACGATGGACGGGGGAACGATCAGAGGCACCGTTGATCAAGGCGTTGGGCCGGGTGTTGATCGTGCCACCATCACCGGCGGCACCATTGAAGGTGACTTCAGGCAGGGCGGCGGCAGAGATACTTTCGAAATGTCGGGCGGCACCATTACCGGGGAGTTTAATGATGGCGATATTGTCACCATCACCGGGGGGACTATCGGAAGCGTTGCGCTCAACCTGGGAAATGATGATTTTCGGATGTCCGGCGGTGAAATACTCGGGGATGTAAAGGGGCAGGTCAACAATGACAGCTTTAATATCTCAGGCACCGCGATCGTTGACGGCAATATCCTGGGTGGCATCGGCGATGATAGGCTTGTCTGGCAAAACGGAGGTACCATCAAAGGAAGTATTCTGATGGATGGCGATCCCAGCGGCGATAAAATTGGCAATGATGAAGTCACCCTTATCAACCAAAGCTCGGCCACAACCGCCTCATCTCCTGTCATTGATGGTGGGGCTGGCACCGATCGCTTCACTTTAGACAACAGTCAATATATTCATCGCGATGCGAATATCCTCTCTGGATTTGAGTCCGTTAACCTGACGAACAATTCCACGTTGACGCTGGATCACCGGGATCTCAAGTTGGGCGACAGCCAGGACGATAATGCCAGCACCGGCTTTACTATCGATGCAACCAGCACCCTCGCGATTGACAATGATAATGCCGTGGCCTTTACCGGACATCTTAGCGGCACCGGTACCGTCAGCACCGATACCAGCGGCAATGCGTTCGATTTTACCAGCAACAACAAAGACGATGGCTTTGAAGGTACGCTGGCGCTGGGTAACAGTACCCTGGCGCTGGAGGGCATCAATACTGAAGCGCTCAGCAACGCCACGCTGAAGGCCGGTGCAGGCAGCGTAACGACCGTGGGCAGCGGGCAGCAGCATATCGGCGGGCTGGCCTTTGACGGCGGAACCGTTATTTTCGGCTCGGTCGCACCGGGAGAGAAGACGTCTGATAATACGATTCAAACCGCAAAGGACCTCGATCTTAGCGGCTCGGGAACCGTGCAGGTTGATCTGGGCGATGCGGTGAATACGCCGCCCCAGACGGATGGCCGGGTTCCTCTGCTGGAGCAGGATGATGGCGATACCCTTATCAGGCTCTCCGGCTCGGACGGTACGGTAACCGGAACGGGCGGTGCGCTTGAGCTAAAAGACAGCAGCGGCAACGTTATCAGCAGCGGTAAAACGCAGGATATTCTCGATCGGGACGGCGGCAGCAAGGTAGCGGAAGGAACCTGGGACTGGCGTTTAACCTCCGGTGATAGCAATGATGGCCTGTATGTGGCCTATGCGCTGAAAGAGGTAAACCTGATTGGCCAGGGCAACAGCGCCCTTGTGCTGAACAGCGGTAGCAGCACGGGGAACGCCGCCGATCTTAGCGCGAAGGTAACCGGAAGCGGCGATCTGGCTATCGATACCGGCAGCGGAACCGTTTCGCTTTCCAACCGCAGCAACGATTACACCGGCGTTACGGATGTGCGCAGCGGTACGCTGCTGATGAGCAACGATAACGTGCTGGGCCAGACTTCGCTGCTGAAGCTTGCCGATAGCACGGGCCTGGCAATGAGCGGACATGCGCAGACCGTAGGGGCCGTAGACACTGCGGCCGGTTCGCTGATCGATATTGCCGGTGGCAGCCTTGGAATCAATAACGGCGGTACGGTGAATGGGCATCTGCAGGGGGCGGGAGCGCTGACGCTGAACGGCGGTGAGCTGACGATTAATGGCGCAAACACGGCGATGACTGCCACCACGACCCTGAAAAGCGGTTCGACTATTAATCTGGACAGCGTCCAGGGGCTGGGAAGTGGAAATATCGACAACGGCGGCGTGCTTAACCTGAATGGCGCGGCAGGAACGTTTGCAAATAACCTGAGCAACAGCGGACAGGTCAATCTGAACAGCAGTCAGACCGTGCTGGCCGGCGATAATCGCGGCTTCAGCGGCGAATTTAATATCGATAATGCCAGCCGGCTGACCGCAGGGCAGGCGTCTCATCTGGGCCAGTCGGTTATTCATGATGAAGGTACGCTGGCGCTGGTGACCGACAGCAACTGGTCGCTGGAAAACGCGGTGAGCGGTGCGGGTAATCTCGTGAAAGAGGGTGCCGGGCTGGTCACGCTTGCTGCGCAGAATATGACCTATACCGGCACCACGGATATTACCGGAGGTGGGTTAATATTCGGCGATCGCGGCAGCGATCTGACGCTCTCATCTTCTCAGGTCAATATTGCGGAAGGCGGCCTGCTGGCCGGCAACGGCACCGCAGCCGGCAGCGTTGATAATAAAGGCCTGCTGCAGGTTGGACACGCCGGGCTGGTGGTTTCTGCGGCTGCTCGTCAGGCCCTCGCCGCAACTCTGGCGACGGTTAGCAGTAATAACGACGCGCTGACGGTCGGCGGCAATCTCACTAACAGCGGGCAGATCCAGCTGGGCCAGACCGGTAGCGATGTGCTGGCAGGCAACTCATTGACGGTTAACGGCAACTATCTGGGAGAGGGCGGAAAAATCGCTTTCAACACCGCCCTGGGTGACGATAGCTCCCTGACCGATCATATGACGGTAATGGGCGACACCAGCGGCAATACGCTGGTGAGCGTGAGAAATGCGGGGGGGAGCGGGGCCAGAACGCTGAACGGTATTGAGATCATCTCCGTTGAGGGAAATTCGGCCGGTACCTTTACCAAAGATGGGCGTATTGTTGCGGGCGCCTGGGACTATAACCTGGAGCGCGGTAAAGGTGGGGCCAGCGATCCTGATAACTGGTATCTGACGAATAATGCCCCCACGCAGCCAGTCGGGCCAACCAACCCGACGGAACATGTGAATCCGGGAACGCCGATGTATCGTGTGGAAGCCGGGAGCTATATCGCCAACGTTGCGGCAGCAAACACTCTTTTTGTTACCCGACTCCACGATCGCCTGGGCGAGACCCAATATACCGATGCTTTAACTGGCGAAAAGCGCGTCACCAGCCTGTGGCTGCGCCAGGTGGGCACCCATAACACATGGAGAGACAGCACGGGGCAGCAGAAAACCCAGAGCAACCAGTACGTTGTGATGCTGGGCGGTGACGTGGCGCAGTGGAGCAGCGACGGACTGGATCGAGGGCATCTGGGCCTGATGGCCGGCTACGGTAATAACCACAGCAACACCCGCTCTGATGTGACAGGCTACCATTCAGATGGTCGGGTCAGCGGCTATAACGTTGGCGTGTACGGCACCTGGTATGCCAATGATGCGGAGAAGACGGGGCTTTACGTGGACTCCTGGGCCAGCTATAGCTGGCTGAAAAACACGGTCAACGGTGAAGATCTGGCCCGCGAGGAGTACGACTCTAAGGGGCTGACTGCATCGCTGGAAAGTGGCTATACGTGGAAAGTCGGTGAGTTCAACGGCAGTAAAGGTACGCTCAATACCGTTTATATTCAGCCGCAGGCCCAGGCTATCTGGATGGGGGTTAGTGCAGATGATCACACCGAAAGCAACGGCACCCACGTCAGCAGCAACGGTGATGGCAACGTGCAAACCCGTCTTGGCGTGCGTACTTACCTGAAAAGCCACAGCCGGCTTGATGACGGTAAAGATCGCGAGTTTGAACCTTTTGTTGAGGCTAACTGGATCCATAACACCCGTGATTTCAGCGTAACAATGAATAATGTGACGTTGAGCCAGTCCGGCGCGCGTAATCTGGGTGAGCTGAAAACAGGGGTGGAAGGTAAGCTGAGCAACAATCTGACGGCCTGGGGCAACGTGGGTCAGCAGATAGGCGATAAAGGCTACAGCAATACGGAAGCCATGCTGGGGGTTAAATACAGCTGGTAACCTGATACCAAATAAAAAACCCGTCCTGCGTGACGGGTTTTTTGATCGACAGAGAGCAGGCTACTGCTGATTTTCTGCTGAAGATGATGCCGCATCCGGCGTGGATCGGGCTTCCAGATCGCTGAGGCGCTGCTCCAGCAGAGCCAGCTTCTCACGGGTGCGCAGCAGCACCTGCGTTTGTACGTCAAACTCTTCACGGCTTACCAGATCCAGACGGGTCAGCTGAGACTGCAGCACCTGACGGATTTTCTTCTCGACGTCATCACCAAACTCACGCAGGCCTTTCGGCATCGACTCGTGAACCTGGCGGGCAATCTGTTCAATTTTCTTCGGATCAATCATTACGGTTTTCCTGATCGGGTCTGATTTGCAGATTATTGTAGTGCCTATAGCCTGCGCTATAAACCAGAAATGTTTGAAGCTTATGCATTGCCGGAGATAATCATTAGCGTTATAGTTATCTCGCTTATTCTCAGGGCGGGGCGAAATTCCCCACCGGCGGTAAATCAACCCAGGTTGAAAGCCCGCGAGCGCTTCAGACGCCAGTCTGAAGGTCAGCAGATCCGGTGTAATTCCGGGGCCGACGGTTAGAGTCCGGATGGGAGAGAGTAACGATCTACGGGCAAGGCCCGCTCACGTTATTTTTTTGCCGCTGCGTCGGCGCTCCTAAGACTGCCCTGATTCTGGTAACCATAATTTTAATGAGGGCTTTTACCATGAATCAGACGCTACTTTCCTCTTTTGGTACCGCTTTTGAACGTGTAGAACACGCGTTATCCGCGCTGCGCGAAGGCCGCGGCGTGATGGTACTCGATGATGAAAACCGTGAAAACGAAGGCGATATGATCTTTGCCGCTGAAACCATGACCGTTGAGCAGATGGCGCTGACTATCCGCCACGGCAGCGGCATTGTGTGCCTGTGCATCAACGAAGAGCGCCGCAAGCAGCTTGACCTGCCGATGATGGTAGACAACAACACCAGCGCCTTCGGCACCGGTTTTACCGTGACTATCGAAGCGGCGCATGGCGTGACCACCGGCGTCTCTGCGGCCGACCGCATCACTACCGTGCGTGCCGCCATTGCCGATGGCGCGAAACCTGCCGACCTGCATCGTCCGGGCCACGTTTTCCCTCTGCGCGCGCAGGCGGGTGGCGTGCTGACTCGCGGCGGTCACACGGAGGCGACCATCGATCTGGTGACCCTGGCAGGTTTCAAACCTGCGGGCGTACTGTGTGAACTGACCAACGATGACGGCACCATGGCGCGTGCGCCGGAGTGCATCAAGTTTGCTGCGGAACACAATATGCCGGTGGTGACCATCGAAGATCTGGTGGAATATCGCCAAAAACATGAGCGTAAGGCCAGCTAAGTCTGCCTGACGCTGAAATGAAGAACGCCGGGATAATCCCGGCGTTTTGCTATGCGAAATCCATCGTCTGTAACAGCACCAGGCTCAGCCCCATCACCGACATGCCACACAGCACGCCGTAGCTCGGGTTGTTATGCGGATCTATCTCTTTGGCGAGCGGCATCAATTCATCGACCGACAGTGCCACCATAATTCCGGCCACCGCGGCCATGATGGCAGCCATGACCACCGGTGATACCAGCGTTCCCAGAATCAGCCATGCCAGCACCCCGCCAAGAATTTCAGCCATGCCTGAAATCCCTGCCCAGAACACCGCTTTACGTTTCGAGCCCGTGGCGGCATAGACCGGCCCGGCGACGGCCAGACCTTCCGGAATATTGTGCAGCGCAACGGCGAGCGCAATGCCAAAACCGAGTTCCAGATTGCTGCTGGCGGTGACATACGTTGCAACACCTTCCGGGAAGTTATGCAGGCTGATGCCGAGCGTTAACAGGATTGCTGTCCGGCGCAGGTTACGTGGCATGATGGCTTTGTCGCCCTGCATCAAATCCTGCGGGTGGGCGTGCGGCAGCATACGATCAAGCGCGAAGTAGCCAAGCAGTCCAATCACAAACATGCCGTAGCCGAGCACCGGCGACATCCCTTCCGTGCCGAGCGCGGCGGGCAACATTTCCATCAGGGAAATCAGTAGCATAATCCCGGCAGCGAAGCCAAGAGAAAAGGCCAGTACGCGATCAGAAGGCTTCTGGCCTATAACGCCCAGCAGCGCCCCGATGAAGGTGGCCCCACCGGCAAGTAAGGTCAGAATCAAAGGTACTGACATAGAAACTCCTTAATGATAACCATTATCATTTATAGTAAAGCTCCCTTTTCCCAAAAGCGAGGGGGCAAAGGTGCTTTTACGTGTCCTTACATTCAAATTTCCTGATGATCATCATCACCGTTATCTGAGTTCATCCGCACTCAAAACCGCGTAATGTAGAGCCATCAATCCGACTGTTCCTGTAAGGATATCATCATGTCTTCTTCCCGTATGCCAGCTCTGTTTTTAGGTCACGGTAGCCCGATGAACGTGCTGGAGGATAACGTGTACACGCGTGCCTGGCAGCAGCTGGGCGAAACGCTGCCGCGCCCAAAAGCGATCGTGGCGATTTCCGCGCACTGGTTTACGCGAGGAACGGGCGTCACGGCGATGGAAGCCCCGAAAACCATTCATGATTTCGGTGGATTCCCGCAGGCGCTGTATGACACGCACTACCCGGCTCCGGGGTCGCCAGAGCTTGCTCAGCGGCTGGTTGAGCTGTTAGCTCCTGTGCCCGTTGCGCTTGATAAAGAAGCCTGGGGCTTTGACCACGGCTCCTGGGGCGTGCTCATTAAGATGTACCCGGATGCTGATATCCCGATGGTGCAACTGAGCATAGACAGCACGAAACCCGCTGCCTGGCATCTCGAAATGGGACGTAAACTCGCGGCTTTGCGCGATGAAGGTATCATGCTGGTGGCGAGCGGTAACGTGGTGCATAACCTGCGCACAGCGCGCTGGCATGGCGAAAACTCGCCGTATCCTTGGGCGACCTCGTTCAATGAATTTGTGAAAGATAACCTGACCTGGCAAGGGGCAACGGAAGCACATCCGCTGGTAAATTACCTCGATCATGAAGGCGGTTCATTATCGAACCCGACGGCGGATCACTATTTACCGCTGCTGTATGTGCTGGGCGCGTGGGACGGGCAGGAGCCTGTCAACATTGTGACAGACGGGATTGAGATGGGGAGTCTGAGTATGCTTTCGGTACAGATCGGGGAGTGATGAAATTGCCCGGAAAACAACGCGTCGCCGGGCATTTGCAAGAGCGTTACTCCACAAAAGTATGCGGATAGAAGCGTGACAGATCCTGAGTGATCAGCGCCCGATCTTCACGAATGCCGATCCCGGCAGGCTGGTCGTTGATCAGCCAGCTACCGATCAGCGTATAGCTGTCGCCAAATTTAGGTAGTTCGCAAAACTGCTGGACGATCATGCCTTCTTCGCCGTAAGGCCCTTCAACCGCTTCCAGCACTTCACCGTTCTCCACGATCGACACATTTGCGCCTTCACGGGAGAAAATCGGTTTCTTCACGTACTTCGCCATTTCCGGGTATTCGTCTTCGGCGAAATACGCTGGCAGCAGGTTCGGGTGATCCGGGAACATTTCCCACAGCATTGGCAACAGGGCTTTGTTGGAGATAATGCTTTTCCAGGCCGGTTCCAGCCAGCGCACGCCAGCGTCTTCGAGCTTGGTGGAGAAAATCTCCCGTAGCATGTATTCCCACGGATAGAGCTTGAACAAATTGCTGATAACCTGATCCTGCAGATCGGTGAACTGACCCTTTTCGCCAAGCCCGATATCTTCGATGTACAGAAATTCGCTGGCGACGCCGGCTTCGTTGGCGCAGTCCTGCAAATACTGCACGGTACCGCGATCTTCTTCGGTGTCACGGCAGCAGGTAAAGTGCAGCAGATTAAAACCGTGCTGTTCACGCAGCACGGCAAAGCGCTCAATCAGCTTTTCCTGCAGGCTGTTAAACTGATCGCTTCCCTCAGGCAGCTTTCCGGCATTGAGCTGATCTTCCAGCCAAATCCACTGGAAGAATGCTGCTTCGTACAGAGACGTTGGTGTGTCTGCGTTATTCTCCAGAAGCTTAGGTTCACCTTTGCCGTCCCACGCCAGATCGAGGCGGGAGTAGAGCGACGGCTGCTGCGTTTGCCAGGACTGGCGCACGAAGCTCCAGGTGTGCTTCGGGATGCGGAACTTAGTCAGCAGTTCATCGCTGCTGACCACGCGTTCCACAACTTTCAGGCACATCTGATGCAGTTCGGCGGTGACGTCTTCGAGTTTCTCGACCTGATCAAGCGTTAGTTTGTAATAGGCGTCTTCACACCAGTACGGCTCACCGTACATGGTGTGGAAGTTGAAGCCATACTCGGTGGCTTTTTCGCGCCAGTCCGGGCGCTCGGTGATGCTGACTCTTTCCATGACGGTTAGCCGCCCATCGAACGGGTGGAGGTTCCCGCAGCGCTGCGCGACATGGTGGACTGTTTAGCGACGGACTCACCAAAGCCGCCGCGGGTGACGGTGCTGGTGGTGGCCGGTTTTGGTGCCATCGCGGTTTTCGGCACGTTCATGGTGCGTCCGGACTGCGCTGCGCCGTAGCTTTTCCCGCCTGCGTCGGTGTACTGACCGTACGCCGGGCTTGCCGGGTTTTTCGAGCTGAACAGCGGCTGCTGCTGCATTCCGCCACTCATCATGCGGCCCATCATGTAGCCTGCCATCAGCGGCATCCAGAAGCTGCCGCCGCCCTGCTGGGCCTGCGCCTGATTTTCTGGAGCCATGCCTGCCTGGGCTGGCGCCTGCTGGCACTGGCCTTCGCCAAACTCTGCCACGCAGTCTTCACGGCTGGCGTATTTTGGCGCGGTGCGCTCGGCTTCTTTCAGCGCATTATTGTACGAGGCGGTACATTCGGCGCTTTTGCCCGGGTTGGCACTCGAGCAATCATCCGCGTTCTGGTACATCGATACCGTTTCATCTGTTTTTTCGCAGCCTGAAAGCATAAAGACTGCGGTGATCGCCAGCGCAACCGGCGTCAAATGGCGTGCGCCCCAGTTCTTGCGGAACGAAGCGTGATTAATTGTTTTTGTCCGTTTCATTATCTTTCATCCTGGACCCAGTGGTAGCGCTCAGGATAGTGGATGAGTGGTTGAAATTGAAGCGATGAGGGACGAGCGACGCAGATCTTTACGTTGCCTTACGTTTATTTTTGTGGGAGTTGTGAGAAAAGGAATAAACCCCGGCGAACGATGCCGCCGGGGCAGCCCGAATCAGTTTTTGAACGGGTTAGAGCCAGTGCTGCTGGTGGTTCGCTGGGCGGCTGGCTGCGCCGCAGGTGCGGTGCTGGCGCCATTGCCATTATAACCATCCGCGTTAGCGTCCTGCTGGGCATTCTCAGGCGCAACGGTTTCCGGAGAGGTGGAAACCGGCTTACCGAGCGTGCCGTTCAGGGCCAGCAGGTCGTTCTCATTGAGCGTACCCAACGCTGACTTGATGTTCAGCTGGTTGATCAGATAGGTGTAACGCGCGCTGGAGAGCTGCTGTTTTGCGTTGTACAGCGTGGTGGTCGCATCCAGAACGTCAACGATGGTGCGGGTACCGACCTGGTAACCGGCTTCCATCGCATCCAGTGAGCTCTGCGCAGAAACAACGGCCTGTTTGTAGGCGTTGATGCTGCTCACGGAAGCGTTGATGTTATTAAAGGAAGAACGCACGTTCTGTACCACGTTGCGGTGCGCGCTTTCCAGCTGCTCGCTTGCGCCAACAAAGTTGTACTGCGCTTGTTTCACCTGCGAGGTGACTGAGCCACCGCTATACAGCGGCAGGCTGAAGTTCAGGCCAATCTGATTCTGACCGATGTTGCGATCGGTATACTGGCTGCTGGTGGCGTTGCTACCGTTATACTTGGTATCCGTAACGCCGGTAGACGCTGTCAGACCCACGGTCGGCATATGGCCGGTTTCTGCATAACGAATTTGCTCACGCGCCAGGTCCTGGCTCAAACGAGCCTGCAACAGCGCCAGGTTACGATTTTCAGCCTCTTTCAGTAGCGCATTCACCGGCTGTGACTTGTCCGTTTTGAAGCTGCTGACGTTCAGAGAGGCCAGTTCCGGATAGTAGTTACCGGTGACCTGGCGCAGCTGTTCAACGGCGTTGTCGAGGTTGTTACGGGCAGTGACTTCGTTTGCCAGCACGGTATCGTACTGTGAACGGGCGTTCTGCACGTCAGTGATAGCCACGAGACCGACGTTAAAACGTTGAGTCGTCTGATCCAACTGTCGGTAAATCGCCTGTTTCTGTGCTTCGGTGTAGGAGAGCGAATCGATAGCGCTCAGCACGCCAAAGTAAGCGGTTGCCGTGTTCAGGATCAGGGTTTGCTGATCGGTCTGGTAGGTGACGTCCTGAATACCCGCGGATTTTTCCTGCAGCGTCAGGGCGCGCCATTTCGACATATCGAAAATGGTTTGCGTCAGGGACAATGAGGCACTGGTCGCATTAGAATTGATACCATTCTGATCTTTATAGCCGTTCGTATAGGTATAATCTGCGCCTAAACCGAGCTGAGGCAGTAACGGGCTGCGTGCTTCGTTAATTTTTTCGAATGCAGCATCACGATCTGCCGCGGACTTACGCAGGTCCGGGTTGCTCAAACGTGCCTGCTGATACACCTGCAACAGGTTTTCCGCATGGCTTAGTGCGCTGAAGCCCGTCAGGCTTAAGCCGATAAGGATGGGGAGCAATTTCTTCATTTGCATTCCTTGTTGTGAAGCATTTAGCGCTGATCTAATTCAAAAAGATTCGTCGATTGTACCAGAGTCTTGCCGCTTAAAAAGTTGGCGTATCGTGCCATCTGACGTTAATTTGCACCAATCTATCACAGCACCATTAAAAAGTAGTCAAATGGGCCGGAAATCCATAATTTCATCACGAAGTCACCAGGAATGAACGATGAGCAACAAACCACAGTCAGTCGTTACTTACGGCAAAAATGATGTAGAAATTATTGCACGAGAAACGCTCTACAGCGGTTTTTTTTCGCTGGAGTCGTGGCGTTTCCGTCACCGGTTATTCAATGGTGAAATGAGCGGTGAAGTGCGTCGTGAAATTTTTGAACGCGGGCATGCCGCAGTCTTGCTACCCTTTGACCCAGTGCGTGATGAAGTTGTGCTGGTGGAGCAGATTCGCATCCCGGCTTACGATACCAGCGAAAGCCCGTGGCTGCTGGAAATGGTTGCCGGGATGATTGAAGAGGGCGAAACACCTGAGGACGTGGCCCGCCGTGAAGCGGTGGAAGAGGCCGGTCTCGACGTGAAACGAGTCAAAAATATGCTCAGCTATCTGGCAAGTCCAGGTGGCACCAGCGAGCGCCTGACCATTTTGGTCGGCGAAGTGGACGCCACGACCGCGCACGGTATTCACGGTCTGGCAGATGAACACGAAGATATTCGGGTGCATGTGGTTAGCCGGGAACAGGCTTACCGGTGGGTAGAAGAGGGAACAATCGATAACGCAGCCTCTGTCATCGCCCTGCAATGGCTGCAATTGCATTATCAGGCATTACGAAACGAGTGGACAAAATGAAGCGCTATACACCTGACTTCCCTGAAATGATGCGTCTGTGCGAAACCAACTTCGCCCAGCTGCGCCGACTGCTGCCCCAAACGGATGCGCCCGGCGAAACGGTGAGCTATCAGGTGGCCAATGCGCAATACCGGTTAACGATCAGCGAATCGACCCGCTACACTACTCTGGTGGAAATTGAGCAGACCGTGCCCGCCGTGAGCTACTGGAGCCTGCCGTCAATGACGGTGCGCCTTTACCACGATGCGATGGTGGCTGAAGTGTGTTCGAGTCAGCAGATTTTTCGCTTCCAGGCACGGTATGATTACCCGAATAAAAAGTTGCATCAACGCGACGAAAAGCATCAAATTAACCAGTTTTTGGCCGACTGGCTGAGGTACTGTTTAGCACATGGAGCGATGGCGATTCCGGTTTGTTAGCGTCGTGAAACCTAAGGACACCATTTGGAAAGCCTGTTAAATCTCACTCTGGCTGGTGGGGCCGGGGTGAGAGTCTTACAAATCACTGATACTCACCTGTTTGCTGAAAAACATGAAACGCTGCTGGGAGTGAACACCTGGGAAAGTTACCAGGCCGTACTGGCAGCCATCCACGCTTCAGAGCGTGAGTGCGATCTCGTCGTCGCCACTGGGGATTTAGCACAGGATCACTCATCCGCGGCCTATCAGCATTTCGCTGAAGGCATCGCGGGCTTTGACGCGCCCTGCGTCTGGTTGCCCGGCAACCACGATTTTCAGCCAGCCATGTACAGTGCTCTACAGGATGCGGGAATCTCCCCGGCAAAGCGCGTCTTTGCTGGCGAAAACTGGCAAATTCTGATGCTTGACAGCCAGGTGTTTGGCGTACCGCACGGTGAACTAAGTGAATTCCAGCTCGAATGGCTGGAACAACGTTTGATGGAATCCCCCGATCGCTACACGCTGTTGCTGCTGCATCATCACCCGCTTCCGGCCGGGTGCAGCTGGCTGGATCAGCACAGTCTGCGTAACGCGGGTGCGCTGGATCGCGTGCTTATGCGCTTCCCAAGGGTTCGGCATTTGCTCTGCGGGCATATCCACCAGGAGATGGACGTGGACTGGAACGGCCGTCGGATGATGGCGACGCCGTCAACCTGCGTGCAGTTTAAACCGCACTGTGCGAATTTTACTCTTGATACCATTGCCCCAGGCTGGCGCTGGCTGGAACTGCATGCTGACGGTACGCTTACCACCGAAGTCTGCCGCCTGGACGGTGCGCAGTTCCGCCCGGACACTGCTTCAGAAGGATACTGATGTCTACGCTTCTCTATCTCCACGGATTTAACAGTTCGCCGTTATCGGTGAAAGCCACGGCCATGAAGACGTGGCTTGCGGAGCACCATCCGGAAATCGATATGGTGGTGCCACAGTTGCCTGCATTTCCAGCACAGGCGGCGGAGCTACTGGAGAAACTTGTCATGCAACACGGCGGGGCTCCGCTTGGGATTGTAGGGTCGTCGCTCGGCGGCTATTACGCCACCTGGCTGTCACAATGCTTCATGCTGCCTGCCGTGGTGGTTAACCCGGCGGTACGTCCGTTTGAGTTGCTCACCGGTTACCTCGGTCATAATGAGAATCCCTACACCGGGGAGCAATATGTGCTAGAGTCACGCCATATTTACGATCTGAAAGTGATGCAAATCGACCCGCTTGAAGCGCCGGATCTACTCTGGCTGCTGCAACAGACGGGCGACGAGGTGCTGGATTATCGCCAGGCCGTTGACTACTACGCCGCTTGTCGACAAAACGTTGAAGAGGGCGGGAATCATGCCTTCATCGGCTTTGAAGATCATTTCACACAGATTATTGATTTTCTGGGACTGCGTTAATCAGTCCTGACTACTCGTGAACATACCATGACGCAATCTTCTTATAACGCTGATGCCATTGAGGTACTCACCGGGCTTGAGCCGGTTCGCCGCCGCCCGGGAATGTACACCGACACTACTCGTCCTAACCATCTTGGTCAGGAAGTGATTGATAACAGTGTGGATGAGGCACTGGCAGGTCACGCCAAACGCGTGGAAGTGATTCTGCATGCGGACCAGTCACTCGAGGTTATCGATGACGGGCGCGGCATGCCGGTCGACATTCACCCGGAAGAAGGCGTTCCGGCGGTAGAGCTGATCCTTTGTCGTCTGCATGCGGGCGGTAAATTCTCCAATAAAAACTACCAGTTCTCCGGCGGCCTGCACGGCGTAGGGATCTCGGTGGTGAACGCCTTGTCAAAGCGTGTAGAAGTCAACGTACGCCGTGATGGCCAAATCTACACCATCGCCTTTGAAAATGGCGAGAAGGTGGAAGACCTGCACGTGAGCGGCACCGTCGGTAAGCGTAACACCGGCACCAGCGTGCACTTCTGGCCGGACGAAAGCTTCTTCGACAGCCCGCGCTTCTCCGTTTCGCGCCTGACGCACCTGCTGAAAGCGAAAGCGGTGCTTTGCCCGGGTGTGGAAATTGTCTTCAAAGACAAAGTAAACAACAGCGAGCAGACCTGGTGCTACGCTGACGGTCTGAACGACTACCTGAGCGAAGCGGTGAACGGCCTGCCGCTGCTGCCGGAAAAACCGTTCGTTGGCAGCTTTGCCAGCGATACCGAAGCCGTTGACTGGGCGCTGCTGTGGCTGCCAGAAGGTGGCGAACTGCTGACCGAAAGCTACGTTAACCTGATTCCAACGATGCAGGGCGGCACTCACGTGAACGGCCTGCGCCAGGGTCTGCTGGACGCAATGCGTGAGTTTTGCGAATACCGCAACATTCTGCCGCGCGGCGTGAAGCTGTCGGCGGAAGATATCTGGGATCGCTGCGCGTACGTGCTGTCGGTGAAAATGCAGGATCCTCAGTTCGCCGGGCAGACTAAAGAGCGTCTGTCCTCACGCCAGTGTGCGGCGTTCGTTTCCGGCGTGGTGAAAGATGCCTTTAGCCTGTGGCTGAACCAGAACGTTCAGGCCGCAGAAATGCTGGCCGAAATGGCGATTTCCAGCGCCCAGCGCCGCCTGCGTGCTGCCAAGAAGGTGGTGCGTAAAAAACTCACCAGCGGTCCGGCGCTGCCGGGGAAACTGGCAGACTGCACGGCACAGGATCTCAACCGTACAGAGCTGTTCCTCGTGGAAGGAGACTCGGCGGGTGGTTCAGCCAAGCAGGCGCGCGATCGTGAATATCAGGCGATCATGCCGCTGAAGGGCAAAATCCTGAATACCTGGGAAGTGTCGTCCGATGAAGTGCTGGCTTCGCAGGAAGTGCACGATATTTCGGTGGCGATCGGCATCGATCCGGACAGCGACGATCTGAGCCAGCTGCGCTACGGCAAGATCTGTATCCTTGCGGATGCGGACTCCGATGGACTGCACATCGCCACGCTGCTGTGTGCGCTGTTCGTGAAGCATTTCCGAAACGTAGTGAAGGCCGGCCACGTCTACGTCGCCATGCCGCCGCTGTACCGTATCGACCTGGGTAAAGAGGTCTATTACGCGCTCGACGAGCAGGAAAAAGAGGGCGTACTGGATCAGCTCAAGCGTAAGAAAGGCAAACCGAACGTCCAGCGCTTCAAAGGCCTGGGTGAAATGAACCCGATGCAGCTGCGCGAAACTACGCTCGATCCGAACACTCGCCGTCTGGTGCAGCTGTTTATCGACGATGAAGACGATCGCCAGACCGATGCGGTAATGGATATGCTGCTCGCCAAGAAACGTTCCGAGGATCGCCGTAACTGGCTGCAGGAAAAAGGCGACATGGCGGATCTGGAAGCCTGAGGCAAAAAGGACAGGGTGGTTTAGAAAGGCACACGCACCACCCTGCCAAACTACTGCTCAATTAACCTGCCGGGGCTGATGAAATCTCCCCCTGCGTCGGGTGGCATCAAAAGCTTTCCCCGCGCGACCTCTGCTCTGCCCAGTCACATCCTCTTAATAGCGCTGCTTTGATTCATTTCGGCGGGCTTACGTTCATCATGGCGGGAGAGGTGTAAAAATGGCGGGCTGAAAATTCATCCCGCCAGAGTAGCGTTTAAGGCCACTATTGCCTTAATTCACGCGCGACGCTTATTACTTGAACAGTGGAGCAGGCAGCGGAGCGGGAGCGGGTTTTTTGTGGAACAGGCCATCCAGGAATGAGGAGACATTCTGGAAAATTTCTACGATCTGACCGATACCGTTACCGACTTCTGACAGCACGCCGGAAGCGCCTTTCAGGCCGAAACCCTCCAGAACCTCACCAATTCCTTTACCGATGGCAGCACCCGTATCTGCAATGGCACCTGCGCCTGATACCGCTTCGATTTCCTGATTGTGTAATTCTCTCATTTTTTCATCCTTACTCTTGAGGTTTAAATAAACCCGGCGGCGAACGCATTTTTCAGCGCCGGGGTTGGGAAGCATATTCCGCACTACTGATAGTCAATCTGATAGACCAGGATCGACTGCAGCTTGCCGGGAGTCATATTTTTGTCCCGAACGTAATATCCAGCCCGCAGCGGTATGGTGACCACCGATTGCCCGTCTTCGAAGTTGCCGACCTCAAAGTTCTGGCCAACGGTTACCGGCGTGAACGGCTGACCCCGGGCACCCTGGAACATCTGCAGGGCAATCCCCGGCGCGCTCTCGCCTGAGTCCAGACTTTTGAAGAAGAACAGCCCATCGCTGGCCGAGCCTGGAACGTCCTGGCCGGTAAGCTTCATCATGATTGCCTGGGTGCTCCAGAGCGTGGAGTTACAGGAAAGCTGAACGTTAATATCAGCCGTGTGCCCGTCAACCGGCCCTGTTCCCTTCACGTCGCTGATGTTGAGTGGCGGCAGATTTGCGGTGTAGTTGCCACTGCCCATTACGTCACAGGTCTGAGTGGTGAATACCAGCTTGTTACCGTTTTTCATATAAAACACCATATCGCTGGTATCGAACTGGTCGCCCACGCTGAACAGCATGACGGTGTTTTTCGTGCTGAGAAGCGTGTTCTCTGCGGTTTTTACCAGCTCAATAGTGACGTCCAGAGTAAGACGCGTGGCGTCTTTCGTGGACAGGCTCGGAAGCCAGATATAGCTGGTCTGGAGCCCGGTATTAAAAGCCTTACGGGTATTACCGCGGTCACCGGCTACCGTGATATAGAGCGTTAATCCGCTTTTGCTGCCAAACACGTTGGAGACATCCGAGCGGTTGATATAAATGGGCTCGGGCCCGCTGATTGAGCTGCCTTTTCTGCCATCCTTCGCACACCAGATAGGGATCTGGTGTGTTTTGCTAAACAGCACGGTGCCAACAGGGGCGCTGGCGTTAATGCCATTCGGCATTTCGTTGAAGTCGAACAACGTTGTCACCATTGACGAACTGTCAAAATCGCAATGCACCGCCGCCTGAGTGATAAGCGGCGCGGTGATAAGGCCCGCGCCGAGCGTCAACAGTATAAAAAAACGCTTAAGCATATAGTTTTCCTGATCTTTACGTTCACACCGACGTTAGCTGCGTTGGTCTTCGTCCGGCTGCGTCATGGCAATATTCTGTCGAGGCGTTTGATCGACGCCGTCACAAACCGTATTCACGCGTTCGAAGTTCTGACCGGAGCGGGGATGGCCCACGGTGAGGTCGAAACCGCAGGTAAATTTCTGCCGGCGTTCGCCCCAGCTGATGTTGAGACGATCTTTCCCTTCTTCCAGGCGGGCATAGATTTGGCCGCCCTGGGCCACTACGCCGACGGCTTTACCCTGACCGTCGGTTACGGCGGCGCCGAATGGCAGCGCATCGCCTTCAGGCGTGGTGGCGCGAATCAGCACCATGCGGCCCTTATCGGTCGGGTAGTCGATTTTGACGATGGCACCCTGAGCCGGAGCAATCTGTTTGCTGGTGGTCTTAAGATCCACGTCAAACGGCAGTCCTTTCGGATCGATCGCCACTTCATTCACGCGGTATGGCGTCATATAGGGCACCAGCGCCAGGCCCCAGCGGTTAACCTCTACGCCCGGATAGCCTTCAACAGCGGCGCCCTTGGCATCTTTAGCAGAAACCACAGCCATGGTTGTCAGGCTGTCATACGGGCTTGCTACGACGCCGTCAGTCAGCGCCACGACGCTTCCTGACATGCCCACGGAGTAGCCGTGATAGTGCTCGCCCTTCGAGAAACTGCCGTTCAGCGTTGTATCGCGGAAGCGGTAGGCGCCATTGAGGTTGCTGGAGTAGCGGTTGTCGTAGTCGCGCCCTGCGGAAACGTTATAGGAGAGCTGATTGCGTTCCCCCAACTGCCCGCTCAGCCCCATCTGCGACATAACGCCGTTGTCGTCAATGGTGGTGTAGTTGTTAAGGGTTGGGCTATGGTCGCTGTGCCCCAACGGAACAGAGAAGTTCAGCAGGTATTGCGTCTCACGGACGTTGTCGCTGTCGGTGGTGCGGCTGATGGCCAGGCCGTAGCTGAGCCAGCGGTAGCTGTTGTTATAACCTACCTGGAACTGAGTATTGCTGCCGCTACGGTTCCAGTAATTCTCCTGGTAGCCGGAGACATAGAGCTGTCCAAAGAGATCCCCAAGATCCTGGTTTACGGTCAGCGATACGCGGTTACGTGGACGGTCCAGCTTCTGCCAGGTCACATTGTCGTTGCCTTGCCTCAGGTGGTCGGACAGATAGACCGCATTATGCAGATCCAGATAGCCGGAAGAGGAAAAGCGGTAAGCCGCAAGCGAGAAGCTACTGTTGGTCGAGGAGATAAATTTACTGTAGCTGGTACGCAGGCTCATCCCGTTATGCGATTCGCCTCGATCGGAAAAGCGGGTGCCGTTTACATCGAGGGAGATAGCGCCAATCGGGGTACCGAATGCGCTCCCGGCCATGCCTGAATAATAGAAATCAGTCGAGGTGGTGCCCAGGTAGGTGGTGACATAATTATTGATACCGCGCTTCCAGGTCCCCTGGAAGACGTAAGGCGCATCGGAAACGTTGATGTTTCGCAGCTTACCGGCCATCAGGCTGTAATTCGTACGGCCCGGACGCAGCAGCTCGGGAACAGAAGCGTAAGAGACGGAAAAGGTACTTTTCGAACCGTCAGCTTCCGTTACCGTCACCAGCAGATCGCCGCCGTAGCCGGTAGGATAGAGATCGTCGATCGAGAACTCACCCGGTGGGACCGATGTCTCGTAGATCACCTGACCGCGCTGTTTTACGGTGACTTTGGCGTTCGTTCGGGCAATACCGCGAATGTTTGGCGCGTAGCCGCGCATAGAGTCCGGCAGCATCTGCTCGGCGGTGCTAAGCTGAACGCCCCGATAGCTGAAAGAGTCGAACATCTCGCCGGAGGTATTGCCGTCCCCAACGAGCAGGCGGGAATTCCATGCCGCGATATCACGCTGCAGGTTAGTGGCGAAGCTGGTGTATTTTTCCTGGCCGCTGTTGTCCCAGCGATAGTTACCCGCGTGCCTCAGCATCCACTCTCCGAGATTCAGCCCGCCCTTCACATCACCGAAGAATGACTGATAGTCATTCATCTGGCTGTGCTGCTCAAAGTAGGTTGCGCCATAGCTCAGATACAGCGCTTTCTCGCCGTAGGACCACATGGATGGTGGAACATATCCGCGCGCGCTCTGGCTGAGCCAGGCCTGTGGGATGGCGAGGTCGAGACGCATATCTGACGGACTGAAGCGGGCGCTGGCACCCGGCACGATGGACTCAAGCGTCGGGCAACCGTCAGGCTGCGTCAGCGACGCTTCAGCCTCCGGGGTCAGGCGAGTGTGGTTAAGGCCGATTCGGGTAGCGAGATCGTTGCTAATACAGAGGCGAGATTTGCCGCCAACGTTACGCACCTTTACCTCGGCGCGATCGAGCAGCCTGCCATTCAGGTATACGTCCGGCTGATAGTCTCCTGCTTCAATGCGGTATTCCCCGTTGAAGCGGGAAATATCCACTTCCTGTCCGGCGGCATTATCCAGAAAATCGGCGTTAAAATTCACATCGGCAAAAACCTGAGGTGCAGCGATGCCGCCAATAACAGAAATCACGCCGAGCGCCAGCTGTGATAATTTGAATCTGTGAGAAATAAGAAATTTCATAGTCACATCCATGCACAGAAATGAATAGCTACCCTTTTTTCAGCTGCGCTTTTACCGTGCCGCCATAATCATTGAGATAGCTAAAAGTAATGTTGTTAGTTCCAGGATTGCTGCCTAATTTAAAATTATGGGAAGAGAATGGCGCAATCATTGCACCCTGGATACCGCTTCCTTCCGTACTGTTGGCAGTCAAATAGATCTTCGTTATCGTTATATTAAATGGCGTTGGGTTTTTGACTTCAATACAGGTGCTGCATGAACCCACAGACCAGGTTAATTTATCTACGGCATCAGTATAGGATTCGGATTTCATCGCCTGCGGGCGGAAGAAAAGCTTAATGCGCGAACGGAACGCCATTTGTACGTTGTTGCCATGAGCATTTTCTGGATTGGGTGGAATATCCAACACGTTCAGATAAAAAACGGACTCCCGGTCTGCCGGAAGATTTTGACCAGTATATGAGATACGTAGCGTTTGCCCTTGTTTAGGCTCAACCCGAAATACCGGCGGCAATATCACGAAAGGTACGTCGATTTGATTAACCTTTGCGGAACTGTTGCCTTTGTCAATCCACGTCTGGACGAGGGATGATTTATTTCCTTCATTATTCAGGCGCAGCGTGATTTCTTTTTCACTTTCAGGATATACCACGCGGGTGCCGTTGATAACAATACCAGCCTGAGCAACCGAAGAAGAGAGAATTAATAAAAGCAGGAAATTCAAAGCGCGCATGTTTCAGGAATCCCTGGATAATATCCATAAACAACAGGGAACGAAGCGTTCCCTGTTAAATTAAATCAACGCTGATTCTTATTCGTAATCGATGGAATAAGTTACAGATGAAGCCACTTTACCTGCAGTAGATGCACCGGTAGCGTAGTAACGAGCCTGGTAAATCAGGTCAGCAGCGCCGCTGTTCAGCGGAGTCGCTGCGTTAGCACGCTGGCTGTCGTTACCTGCTTCCAGAACCACGTCAGCATCGTTCAGGAGCTGGATCTGTACGTTTTTAGCGCCGTCGGTCAGGGTATTGTTCAGACGACCGGTTGCTGCATCAACGGTAGCGCCAGATTCAAAGTAGGCACGCACGTTAGAGTCGGTTGGAGTACAGCCGGTCAGGTGCATAACGAAATTAGTTGCCCCAGCGAATTCACCCGGTGCTGCCAGCTGAGTAACAGGCAGTTTCGGCAGGTTAACGGTAGAATCACCGGTTGCGCTGTCGTCAACGGTCACTTTACAGGTGGCAGCAGTCAGTTCACCGTTGATGGTGATTGTACCAACCGGCGCTGCGGATACCGCGCTTGCAGACAGACCCATTCCCATAACAACTAAAGAAGCGATAATTGCCTTTTTCATATAAATCCTTTTTGTATGAATAGCGATCCCCATGCATGGGGAATTGCATTTTCATTGATAGTGTGAAATTAAAAGGGATAATTATCCCTTTAACTTATTTCCCGGAGAGAAACTTAATTCCGGTTGCGACGGCTGCGGCAATAGTTACCAGACCAGTAACCAGTGCCAGGCCGTATTCGTCGCCCTTGCCTGTAGCCTGTGAAGGCTTAGTCGGGCCAGCAGACCAGCCCGGTTCAATAGCACCGGTATCAGAATCTGAACCGAAAATACCATGACGGAAAAAGTTCAGAATATCTGAAGTTAAGCTGCCGCCTGCCACTTCCTGCAGGTCTTTATTCTTTATCTCTTTCATAATGGTTTACTCTGAATCAAACTTTAGGAGTCGGGATCGTGTGATCGAACCACTGATCGGTAGAGTTATTGAATGCTTCGAGAGTCTTATCCCAGCCGTTTACCAGACCATAGGTAAAGCCAGTGATTGCCCCCTGAACACCACCGATCACCATAGTGACGGCAGCTGCGATGGCGCCAACGCCCAGAATACCGCCGGTGCTCCCGCCGGAAACGCCGCCTTTTGCCAGGCCAACGTTGATTCCGGTGATAGAGCCGAGGATGCCCGCGCCCAGAGTGTCAAAGAAGCCAGCACCCGCTACTTCGTTAATTTCAGAGATCTGCAGTTCACGCATTTTTTATTCCTTAAAAAATAAATTAATCAATTCTGCAAGCACCCGATGACTTCGCTGCCTGTAAAGTGATTATAAAGAAGCGGGGCTGACGCCCTCAATAGATTAACTTCTAATGTATCCTGGGCTTTTTTAATAGAGGAGGAAATAATCTTATATTAATTGTGTGGGTAAGTGATTTTGGGGAGGGGGTAAATACAGGGGTATGTTATTTAAAAAACGCAGGCCATTGGCCTGCGTTGATGTTAATAATAAACTCTGTAATTATTCAAGCGAGTTTTCGAATTGCTGATGTGTAAGCTCCTGAATACCTTCCCGGCTCAGCAGAATAATACGATCCGCACTGCGGATGGTTTCCGGCCGATGTGCGATAATAATACGGGTGATATTCATCTGCCTGATAGCATTATTAATGGCGCTTTCGCGCGCAACGTCGAGATGACTGGTGGCCTCATCAAGAATCAGGAGGTCAGGATCGCGATAGAGTGCGCGCGCCAGCAGCACACGCTGGATCTGTCCGCCGGACAGCGACGAGCCCATATCGCCCACAAGGCTGTTATAGCCCATCGCCATCGCCATAATTTCTTCATGGATCTGGGCGAGCTTTGCCGCCCGCTCCACTTTCTGCTGGTCGTAGTGGGAATCAAAGAAGCTGATGTTATCGCTTAACGAACCCGCGAACAGGATGTCATCCTGCATAACGCTGCCGATGCGCTCGCGATACCAGCTCATACCCAGCTTGCGGATGTCCTGGCCGTTAACCTCAATCGTACCGGAGGCCGGCTTGAGCAGGCCGAGCAGCAGCTTAACCAGCGTCGATTTCCCCTGGCCTGAGGGACCGATAATGGCGACCGACTCACCAGCGTTAATGGCCAGGCTGTAGTTTTCCAGCACCCAGGGTTCGGTCAACGCGTAGCGAAAAGAGATATTGTTGACCTGCACCGAAAAAGCTTCACGGCTGGCGCTGGAAGGGAGTGACACGCTGTTGTCCATATCGGTTTCCTTATCTGACAGTACGATGTCTGCCAGACGCTCGCCGTGAAGCCGCAGCATCCAGAACTCGATAACGGCGTTGATTAGCCCGGTTGCGCGGCTGATAAACTGATCGGAGAAGCTGGAAAAGGCGATCAGCATCCCGCCCGTAAAATGACCGTCGAGCACCTGAAGGGCCGCCAGCCAGATCAGCACCACGCGGCCGACGCCGGAAATCACCCCCTGCAGGGTGCTGAAGCCGATGCTCAGGCGCTGGATGTGAATACCTTTATTGGTTGCCTCAACCAGCTCGTTGGCGTAGGTGGAAACGCGCATCTCCTGCTTATTGCTTAGTTTGACGGCCTGTACGCCGCGAATGGACTCCAGCAGCTGCGACTGGGCGCGGGCGTTAGCGATAAGCTGATCTTCGTTTGCCTGGCGGAACGGGCGGAAAGATATCCAGCGAATAATGATATAAATCGCCAACATGCCCAGCACGACCCAGGTCAGCTCCATGCTGTAGGCAAACAGCATGCACAGCGTCACCACGGCCATGACGCCGTCGAGAATAGAGGAGATAAAACGGCTGGTCAGCGTACTCTGAATCGTACCGATAGAGCCAAAACGCGACACGATATCTCCGGTGTGGCGCTCTTCAAACCATGACATAGGCAGGCCCAGCAGGTGAGAACAGACGTTTGCCGACCACTGCACGCTCAGCATGCTGGAAAACCAGGTGGTGACCCAGGAGCGAATTGCCGTGATGGCGCTTTGCAGCACAACAACGGCAATAAAGGCGCTGCCGAGCAGCGTCAGCAAATCTTTGTCTGCGGACGGTAGCACCTGATCCATCACCCATTGGGTATAGAAAGGCGACAGCAGCGAAAAAAGCTCCAGCCCGATGGAGAGGATCAGTACCTGCATAAAGGCGGAGCGGATCCCGCTTACGTTGCCGATGAGCTTCATCATCGACAGGGATTCTTTTTCCTCTTTTTTCTCGAAGCTTGCCGCTGGCAGCAGCTCAAGCGCCACGCCGGTAAAGGATTTTGAAACCTCCTCAAGCGGCACCTCACGGCGACCCCTGGCGGGATCGTGGATAATGATTTTCTTTTTGGTTACTGCCTTGAGGACCACGAAGTGGTTCATGTCCCAGTGCAGAATGCAGGGCATACGCAGCTTGTGCAGCTCGTCAATTTCCAGACGCAGCGCGCGGCTCGCCAGGCCAAGCTGATGTGAAACCAGCATCACGTCGCCCAGCGTCGCGCCCTTCAGTGAGGTCGAGAAGCGGCGGCGCAGGGTGATCATGTCGATTTTATGGCCGTAGTAGTTGGCAATCATGCCCACGCAGGTCAGACCGCACTCTGCCGCCTGAGTTTGCTGGATAACCGGCAGCTTCTTGCGCCAGGAAAAATTCAGTTTATTGTGCAGATTCATTTTTTATTCATGCTCTTATCAGTTGTCGCAATCAGGCAGAAGTACTACGGCTCAGGGCATAGAGTGGCTCAAGCACCCACTCATACAGGCGGCGTTTATCGATCAGGAAGTCCGCCTCGACGGCGCTGCCCGGCAGCAGCCGCTGCTCGCGGCCGTAGGCATGAACAAACTGCTTATCGAGCCTGACCTTAACCAGGTAGTGCTGTTCCTGAACCTGATTGTTGCCGGTAATCTGGGCGACCTCCTGCGGCGAGAGGGCCACGCGGGATATTTCCGTTACCCGGCCATACTGCTGGCCGAATTTTTGCCAGGGATACGCCTGATATCGCAGTACGACCCTTTGTCCGGGACGGATAAAGCCGATTGCCCGGCTGCTGACCATGATGCGTGCCTGTAGCTCGGTATTTTCGGGCAGCAGCGATGCCAGCGTCTGGCCCTGGCTGACAATTTGCCCGCGCTTCACCACCACCGAAGCCACCGTGGCTTTCTGCGGCGCGTCAAACACCACCGAGCGGCGGGATTCGTTTTCGATCATGCTCTGGCGCAGTTCCGCCATTCGACGGGCGATATCGTTAGCCTGATTCAGCTCGTTGATCGGTTGCTCGCGGATCTGCTGTAGCGTCTGGGTGAGCTGCTGTTGCAGGTCAATACGCTGCCTGGCTACGTCCTGAATACGTGACTCGGCCTCAAGGCGCTGGGTTTCCTGCTCTTCGACCTGGCTGTTAGAGGCGTAGCCTTCCCCGCGCATCATTTTCAGCTTGTCCACTTTCTCCGCCGTCAGGCGCATCTGCTTAACGCGACTGCTGCTGATATCCGCAAGGCTTTTGATCTGCTGTTCGAGCAGGCTGCGCTTGTCCAGCAGCCCTTTACGGGTTTCTACGGACAGGGCATCCAGGTTCTCACGCTCCTTTTGCAGGACCTTAAGCTGTAAATCCAGCTGCTGGGCGATGCTCTCTCTGGTCTGACCCATACGGGTGGCGACTTCCGATGACACGGTCACCAGCGGAGCGCCTTTGTTTACGCTGTCGCCCTCCTGGATAGTGAGATCCGTTACGGTGCCGGTGTTCATCGCCACGATATCCATAACCCCTTCAATGGGGATTAATGCTCCGGTGGCGTTCTCACGTTTGGTATAGGTACCGAAAATGCAGAAGGCGAGCGTAACGAGGGTGACCAGCGCAACAAGGCTGATAATGACCCAGCGATAGGGCGGGCAGTAAAGCGCTACGCTACCGATTGACTTTGACTTGTTCGCGTCAAGCGCTTCCTGGCGAAATAATGATTCAGACATTCAGAGAGTCCATGTAGGGTTTAATAGCGGGCAGGGCAGGTGAATTTCTTCAGCCAGGCGTAATTGAGGTCGCCCGTCGCGCTGGCCAGTTTGATATTCGACGTAATGTATTCGTACTGCGCGTTGGCAAAATCACTGAGCGATTTGAAATAATCTTTTTCTGCATTGAGCCTGTCGATAGTGGTCCTCATGCCCAGCTCGTAGGCGTATTGCGTTGACTCCATTCTTTTTTTGGCTGAGACAATGCCGCGATCGTATGCGCTAATCGTCGCTTCGCCAGCGCGAACACCGGACCAGGCGCTTTCCACATCCTCGAGCGCCTGGCGCCGTGCATCGATCAGCAAATCTTTGGCCTGTTCCTTACGGTGGGCCGCCTCAATGCTTTGCGAAATCTGGCTTCCACCGGCGAACAGAGGTACTGAGACATTGATACCAATGTTGGTATTGCGGGTTTTTGACGTGGTGCCAAAGACATCATCCAGCACGTTGCCATCTTCGGCGCGGCTCCAGTTGTTGCCATACGAAGCCTGAAACGTGACGACCGGCAGGTGTTGCCCTGCAGCCGCGACGACGTCGGCCTGGCTTTGGTTCATCACAAACTGCGCCGCCTGAATATTCAGGTTCTGGCTCTCCGTACGTGACCTCAGCAGCGCCAGCTGGGGCAGTTTTTTTGGCGTAACGCAGTCCATTCCGCTAACAGGCACGCTATTGCCCGACTGGCCGGTCAGTCTTTCGAAACGAATTTTTGCATCCTTGAGCTGGCTTTCGGCTGAAATCACGTCGGCCACGGACTTATCAAAATTCGCCTGCGCCTCGTCAACGTCCAGGCGCGTTTGCTCGCCGATAGCGAGCGCTTTACTCGCTGAATTAAGCTGTTGTTCGAACGCCACGCGTGCTTTATCGGCGTTATCCAGCACGCGGGAGTAATAGATGACCGTAAACCACGCATCGCTGACGTCGCTGATCATTTTCTGCTGAGCGAGCATATACCTGACCTGCGCCTCATCGGCGATGGCGTCACCCCGTTGCCAGTCTGCGTATTTACTGAGATCGAAAAGGGGTTGGGTTACATTGACCGCGGCATTATGACGCGTGACGCCTGCAGCATAAGAAGCCTTCGGCTGATCCTGCTTTGACCATGCGCCGTTCAGCGAGACCACGGGAAGCAGGCCCGCAAAGCCCTGAATCCGCTTTTGCTGCTGAGCATCGTTGAGGTTTCTTGCCGCCAGAATGGTCGAATCATAATTGTCCGCAGCGATCACGGCTTCCTGTAGCGTTAAGGCGCTGCAGTACTGAGGGTGCAGAAAAAAAACAGATGAAATGATTGCTGATGTCCAGGCTCTACTCTGCATACTGTTATTCCATTACTCCGGCGAGCTGAATAAATTTTAATAATTCACTGTTGGTTGAAATATTTAGCTTCTTCATCGCGTTGTGTTTTTGCGTTGCAACCGTACTGACTGCCCGGTTCTTTCGCGCCGCGATTTCTGAAATAGAAAAGCCCTGCGCCAGTAGATACAGGACATCCCACTCTTTTGACGAGAGCATTTGCGGCCCCTTATGTGCCGCACGCAGAATGGCTTTAATGCTTTCAGAAACATAGGGAAGCTGACGTTCGCTACCGATTACGCTGCTCATTGCCTGATGCAGCTCAGTGATATTGTCATTAGCGCTCACGATGGCCTCGAACTTCATATCGATAATTCGCCGCAGCAGCCATATATTCGTTCCGGAGATAAACAGTACCCGCCGGACATGATGTTCGCTACAGAGCTTGCAGAACCGCGTGCTGATGTTACTGCTCCACTCCTTATGGCTATATAGGTAGTTAAATTCGGTAATAAGAATATCAACGTTATTATCAGTAATCTTTTCTAATAGCTCATCAACGCCGGAGATCACTTCCAAAGATAAGGGGCAATTATCCAGTGCCTTCTCCAGATACTGACAAATGATTTGTTGATAAATATTATTTTCATAAAATACAGCGACTTTCAGGCGTTCCATTCCGTTGTCCATAGCAATGGAGTATTCCATCTTTTTTATAGCGGAAGATGTCAGGTAACTCGTTTTAAGCTGGCGTAAAAGCGTTGGCTGAAGCAAGCAAGGTGACTGGCATCAATAATCAACTTTTTTATGGTAATGAAAAAGAATAACGCTCTCAATGCCTTTTTTAGAAAAATATCGAAGGACTTTTCTTCTGATATTTGAATAATCCTATGTGTCGGAAAATAATCACAAGGAATAAATAATCCTATTATCAGAATTTAAGCAATGAGTGTTATTATTGATTAATAAACTATCAATCCTCCAGACCGGACCCCTTATACAACATTAAGGCGCTGCGGAAGGCATTATATTGCTATTGCGCAACGTCTTAAGTATTTATCCCAACATGCAACAAGCTAAGGAATGCGACTATGTCAAGGCAATCACGAATTGTCTCCCATCGTTTGATCACGGGATTGTGTTTGATTACTCTCCCTGCCACGTCTGCGCTGGCGGCGGCAGTAACCGACGGAACCACCCTACAGGTTAAAAAAAATTACTCTGCCACCAGCATTGGTGATTATCCGCTTAATGCTCAGGGGCAGAACAGCGTTATCGAAACCGGTATTGATGGGCTGCTGTTTACCAGTGATAAAGACTCTACGTCTGCGGCGCTGGCGACGGATAAAGGCAAACTTATTCTTAATAACGCAACCCTGACCTCCAGCGGTAAGGTCGCCGATGGCGTCAAGCTGGATAATGGCATTCTGAATGCTACCGGCGGGACAATTACCGCGACGGGCTCGGCCGCGCGAGGTATCGGTGCCAATAATGGCTCTCAGATAATGCTGGATAACACCATGGTCAACGCCGCCGGTTCCGCGATGGCGGCGATTAACCTGAGTAATCAGAGCGTACTGGAGGCCACCGGCGCCCGTATTGTTGCGGCGGATAAGGCCATGGGCCTGCAGCTTAAATCCAACAGCGCAGAGATGAAATCCAGCGCGACGTTGAAAAATACGACCGTCTCCTCCCAGAACAGCGATGCTATCCGCGTGATGAACGGTGATGTGACGCTGGAAGGTGCCATTCTCAGCAGCGCAGGGGCAAACGGCTACGCGCTGAATGCCAACGGCGGGGCGACTATCAACGCTACCGGCGGCCGTTTCCAGACGACGGGAGCGGACGGTGACGCAGTATGGCTTGCCTCCGCTGATTCGATCCTGACGGCAAAAGACACCAGCTTCTTTACGACCGGCGATAACGCCATTGCGGTCAACGCCCAGTATGGTGAGGCCACGCTCACCGGTAACACCATTGAAACTGCCGGTGATATGTCTTACGGGCTGTACACGGAAAACAAAATTAAAGGCGATATGCTGACCATTGATACCCAGGGTGCGGGCAGCTCCGGAGTGTTTGCAGCACGGGGAGGCGACATTGCCTTAAGCGGAGCGGAAATCAGCACGCTCGGTCAGCAGGCGGACGGTCTGAGAGCCATCGACAGCTCATCTCTTCAGGCGAATAACGTCACCGTAGCGACCAAAGGTAATAGCGCCTCCGGGGTCTATTCCAACGGATCAAACGTGACCTTGACCGACAGTAAGCTCAGCACTGAAGGCGCGCGCAGCATGGGGATTGCCGCCGTCGCGGCGGGCAGCGTAGCGGCAACCGGCGTCAATGTGACGACCCTGAGTGATGGCGCTTCGGCGCTCTTTACGCAGCAGGGAAGCATTAATTTTGCCAACGGCGAGCTTGCGACCAGCGGAAAAGCAGCCGCTATTCAGGCTCAGGGAAACGACAGCGCGCTGCCTGAAAGTCACGTGACGCTGAATACGGTAAACGTAAATGCCGCTCAGGGCCCATCGGTACAAAGCGAGGGCGGTACTCTGACTCTGGATGCGGCCAACAGCACCTTTAACAGTGGTACGGGCGTGGTGCTGAACGTGCTGGCGAGTGACGGCACGGCGGTGACGCTGAATGCGGATAACAGCGTCCTTAACGGCTCGCTGATTTCTGACAGTGCGGACAGCGTCTCGACCGTTGCGCTCAACAGCGGTTCACATCTGATTGGGGCCAGTAAAAATATCACCTCCGTTGCGCTGGATGGCTCCAGCCGCTGGGACGTAACCGCCAATTCTGACGTCCAGTCCCTGAGCAATAACGGTCTTATTGCCTTCAGCGCGCCGGATGACCAGGGGCACAAGACGCTGACGGTGAACGGTGACTACAGCGGTAACGGTGGCACTATCGTCTTTAATACCCTGCTGGGTAATGACAATTCCCCAACGGATAAAATGATTGTTACGGGCGATATCAAAGAAGGCGATACGCGCGTGACCATCAATAATCTGGGCGGAAAAGGGGATTACACCGTTAACGGCATTGAGGTCGTTAAGGTGGGCGGGACGTCTTACGGCACGTTCACCAGCTCAGGGCGTATCGTGGCCGGTAACTATGACTACCGCCTGCAGAAACAAAATCAAAGCTGGTACCTGACGAATGAGGCTCCGTCTCCCGATCCGGAAGATCCGAACAAAGATGACGGTAGCAATTCGGGCGATAACGACGGTGGTAACGGCGGCAACCCTCCTGTGCCGCCGCCGCACGGTAACAAGCTTCAGGTGCGCCCTGAATCCGGCGGCTACCTGGCAAACCTGATGGCAGCTAACACGATGTTTGCCACCCGTATGCAGGATCGACTCGGGGAAGGGGAATATGCGCGCGATGGCCAAAGTGGACATGCTGATGGCCTCTGGATGCGCCATGTTGGTAACACCACCAGCTTCAACATTAACTCTGACCAGATGAAGGCCAGAACCAACCGCTACGTGGTTCAGCTGGGGATGGATATGGCAGACTGGAGCACGACGGGCCTCGATCGCTGGCACGTCGGCGGAATGGTCGGTTACGGTAATGCCAAAAGTAACATCCGTTCGTCGGTCACCCATTATCGTACCGACAGTACAGTAGAAGGCTACAGCGCCGGGATGTACGCGACATGGGTACAGTCCGAGAAAGATATGTCCGGTGCTTATCTCGACAGCTGGGTGCTGTATAACTGGTTCCGCAACACGGTTAACGGTCAGGGGCTGCCGAGTGAGCAGTATCATACGCAGGGCTTCACCGCTTCCGTTGAGGCGGGCTATACCCTGCCGTTGACCAGCAATGAGCGCCTGAGCAGTTGGTTGCAGCCAAAAGCTCAACTGAGCTGGATGGACGTTGCGGCTAAAAATCGTCGCGAGGCAAACGGCACGAGAGTAACGGATCAAAACGACGGGATGCTCAGCTCCCGCCTTGGTCTTCGCGCTTATCTCAAAGGCCACAGCCATCTGGACGATAATACCGGCCGTGAATTCCAGCCTTTCGTGGAGGCGAACTGGATCCATAACTTCGATACTTACCAGGTGCGAATGGACGGCATCAACAACGAGGTGCTGGGTACCCGCGACATCGGTGAGCTTAAGCTGGGCGTGGAAGGTAAAATTGCCCATAACTTTACGCTCTGGGGCAACGTCGCTCAGCAGATGGGTGATGATGGCTACGCTGATACCGGCGTGCTGCTTGGGGCAAGACTTAACTTCTGATTGTTCGCTATGACCTGCGGGAGAAGCCTTGAGGTTTCTCCCGTATTCTGTTGTTTCCCAATCCATTTGCCGTATCGTCTGCACCGATCCACTCTTCTTTAATCTGCACGTTAATTCCCTGCTTTCTTCTTGCCTGTAGCGTCTCACATTGCGCGTTATGGCAGCTTTTGCTGTTGTACCGCCCCGTTTCTGCAATGGACTAAAAGCCTGTGCCAGGGGCTGTTTAACTGCGTCTCCTGATGCAGTTAAAGAGGAGCAGTCAACGTTAAGCTTGTCGGGGGCCAATTCACCGGCCGGATGTCAGGTTTGCGATGAACAGTATTGGGTCGAGGGCTTTATTGCCTAAGAAGGCGGTCTGTGAAGGAGGTCTGGAATTGGGAGAGACTGCTGCGCCTGGCGTGGTGCGCAGGTGCAGCGGCTGTCATTAATTCGGAGTTACGGACGGTTCCCGTCGATTTGCAGGGCAGACGTCAGATCAGCAGATAATATGTCTGAGAGAAGAGTAAAACCTGCTATTGCATTGGGTATTTAATTTACGCATGGCGGCATACTTATGCAGGTAAACCGTTTTTACATTGCATCCCATATAGTTGGCGATTTGCTTGGTCTTAAGGTTTCCGGAATAGCCGCGCATCACGCTGATTTCCTCGTCAGTTAAAGGAACCTGATCGCGTCCGGCTATATTAATATTCAGGCCATAATGAATACCGGCATTTTTACTCTTGGTGATAATCACATTCCACAGCGCATTGACTTCACGCAGGGAAATCAGCTTATTAATTGATCCATCAACATCATCCGGCGCGAGGAAGCCTGCCCCTGCGGAGTAAATATAGATACTTGCCGTGGGCTGACGCTCGCGGAGATCGCGAATATCGCTTTGAATATCGACTAAAAACCCGTTGGCGGTCAGTGGGTCATAAAGGATAATATCATATTGCGTCTCGCTGTCCGCCAGAGCGGAAAGGTTCGGATAGTTAGTTAAATAAACCGTATCCTTTTCATCATGTCTTAATGCCGACAGTCCGATAGTAACGTATTCGCAGCTGTCGACGACAGCAATATTGATAATCCGCGCTCTGTCCATAAGAGTTCTCCCTCCAGTTATTAATGATTCCTGGCATATAACAAATAACCGTTGGCACGGCGATCGCAGCGATGCCTGCGCCAATAACGGGCTCAGGCGTCCAGTGTGCTCATTGTGTGTATGCTGCTGTGAAACATATGCATATATCGCAACAGCACCACGTCGTTAGAACGCGCCGCGCCAATTTTGCGCGCGACGTTAATTTTTAAGTGGCTTATCGTTTTTACCGAAAGGTGCATTTTGGCACCTATTGAGGTTTTACTATGGCCCTGCAGCAGCCCGGACAACACGCGTTTTTCCTGGGGAGTGATAAATGCCGGGTTAGCCTCGGATTTCTGGCCCAGAGTATGTACCAGCTGTAAAAGTTGCTGTCCGGTCGCTTTTTTGGAGGTCAGGCAAAGCCAGCCATAGATAATGAAACTCGAGTCAAGCGAGACATCCAGCATCACTATAGTGCGCAATTCAGGTTGTTCTATATAGGCCGAAACGGCTTTCAGCAATGCCACATCATCAATACTGATAACGACCATGTCATCGTCGCCAGCGTTGTTCCTGATTGCTTCCAGAGACGCGATGCATTCCTGCAGGGCAGGGGCTGCGTAAACTGCCGTGTCGGTGCAGTTTTCCCGTAGCGCTAAGGTAATGCCTTCCACGAGCCAGGCATCATTGGTCAGAATATGTATTGTCCTTTCTGTGTGCATAGCATTATCCCTTTGCGTCTCCTGAACCCAGCGGCAGCCTCTTTTATAAAGGGGTATCAGCCGTAGATAAATTATCGTTACCCGGAGTGTGGTTTTGCAACGTTATACTTTTTAAGTTCGTATTTTATTTTAATAATCTTAAAGTAATGGGCGCTTATCTTATTTTTAGTGTTTTATGCTGACATTGTCGCGTGCGGTAAGCTTTTAGGTATCATTATTATTGGGCGGAATGCTCCCTTATTTTCGAATGAAGCAAGGAGAATGAAGAGAGAAAATGTGGGGCACAGAAACGAGCTGACAGCAGGTTATACCCGGCGTGCAGGCAGCCAAGGGCGTAAGCCGCAGGTTAAGAAAAAGAGAGATAAATTCAGGATAAAAAAACGCAGCCGGAAGGGCTGCGGTTTTTTCTTATGGGGGTGAAATCAGACGCCGGTCTCGAGAATGCGGATTTCGGATTCCAGCACGTCGCCTTTGACCGCTTCACTCCACGCTTTCATGTGTGGAGTTTGCAGATGGGCTTCAAGATGAGCAACGGTTTCCCACTGTTCGACCATGATGATGGAGTCCGGCGCGGTCGCCTGGAAGCTCACGCCTGCGGCGTGGTCAACCATTGGCGCGTAGCCGTGACAGCCTTCTTCCTTCAGCACGGTTGGAATAATTTTCGCGAACTGATCCAGTACGGCCTGACGGTGGTGCTGACCAGGACGGGTACGGATCTCAGCAATAACGGTTAACATAATAAACGCACTCCTTTTTATGCAGGCCTTCAGTTAACCAAAAATCTCGCCAAGATGCTTGCGATATTCTGCTACATAGCGCGGCACGTCCGGCATTTTGATCACGTCGTTGGCGATAAAGGTCGGCAGCGCTTCCATACCGAGGAACTGGTTAGCTTTATGGAAGGGCAGGTACACGCCGTCAACGCCCACGCCGTGGAAGAATTGGTTTTCTTCGGTGAAGGCTTCCATTGGTGCGTTCCAGGTCAGGGAAAGCATGTACTTTTTGCCCTGAATCAGGCCGCCGGAGCCATATTTTTTGCTGGCGTCAGAACGGGTACGGCCGTCGCTGGCGTACAGGGAGCCGTGACCTTCGGTGAATACGTCGTCAATGTACTTTTTCACGGTCCACGGCGCACCCATCCACCAGCCCGGCATCTGCCAGATAACCGCGTCGGCCCACAGGAAGTTTTGCACTTCGGCCTTCACGTCATAATCGCTGTCAGCACGCACAACACGGACTTCATGCCCGGCGTCGCGCAGGAAGCCGTCCGCGACCTCGGTCATGGTGTCGTTCAGCTGACCGTTGGAGTGACCAAATTTCTTACCGCCATTGATAATCAGGATCTTGCTCATCGTTATTCCTCAGACAAATACGTTTGCCTTTAGTGTAACGCCGACGGCATTGCGATGAAATTCGTAAAATGTGCAAAGTCTTTTGCTGTTTGAGCAATAATCGTTCTATCCGCTGACGCGCGCGATAAACCCGCCTTCCGGTGCATTGCTGAAGACCACGCTCATATGATGCAGGGCAGCGATGCGCTGGACGATGGAGAGTCCCAGACCGCTGCCGGGTTCATCCTGGCCCGGCGGGCGATAGAAGCGCTCGCCTATGCGGGCGAGGGCCTCGGGGCTGATGCCGGAGCCATTGTCGCGGACGGTAAAGCCGCGCGCATCCAGCGTTACGTCAATCGTGCTGCCGCGCGGGCTGTAGCGCACGGCGTTGTCGAGCAGATTGCGCACCAGCAGGCTTAGCAGCAGCGCCTGGCCTTTGCGTCGGACCTCAGGCGCAGTGATATGCAAACGGACTTCAATCCCCGCCTGCTGCGCCGTGTGGTAGATATCCATCACCGAAGACTGCAGCAAATCGGCAAGCGAAAGCGTCTCCACGTCGTCGAGCTCCGCCAGCGAATCCAGACGCGACAGGGTTAACAGCTGCTCCACCAGGCGTGACGCGCGATCGATACCGAAGTGAAGCTGCGACAGCGCTTTCTCAAGGCTTGCCGGATCGTCCATCGAGAGCTGCGCCACTTCCGTCTGCACCTTCAGCGCGGTCAGCGGGCTGCGCAGCTCGTGGGCGGCATCGGAGGTGAAGCGTCGCTCGCGTACCATCATGTTATGGGAGCGGCTGAAAAGCTGGTTGAGGGCCTGTACCAGAGGGCGCACTTCTCCTGGTACACCCTCCGTGCTGAGCTGTTCGTCTGAGTCCGGCGTTCGATGTTGCAGCGTGTGGGCCAGCTTTTTTAACGGCGCGAGCTCACGGCTCAGCAGCAGGATGAGTAACAGCACCATCAAAGGCAACGCGACCAGCCACGGCGTCAGCTGTGAAGTGACGATGTCCAGCGCCATCTCCTGACGGTAGTCCCATTCCTGGCCAACGACGATACGGTATTTTTCATCGGCGGTGGTGATCCACAGAAAACGCCATTCATCGTCGTCGTTTTTGATGCGGCCATCGTCGAACCCTTCCCGGCGATAGTGATAGGGAATATCGCGCCCGTTGTCGCCATCGTTCAACACCATCCGTCCGTCGGTGGTGAAAATAGCGAACGCCAGCGCATCGTCGTCGAGATGGCCGTGCTTAATTTTCTTTTTGGTGCGCAGCGCGGGCGTGGCGACATGCAGTTCATTGAAGTCCATCGCGCTCAGGCGCTTAGCGAACAGCATCTGCTGAGTATCGAACAGCTTGTCGAGCTTGTGGGTGGTTTGCTGCCAGGCGATAAAGCTGGCGCAGCTCCAGGCGACGAGCGTTAACAGGATAAACAGCAGCGTCAGACGCAGGCGCAGACTCATATAGCGAAGGCGCTTCATTTGTCACCTGCGTTTGGTGAACCGAGGGTGTAACCGATCCCATGTACGGTGCGAATAAAATGGCTGCCGAGCTTGCGGCGCAGGTGATGCACGTGAACCTCAACGGCGTTACTGGAGACATCGTCGTCCCAGTTATAGAGCTTTTCTTCTATTAATTTGCGCGGCAGCACGCGCCCGGCGTTGCGCATCAGCAGCTCAAGCAGGGCAAACTCTTTTGGCTTCAGCGTCAGGGGCTCGTCGTTCAGGGTTGCGGTCAGGCTGTCGGGGTTGAGCGTCAGCGGGCCGTGGCGCAGCGCGTTGCTGGCCTGGCCGTGCACGCGGCGAATCAGCGCCTCCAGACGCGCGGCGACTTCAATCAGCGCGAACGGTTTACAGAGGTAGTCGTCGGCGCCGGCGCGCAGGCCTTCCACGCGTTGGGCCAGCGCATCGCGTGCGGTCAGAATCAGCACCGGCTCTTTGCGCCCCTGAGATCGCCACTCGCGCAGGATCTCCAGCCCGTCCATACCCGGCAATGTGAGGTCGAGGATCACCGCATCATAGGGCGCGGTGTACAGCGCCGCTTTACCCTCTTCGCCGCGCGTAAACCAGTCCAGGGTAAAGCCCATTTTGACGAGCCCGGCCTTCAGCCCGTCGCCAATAAGCTTATCGTCTTCCACCAGTAAAATGCGCATCCCTACCTCTCTTTTGCCCCGACGTCGACGGTCAGTAAACCCGCGCGCGACGGCGGTGTACAGCATTAAATTTTCTTTTTTCGCCTTAAGAACTCGTTAAGTATTGACCTGTTTAATGGAGGCCAGAGTCTACTTAAAGGGAGAAATAACCATGAAAAAAACCTTAGCGATAGCGGCCATTGTGGCCCTGATGTCAGCTCCAGCGTTTGCCGCCAATACCCAGGGCGGATTCAGCGGACCGGGCTCAACGACAACCAGCAGCCAGAGCGGCGGTTTCGTCGGTCCGAACGGCACCGTCACCACGGTTGAGAAAGCAAAATCGATGCGCGATGACGCGTGGGTAACGCTGCGCGGCAACATCGTTGAGCGCCTGTCTGACGACACCTACACCTTCAAGGATTCGAGCGGCACCGTGAACGTGGATATCAGCCATAAACGCTGGAATGGCGTCACCGTCACGCCGAACGACGTGGTGGAAATTCAGGGGGAAGTCGATAAAGACTGGAACTCCGTTGAAATCGACGTGAAGCAAATCAGCAAAGTCAGCAAATAATCTCTCTGTGCCGCCGCTCCCGCGGTGGCGCTGTTTGCACCTCTGGTACACTTGCGCAAGATCGGTCAGGATTACCCTCGATCGTTCGGGCAAAGTTGGCCATCTGGACGAACCGCTGACGCTGGACAATCTCAGCAGCATGGCCTGGGATGACCCGGCCACTACGCCGCCGGAGGCGTTTCGCGGTCGGGCGGCACATCGGATCGCTTGATAACCTGTCGCAGACGGTCTGGTCGCTGTTTCGCGACTGGCTGCCGGGCAGCGGCGAAACCCTGCGCGATGCGCCGGTGTTCTTCCATTACCTCAATTTCGTCAATGATGTACCGGAGCGAACTGCAAACGGATATCTCTTTGCCACTGGCGTAACGGCACCATGCCGCAGCATTCCACCGCCGCCGCAAAACTGCTTATCTCCTGTGACTCAGCGCGACAGATAAGGTACTATCTGCGGCAATATTGCCCCCTGCATGGCCGGGCGAATTCGTTGAGGAATCACAATTAATGAGCGATATGGCAGAGCGCCTTGCGCTACATGAGTTTACGGAAAAGGCGTACCTTGACTACTCCATGTACGTCATCATGGATCGCGCCTTGCCGTTTATCGGCGATGGCCTGAAGCCGGTCCAGCGTCGCATTGTCTATGCAATGTCCGAACTGGGGCTGAACGCCAGCGCCAAATTCAAAAAATCCGCCCGTACGGTCGGTGACGTGCTGGGTAAATACCACCCGCACGGCGACAGCGCCTGCTATGAAGCGATGGTGCTGATGGCGCAGCCGTTCTCCTATCGTTACCCGCTGGTCGACGGCCAGGGGAACTGGGGGGCGCCGGACGATCCGAAATCCTTCGCGGCGATGCGTTATACCGAATCGCGCCTGTCGAAATATGCCGAAGTGCTGCTGGGTGAACTTGGCCAGGGCACCGTGGACTGGCTGCCGAACTTCGACGGCACGCTGCAGGAGCCGCGCATGCTTCCGGCCCGCCTGCCGAATATTCTGCTGAACGGCACCACCGGCATTGCCGTCGGTATGGCGACGGATATTCCGCCGCACAACGTTCGCGAAGTGGCTCAGGCGGCCATCACGCTGATTGAAAAACCGAAAACCACCCTCGACGAACTGCTCGACATCGTGCAGGGGCCGGATTATCCAACCGAAGCAGAGATCATCACTTCGCGTGCCGATATCCGTAAAATTTACCAGAGCGGTCGCGGCTCCGTGCGTATGCGCGCGGTGTGGAAGAAAGAAGATGGCGCTGTGGTGATCACCGCGCTGCCGCACCAGGTTTCCGGTGCGCGCGTGCTGGAGCAAATCGCCAGCCAGATGCGCAACAAAAAGCTGCCGATGGTTGACGATCTGCGCGATGAATCAGATCACGAAAATCCGACTCGCCTGGTGATTGTGCCGCGCTCCAACCGCGTGGACATGGATCAGGTGATGAACCATCTGTTCGCCACCACCGATCTGGAAAAAAGTTATCGTATCAACCTGAACATGATCGGCCTGGATAACCGTCCGCAGGTGAAAAACCTGCTGGAGATCCTCACCGAATGGCTGGCGTTCCGTCGTGATACCGTCAGCCGCCGTCTGAACTACCGCCTGGAAAAAGTCCTCAAGCGCCTGCATATCCTCGAAGGTTTGCTGGTGGCGTTCCTCAACATCGACGAGGTGATTGAGATCATTCGTACTGAGGATGAGCCGAAGCCGGCGCTGATGTCGCGCTTTGGCATCAGCGAAACTCAGGCTGAAGCGATCCTCGAACTGAAATTGCGCCACCTCGCCAAACTGGAAGAGGTAAAAATTCGCGGCGAGCAGAACGATCTTGAGAAAGAGCGCGATCAGATTCAGGCGATCCTCGCTTCCGATCGCAAAATGAGCAACCTGCTGAAGAAAGAGCTGCAGGCTGACGCTGACGCCTTTGGCGACGACCGTCGTTCTCCGCTGCGCGAGCGCGAAGAAGCGAAGGCGATGAACGAGCACGATATGCTGCCGTCTGAACCGGTCACCATTGTGCTGTCGCAGATGGGCTGGGTGCGCAGCGCCAAAGGCCATGATATCGACGCTAAAGGCCTGAGCTATAAAGCGGGAGACAGCTGGAAAGCGTCGGCGAAAGGCAAGAGTAATCAGCCGGTGGTGTTTGTCGACACCACGGGGCGCAGCTACGCCATTGACCCGATTACGCTGCCGTCAGCGCGCGGGCAGGGCGAGCCGCTCACCGGCAAGCTGACGCTGCCGCCGGGTGCCACCGTCGAGCATATGCTGATGGAAAATGACGATCGGAAGCTGCTGATGGCCTCCGATGCCGGCTACGGTTTCGTCTGTACCTTCAACGACCTGGTTGCACGTAACCGCGCCGGGAAGACGCTCATCACCCTGCCGGAAAATGCGCAGGTGATGCCGCCGCTGGTGATCGAAGATGAGTCCGATATGCTGCTTGCCATCACCCAGGCAGGCCGCATGCTGATGTTCCCGCTGAGCGACCTGCCACAGCTGTCGAAAGGCAAGGGCAATAAGATCATCGGCATTCCTTCCGCCGATGCGGCGAAGGGCGCAGATGGCCTCGCGCATCTCTACATCCTGCCGCCGCAAAGTACGCTGACGATTCATGTCGGAAAACGGAAGATCAAGCTGCGTCCGGAAGAGCTGCAAAAAGTGACCGGCGAGCGCGGCCGTCGCGGCACGCTGATGCGAGGCTTGCAGAAAATCGACCGTATCGACATTGATTCACCGCTGCGTCCTGCTGCGGGCGCGGGCGACAGCGAAGAGTAACTCCGATGCCCCTTCCTGCCGGAAGGGGCTATAAAATTTGCGGTAAACCGTTGTTAATTCGTGCGCTGCGATTAACAATAATCGGAAAAGGGTTCCGCAAGTCATATCACCTGATCGATATATAACTCTAAGCGTTCAGGATCTCAGAGGTAGCTATGCTATTGATTTTTCGCGCAATCATCGTTGTCATTTACTGCATCCTGGTGTGCGTTTTTGGCTGCATTTATTGTCTGTTTAGCCCACGTAATCCAAAACACGTCGCGACCTTTGGTCATATGTTCGGTCGACTGGCGCCCGTTTTTGGCCTGAAAGTCGAAAAACGTTTGCCGCAAGGGTATGAAAACTTCGGTAACGCCATCTATATCGGCAACCATCAGAACAACTACGATATGGTGACGGCCTCCAACATCGTGCTGCCGCCAACGGTGACCGTAGGCAAAAAAAGCCTGCTGTGGATCCCGTTCTTCGGTCAGCTTTACTGGCTGACGGGCAACCTGCTTATCGATCGTAATAACCGCGCGAAAGCACATGGCACCATTGCCGAAGTGGTTAATGCCTTTAATAAGCGCAAAATTTCCTTCTGGATGTTCCCGGAAGGCACCCGCAGCCGCGGCCGCGGCCTGCTGCCGTTTAAAACCGGGGCGTTCCATGCCGCTATTGCCGCAGGCGTGCCGATTGTGCCGGTGTGCGTGTCCAACACGTCGAACAAAATCAACCTCAACCGCTTCAATAACGGGCTGGTGATCGTTGAGATGCTGCCGCCGATTGATACCAGTACCTGGGGTAAAGATCAGGTTCGCGCCCTCGCCACGCACTGCCGTGAAATGATGAAGGCGAAAATCGCTGAACTCGACCAGGAAGTGGCCGAGCGCGAAGCGGCGAATAAGAAAAAGTAAACGTGTTACCAGGCTGCTCTGCGCTGGCCTGCCACGCTGTTTGGGAACGGTTTCCCTCTGTTTAGCAGTTTGTCTCATGGAGTTTATATGTCACTCAGTCGGCGTCAGTTTATTCAGGCATCCGGAATTGCGCTTTGTGCTGGCGCCGTGCCGCTGAGGGCAAATGCGGCGGGCCAGCAGCCTGCATTGCCCATCCCTCCGCTTCTGGAATCACGGCGTGGACAGCCGCTGTTCCTGACGCTACAGCGTACGCACTGGTCTTTCACCCAGGGCACACGAGCGCCGGTGTGGGGCGTGAACGGACGCTATCTGGGGCCGACGATCCGCGTCTGGAGCGGCGATGACGTCAAGCTTATCTACAGCAATCGCCTGACGGAAAACGTGGCGATGACCGTTCGTGGCTTGCAGGTGCCGGGCCCGCTGATTGGCGGTGCGGCGCGTATGATGTCGCCGAACGCGGACTGGGCGCCGGTACTGCCGATTCGCCAGAGCGCCTCCACGCTCTGGTATCAGGCGAACACGCCTAACCATATGGCGCAGCAGGTCTATAACGGCCTCGCCGGAATGTGGCTGGTAGAAGACGACGTGAGTAAGTCCTTACCTATTCCGAATCACTACGGCGTGGACGATTTTCCCGTCATCATTCAGGACAAGCGCCTGGATAACTTTGGCGCGCCGGAATACAGCGAGCCGGGCAGCGGCGGCTTCGTCGGCGATACGCTGCTGGTGAACGGTGCGCAGAGCCCGTATGTCGAAGTTTCGCGCGGCTGGGTGCGTTTGCGCCTGCTGAACGCCTCAAACTCTCGTCGCTATCTGCTGCAGATGAGCGACGGGCGGGCGCTGCACGTGATCTCGGGCGATCAGGGCTTCCTGCCCGCACCGGTATCCGTCAAACAGCTTTCACTGGCGCCGGGCGAGCGTCGTGAAATTCTGGTCGATATGACCAACGGCGACGAAGTGTCGATCACCTGCGGTGAAGCGGCGAGCATCGTTGACCGTATTCGCGGCTTCTTCGAGCCGTCGAGCATTCTGATTTCCACTCTGGTGCTGACGCTGCGCCCGACCGGGCTGCTGCCGCTGGTGACCGACAGCCTGCCGATGCGCCTGCTGCCGGAAGAGATCCTGACCGGCACGCCTGTTCGCAGCCGCGACTTCACGCTCAATGACGATCCGGGCATCAACGGTCAGCTCTGGGATCCGCAGCGCATCGACGTGACCGCGCAGCAGGGCTCGTGGGAACGCTGGACGCTGCGCGCCGATAACCCGCAGTCGTTCCATATTGAAGGCGTGATGTTCCAGATCCGCAACGTAAACGGTGCGATGCCGTTCCCGGAAGACCGTGGCTGGAAAGATACGGTCTGGGTCGACGGGCAGGTCGAGCTGCTGGTGTACTATGGCCAGCCGTCGTGGCCACACTTCCCGTTCCAGTTCTCCAGCCAGACGCTGGAGCTGGCCGACCGCGGGTCTATCGGGCAGATACTGGTGAACCCGGCGCCTTAACCCTCACCCGGCCCTTTCTCTCTGGAAAGGAGAGGGAGAAAATCCAGCAGATACTGTTCCCTCGCCCCTTTGGGGAGAGGGTTAGGGTGAGGGGAAAAATTGCATCCCACCCTTCAATTTCCCCTTAAAACCAGCGTATAATCGCCGCCTTTTGATGTCTCTTTTTTAACCACCCGGAAGCACTATGAGCGCAATTTCCCTGATCCAGCCGGATCGCGATCTCTTTTCCTGGCCCCAGTACTGGGCAGCCTGTTTCGGCCCGGCGCCTTTTTTACCTATGTCCCGGGAAGAGATGGATCAGCTTGGCTGGGACAGTTGCGACATTATTCTGGTGACCGGCGACGCCTACGTCGACCACCCGAGCTTCGGGATGGCCATCTGCGGACGCATGCTTGAAGCCCAGGGCTTCCGCGTCGGGATCATTTCCCAGCCGGACTGGAACAGCAAAGAAGACTTCATGCGTCTGGGCAAACCGAACCTGTTCTTCGGCGTGACCGCGGGCAACATGGACTCGATGATCAACCGCTATACCGCCGATCGTAAGCTGCGTCACGACGACGCCTACACCGCGGATAACGTAGCGGGTAAGCGTCCGGACCGCGCCACACTCGTGTACACTCAGCGCTGCAAAGAAGCCTGGAAAGACGTGCCGGTCATTTTGGGGGGCATCGAAGCGAGCCTGCGCCGCTCTGCGCATTACGACTACTGGTCTGATACCGTTCGCCGCTCGGTGCTGGTGGACTCCAAGGCCGATATGCTGATTTTCGGCAACGGCGAGCGTCCGCTGGTGGAAGTCGCGCATCGCCTGGCGATGGGAGAGCCGGTGGCGCAGATCCGTGACGTGCGCAACACCGCGATCATGGTAAAAGAAGCGCTGCCGGGCTGGAGTGGGGTGGATTCCACCCGTCTGGATACGCCGGGGAAAATCGACCCGATTCCGCATCCTTATGGTGAAGACCTGCCGTGCGCCGACAACAAGCCCGTCGAGCCGAAAAAAGCCGAAGCCAAACGCATCACCGTACAGCCACCGAAGCCAAAGCCGTGGGAGAAAACCTATGTGCTGCTGCCTTCCTACGAGAAAGTGAAAGGCGACAAAGTACTGTATGCGCACGCCTCGCGCATCCTGCACCATGAAACCAACCCAGGCTGCGCCCGCGCGCTGATGCAGAAGCACGGCGACCGTTATATCTGGCTGAATCCGCCCGCGATCCCACTCTCTACCGAAGAGATGGACAGCGTGTTTGCGCTGCCTTACAAGCGCGTGCCTCACCCGGCATACGGCAGCGCCCGCATTCCGGCCTATGAGATGATCCGCTTCTCAATCAATATCATGCGCGGCTGCTTCGGCGGGTGTTCGTTCTGCTCGATCACCGAGCACGAAGGGCGCATCATTCAGAGCCGCTCTGAAGATTCGATTATCAACGAGATCGAAGCCATTCGCGACACGGTTCCCGGATTTACCGGTATTATCTCCGATCTGGGTGGCCCAACCGCCAACATGTACATGCTGCGCTGTAAATCCCCGCGCGCCGAGCAGACCTGCCGTCGTCTCTCGTGCGTTTACCCGGATATCTGCCCGCACATGGATACCAACCATGAGCCAACGATCAACCTCTATCGCCGCGCCCGCGATCTGAAGGGGATCAAGAAGATCCTGATCGCCTCTGGCGTACGCTACGACATTGCTGTGGAAGATCCGCGCTATATCAAAGAGCTGGCGACGCACCACGTCGGCGGCTATCTGAAGATAGCGCCAGAGCATACCGAAGAGGGCCCGCTGTCGAAGATGATGAAGCCGGGCATGGGCAGCTACGACCGCTTCAAAGAGCTGTTTGATACCTATTCAAAACAGGCCGGGAAAGAGCAGTACCTGATCCCTTACTTCATCTCCGCACACCCGGGCACCACGGACGAAGACATGGTGAACCTGGCGCTGTGGCTGAAGCGTCACCGATTCCGTCTCGATCAGGTGCAGAACTTCTACCCGTCGCCGCTCGCTAACTCGACGACCATGTATTACACCGGTAAAAACCCGCTGAGTAAGATTGGTTACAGGAGTGAGGATGTCTTTATTCCGAAAGGGGATAAACAGCGTCGCCTGCATAAGGCGCTGCTGCGCTACCACGATCCGGCGGGCTGGCCGATGATTCGTCAGGCGCTGGAAGAGATGGGTAAAAAGCATCTGATTGGCGGTCGTCGCGAATGCCTGGTGCCGTCTCCGACGCTGGATGAAATGCGTGAAGCGCGTCGCCAGAATCGTCATACTCGCCCGGCGCTGACCAAGCATACGCCGGTGGCACATCAGCGTAACCCTGGGGCTCGCAAGCCTGCGGAGGGTGCCGCGAAAGCCGGCGCGTCTACTGCAAGAAATGCGGCGGCCCGCAGGCCGAAACCTGCCGCTAAGCGTGCGGCGAAGCCATAAAAAAATGCCCGGCCAATGACCGGGCGTTTTGCTGTCAATCTTAGACCACCTTCTGAGAAGGTGGTCTTTTACTTTTGGGGCTTAACCGCCAAACTGATCCGGATCCGGCCCGAGGCGTTTACCCTGGTCGAGTTTCGAGATTTCCCCCAGCTCATCTTTATCCAGACGGAAATCCCAGACGTCGAAGTTTTCGGCAATACGCGCCGGGGTGACCGATTTCGGGATAACCACCAGCCCGCTGTCGAGATGCCAGCGAATCACAACCTGTGCCGGGGTTTTACCATATTTTTCAGCCAGATGGCGAATGATGTTCTGGTCGAATACGCCCTCGCCGCCCTGCGCCAGCGGGCTCCAGGACTCAGTCTGAATTTTGTGGGTCGCGTTCCAGGCATGAAGCTGACGCTGTTGCATCAGCGGGTGAAGCTCAATCTGATTGATAACTGGCGAGACACCGGTTTCGTCTATCAGCCGCTGCAGGTGAGCGATCTGGAAGTTACACACGCCGATGCTTTTGACCAGACCCTGCTCCTGGAGTTTGATCATGCCGCGCCACGCTTCAACGTAATGATCGATAGCCGGAACCGGCCAGTGCATCAGATACAGGTCGACATAGTCGAGCTGGAGCTTATCAAGGCTCTCCTGCAAGGCCTCAGCCGGGCGCTTCTGATCGTCGTTCCACAGTTTGGTGGTGATGAACAGCTCATTGCGCGCGACACCAGCGCTGGCTAATGCCTTGCCTACGCCATCCTCATTTTTGTACGCTGCGGCGGTATCAACAGAACGATAGCCGACCTCCAGCGCTTTATGAATGGCGGTAACGACTTCCTCGTTGCCTGCTTTCCACACGCCAAGACCCAGCTGCGGCATCACGTTGCCGTCCTGGAGTTTGATTACGGTTGGATGTGTCATGCATTCCTCCTTTCCCCGTCATATTTCGAGCCGCAGATGTGTTGGCCGCACTCCCTCACCCCAGTCACTTACTTCAGTAAGCTCCTGGGGATTCACTCCCTTGCCGCCTTCCTGCAACTCGAACTATTCAGGGGATGAAATTAACGTTGCCGGAGGAGAGGAGTGAGTGCCCTCCGGCAAATCAGTAACATTAAGTCTGGACGAAATACGAGAAAACGAAAGGTTAAGCGGAAAAAGCCTTAGCGTGCCGCTTCGTAAATGCGACGGCTCACCTCAAGGGTAATATCCTGCTTTTCGCCGAGTTGCGTCATGCCGTGCTCTTCAAGCTTTTTCAGCAGCGCCGGGATGGCGCTGCCGTCCAGGCCGTAGTCGGACAGACGCGTTGGGACGCCCATCGCTTCAAAGAAGCTGCGGGTGGCGGCGATGGCGGCGTCGATGCGGGCATCGTCAGTGCCTTCGGTGATGTTCCACACGCGTTCCGCATATTGCAGCAGTTTAGCGCGTTTGGTGTCGCGTTTTTCGTTCCACAGCGATGGCAGTACGACTGCCAGAGTCTGGGCATGATCGAGGCCGTGCATCGCCGTCAGCTCATGGCCGAGCATGTGGGTTGCCCAGTCCTGCGGCACGCCTGCGCCAATCAGACCGTTCAGCGCCTGAGTGGCCGCCCACATTACGTTGGCACGCACGTCGTAGTTCTCTGGCTCTTTCAGCGCTTTCGGGCCTTCTTCGATAAGCGTCAGCAGAATGCCCTCGGCGAAGCGGTCCTGAATCTTGCCGTTTACCGGATAAGTCACGTACTGCTCAACGGTGTGGACAAAAGCATCCACTACGCCGTTCGCAACCTGGCGCGGCGGCAAGGTGTAGGTGTAAACAGGATCCAGAATGGCGAACACCGGACGCACCAGCGGGTTCATAAACGCCTGTTTGTCGCCGGTGGTTTTGCGGGAGATAACTGCACCCATATTCGATTCTGAACCCGTGGCAGGCAGCGTCAGCACGGAGCCCATCGGAATTGCGCTTTTGATGTTGCTGCCGTGGGTTTGCAGGATTTCCCACGGATCGACGCCGTCAGCATAGTGCGCGGCTGCGGCGATAAATTTCGTGCCGTCGAGTACGGAGCCGCCGCCCACGGCCAGCAGGAAAGTGACCTTCTCATCACGGGCAATTTTTACTGCGTTCATTAGCGTTTCGTAAGACGGATTAGGCTCGATGCCGCCGAACTCCAGCACGTCCAGACCATTCAGGGCGCTCAGCACCTGGTCCAGCACGCCGGTCTTTTTGACGCTGCCGCCGCCGTAGGTGACGAGTACGCGGGCGTCAGCCGGGATTTGCGCGCGCAGATCGGTAATGGCGCCTTTACCAAATAAAATACGGGTTGGAGTGTGCAGGTCGAAATTAAACATGGCTTATTCCCTCTGTTTCGGGTGAGAAAGACGACAGCAGGAGGCTGCCTGATGGAACGTATTGTGGTCCTGTGACCCGATTGCCTCAATGCACAAACCTGCCGATGTATTGCCCATTTCTCCAGGTGGCTGGAGAAAATGAACAGTTAAGCTCACAATGTCTTCATCGAAAGAGACCCCGGATATCGCCTGCCATGAACCGTGAAGAGACCTGTCAGCTGCTGACAGAGAAAATTAAGCAGCTGAAAAATAATGAAGAAGTGCTGAACCGGCTGCTGCCGGATATTCGCCTGCTCTATGGCACACAGCCCGGTACCCGCACGCCAGTGATGTATCAGCCCGGCATCGTATTTCTCTTTTCCGGCCATAAAATCGGCCACATTAACGAGCGCGTTTTTCGCTACGACGCCACGGAATACCTGCTCCTGACGGTACCGCTGCCGTTCGAGTGTGAAACGTTCGCTACGCCGGAAGTCCCTCTGGCGGGTTTGCGGCTGAACGTGGATATTCTGCAATTGCAGGAGCTGCTGATGGACATCGGCGAAGATGAACTGTTCCATCCGTCGATGGCGGCGAGCGGGATTAACTCTGCCAAATTATCTGAGGAGATCCTCTGCGCCGCTGAACGGCTGCTGGATGTGCTGGAGCGCCCACTGGATGCGCGCATTCTGGGTAAACAGATTATCCGTGAAATGCTTTATCACGTGCTGATGGGGCCACGCGGTGGCGCGCTGCTGGCGCTGGTCAGCCGCCAGACGCACTTCAGCCTGATAAGCCGCGTGCTGAAGCGCATTGAGAGTCAGTACACGGAAAACCTGAGCGTGGACCAGCTGGCGGCTGAAGCCAACATGAGCGTCTCGGCGTTTCATCACAACTTCAAATCGGTAACCAGCACCTCGCCGTTGCAATATCTGAAAACCTACCGCCTGCATAAAGCGCGGATGATGATGGTTCACGATGGCCTGAAGGCCAGCACCGCGGCGATGAAGGTCGGGTATGAGAGCGCGTCCCAGTTCAGCCGGGAGTTTAAGCGCTACTTCGGGATGACGCCGGGCGAGGATGCGGCGCGTATTCGGGGAATGCAGGGAGCGTAGCCCCGGTAAGCGTAGCGCCACCGGGGAAAACGAATTCAGGCGCTACTGTACTTCTTCTTAATCACCACAATTACCGTACCGAGCAGGCCTGCGACCAGCAGGAAAATCGGCAGGATCATCAGGAAAGTCATCACCTGGTCTTCGTGCTGTTTCACAAACGGGATCATGCTCAGCGCGTAGCCAAAGCTCGTCACCACGCCAACCCACAGCACGGCGCTCAGCCAGTTAAAGAACTGGAAGCGGCGATTTGATAAACCGGAAATACCTGCCATGGTTGGCAGCAGGGTGCGGACAAACGCGAGGAAACGCCCTGCCAGCAGGGCCAGTAAACCGTGCCTGTCGAACATGCAGGTTGCCCGCTCGTGGTATTTCACCGGTAGCTGCGAGAGCCAGCCCTTCACCGTTTTTGTGTTGCCAAGCCAGCGACCCTGAATATAGCTCAGCCAGCAGCCGAGGCTTGCAGCGACCGTAAGAATGGCTAACGTCGGCACAAAGTCCATCACGCCTTTGGCTATCAGCGCCCCCGCGAGCAGGAGCAGGCTGTCCCCCGGTAAAAAAGACGCAGGGAGCAGACCATTTTCTAAAAATAGCGTTGCAAACATCACCAGATAAACAACACCCACCACGCGGGGATCCGCCAGCGCGGCAAAATCATGCTGCCAGAGTGCGGCGGCAATCTCCTGGATAACAACCATGGACTTTCCTGTGGACTGACATTTTCTGTGTAGTGTACTCCTGAATCGCCCGGGATGCCTTGATCCCGGACGCAACAATGCAGGCAGTTTTTTGCGGAGACTGTCTGAAATTGTGTCCATCGGTTGCCACTTTACACGATGCGCTCAAAGCCCGCCGCTAAATCGAGGAGAAGATCGTCAACATTTTCTAAACCGATATGCAGGCGAATCAGCGTACCGCTGAAATCCGGCTTGCCGTCCGGACGAATAGCCGCCAGCTGTTCTGGCTGTGTCGGTAAAATCAGTGACTCATAGCCGCCCCAGGAGTAGGCCATGCTGAAGAGCGTAAAGTGGTCCAGATAGGCCGCAAGCTCGCTGTCGCTCAGGCGTTTTTTGAGAATAAATGAGAAAAGGCCGCTGCTGCCCGTAAAGTCTCGTTTCCAGAACTCATGGCCTTTACTTCCCGGCAACGCAGGGTGGTTCACGCGCTCTACCTGCGGATGCTGAGCCAGCCATTCGGCAATTTTAAGACTGCTTTCGTGGTGTTGGCGTAAACGCACGCCGAGGGTTCTCAATCCACGGCTGGCCATATAGGCGGTATCGGCGTCGACCATCTGACCCATCAGGTAAGCATTCTCACGCAGCTGATCCCAGCAGCGGGCATTTGCGACGGCGGTGCCAATCATGCCGTCGGAATGACCAATCAGGTATTTGGTGGCGGCCTGAATCGAAATGTCGATATCAAACTCAAGCGCCTTAAACAGCACGCCCGCAGCCCAGGTATTGTCGATCATAATGATGGCTTCTGGCGCAACGCGACGTACCGCGCTGACGATTGCCGGAACGTCATGCACTTCCATGGTGATGGAGCCGGGAGATTCCAGGAACACAACTTTGGTATTGGGCTGAATCAGGTCGGCGATGTCCGCGCCAATCAGCGGATCGAACCAGCCGGTGGTGACGCCAAGCTTCGCGAGGATTTTGGTACAGAAATCCTGGCTTGGCTCATAGGCGCTGTTGGTCATCAGGACGTGATCGCCGTGCCCGACAAACGCCAGAATGGCGTTGGCCACGGCGGCCGCGCCACAGGGGAACAGGGCGCACCCGGCACCGCCTTCCAGCTCGCACATAGCTTCCTGCAAAGAGAAGTGCGTCAGGGTGCCGCGACGGCCATAGAACAGTTCGCCTTTTGCGCGGTTGCGCGTGGCGTGCTTTTTGGCCTCGACCGTGTCGAACACCAGAGATGACGCGCGCTGAACAACGCTATTCACCGAGCCAAGCGTGTATTTTTTACTGCGGCCAGCGTTCACCAGCACGGTATCAAGTTGCTTTTCGGACATGTTCGTCTTACCTATTTTTATACGTCTGGACGTCTAAACTAACATGATTGCAGGGTGAAGTACGAGGAGCGAGCAGATTAAGCAGAAAATTTTGCTGGAACGCAGTAAAGCCCCTTTTTCCTGCGTGAGCGCAATGAAACTTAGTGATGATTGCGTCAATATGTAAATAGTAATGAGAACGACTATCAATTCGACGACTTTTTGATATCATTACGCTCAGATTTTGTGATTTGGATCCTGGAGATACAGAGTGGGTAATAATTTGATGCAGGCGGATCTCTCCGTTTGGGGTATGTATCATCATGCCGACATCGTGGTTAAGGTGGTCATGATCGGCCTGATTCTGGCATCGGTTGTCACCTGGGCAATCTTCTTCAGTAAAAGCACCGAACTGCTGTCGCAAAAGCGCCGCCTCAAGCGTGAGCAGCAGCTGCTGGGCGAAGCCCGCTCCCTGAATCAGGCAAGCGACATCGCTTCCGCCTTCCCGGCCAAAAGCCTCAGCGTTCAACTGCTCAACGAAGCGCAGAACGAGCTGGAGCTCTCCGCAGGCGCCGAAGATAACGAAGGCATTAAAGAGCGTACCGGTTTCCGTCTTGAGCGACGCGTTGCGGCGGCTGGCCGTCATATGGGCCGTGGTAACGGCTATCTGGCGACCATCGGCGCGATTTCTCCGTTCATCGGCTTGTTCGGTACCGTCTGGGGCATCATGAACAGCTTCATCGGTATTGCCCAGACGCAGACCACCAACCTGGCTGTGGTTGCACCTGGTATCGCAGAAGCGCTGCTGGCCACGGCGATCGGTCTGTTCGCCGCCATCCCGGCAGTGGTTATCTATAACATCTTTGCCCGCATGATTGGCAGCCACAAGGCGTTGCTCGGTGATGTGGCCGCACAGGTTCTGCTGCTGCAAAGCCGTGACCTCGACCTGAACGCCAGCGGCACGCCGCCGGTACGTACCGCCCAGAAATTACGGGTAGGGTGACAGCCAATGGCAATGCGTCTGAACGAAAATCTGGACGACAACGGCGAAATGCATGAGATCAACGTGACGCCGTTTATCGACGTCATGCTGGTGCTGCTGATTATCTTTATGGTGGCCGCGCCGCTGGCAACTGTAGATGTCAAAGTGAATCTGCCGGCTTCCTCCAGCCAGCCGCAGCCGCGTCCGGACAAGCCGGTGTATCTGTCCGTGAAGGCGGATAACAGCATGTTCCTCGGTAACGATCCGGTTACCGAAGAGAGCATGGTGAATGCCATCAATGCCCTGACCGAAGGCAAGAAAGACACCACTATCTTCTTCCGTGCGGATAAAACCGTTAACTACGAAACGATGATGAAGGTAATGGATACTCTGCATCAGGCAGGCTATCTGAAAATCGGCCTGGTGGGTGAAGAGCACGCTGCGGCGAAATAATTTTCCACTCAGTCATGAAGCCGACGCTGATCCCTCTGCGTCGGTTTTTTTTAGCCCAGATGTTCTCCCCCGCATACGCCGTGCACTTCTGCGGTGACATAGCTCGATTCCTCACTCGCCAGATAGACATACACAGGCGCCAGCTCAGCAGGCTGACCTGCACGCTTCAGCGGCGTCTGCTGGCCAAATTTCGGTAGCTTGTCCTGGGTTTGCCCGCCTGAAATCTGTAACGGTGTCCAGATTGGGCCAGGTGCGACCACATTGACCCGTACGCCCTGCGGCGCCACCTGTTTGGCAAGCCCGCGGCTGAAGTTCAGGATTGCCGCTTTTGTCGAAGCATAGTCCAGCAGGTGCGGGCTGGGCTGATAAGCCTGAATGGACGAAGTGGTGATGATGCTGGCGCCGGCAGGCAGCAGCGGCAGCGCTTCCTGAACAATCCAGAACAGCGCGAACACGTTGATGGTATAGGTCTTCACCACTTGTTCGGTGGTGAGTGCCTTAATCTCTTCAACAGCAACCTGCTTACCGGCCACCAGCGCCAGAATATCGAGGCCATCCAGCGCCTGGTGAGCCTGATGGGGGAGCTGTCGGGCGAAGTGCTCATCGCTGAGATCGCCCGGCAGCAGAACGGCTTTTCTGCCCGCAGCTTCAATCAGTGCCTTCACCGCCTGAGCATCCTCTTCCTCTGCCGGGAGATAGTTGATGGCGACGTCAGCGCCTTCGCGCGCATAGGCAATGGCCGCCGCGCGGCCAATGCCGGAATCACCGCCGGTAACCAGTGCCTTGCGGCCCGCTAACCGGCCGCTGCCCGTGTAAGACTCCTCACCGCAGTCAGGAACCGGCTGCATCCTGGCCTGAATGCCGGGAGCGGTCTGTTTCTGTTGAGGGTAATCTTCGCGGTAATAGCGCGTCAGCGGGTTCTGTAGTCGAGTCTGATCGTGTCCCATAGCGTTCCCCTTTTCACTGAAGTCAGCTATTAAGGGTAGTTGCTGTGCGGGACAGGGATCACTATCCGGAATGTTCTGTCGCTTTCGGAGGCGTTTTTGCCGGGTGTAGAGAGTGGCGTTCTTCCGGGGCAACGATGTTGACGCTGGCGGTACGGCAGTTACCGTCTGACAGTTTGCGAGTCAGGCGCAGTGTAGCGGCCTCGCGCGCCAGAATGTGCTGATAGCTTGATTCAATATGCGCCAGAATTTTCTCTTTTAGCTGAGGATTGCGCGTCATGATTTCGGCAAGCGCTGCGCCGTAAATCTCTTCTTTGACCTGGAAGGCGTAAATTTCCCGACGATACTGCCACTTCATGCGGACCAGCGCTGCGGGAATAGAGACCAGCGCGCGGGCTATCTCGGCAATCACCGCGTTTTTCTCGTTTTTAAGTGCCTGGAGATTGTGCTGCAGAATGATGGCGTCGCTGTTTTTGTCGTCTAAAGTCAAATAAACGTTATTATTCTCACCCACTTTCATTTTTATTCAGCCTGAAAATCGTAAAAAAGCGAAGTGGTTTTTTCACGCGTAATCAAATTAAGCCAAATTTCATTGCCGTCTTCATTAATTTTATTGGTGCATTCGCTGATAATTTGACTTAATTCCTGTGCGTCGATTTCGCCTTCCATTTGTAGATCATTGAGAACGCGCGCAAAGGCTTCGATTTTTACCACACGAAACAGCCTGTCTGTAATATGGCGATCGCGCTCTTCCAGCAGCATGTTGCGCGACTGGCCGCTATGGCCGACAGAGGCTAATATATCGGCCTGAAAATGTTCGAGGCTTATCTTTCCCTGAGTCAAATTAGCGTGACTTTCTGCTGTTGCGTTATTTTGTTCTGTGCCGGAAATATGAAAGCGTGCCGGAATCAGCGACTCGGGTATCATGCCTGATGTCCTTTTAGTTTCAACAGGATAAGGGCGATAGGGATGTGGGGTTCGTTGACAATATCATGGTGTAAATTTAAAATCAAAAAAAATGGAGCCAACCATGAACAGTATTATTTATTTCGTGATAGCCCTGCTGGTGCTCACTGTTGTTATTCTTTTAATCATCTCTGGTCTGTTTAAAAATGACGTTGTGGAAGAAGCGTCTGCACCCGCGCAGCTGAAATTGCTCAGTAAAGAAGAGGGTGAAGACCATTTTTCTGTGCTGATGAACGCGATAACCCCGGTATGGTACTGGCGAGTCAATCATGAATATATTGATTTTCTTCATGCTACAATAAAACGGATGAGTATCGCTGAATTAAAGGCTACCGATGGGTTATTTGAAGCCCAGCGGCGCTGCAGCGATCTCAATTCTGCGGTGTATAAGTACTATGACAATATAAAAAAGCGCTGCCTCAATGGTGAAAAGGTGCCACACGGAGACCTCGACGTGCTCAACCTCCAGCAGTGTTTTCGCGAATTTAGCCTGAATGCCTATCCATCACTGGTGGCGCTGGTATGGCCGGAGTTTCAGCGCCCGCAGGTGGATCCGCAGGCGGTTTAGGTTGATGCCACTATGGCAGACGCCCTCTCCCTAACCCTCTCCCAAAGGGAGAGGGAACTCAACAATGCGCTGTTTTTGATTTTCTCCCTCTCCCTCAGGGAGAGGGCCGGGGAGAGGGAGAGCCGCCTGTGCTTATTTATCCGAAGAAGCCTGCCATAAATTCAGCTGCCCGTCGGCCACGTGTTGGTCAATCTGCGCCAGCTCCTGCGGCGTAAAGGTCAGGTTGGTCAGCGCCTGCACGTTCTCCTCCAGCTGCTCTGGCCGGCTGGCACCAATCAGCACCGAGGTCACGCGGCTATCCTTCAGCAGCCAGCTCAGCGCCATCTGCGCCATGCTTTGCCCGCGCGATTGCGCCATCTCCTGCAACAGCCGCAGGCTTTGCAGATTGCTCTCGCTGAGCATATTTTCCGTCAGCCCTCGCGCTTTTTTGCCTTCAGTTTGCATTCTGGACCCGTCCGGGATGCCGTTCAGGTATTTCCCCGTCAGCAGCCCCTGGGCCAGCGGCGTGAAGGCAATGCAGCCGACACCGTTCTCTTCCAGCGTATCAAGCAGCCCGGTTTTATCGACCCAGCGATTCAGCAGGTTGTAAGACGGCTGGTGGATCAGCAGCGGGATTTTCCAGTCGCGCAGCAGCGCCACTATTTGCTGTGTGCGCTCGGTCGAGTAGGACGAAATCCCGACGTACAGCGCTTTCCCGCTCTGCACGGCCTGGGCCAGCGCGGCGGCGGTCTCTTCCATTGGCGTTTTCTCGTCGACGCGGTGGGAATAGAAAATGTCGACATAATCAACGCCCATACGCTTAAGGCTCTGGTCGAGGCTTGCCAGCAGATACTTGCGCGAACCACCGGAGCCGTACGGGCCCGGCCACATATCGTACCCGGCCTTTGTCGAGATAATCAGCTCATCGCGGTATGCCGCAAAATCCTCCCGCAGCAGGCGGCCAAAGTTTTCCTCTGCGCTGCCCGGCGGCGGGCCATAGTTATTGGCAAGATCGAAATGGGTGATGCCCAAGTCAAAGGCTTTGCGCAGCAGCGCGCGCTGAGAATCAAGCGACTGAATGTGACCAAAACTGTGCCACAACCCCAGGGACAGCGCAGGCAGCTGCAGCCCGCTGTTGCCGCAATAGCGATACTGCATCTGTTGATAACGTTCGGAACTGGCGAGCCAGGACATAGAAGCTCCTTCTGGTCTGTATTTTGAAACGACGTTTCTATATTAGCGCCTGAAAATGTTCCGGTAAGTTCGGGCGATCACACTGCTGGCGATTAATAAGGTATACGCAATGACCAGGCCCCGTGGCGCTGGCATGGAAGCGGACCCTGGCGTGGTTCAACCGCTACCTGCGTTGAAAGTTTCATAAAAAAATAATCACAAAAGGTTAGAAATTCTCAGGGTGCTGCCGATAACGAGGTATCTGTGACGAACATCACAATATATTTGCAACGGCCAGGAGAATTTATGCACTTGCTTCGTAACTTTACTATCCGGTTGGTCATGCTGACCATCCTCGGTATCTTTGGACTGCTGTGGTCCGGCGTTGGGCTTTACAGCGTCTACTCTTTGTCGAAAGTCTCTCAGGGCAATGAGGTGGACAGGGCGCTGGTAACGCAAATGACGCTGCTGAGCCAGGGCAACGATCAGTATTTTCGTTTTGTCACTCGCCTGAGCCGGGCGATGGAGAGCAAAGCGGCAGGCAGTACTCCGGACTTCGCACCGGCACAGCAGGCGCTGGATAACATGCGCCGCAAGCTGGAGGCGTTAAAAGAGATTTCGCCGGGTCCAATGGATGCGCAGGTATCTGCCGGAACGCTCGCCAGCTGGCAGGCATTGCTGGATAACGGCGTTACGCGCCAGATGCAGCTGGCGACACAGGGCTCCGCAGAAGCGTATCGTCAGCAGGCCAGTAACGTTACACCCGCCCTCAGCCGCGCTTTTGGTGCAAGCACTGAGAAATTTAATACCCAGGCCAATAGTGCGCTCGACCATACCCGCCAGGTGGTGGATCACCTCACGTCCGTTACCCGCACGCTTATCATCGCTACCGTTGTTATCGGCCTGTTGCTGCTGCTCTTTTCCGACCGCTATCTGGTTACGATGCTGGTGAAACCGCTTGACCGCGTGCGCCAGCATTTCCGGCTGATGGCGCAGGGCGATCTCAGCCAGCCAATGTTACCGTTTGGTCGTAACTGCGTAGGGCAGCTGGTGCCATTACTGAACAGCATGCAGGAGAGCCTGCGCGATGCGGTTAGCTCAATCCGCCACGGCAGTGAAAATATCTGGCGTGGCGCGACGGAAATCTCTTCCGGAAACAACGATCTCTCTTCGCGCACGGAAGAACAGGCGTCTGCGCTGGAAGAAACGGCGGCAAGCATGGAACAGCTGACTGCCACCGTCAAACTGAATGCCGATAACGCGCAGCAGGCAAGCCACCTGGCGGATATTGCCTCGCAAACGGCGGGCAAAGGCGGGGCGCTTGTGGAGTCCGTGGTGCAAACCATGTCCGGAATTGCCGACAGCTCGAAGAAAATTGCTGAAATCACCACCGTCATCAACAGCATTGCCTTCCAGACCAACATTCTGGCGCTGAATGCGGCGGTGGAAGCTGCCCGGGCAGGTGAGCAGGGACGAGGTTTTGCGGTGGTGGCCGGGGAAGTGAGAAACCTGGCGAGCCGCAGCGCCGGTGCGGCAAAAGAGATTGAAGGGCTGATTGCGGATTCCGTTACGCGCATCGACAGCGGCGTGCGGTTGGTTAACGACACCGGCAGCACGATGGACGCTATCCTCCGTGCCGTTCAGGAAGTGACGACCCTGATGAAGCAAATTGCCAGCGCCTCGTCAGAGCAGAGTAAAGGGATATCGCAGGTCGGCGTCGCTATCACGCAGATGGACAGCGTCACCCAGCAAAACGCCTCGCTGGTGGAGCAGGTCTCCGCTGCCGCTTCGGCGCTGGAGCAGCAGACGCAGGTGCTCCAGCGTTCGGTGCAGCAGTTCCGTCTGGCAAAAGATGACAATCTGAACGTGCCCGAGACGCCGTTTACACCAAAAACACCGCCTTCCCCGGAATGGGTAGCTTTCTAAATTTCACTGGATCACGCTCAAAATTTCGCTATATAATTTTTTATATAACGATATTTGAGGGGATGCAATGGACAACCATTTTGGCAAAGGTCTGATGGCCGGATTGAATGCGGCACAGGCTGAAGCTGCGGCAAACGTTGGGCAGTACTGCGCGGATTACAAGCGGGGGTTCGTGCTGGGCTTCAGTCACCGGATGTTTGAGCAGACGGGAGACAGGCAGCTCAGCGCGTGGGAAGCGGGCGTGCTGACGCGCCGCTACAATCTCGACAGAGATATGGTGATGGATTTCTTTCGCGAGAAGAACTCAGAGGCGGCGGTACGCTACTTCATGGCGGGCTATCGCGTCGAGCGATGAATCTTCGTTAGAGAGTGAAATGAGCGTCTGACCAATCGCCGCGCCGTTTTTTCCGGTGTGCTTGATCTGATACATCGCAATATCGGCCCGCAGAAGCGCGGCGCTGAAATCGTCTTCGGCCTGCACCTCATTGATGCCAATTGACGCCCCGACCGTGGCGGTGCCGCTTGCCAGCTCAAACGGCGTCAGCGCTGCGCGCAGGCAGTTGTGGGCGGTGCTCCAGACCAGCAGGCTGTTGAGTGAAAAGGGCAGCAGCAGGACAAACTCATCGCCGCCGAGCCGCCCCACCACAGATTCCGGCGGGCAGGCCTCGCGCAGGCGCTGGCTTAGCTGCATCAGCAGCTCATCGCCGCAGCGGTGGCCAAACCGGTCATTCACCGCTTTAAAATCGTCTAAGTCGATAAAGGCTACGCACATGGCTTCACCCAGCTGCATGCGCGAGAAATGCTTCAGCAACGCATGGCGGTTAGCGAGCCCGGTTAACGGATCGTGATTCGCCAACCGGGAAAGTTGTTCCTCGTACTGCTTCTCTTTGGTCATATCGATGTGGGTGCCGGTGACCTTCAGCGGCCTGCCGTCGGCGTCCCATTCACTGACCCGCCCTCTGTCTAACACCCAGGTGACGGTGCCGTTTTTGTGCAACATGCGGTGCAGCGCTTCGTAATACGGCGCTTTCCCTTCCAGATGACTATAAAACGCATCTAAAACCCGCTGCTTATCCTCCGGGTGCAGGTGTTCCCGCCACACGTCGAAATGAGCGCTCAAAGCTTTGGGCTGATAGCCGAGCATCGCGCCCCAGCGACGATTAAAAATAATGAGTTTTCCACTGGGAATATCCAGCTGCCATAAACAAAGCCCGGTACCATCGAGAGCAGCGCTGAGCTTGCTCTTTGCGTCACGGGCAATGCGCAACAGCCGGGCGTTATGCTTTTTCAGATTCTGGATCTGCTGTTTCAGGGCGATTTCAGACATTTATATGCCATATGCCGGAGGAAGACATATTCATACTAATAATGTATTGGCGTGTAAATATCGTGTGAGAAAAAAGTGACCGGGTGTTTGTCCGGTCAATGAGCTTTCCTGAACAAACAAGGAAAATCAATTTTGATTTTCGGCTACTTTCCCACAAAGAAGGGAAACACCACGCTTTTTCCCTTCTTTGTCTGTGAGTTGTGACCGGACGATGACGTCCGGTCGACGGGAAGGGATTATCCCTGGCGTTTATCTTCGGTATTGGTGTCGAAATCGCTGGCGCTGTGGCGCTCATGCAGCTGCTCGTTAAGCGGCCCCTGCGCGCGGTTGACGATACGCCCGCGCTTCACCGCCGGACGATTGCCGACATCCTGCGCCCAACGCAGCACGTTTTTGTAGCTCTCCGCATCAAGGAATTCTGCGGCGTTATACACCGCACCCAGCACCACGTTGCCGTACCACGGCCAGACTGCCATATCGGCAATGGTGTACTCCTCGCCCGCCACATAGCGATTTTTTGCCAGCTGCTTATCCAGTACGTCGAGCTGGCGTTTGGCTTCCATCGTGAAGCGATCGATCGCGTACTCAATTTTCACCGGGGCATAGTTATAGAAGTGGCCGAAGCCGCCGCCGAGGAACGGTGCTGAGCCCTGTAACCAGAACAGCCAGTTCAGCGCTTCCGTACGAGCCGCAGGATCTTTCGGCAGGAAGTGACCAAACTTTTCCGCCAGATAGAGCAGGATTGAGCCAGATTCAAATACGCGCAGCGGCGGATTGACCGAATGATCGCTCAACGCCGGAATCTTGGAGTTTGGGTTGACCTCGACAAAACCGCTGGAGAACTGATCGCCCTCGCCAATGCGGATCATCCACGCGTCATACTCCGCGCCGGTTACCCCGAGCGCCAGCAGCTCTTCGAGCATGATTGTCACTTTCTGGCCGTTCGGCGTACCCAGCGAGTAGAGCTGCAAAGGGTGCGTCCCGACCGGCAGCGCTTTTTCATGGGTTGGGCCGGAGACCGGACGGTTGATGTTGGCGAACGCGCCGCCGCTGTTCTTGTTCCACTCCCAGACTTTCGGAGGCTGATAGTTAGTGTCAGACATATGAGTACCTGGTTTGTTGGTTGACGTATTGAGGCAGTGTAGCAGGTGATAATGCCAGGCTTTAGCATTCAGCGGCGTGATGGGGCTAACGGCTTATTTTAAAAACATCTTATATAGATCGTTTCGGATATAAGCTTAAACAAAAATCGCATTTCAAATCGTGTGGCAAAGGCTCCACTATGCACGGCGAACTGCACCGTAAAGCAGACAAAAAATAATGATGGCAAGGAGTTAATAAAGCATGCGCAAGTTGGTTTTCTCCGCCGCGATGATCTCGCTGGCCTTCGGTCTCGCGGGATGCGATGACGCAAAAAATAAAGACACCGTAAACGCTCCGGCGGCAAACCAGAACGCCGCGCCGAAAGAGGGCGGTTCGCTGATTATCGGCATTACCTCCGGCGATCCGCTGGCGGTAAACCCGATTTACGCCAGCGACCGCACGACGCTGACTATCATGCAGGCGCTTTATGCACCGCTTTACAGCTACAACGACGGCAAAATCGAATGGGGCCTGGCCGAAAGCCTGACGCCGTCCGCCGATAATCTCAGCTACACCCTGAAGCTGAAGCCGAACCTGAAATGGCAGGACGGCCAGCCGCTGACAGCCGACGACGTGGTTTTCACCTTTAACAAACTGCTGGATGAAAAGCAGCACAGCTTCTTCCGCAGCATGTTTATGTTTGGCGGTAAGCCGGTTGCGGTGAGCAAAGTCGACGATTTGACGGTGAAATTTACCCTGCCGCAGGTCAGCGCCGCGTTCGTCGGTACTTTAGTGCAGATTTACCCCATTCCGCAGCATGTATTCGCCAACGAAGCCGATCTGGAAAAGAGCAGCAAGAACGATGCGCCGGTGGGCTCCGGGCCGTTCAAATTTAAAGAGTATCGTGCCGGGCAGTACTACGCGCTGACCCGCTTTGACAACTACTGGAACGGCAAAGCGAAGCTCGATTCCGTGACCTACCGCTTCGCCAAAGACAGCAACTCCGCCAACCTGGCGCTGCAAAACGGCGAAATCAACCTGAAGATGGTCGACCCACAGGACGTCTCACGCCTGAAAAACACCGGCAAATTCGACTTCGTGACCTATCCGGAAGGGCGTCTGGCGTACATGACCTTCAACCAGAACGTGCCGGTGATGCAGAGCAAAGCGCTGCGTCAGGCAATCGCTTATGCCATCAACAAGGATGACCTTGTCACTACTGCGTTCACCTCACAGGATTACGCCAAACCGGCCACGTCGTTCCTGACGCCGGACACGCTGTACCACTCGGACGACGTGGACCAGTACAAGTTCGATCTGCAAAAAGCGAAGGATTTGCTGAAGGAGTCGGGTGCTCCGGCGAACCTCAGGCTGCGCCTGGCCTATGTGAACACCAATAAAACCCAGGAGAGCATGAGCCTCTACATTCAGCAGCAGCTGAAGGCGCTGGGGATTAACGTGGAGCTGATGCCGCTGGACGCCAACGCCATGTCCCAGCGAAGCCTCGATATGAAGAACACCGCGTGGGAGCTGAACCTCGGCGGCTACATCATGGGTGCCGAGCCGGACGGCTACAAGTCGCTATTTATGAGCAACGAAGCCTACAACTACGCGCACTACAAAAATCCGCAGTTCGACGCGCTGTGGGATAAAGGCGCGATTGAAACAGACGCTGCCAAACGCGGTGAGATCTACAGGCAGATTCAGCAGACCGTAGCGACCGATATGACGTACTACCCAATCGCCTACACCAATGCGACGGTCGCGGTCGATAAACGCTTTGGCGGTACCGCAGAAGCCGAACCTAAGCCGGTTTATATGTTCCAGGATCTGTCGAAGATTTATCAAAAATAATCAGTGATATCTGAACGCTGACTCTGTGCCGGGCGGCACGTTGTTTGCCCGGCCTACCAATCCTGTAGGCCCGGTAAGCGTAGCGCCACCGGGCACTTTCTCAGCGGCCAGTTTTGTGAAGGGAATGTCGTGAACTCAATGCTGACGCGTCGGCTGCTGCAACTGCTGCCGATGCTTTTCTTTATTTCGCTGGTGGCGTTCCTGCTGGTGAAGCTTGCGCCGGGCGATCCCGTGCAGGCGTATATCACCCCGAGGATGGCGCCAGAGGATATCGAACGTATCCGCCACAGCCTCGGGCTCGATAAGCCGCTGGTCACCCAATACTTCCTGTGGCTGAAAAACGTCCTTCAGGGCGACCTCGGTTATTCGCTTATCTACCATCGTCCGGTGCTGGAAATGATTGTCGAACGCATTCCCGCCACGCTCGGGCTGATGGGGGCGTCGCTGGTTCTGGCGATTATCCTCGCGGTGCCGCTTGGCCTGCTGGCGGGCGCGTTTAAGCACCGCTGGCTCGATCACTTTCTCAACCTGTTTGCCTATGTCGGCATCTCCGTGCCGATTTTCTGGTTCGGTATTCTGCTCATTACCGTGTTTGCCGTGCAGCTTAACGCGCTGCCGAGCATGGGGATGCGTACGATTGGCGTCGAGGATAGCTGGGCCGACGTCGTGCGCCACGGCGTGCTGCCATGTATTGCGCTGACCTTTTACAACCTCTCCAACTATGTGCGCTACGTACGCTCGAACACGATCGGTCAGCTTTCTGCAGACTACGTGCAGACGCAGTTAGCCTACGGTGCTACTTACCGCACGATCCTGTTTCGTCACGTGCTTAAAAACGTGCTGCTGCCGGTGATCACTCTGTTTGGCCTGTCGTTTGGCGAGCTGATCGTGGGCGCGTACGTGACCGAAAGCGTCTTCTCCTGGCCGGGCATGGGCCTGCTGGGCATTCAGGCGATCGCCTCGCTGGATTATCCGCTGATCATGGCAATCATCCTGTTGTCGTCGCTGATGCTGATCCTCGGCAACCTGCTGGCGGATCTGCTCTATCGCTTCGCCGATCCCCGCATCCGGACGCTGAGGTAGCAGACGATGAGCAGAAGATGGCAAAACGTTCGTCACCAGCTGAAACGGAATCGTCCGGCGCAGTTTTCCCTGCTGGTGCTCTTCATTTTTATTCTCGCGGCGCTGGCGGCGGGATTCAGCCCTTACGATCCGGACCAGATGGCGCTCGGCGCGCGCATGCTGCCGCCCGATGCCGGGCACTGGTTCGGCACCGATGAATACGGTCGGGACTATTTCACCCGCGCGCTCTACGGCGGCCAGATCTCATTGATGGTTGGCTTTCTGGTGATGATCTTCTCCACCCTGATTGGCACGGTGGTCGGCACCCTCAGCGGCTATTTTGGCGGCTGGATCGACAACCTGATGATGCGTGCCGTCGAAATCCTGATGGCGATCCCGGCGTTCTTCCTGCTGTTGGTGCTTAATGCGTATCTGAAGCCGGGCGTCGAGAGCATCATCCTGATTATCAGTCTGCTGACGTGGATGAACATGTCGCGCATGATCCGCGCCGAAACGCTGTCGGTGAAGGAGCGAGAATATGTACTCTACGCCCGCGCGTCCGGTGAGCATCCGCTGCGGATCATCGTGCGCCACATTATTCCCGGCGTGCTGCCAACGATTATCGTCGCCGCCACGCTGAATATCGCCTCCGCGATTCTGATGGAGTCGACGTTAAGCTTCCTCGGGCTTGGCGTGCAGCAGCCCGCCGCGTCCTGGGGAAGCATGCTGAATAATGCGCAATCGTACATCGGAGAGGCTTCCTGGCTGGCGATGTTCCCGGGCATTCTGATCCTGCTGACGGTGTTCAGCTTTAACGTGCTGGGCGACGTGTTCCGCACCGCCTTTGAGCCGGGAGCCAACCGTGATGCATAACTTACTGGAACTCGAAAACTTAACAACGTCGTTCTTTACCCGCGACGGCGAAGTGCATTCGGTGCGCGGGGTGAGCTTTGCGCTGCAGCCCGGCGAGCTTGTCGGCATCGTCGGAGAATCGGGCTGCGGCAAAAGCGTCACCTGTAAGTCGGTGATCCAGCTGCTCGGTAATACCGGTAAAATCACCGGCGGCCATGTGCGCTTTCGCGGTGAAGATCTTGCACGGAAAACGCCGGAGCAGATGCGGCGCATTCGCGGCAACGATATCGCGATGATCTTCCAGGATCCGATGACGGCGCTGAACCCGGTGCTGACCGTTGGCCGCCAGATGACGGAAATTTTGCGCCGCAATAAAGGGCTGTCGAAGCGTGAGGCGAAAGCCAAAGCGGTTGAAATGCTGGGCCGCGTGGGCATTGCGGATGCAGAGCGGCGCTTTGACCAGTATCCCCATGAGTTCAGCGGCGGGATGCGCCAGCGCGTAATGATCGCCATTGCGCTCTCCTGCGGTCCGCAGCTGCTGATTGCCGATGAGCCGACCACCGCGCTGGACGTGACCATTCAGGCGCAGATCCTGCGTCTGCTGAAATCGCTGCAGCAGGAAACCGGCACGGCGATTTTGCTTATCACCCACGATCTCGGCGTGGTGGCGCAGGTATGCAGCCGCGTGGTGGTGATGTACGGCGGACAGGTGATGGAAGAGGGCAGCGTGGAGGACATTTTCTGGCAGCCTCTGCATCCGTACACCCGCGGGCTGCTGGCGTCTTTACCGCGTGCAGATGAACCTGAGCATCGTCTTTCGCCGATCGAAGGCTCTCCGCCAGGTTTGCTCAACCCGCCGCCGGGCTGCCCGTTTGCTGAACGCTGCCCGCAGAAGATGGCGCAGTGTGACAAGCAGCCACCGTTTTACGCCAATAATAACGGCCACCGCACTGCATGCTGGCTATGGCAGGACAAGGAGATCCCCGCATGAGTCAGGAGCCATTAATTCGCGTACGTGAATTGCGTAAGCACTATTCCCTCGGCGGCGGCCTGATGAGAAAAGGGCTGACGGTCAGGGCCGTCGACGGCGTCAGTTTCGATATTCTGCCGGGCGAAACCTTTGGCCTGGTGGGCGAATCCGGCTGCGGTAAATCGACGCTCGGGCGGGCGATCCTGAGGCTGTTCGACATCACCTCCGGCGAGATTACCTTTGCCGGGCAGGAGATTGCGCAGGCGAACGAGAAAACCCTCAAGCCGCTGCGTCGCCGGATGCAGGCCATTTTTCAGGATCCGTACTCCTCGCTGAACCCCGGTATGACCGTGCAGCAGCTGGTGTCCGAGCCGATGCAGATCCATGGCTATGACAAGCAGACCCAGCGAGATCGTGCGCAAGAGCTGTTGTATAAAGTTGGGCTCAAGCAGGAGCATTTACAGCGTTTCCCGCATGAGTTCAGCGGCGGGCAGCGCCAGCGCATCAGCATTGCCCGCGCGCTGTCGGTACGCCCGGAGTTTGTGCTGTGCGACGAGCCGCTTTCGGCGCTGGACGTGTCGGTGCAGGCGCAGGTGGTGAATATCCTGCAGGATTTACAGCAGGAGCTGGGGCTGACCTATCTGTTTATCGCCCATGACCTGTCGATGGTGCGCCATATCTCCAGCCGGATTGGGGTGATGTATCTCGGCAAGCTGGTGGAGGTGGCAGAGGCCAATACGCTGTATCAGCACCCGGCGCATCCGTATACGCGAGCGCTGCTGGCCTCCGTACCGCAGCCCGATCCGCGCGTGCGTCATCTCGATCACGGCGGGCTGAAAGGGGAAATCCCGGGCCCGACGGCGGAAATCAGCGGCTGCCGGTTCTGTAGCCGCTGCCCGCAGGTGATGCCGGTTTGTCGCGAGCAGGAGCCGCCGATGCAGGAGATTGCCCCGCGCCATTTTGCGGCGTGCTGGTTGTTTAAGGTCTGAGTTTTACCTGCGAAATCTGCCCGGTGACGGCTTACGCCTTACCGGGCCTACAAAAAGCGCAGGCCGGGTTAGCGCAGCGCCACCCGGCTTTCATTGCGCAGCTCATGCACTAGCTCAATAAACGCCTTCAGCCCCGGCGGAACGTGACGTCTGCCGGGGTAGTAGAGCTGCAGGCCGCCAAACGGCTGACTCCACTCGTCCATCACGCTGATTAGCCGCCCGGCGGCGATATCCTCATCCACAAACCAGTTGGAAATAAAGGCGATGCCGATCCCGCTGAGGGCGGCGCGATGAATGGCGCGCATCTCGTTAAGCACGATACGCGGCGGCACGTTGACGTTGATTTTCTGCTGGTTGCGCTCCAGCTCCCAGTGATAAATGCCGCCGTGGGACATGCGCATGCCGACGCTCTGATGTTTCAGTAAATCATCCGGCGACTGCGGCGTGCCGTGTCTGGCCAGATACTCCGGCGTAGCGACGATCAGCATGCGGATGTCCGGCGTGAGCGGTACGGCAATCATGTCCTGAGGCACGGATTCCGCCAGGCGGATCCCCGCGTCATAGCCTTCCGCTACAATATCGACCAGCCGGGATTCGCTGGTGATCTCCAGCCGTATTTGCGGATAGCGTTTCAGGAATGTTTCCAGCAACGGTTCATACAGTATCGACACGCTCTCCTGCGGAGCGTTAATGCGCAGCGTACCCGTGGGCGTATCGGGCACGGCGGTGATCTCTTCCGACGCGCGCTGAATTTCTGCCAGCGCAGGCGCAATCCGCTCGACGTAGCGCTCGCCTGCAGGCGTCAGCGCTACGCTGCGGGTGGAACGGTTGAACAAGCGCACCTTCAGACGGCTTTCCAGCCCGGCAACGGCATTGCTGACCGCCGTGGCAGACATGCCGAGTTCGCGCGCCGCGGCGCGAAAACTTTGACGATGGGCGACGGCGAGCACCACTTCCAGCTCCGTGAATCCTGTGCGATGCATAGATTATCCCGATTTTCGTGACAGTCCATTCAGGATAGACCCTCTTATCGTAGCGGTCATCCGTTTCTATACTCGCTCCACAAACTGAATATGTGGGGAATACCATGCAGCACATCGACAGCATTTACATCAACGGCGAATTCGTTACTCCGCACGGCGAAGAGCGCTTTGAACTGTTCAACCCGACAACCGAAGCGGTAATTGGCACCGTGCGCCTGGCTGATGAAGTCGACGCCGAACGGGCGATCGCGGCAGCGAAAGCGGCGTTTCCTGCGTGGTCCAGCACGACGAAAGCGGAGCGTATCGCCGTGCTGAAGCGTATGCACGCTGCCGTTGCGGCGCGAGAGGATGAGCTTCTGGACGCTATCGTTACGGAATACGGTGCACCTGCGGTTCGCGGGCGCTGGATGGCGCAATACCCGGCAGACGTGATTGCTCAGGCGATTGAGGCGCTGGAGTCGTTTGAATTTGTTGAGCAGGCAGGCAGCGCGCAGGTGATCATGACCCCGGTGGGCGTGGCGGGGCTTATCACGCCGTGGAACAGCGACGCCGGGTTTATCTGCAATAAGCTTGCCACGGCGATGGCGGCGGGCTGTACGGCGGTGATCAAACCGAGCGAGATGAGCGGCATTCAGACTCAGGTTGTGACCGAAGCGCTGCATGAAGCCGGTATTCCGGCGGGCGTGTTCAATATCATTACCGGGCGCGGCGAGGTGGTGGGCGACGCGATTAATCATCACCCGGATATCGCCAAAATCTCTTTTACCGGTTCGACGGCGGTGGGCAAGCATATCGTTGAAAGCGGAGCGCGGACCCTGAAGCGCGTGACGCTCGAGCTCGGCGGGAAGTCACCGACGATTATTCTGGACGATGCCGAAACCGATCGGGCCGTGCCGCTGGCGCTGGCCGCAGGGTTTATGAACAGTGGCCAGGCGTGCGTCGCCGGAACGCGTATTCTGGTGCCGCGTAGCCGCCAGACGGAATTTGAACAGGCGTTCGTTCAGGCGGTAAGTAAGGTGCAGTCCGGCGATCCGCGTAATGAAAATACCGATATCGGCCCGATGGTCAGCCGCAAGCAGTGGCAGCGCGTGCAGGACTACATTCGTCTTGGCGTGGAAGAGGGAGCGAAGCTGCTGGTTGGCGGAGAAGGGCGCCCGGCGGGCATGACGCAGGGCTGGGGCGTGAAGCCGACCGTCTTTGTCGGGCATAACCAGATGCGCATTGCCCGTGAAGAGATTTTTGGCCCGGTTCTGGTGATGATCCCTTACGACGATGAAGCCGAAGCGCTGGCTATCGCTAACGACACGACCTATGGCCTGAGTGCGATGGTGCTTGGCAGCAACACCGAACATGCAGTGCGCGTTGCGCAGCAAATTGAATCGGGTCGTGTGCTGGTCAATACGATGGCACATGAACCTAAAGCGCCGTTCGGCGGCATGAAGCAGTCCGGCCTGGGCCGCGAAATGGGCAAATGGGGCATACAGGCTTATCTGGAGGCGAAAACGCTGCTGGTGGGATAACGTTGGATGGCCGGGCGGCGCGTGACTTGCCCGGCCTGGGTGAACACTCAACTGTAGGCCCGGTAAGGCGTCAGCCGCCACCGGGCAATCAGACACCGGGCAACGCTCAGTGGTTATGCCAGAATTCGCTCAGCCCAAACGGCAATATCATCCCCGCTGCCTAAATCTGGCTGAACCAGCCCGTTTACCATAAACGTCGGCGACACGTGGATCCCGTTCTGGCGGGCGTATTTACAGTGCCATTTAATCAACGTTTGCAGCTCCGGCACCGCGAACGCTTCGGCGACCTGTACGCCGCTGTAGCGTTCAATACGTTCCAGAATGTCCTGCGGCGTGGCCTGCATATTCGGCCCGCTGCAATGATCCGTGAATTCAAACTCCTCCCGACGATCTGCCACCGCCTGCATCACTTTTTTGGCTTTGGCTTTACCGTCCGGCAAGGTTGATGCGGCAAGAATGCAGCGGACGATTACGCCAGAGAAAAGATGCCACGGCTGTGACTGCAAACGGATTTTTATCGTCAGCTTATCTTCTCCGACGGCGGCCAGCAGCGCGTCAAGTTTGTTGAACGCTTTTACCGAGAAGGGGCAGGTAGGTTCCAGAAAAACCTCGAAAGTTTTTGGACCGTGCCCCCACTCCAGCGCCTGTGCCTGTAAGCTCATGTTGACTCCTGATGTTGTGTTGTCGTTTCGATTATCTTATCTGCGAGGTGTATGATTAAGCCACTTCTGTCAGAACATTGGCAATGCGCAGACGACGACAGGAATTCAGTAAGCCGCCTGCTCCCCCGAACGAAAAATTAGGTTGGAAGAATGAGTACTGGAATCTCCGGCAGTGATGCACCTTTTGGAACGTTGTTAGGGTATGCGCCGGGAGGCGTGGCGATTTACTCCTCAAACTACAGCAGTTTAGGTCCTGATTTCTCTCACAGCGATGTTTCTTTTCGCAGCTATATAGATAACGAATACATGGGCCACAAATGGCAGTGCGTTGAGTTTGCGCGCCGCTTTCTGTTTCTGACCTACGGCTTTGTATTTACCGATGTCGGCATGGCCTATGAGATTTTTTCCCTGCGCTTTTTACGCCAGGTGGTGAACGATAATCTTTTGCCGCTGCAGGCGTTTGCCAATGGCTCAAAACGTCCGCCGGTAGCGGGTTCGCTGCTTATCTGGCAGAAGGGCGGCGAGTTCAATGAAACTGGCCACGTGGCGGTCATCACGCAGCTGGTGGGCAATAAGGTTCGCGTGGCCGAACAGAACGTGATTCATCATCCGCTGCCGCAGGGCCAGCAGTGGACGCGCGAGCTGACGCTGGTCGTGAAGGACGGGCACTACACCATTGAAGACACGTTTGATGACACCACCATTCTGGGGTGGATGATCCAGACGGAAAACAATGAACACAGCCTGCCGCAGCCCGCGCTGCCGGGGAAAGCGCTGAATATTCAGGGCGCGCGCCTGGAAAATAAAGGTCAGTTCGATGGCGCATGGCTGAACGAGCAGGAGCCTTTGCAGGCCGCCTACGTTCGGGCCAACGGTCACTTTATCAATCAAGATCCCTGTCAGTATTTCACCATCACCGAGTGCGCCGAGCAGGAGCTGGTGAAGGCGACCAACGAACTGCACCTGATGTATCTGCACGCCACCGACAAGGTGATGAAGGATGACTCGCTGCTGGCGCTGTTCGACATCCCGAAAATCCTCTGGCCACGCTTACGTCTTTCCTGGCAGCGGCGTCGCCACGATATGATCACCGGGCGCATGGATTTCTGCATGGATGAGCGTGGGCTGAAGGTCTATGAGTACAACGCCGATTCGGCGTCGTGCCATACCGAAGGTGGCCTGATTCTGGAGCAGTGGGCAAAAACGGGCTATCGTGGCGAAGGCTATAACCCTTCAGAAGAGCTGTTAAGCGAACTGATTGGCGCGTGGAAACACAGCAGCGCTCGCCCGTTTGTCCACATCATGCAGGACAAGGATCTGGAGGAAAATTATCACGCCCGCTTTATGCAAAAGGCGCTGACGGAAGCCGGGTTTGACAGCAAAATTCTCTACGGCCTGGACGAGCTACGCTGGGATGCCGCCGGGCTGCTGATCGACGGTGACAACCGTCCGGTGAACTGCGTGTGGAAAACCTGGGCGTGGGAAACCGCTATTGAGCAGGTGCGTGAAGTCAGCGAAACCGAGTTTGCCGCCGTGCCGATCCGCACGGGCCACCCGGATAATGAAGTACGCCTGATAGACGTGCTGCTGCGCCCGGAAGTGATGGTCTTTGAACCGCTGTGGACGGTAGTGCCGGGCAACAAGGCTATTCTACCGGTGCTCTGGCAGCTCTTCCCGAATCACCGTTATCTGCTGGATACGGATTTTGTGGTCAATGAGGAGCTGGCGAAAACCGGCTATGCGGTGAAGCCGATTTCAGGCCGCTGCGGCAGCAATATCGACCTTGTCAGCCACGATGAAGAGCTGCTGGACCAAAGCTCAGGCAAGTTCGTCGACCGTAAAAATATCTACCAGCAGCTCTGGTGCCTGCCCAACGTCGACGGCAAGTACATTCAGGTGTGCACCTTCACCGTGGGTGGCAACTATGGTGGCACCTGCCTTCGCGGTGATGAGTCTCTGGTCATCAAGAAAGAGAGCGATATCGAGCCGCTGATAGTGGAGAGCCGGAAAGAGTAGACCTGAGTTTTGCTCGCGGGATGAGGGTGTCATTCCGCGAGCGAATCATCGAACCCGCTTCGATGCAGAGTCCGGAAGCAGAAAAGCAAAAAACCGCCTTTTGGGCGGGTTCTTTAAATAGTGGCGGAATCGGAATCGATGTGTTGCAATTTCATATTGATTTTTATGGTTTATTTTTGATGTGATTAATTTTATACCCTCAATTGTACCCTCGGTCCGTATTTGTCGGTTTTTGGTGTCTCGAACCGGGGAACGAAGATGCTGACATTATGAGTTTGCTTCTTATGTACATCTTTTTGAGGGTGATACTGTTTGTACCTCATCATTTGAACAAGTTGTCTGCGCATTTGATTTGTCTCAAGCTCTCACTGTTCTCAAGAGTAAAATGATAAAAGCTGTTACCTCCATCTCCTACATCAATATGCCAGCTTTTCTTCACGATGTACGCAAACGCTGCTTTGCAGACCAAAGTCTTCTTACCATCGACGATGATTTTCTTACCAAACATACATGGGCTGCTGCTCTTGTAGTCCCAGCTCAGCCCTTTAAATACGTTAATGATCCCGCGCTCAAAGACTTCGCTTTATTTTGATGCTGCTCAAAGGTACTGACAATATTGTCTTTACTTATGGTGGGGATGTCGTCCTTCTCCAGACTATCGTACCATTCGTCACGTGCCTGGGCATCCATTAGTGCAATCGTCCCGGATTTGTTCATCAGATCGCGCCAGATGCTGGTAGTGACCTGCGAGATCGTGTCAAGTTGCTGGATCAGAGTGTCGATGCATTCCAGTGCGTTATTACGTCCGGTGACGATACGCTCAATACTGGTGGAGCAAATTACGTCGGTATGGTCGGTTAACACTTCGGGTTCGGTGAAGGTAAGTTCTGACATCAGTAATCTCCTTTATATAAAGCAAAGCACCAACTGGTGAGGGCAGGCGTTTATGCTGTGTGATGAGTATGGTTCGATGGTTAATCTGCTGTGCCCTGTTGCAGAAGCTGCAGATGATGGAGGTCGCGTGGACTGACCCCACGCCCGT
>DKMD01000020.1:0-53475 GCA_002470465.1 Pluralibacter sp. UBA7423
CCCATCTAAACGTCTCCACTAAAAATTCGATCAACATGTGGTTGTGAACCTGTAATAAGGGCGAAATGTGCTGTTTCAAGCGCCCCGCTACGTTTTTTTTCAGGCTCACCACTGCGGTTGCATACAAGATGGGGTCGTTAGATGGGGCATCAAGGGGGAGAGCGAAAAAATTTTTTAAAATCACCCTGCTCAGATCATAGACGGCAGGCACGGCTCTGATTATTATGCCGCGCCCCGCTGCCTGAGGATTGGCGCGAGGTTTTTACTTTTTCCCCTTTATTAATGAATTTTTTGAGGAAATATGGGCAACACTAAGTTGGCTAACCCGGCACCGCTGGGACTGATGGGCTTCGGCATGACCACCATTCTGCTGAACCTGACAAACAGCGGTCTTTTCCCGTTTGATACCGCCATTCTGGCGATGGGTATTTTTTACGGTGGACTGGCGCAGATTTTTGCAGGCCTGCTGGAATACAAAAAAGGCAACACCTTCGGTCTGACCGCCTTTACCTCTTACGGTTCTTTCTGGCTGACCCTGGTCGCAATTCTGATCATGCCTAAAATGGGCCTGGCAGAAGCGTCTAACCCGCACTTCCTGGGCATGTACCTGGGCCTGTGGGGCGTGTTCACGCTGTTCATGTTCTTCGGTACCCTGACTGGCCCGCGCATGCTGCAGTTCGTGTTCCTGAGTCTGACCGTACTGTTTGCCCTGCTGGCGATTGGCCACCTGGCGGATAACGAAAGCATCGTTCACATTGCAGGCTGGATTGGTCTGGTTTGCGGCGCAAGCGCTATCTGGCTGGCGATGGGTGAAGTACTGAACGAGCAGTTTGGCCGCACCATCCTGCCGATTGGTGCAAAAGACTGATCGCCCCTCGACGTGCCTGCTCCCACAGGTGCGTCTCTCTATTCTGTAATTTGTCGCCAATAAAGATACATTGTAGAGGCTGGTCTTTTGGACGATAGGCAGCCTGGCACGCGCCTTATCCTGGGCATTTCCCTTCGCACTAACCAATAAGCCGGGAACCTCTCCGGCTTATTGCGTTTTATCAACCTAATCTCAACGATGCCCTTTCAGACATTGTCATCGCCGCCTCTTTCCAGGACACTCGTTATACAAAATAATATATAACGAGATAATTTTATGGCTAATGGAAAAATGAAATACACCCTGGCGGCGGTTGCGCTGCTGCAAATATCGTCCGTGGCGCTGGCGAAAGATATTCGCGTAACTTACGCCGGTTCAATGGGTAAGGTAATGGATCAGGGGTTAGGTCCGGCATTTGCCAAAGTGGATAACGGCGAGTACCAGGGTCAGGGACAAGGTGCCTATGGCATGGCACGCCTGCTGGCCAGCCACAAGATTGAGGCTGACGTGTTCGTCTCCATTACCCCGGGGCCGATGCAAATCCTCAAAGATGCGGGGCTCATCGATGATGCCGTCCCGGTCGCCAGCACCAGCATGGTGATAGCCTACAGCCCTAAGGGCAAACATGCCGCTCAGTTTGAACAAACCAGCCAGAAGAAAGACGGTTCATGGCTGAACCTGCTGGCGCAGAAAGATGTCTCCTTTGGCCGTACTGATCCTTACGTTGATCCTAAAGGGCAGAATATTGTCTTCAGCCTGATGCTGGCCGAGAAATACTACAAGATGCCTGGCATCGCCGATAAGATTTTAGGTTCGCTGCAAAACCCGGAACAGACACACCAGGAAAGCGGCCTGCTGGCGCGCCTTGAGAGTGGTCAGGTGGATGCCGCAGCTGGCTACGAGAGCGAAGTGCGCTCGGCTCATTTGCCTTATATTGCCCTGCCGGACGAGATCAACCTGAGCAACCCGGCGATGGCGAAACAGTGGTATGACACCGTCAGTTTCACTATCAAGGACGGCAAAGGTCAGGATCAAGTGCTCCACACCCAGCCAATGGTGTTCTACGCAGCGGTACTGAAAAATGCACCAAATGGTGTGGCACAGGGTCAGAAATTCGTGACATTTATGAAGAGTGCAGAAGGTCATAAACTGTTCAAAGAGTTTGGTTACGCTGAACCGAAAGGAGGTAGCGTATACGCGCGCTAAGACGTCCGGGCTGGATTGCGGGCTGGCTTTCGCTGCCCGCCATTCTGCTGCTGAGTATTCCCTTTATTACGCTGGTTAGCGTCACGCCCTGGCGCCATTTGCAGCTAGCCTGGCGGGACGACAACGCCATCGCGATTTCAATGGGGCTGGGGTTACTGGCGCTGGGGATCATTATCCTGATCGGCGTCCCGGTGGCGTGGTGGTTGTCGCAAGCCAGCGGACGTAAACGGATAATCGGCGAACTGCTGGTGATGATCCCACTTCTGACGCCGCCGCTGGCAATGGGGATTTTGCTGGTCTCGGCGTTCGGGCCCTACGGCGTTTTTGGTCGGTGGCTTTCAGTGCTTGGCGCAACGCTCGTCAACAACCCGGCCGCGTTTGTGCTGGCGCAGGTTTATGGTGCCCTGCCTTACTTTATCGTCGTGGCGCGATCCGCCTTTGCTACGGTACCGAAAAGCATTCTTGAAGCGGGGCAAACGCTGGGCGCATCAGGCTGGAATCGTTTTCGCTTTTTGACGCTACCGCTGGCATTACCCGGGCTGGCCTCCGCCGTAACGCTCGCCTGGGTCCGCGCGGTGGGGGAATTTGGCATAGTGATGATCTTTGCTTATTTCCCGCAGGGTATTCCGGTGAAGCTCTATACCAATCTGCAAAACGACGGCGTGGATGCGGTCTATACCCTGCTGTGGATGCTACTTATCGTGACGCTTCCCCTGCCGATGGTCTGCTTCGTACTGGGCAAACGGGCGGCAAGGGAGCAACGTCGCTAGCGAGCCAGCAACCTGACCTCTACCGGTTTCTGGCGTAGCCAGAAGCCTAACACCAACCCCACCAGCGACAACGCCAGCACGTACCAGGCAGGTGCCATCGGCGAGACGCCCATCAACAGCGTGACCGCAATAGGCGTCAGCCCGCCAAAAATCGCGTAGGAAACGTTGTATGAAAACGAGATTCCGGTAAACCGCACTTCTGCCGGAAACGATCTGACCATCACATACGGCACCGCTCCCACCACGCCGACGCACAGCCCCACTAAGCCGTACAGCATAAAAAGATGGGCAGAAGAGAGACCTGCCAGATGATAGAACGCCCAGCTCGAGGCCGCGAGCAGCAGGCTGCCAATAATAAAGGTACGGCTCGCACCGAATTTATCGACCGCCAGCCCCGCCAGCAAACAGCCCACACACAGCATAATGGTCGCAAGACTGTTGGCCTGAAGCGTCAGCGCAGGCGCAAAACCGTAATGCTTTTGCAGCCACACCGGCGACATCAAAATCACCACCACAATCCCCGCCGACAGCAGCCAGGTCAGCAGCATCGACACGACCACCGCCTTCTGATGCTTCACGACTACCGATTTCACGGGCAGCTCCTGCGCCAGCTGCTTGCGCTGCTGCATCTCAAGAAAGATCGGCGTCTCCTGCAGCCAGCGGCGCAGATACATCGCCACCAGGCCGAAAGCGCCGCCGAGCAGGAAAGGAATTCGCCAGCCGCCGTCATGAATAGCTTGCTGAGTCAGGCTGGTATTGATAAGCGTTGCCACGACAGATCCCAGCAAAATGCCTACCGTTAAACCAGCCGTCAGCGTGCCGCAGGCAATGCCAATACGCTGTGTGGGCACGTGCTCGGCCACAAACACCCATGCTCCAGGCACTTCACCGCCGATAGCGGCCCCCTGGAGCACGCGCATCAACAGTAAAAGCAGAGGTGCTACGATGCCCACCGAAGTGTAGGTTGGCAGCAAGCCAATCAGCAGCGTTGGCACCGCCATCAGCAGAATGCTCAGGGTGAACATTTTCTTGCGACCAACCAGATCGCCGAAGTGCGCCATGATGATGCCACCCAGCGGACGAGCCAGGTAGCCAGCTGCGAAGATGCCGAAGGTCTGCACCTGGCGTAGCCATTCCGGAATATCGGCCGGGAAGAAAAGCTCGCCGACGACCGCAGCAAAGAAAACGAAGATGATGAAATCATAAAACTCCAGCGCGCCGCCGAGGGCGGCCAGCGTCAGGGTTTTATAATCCTGTCGGTTAAGAGGTCTTGCAGAAGAGGACATAGCGGGCCATTTGTTTTAATTGATTTACAGTTTTCGTAAAGAAAAAATTACTACAGCGTAAATCATCGGTCAATCCGTGGCCCACAAAGGTTATGTTATAAATACACTATCTTCAGGAGATTGTTTCACGGCGGGCGCTTTTAGGGCGGAATGCCGCAACCACCTGCTCGTCTGTCTCCACGTACGGCCCCTCAAGAAGTTGTACACAATACGGTACACTTGCAAAAATGCCGTGCACCAGCACCTTGCCGTTTTCATCCTTCACGCCCTCGAGCGTTTCCTGAATGGATTTTGGCTGGCCCGGCAGATTGAGGATTAAAGCCTGTTTACGAATCACACCCACCTGGCGGGACAGGATCGCCGTCGGTACAAAGTGCAGGCTAATCTGGCGCATCTGCTCACCGAAGCCCGGCATTTCACGATCGGCAATCGCAAGCGTGGCGTCTGGCGTCACGTCGCGGCGCGCAGGCCCGGTGCCACCGGTGGTCAGCACCAGATGGCAGCTCATTTCGTCCACCAGCTCACACAGCGTCTGCTCAATGATCGCCTGCTCATCCGGGATCAGCCGCGTCTGCAATTCGAAGGGTGAAGTCAGTGCGCGAGCAAGCCAGGCTTCCAGCGCAGGGATGCCTTTATCCTGGTAAACGCCGCTTGAGGCGCGATCGGAAATGGAAACAAGGCCAATGCGAAGAGTATTCATATCAATTCCGTTAAAAAAAGGCGGTTAAGCGGAATGATACACGCAGAAAGGAAAGGGAGACAAACGAAGGCGGGAATAGGTGGCCGGGAGCCCGGCCACGCGGAAAATGATTACAGCAGGTCGCCGATCATTTTTTCCAGTTTTTCCTGGTCGATAGCAAACTTACGGATACCTTCCGCCAGTTTGTCTACCGCCATTGGATCCTGGTTGTGCTGCCACAGGAACTGAGATTCAGTAATGCGTTCCGGACGCGCTTTCACTTCACCGGTGTAAACCAGTTTACGCTCGATGGCACCGTCAGCTTCGGCCAGCTCTTTCAGCAACGCAGGCGCGATGGTCAGACGATCGCAGCCAGCCAGTTCCAGGATCTCGCCAACGTTACGGAAGCTTGCGCCCATCACGACGGTTTCATAGCCGTGCTGTTTGTAGTAGCTGTAGATTTCAGATACGGATACCACGCCAGGATCTTCTGCCGGAGCATACTCTTTCTTATCCGTGTTGGCTTTGTACCAGTCGAGGATACGGCCCACAAACGGGGAGATCAGGAACACGCCCGCTTCTGCGCAAGCACGAGCCTGAGCGAAGGAGAACAGCAGGGTCAGGTTACAGTTGATGCCTTCTTTTTCCAGCTGCTCGGCGGCGCGGATGCCCTGCCAGGTGGAAGCCAGCTTGATCAGAATACGGTCGTTGCTGATGCCCGCATCGTTGTACAGCTTGATCAGGTGTTTTGCTTTGGCGATAGAGCCTTCGGTGTCGTAGGAGAGACGCGCGTCAACTTCAGTAGAGATACGGCCAGGGATCAGCTTGAGGATCTCCAGACCGATGTTCACGGCCAGCTTGTCGGTCGCGTCAACAATCTGCTGCTCGCGGTTGCTGCTCTGATCTTTCGCCCAGGCAATCGCTTCATCAATCAGCTTGCGGTATTCCGGGATCTGAGCCGCGCCCAGAATCAGAGAAGGGTTGGTTGTCGCATCCTGAGGCTGATACAGCTTCATTGCCGCGATGTCTCCGGTGTCAGCCACTACGGTTGTGTACTGACGCAGGGAGGTCAATTTATCCGTCATGATAGTGTTTCTCTTTAAACAGCTGTTAGGGGGATGTAACCGGTCTGCTCACGATGATATCACGCCCCGGTGTCAGCGCAACCGCGGACGGAACAAGAGCGCAGAGTATGATAAACTCAGATTATTCGCTGGCTACCCGATAATGGATTGTCTAAAAAATGGTAGCGCTTACATCGGTCTTTGGCATCGAAGAAGGACATTAAATGCCCGAGTTTCTCTCTTTTATCAACGACATACTCTGGGGCTCGGTAATGATTTACCTGCTGCTCGGCGCCGGGGTGTGGTTTACCTGGCGAACGGGGTATATCCAGTTTCGCTATCTTCGCCATTTTCGCAAAAGCCTTCAGCGCAGCGTCTCTCCGCAGCCAGACGGCCTGACCTCCTTTCAGGCGCTTTGCACCAGCCTTGCGGCCCGTGTCGGCAGCGGCAATCTCGCCGGGGTAGCCATAGCCATTACGGCAGGGGGTCCAGGCGCGATATTCTGGATGTGGATGTCAGCGATTATCGGCATGGCAAGCAGCTTTGCCGAGTGCTCACTCGCCCAGCTCTACAAAGAGCGCGACGCCAACGGACAATTTCGCGGCGGCCCGGCCTGGTATATGTCCCGTGGCCTCGGGATGCGCTGGATGGGCGTGATGTTCTCTATTTTCCTGCTGATCGCCTATGGTTTGATTTTCAATGTCGTGCAGGCCAATTCCGTTTCGAAGGCCCTGCACTTCGCGTTTAATTTACCCGGGTACGTCACCGGACTGGCGCTCATGGCCTTAACGCTGCTGATTATCGTTCGCGGGTTGCGGGGCGTGGCGAAGCTGATGCAGTGGATGGTACCGGTAATGGCACTGACCTGGGTCGCCGCCAGCGTCCTGATAAGCCTCTGGCATCTCAATGAAATTCCGGCGATTATCGAAACCATTTTTCGCAGCGCCTTTGGCTGGCAGGAAGCGGCTTCCGGTGCGGTGGGATATACCATCAGCCAGGCGCTGACCGCGGGTTTTCAGCGCGGCATGTTCTCCAACGAAGCGGGCATGGGTTCGACGCCTAACGCAGCAGCGGCAGCGGCGTCATGGCCACCACACCCGGCAGCTCAGGGTATCGTGCAGATGATTGGCGTGCTGATTGATACGCTGGTAATTTGCACGGCCACGGCAATTGTCGTATTGCTCGCCGGGAATGAATCCACTCACGCCACGGTCAATGGCATTCAGCTGGTGCAAAAGGCGATGATGAATTTTGCCGGGGGCTGGGGGGCAGAATTCGTCGCGGTTATCGTCATGCTGTTCGCGTTCACTTCTATTGTCGCCAACTATATTTACGCTGAGAACAACCTGATTTATCTGCGGATGAACACGCCTCGCAACGTCTGGCTGCTGAGGGGCATCACCCTGCTGATGATAATGCTGGGCACGCTGCTGAGCGTGTCGGTGGTGTGGCAGTTCGCGGATATCATCATGGCACTGATGGCTATCACTAACCTGACCGCCATCCTGCTGCTTTCGCCAGTGGTGCGCATCATCGCCAGCGATTACCTGCGTCAACGCAAGCTTGGGGTAAAACCGGTGTTTGACCCGGCACGCTACCCGGAAATCGAGCGGCAGCTGGCAGCCGGTAGTTGGGATGATGTGCCACGCCAATAGCAGCCATCGATCCCTTCCGGGCCATTTTTTGCTAAAGTCTCGAAAAATGCCCGGAAGGACTGACTATGCTGATTCTGATTTCTCCTGCTAAAACGCTTGATTATCAAAGCGAGCTGCCAACATCGCGCTACACCCATCCCGAGCTGCTGGACTACTCCCAGCAGCTGATTGCCGTCGCGCGCAAACTCACTGCGCCCCAGATTGGCAAGCTGATGAGCATCAGCGACAAACTCGCGGATCTCAACGCCACCCGCTTCCACGACTGGCACCCGGATTTCACGCCGCAGAACGCACGCCCGGCGATCCTCGCCTTCAAAGGCGATGTTTACACCGGTTTGCAGGCGGAAGAGTTCAGCGAAGCAGATTTCGATTTTGCCCAGCAGCATCTGCGCATGCTTTCCGGCCTGTATGGCGTGCTTCGTCCACTCGATTTGATGCAGCCGTATCGCCTTGAAATGGGCATTCGACTTGAAAATGCCAAAGGCAAAGATCTCTATCACTTCTGGGGCGAGGTCATCACGAACAAGCTGAACGAAGCGTTAAAGGCTCAGGGCGACGATATCGTCATTAACCTGGCATCCGACGAATACTTCCGCGCGGTGAAGCCGAAAGCGTTGAACGGGCAGATCGTCAAGCCGGTATTCCTCGATGAGAAAAACGGCAAGTTCAAAGTCATCAGCTTCTACGCCAAAAAGGCGCGCGGTCTGATGAGCCGTTACATCATTGAAAACCGTCTGACCACGGTGGAACAGCTAAAGGGATTTGACAGCGAAGGCTATTTCTTTGACGAAGACGCCTCAACCCACGATGAACTGGTATTTAAGCGCCACGAACAGAAGTGAAAACGCCCCTCACCCACAGCGGGTGAGGGGCTGAAAAGTCAGTGGTGCCAGCCGTGGTTGTCATGATGATCGTCGTGATGATCGTGGCGATCGTCATGATGGTCATAATGCGGCCCCGGGCGTGGACGCCAGTGATTGTTGTAGCGCTCGTAGTGATTGTTCCACCAGCCATGATCGCGCCAGTGGCCGCCATCCCAGTAGTTGCCGCGGTTGTCCCGATCGCCAATCTGCAGTTTCACTGCCGGCACCAGCGTAATTTCAGAGGCGTGCACCACCGCCGGAGCCACCAGCATCATTGAAAGCGCCAGTAGTACAGGTTTCAGGTTTGACATAGGTTACTCCTTTCACAACTTTGCCCGTTATGGGTCGATGGAATGAGAGTAACCGTCAGGAAGCGGACTTGTTATTCTCCGCAATCCTAATCTCTAAGTGCCCGCATTTTATGGGAATTCCTGCTCATTTCCTGCTTATTCCCTCCGTAATTTCTCCACTTTTCAGCCATAAAAAAACCGGGGTCGCGCGAGGCTAACCCGGTTTCTTTTGAGCCCTGAAACGAACGTTACGCTTTTTCCATCATCAGCTTACGCAACGCCGCAAAGTCGGCTGGCAGATGATGAGAGAGCAGCGGCAGATCTGCGCGATCCGCCAGCGCTTTTGGCAATGGCAGTTTGGTATCCAGGATCGCCTCTACGCTCTCGATGAACTTAGCCGGGTGTGCGGTACCGAGGAACAGGCCATATTCGCCTGGGTTCAGCTGGTCACGCAGCGCGCGGTAAGCAATGGCTGCGTGTGGCTCAGAAATATAGCCTTCGTCTTGCAGTTCGCGCATCGTCGCTTTGGTGGTTTCATCATCCACCGCCGCATAGCCAAGTTCGTTCAGGCGCCACACTTTACGACGGAACAATTCTTCCACTCGCGGCCAGTTGTTTGGCTGGCTGACGTCCATGGCGTTGGAGAGCGTTGCCTGAGTAGCCTTCGGCTTCCAGCTGCCTTCCTGAAGGAAACGCGGCACGGTGTCGTTGGCGTTGGTGGCGGCAATAAAGCGTTTCACCGGCAGACCCAGCGATTTTGCCAGCAGACCCGCCGTCAAATCGCCAAAGTTTCCGCTGGGGACGGAAATCACCAGCTGATTACGGGCTTCCTGCGGCAGCTGCGCAACGGCTTCGAAATAGTAGCAAATCTGCGCCAGCAGACGGCTAATATTAATCGAGTTAGCGGAGTTCAGGCCCAGCTCAGCTTTCAGCTCTTCGTCGTCGAAGGCCTGCTTGACCAGCGCCTGGCAGGCATCGAAATCGCCGTCAATCGCTACGGTTTCAATGTTGCCGCCGAGCGTACAGAACAGCTTTTCCTGCAACGGGCTGATTTTGTCGTTCGGGTAGAGGATCACAACGCGCACGTTTTTCAGGCCGTAAAACGCATGAGCAACCGCCGCGCCGGTATCACCGGAGGTAGCCGTCAGAATTGTGACAGGCTTTTCGCCGCTGATGTGCGTCAGCATTTGCGCCATAAAGCGGCCGCCGAAATCTTTAAACGCCAGCGTCGGGCCGTGGAACAGCTCCAGGCAACCGACATCTTCCTGCACCTTTTTCACCGGAGCCGGGAAGGCAAACGCCGCACGCACGCGGGCTTCCAGCTCACTCTGCGGAATTTCATCGCCGATAAACGCCGACAGAATTTTGGCGCTGCGGGAAACGAAATCCAGCTTCAGCATCTCATCAACTTCAGTCAGGCTGAATTCCGGCAAATCGTGCGGAAAGAACAGGCCCTGATTTTTACCCAGCCCTTGCGTCACGGCCTGCGCGAAGCTGACCTGTTCGTTATGATCTTTTAAGTTATACAGTTTCATCGGTTATCCCACTACGCGTGCGCCCGCTGTATCCAGCCGACAAATATGAACGAAGCCTTCCTGATTTTGCAGATAGTGTTTACTGAGCCAGTCTGCGACTCGTTGGGCGGTGGCCGGGTTGTCGCACAGTGCGAACATCGTTGGCCCCGATCCCGAAATGCCGCTCGCCAGAGCGCCAATTTCCGCCACCGCCTGGCGCGCCTCGCCGAAGCCCGGCAGCAGTTTGGTGCGGTACGGCTCAGCGATAACATCTTTCATCAGTTTCGCTGCCAGCGCCGGCTGGCGACTGTAACAGGCATGAATAAATCCAGCCAGATGGCGACCGTGGGCGATACAGTCCTGACGACGGTATTGCGCCGGTAGAATCGCACGAGCTTCCGCCGTTGAGACTTTGATTCCCGGATAGGCAAGCACCCACAGCCACTCGTCAAAGGCCGGAATTTGCTGGCTGATAATGCCGCTTTCCTCAAGCATGAGCTGAATGCCGCCAAGGAAGCACGGCGCGACGTTATCGTAATGCACGCTGCCGGAAATACGCCCTTCCAGCTCGCCCATCAGCGCAAGCATTTTATGATCGTTAAGCGGCTTGCCGCAGTACTCGTTCATTGCCACCAGCGCGGCGACCACCGAGCAGGCGCTTGAGCCAAGGCCAGAGCCGATCGGCATATTCTTTTCGAGCGTCATCGCAACGGGCACGGTTTTGCCAATTTCCTGGCAGAAGCGCTCCCAGCATTGATAAACAATATTTTCCCGTGGTTCAACCGGCAGCTTACTGGCGAAATGGCCGACGTTCTTCAGGCTGAAGGCATCTGCGGCTACCACTTCCACATTGTCACCAAGCAGCGTGCCATCCACCGGCGTTACCGCCGCGCCCAGCACATCAAACCCCACGCTCATATTGGCGCTGGAGGCCGGGGCATAGACTTTCACCATCTTAAACTCCTAACTTCCAGGATAAGGTGCGCAACAGGTCAGCGAAGACCCCGGCAGCAGTCACGTCGTTACCCGCACCGTAACCGCGCAGCACGAGAGGCAGCGGCTGATAATAGTGGCTGTAAAACGCCAGCGCGTTCTCGCCGTTTTTCACTTTATACAGGGGATCGTTGCCGTCCACTTCGGTAATTTTCACCCGGCACACGCCATCGTCCTCAATATTGCCGACGTAGCGCAGCACTTTACCCTCATCACGAGCTTTGGCAATGCGCGCGGCAAACTCATCGTCGAGCTGCGGCAGGCGCGCCATAAAGCTGTCGGTATCGCCGCTGTCATCGAAGCTTTCCGGCAGAACGGATTCCACAACGATGTCGCTTAGTTCAAGATGGCGGCCTGTTTCACGGGCCAGAATCAACAGCTTACGCGCCACGTCCATGCCGGACAGATCGTCCCGCGGGTCTGGCTCGGTATAACCCATCTCACGCGCCATTGTCGTCGCCTGTGAAAGGCTCATGCCTTCGTCAAGCTTACCGAAAATAAACGAAAGGGAGCCGGAGAGAATGCCGGAGAATTTTTGCAACTCGTCGCCCGCGTTCAGCAGGTTTTGCAGATTCTCAATGACCGGTAAGCCTGCGCCAACGTTGGTGTCATACAGGAATTTACGGCGCGACCCCGCCGCCGCCTGACGCAGCTCGTGATAGTAGTTCATCGACGAGGTATTCGCCTTTTTATTTGGCGTTACGACGTGGAAGCCTTCGCGCAGGAAATCAGCGTACTGATCGGCCACGGCCTGGCTGGAGGTACAGTCAACAATCACCGGGTTCAGCAGGTGATACTCTTTCACCAGGCGAATCAACCGGCCCAGATTAAACGGCTCTTTGGCTTCCGCCAGCTCGCTTTTCCACTCCTCCAGATTCAGGCCGTGGACGTTGGTCAGCAACGCGCGGGAGTTAGCCACGCCGCACACGCGCAGGTCGATGTGCTTATTCTTGAGCCAGCCCTGCTGGCGCTCCAGCTGCTCCAACAACGCACCGCCGACGCCGCCGACGCCAATCACGAACACTTCAATGACCTGATCGGTGTTGAACAGCATCTGGTGAACAACGCGTACACCGGTAACGGCATCATCGTTGTTTACCACAACGGAAATGGAACGCTCTGAAGAGCCCTGAGCAATCGCCACAATGTTGATGTTAGCGCGAGCCAGTGCCGCAAAGAATTTCGCCGAAATGCCACGCAGGGTGCGCATACCATCGCCGACAACGGAGACAATCGCCAGACGCTCCATGATGAACAGTGGTTCCAGCAACCCTTCTTTCAGTTCGAGATAAAACTCATCTTCCATAGCCCGCTTTGCGCGTCCGCTGTCGCTTTGCGGCACGCAGAAGCTGATGCTGTATTCAGAAGAAGACTGGGTAATCAGCACGACAGAAATCCCGGCGCGAGACATGGTGGCAAAGACGCGGGCCGCCATGCCAACCATTCCCTTCATGCCCGGGCCTGAGACGTTGAACATCGCCATATTGTTCAGGTTAGAAATGCCCTTCACCGCCAGACCGTCTTCGTTGTGGCTGGCGCCGATAAGCGTGCCCGGCGCCTGTGGATTGCCGGTATTTTTAATCAGACAAGGGATCTGGAACTGAGCGATGGGCGCGATCGTGCGGGGGTGCAGCACCTTTGCGCCGAAGTAGGAAAGCTCCATTGCTTCCTGATAGGACATGGATTTCAGCAAGCGCGCGTCCGGCACCTGGCGCGGGTCGCAGGTGTATACACCGTCCACGTCGGTCCAGATTTCACAGCAGTCCGCACGCAAACAGGCCGCGAGCACGGCAGCAGAGTAATCAGACCCGTTACGGCCCAGCACCACCAGCTCGCCTTTGTCGTTCCCGGCGGTAAAGCCCGCCATCAGAATCATATGATCTGCCGGGATCTGGCTCGCTGCAATGCGACGGGTGGATTCCGCGATATCGACAGTGGATTCAAGATAGTGACCGACGGCAAGCAGTTTTTCGACCGGGTCAATCACGCTGACTTTGTGTCCGCGCGCTTCGAGCAGGCCTGCCATAATGGCGATGGACAGCTTCTCACCGCGGCAAATCAGCGCGGCGTTGACGCCATCAGGACACTGGCCCAGAAGGCTCACGCCGTGCAGCACATGTTTGATCTGGGCAAACTCCTGCTCAACAAAACCTTTGAGCTGGGCATGAGGAAAACCGGGCTGGAGATCGGCCAGCCCCTGAAGCAGGTCAGCAAAAATACGTTCGGCATCAGCAATATTCGGGAGGGCATCCTGACCGCCAATGGTTTTTTCAATCATCGCGACCAGATGGTTGGTGATTTTGGCCGGGGCAGAAAGCACGGTAGCCACCTGCCCCTGCCTGGCATTACTTTCCAGAATATCGGCAACGCGCAGAAAGCGTTCTGCATTTGCCACTGATGTACCGCCGAACTTCAAGACTCGCATGGTTTACCCCTTGATCTTTGGTCGAAAAAAAAGCCCGCACTGTTCAGGTGCGGGCTTTTTTCTGTTTTTCCTGTACGCGTCAGCCCGCACCGATACCTGTGGTAATGGTGGTGGTAATAATGGTTGTCATGCGGCTGATGCGAATCATGGATGTTGTGTGCTCTGTTATTTTACTTGTCTGTCGTCTGCCTATATTGGTTAAAGGATTGGCCTGGTTAAGTCAACGAATTTTTACATTCGTCACGTTTTGTCACCCAATCAGGCTTCGCCGCTTAAGCGCTGTTAATCCCTCACATTCTCTGGCAGCAATTCAGGAGACAGCAGATATATCCATAAGAAAAACTTACGGCAGCACGTTAGTCGGCGATATTTTTTTCGATATCGTGCAGCAAACGGTGCAGCATAGCTGTGTCACGTTGGCCAAGCAGGCCAAGACGCTGCTGTAACCAGTCGGCAAGCTTCATGTCATCAGCAACCTTAAGTTTTGAGAGCAACGCCATTACTCTGAGCCGCAAAGCCTGCAGCTGGTTTTCATTATTTTCTGGCACGGGCGCAGCGGGCATTTGGGTAAGCGCCGAAAGCTGATAGCAGAAGACCATCACGGCCTGCCCCAGGTTCAGCGACGGATAATCAGCCACCATAGGCACACCGGTGAGTATATCTGCGAGAGCCAGTTCGTCGTTGGTTAACCCGGAGTCTTCACGGCCAAACACCAGCGCGGCATGGCCCATCCACTGTGACTTTTCCTGAAGGATAGGCACCAGTTCCTGCGGCGTCGCGTAATAATGGAACCGGGCACGACTGCGGGCCGTGGTTGCGACGGTGAAATCAACGTCGTGCAAAGCATCGGCCAGCGTCGGGAAGGTTTTGATGTTATCGAGGATATCACCGGAGCCATGAGCCACCCATTGTGCCGCAGGTTCAAGGTGCGCCTCACTGTCAACGATTCGCATCTCCGTAAAGCCCATAGTTTTCATAGCCCGGGCCGCCGCACCGATATTTTCGGCTCTTGCTGGCGAAACCAGCACAATTGATAAGCGCATGTAATCTTCTCTTTTTTATTCTGTAACGACCACAATGTGATGCACATCATATTGCGCGCCGCGAATTTACTTAGTTGCAACAAAAAACGCCGAAATGGTGTTTCATAACATATCAATAAGACTAAACTATTACTTGAGAATCCTCTGAGAGCATATGTTAACAGAAGCTATATATCATCATGTTCTGTCAGGGTATTTGAATCCAGATTACCACTCCTCTTTTGGATTCATTCTGCTAATCAGTTTATGATTGCAATCAATTGAGTTGTTGAAATTTTGTGACAAACGCTAGCATTTAGATGCGAGGATTTCACAAGACTGTTAACGTGCTACAATTGAACTTGATATATGTCAACGAAGCGTAGTTTTATTGGGTGTCAGCCATCTCTGAGCCTGTTATGTTGCTGTTAAAATGGTTAGGATGACAGCCGTTTTTGACACTGTCGGGTTCAGAGGGAAAGTACCCACGACCAAGCTAATGATGTTGTTGACGTTGATGGAAAGTGCATCAAGAACGCAATTACGTACTTTAGTCATGTTATGCCTGGCATGTTAATTTTCGACATGCAGCAGGCGGGTCAGGGACTTTTGTACTTCCTGTTTCGATTTTAGTTGGCAATTTAGGTAGCAAACATGCAGACCCCGCACATTCTTATCGTTGAAGACGAGTTGGTAACACGCAACACGTTAAAAAGTATTTTCGAAGCAGAAGGTTACGATGTGTTCGAAGCCACCGATGGCGCGGAAATGCATCAGATCCTGTCTGAAAATGATGTCAACCTGGTCATCATGGATATCAATTTGCCGGGCAAAAATGGCCTGCTGCTGGCGCGTGAACTGCGTGAGCAAGCCAACGTCGCCCTGATGTTCCTGACCGGTCGTGACAACGAAGTCGATAAAATCCTCGGCCTGGAAATCGGCGCAGACGATTATATCACTAAGCCATTCAACCCTCGTGAACTGACCATTCGTGCACGTAATCTGCTCTCCCGTACCATGAACCTCGGTACCGTGAGCGAAGAGCGTCGCAGCGTGGAAAGCTACAAGTTCAACGGGTGGGAGCTGGATATTAACAGCCGCTCGCTGATCAGTCCTAACGGCGAACAGTACAAGCTGCCGCGCAGTGAATTCCGCGCCATGCTGCACTTCTGCGAAAACCCGGGCAAGATCCAGTCACGCGCTGAACTGCTGAAGAAAATGACGGGCCGCGAGCTGAAGCCGCATGACCGTACGGTTGACGTGACCATTCGTCGCATCCGTAAACACTTCGAATCCACGCCGGATACGCCGGAAATCATCGCCACGATTCACGGCGAAGGTTACCGTTTCTGCGGTGAGCTGCAGGAATAATCGTTCCGAATTGTTGATGAAAAACGGCGCCAGGCGCCGTTTTTTTTCGCCCTTTATTTATTCCACGGCATGATTGGCACCGCACTGATGGCATTTTTCGGTGAACCGTCAACCACTTTGTCCGAGTAGGTCAGGTACACCAGCGCATTCCGTTTGGCATCATAGAACCGCACCACCTGCAGTTTCTTAAACACCAGCGAAGTGCGTTTCTGGAAGACGACTTCACCTTCGGTTTTACCTTTCTTAATTTTCTCACTGAGCTCAATCGGCCCAACCTGCTGACAGGAGATTGCCGCGTCAGAGGTATCTTCCGCCAAACCCAGCCCGCCTTTAATGCCGCCCGTTTTCGCCCGGCTGATATAGCAAGTGACATTATGCACGTCCGGATCGTCAAATGCCTCGACGACAATCTTGTGATCCGGGCCGATCATCTTGAACACCGTATCGACGGAGCCAATCTGTTCCGCGTGAGCCGCGCTTCCTGCCAGCGCGAGCAGGCAACCCGCAATTAACTGCTTGTATTTCATATTGTTACCATTTCTGAACGTGCCATTAAGCCATTATTCGAGAATGAAGAAGAAAGTGTTTATAGATCACAGCTTTACAAAAATCACCCTCGTTTCGAATCTTTTATCGCACTTTTGAGCAAAAAAAACACCGAATGCTAAAACATCAAAAAGTGCTACTATCCGCTACCCTAGTTACAGGCACTTGCGAAAGGATGAGGACATTATATGGATCAGGCTGGGATTATTCGCGATCTTCTTAGTTGGCTTGAAGGGCATCTCGACCAACCTTTGTCTCTGGATAACGTGGCGGCAAAAGCGGGCTATTCCAAGTGGCACCTGCAAAGAATGTTTAAGGACGTTACCGGTCACGCTATCGGCGCCTACATTCGCGCCCGTCGTCTGTCCAAATCAGCTGTCGCCCTGCGCCTCACCGCACGCCCGATTCTGGATATTGCCCTGCAATACCGGTTTGACTCGCAGCAAACCTTCACCCGCGCGTTCAAAAAGCAGTTCAATTTGACGCCAGCGCTCTATCGTCGCTCGCCGGACTGGAATTCCTACGGCATGCGTCCGCCCTTGCGTCTGGGTGAATTTACGATGCCAAAATATGAGTTCATCACCCTGCCGGAAACCCATCTGGTCGGCGTGACCCAGAGCTATACCTGTAAGCTGGAAGAAATTTCAGCATTCCGCCAGCAAATGCGCGGCCAGTTCTGGCGCGAGTTCCTCGGCAATTCACCATCAATTCCACCGACGCTTTACGGTCTGCATGAACCCCGCCCAAGCCTTGAGCGAGACGATGAACAGGAAGTGTTCTACACCACCGCGCTGACTTCCGACATGGCTGACGGCCATTTGCAGGATGCCCAACCGGTGACGCTGGAAGGCGGTGAATACGTGATGTTCAGCTATGAAGGGCTGGGAAGCAGCTTGCAGGAATTTGTGCTGACGGTGTATGGCACATGCATGCCGATGCTCGGTCTGACGCGCCGTAAGGGTCAGGATATCGAACGCTTCTTCCCGGAGAAAGACGTGATGGATCAGGAACCGCCTATTCAGCTGCGCTGCGAATACCTGATCCCTATTCGTCGTTAACGCTGTAGCTCATCTAACGCAGGGGCGTCCAGATGCGTGACGTCACCTGCGGTCTCCACGATCCAGCCAGGCGCAAGCCACGGGCTTTGCTGATAATCCACTCGCGAAATCGAACAGTTACGCAGACGCAAACGACGCTCCGCATAAGCCGGTAAGCCGAGAATGGTGCTGACCAGGCAGCCAAGCGCCATGCCGTGACTCACCAACAGCGGACGGCTACCTTCCGGCAGCTCGAGGCAATCCTTCAGCGCCGCGTTCATCCTGTCGCCGAGCTCCTGCATAGATTCCCCTTCCGGGATACGTCCACCCGCCGTGCCATTGACCAGCGTACGACGCCAGCCCTCTTCTTCTTCCGTCAGGGAGTCAATAAGACGACGTTCAAGCACGCCCATATCGAGCTCGCGCAGGCGTGGATCATAGGTGACGCTACACCCGCAGGCTTCAGCGATAATCTCGGCGGTACGACGCGTACGGCCCAAATCACTTGCGATAATGTGAGTAATGCCGAGTGTGCGAACACGCTCTCCCACCTGCCAGGCCTGCTGCTCGCCCTTTTGGGTCAAAGGACTGTCAGACTGGCCCTGAATACGTCGCTCGGCGTTCCACTGCGTTTCACCGTGGCGAACAAGGTATACCTGTAACATGCTAATTATCCGTTATACTGCGATGATGATTTTTTGTCGTAAGTGTACTGATTATGCACAATGTTGTCGTAGCTACCACCAATCCCGCCAAAATTAAGGCAATTACGCAGGCTTTTGCCGAGATCTTCGGCGAAGGATCCTGCCATATTGATGCCGTTTCCGTCGAGAGCGGCGTACCGGAGCAGCCTCACGGAAGTGATGAAACGCGCGCTGGCGCACGGAACCGGGTCGAAAATGCACGTCTTGTCAGACCAGATGCGGACTTTTGGGTAGCAATAGAAGCCGGTATTGACGAAGGAAGCACCTTCAGTTGGGTGGTAATCCATAGCCGTGAACAGCGTGGCGAGGCGCGTTCGGCAACGCTGCCGCTTCCTGATGTCATCCTTGAACGCATGCGGGCGGGCGATGCCCTCGGTCCGGTTATGTCACATTACACGGGCATTGATGAAATTGGCCGCAAGGAAGGCGCGATTGGCGTGTTTACCTCGGGCAAACTGACCCGCAGCAGCGTTTATCATCAGGCGGTGATCCTGGCGCTTAGCCCTTTCCACAACGCCGTTTATCGCTGAGTCTTCGGCAGCGCCTGCTCCAGCCACTGGCGGAGCTCCGCTGGCGCTGATTTCAGGCTGTTCGAGCCACGGGTGATTGTCGCAATCCCCGCGCCGAGCTCGCTTTTCAACTCCCTCTGACTCATTTCACCGCGCAGCAATTCTTCGATAATACGCACGCGCGTACCCAGCGCTTCACGCTCGTCCGGGGTCATCATCAGATTTAGCAGCGGCAGATGCAGATCGGCGGCAAACGCCTGACGCATCAGCTCCACAAAACGGAGCCACTCCTGGTGGCGCTGTTCTGCGTTTTCAGCCGAGTATGGAGATTGTTGAGTCATGTTACGCCACCCTGTTGGGGCGGACGGCGCCGGGCCGCCCGCCGAATGTACTCTTTAGCGAGTACAAGCATAACATACCGGAAGCGAATCAGTAACGCTGCTTCCACTCAACGTCGGTGAGGATCTGCGGTTTCTCGCCCATGAAATAACGATAGTACGCATCATAGGCCAGCACGTTTTTCACGTAACCACGCGTTTCCGAGAAGGGAATACTCTCCACAAACGCGGCGGCATCCAGGCGGCCAGCGCTGTTTCCCTGCCAGGTTCTTACCCTGCCAGGACCGGCGTTGTAAGCCGCTGACGCATAGATGCGGTTGTTATTAAACTGCTGGTAAACGTACTCCAGATAGCGGGTACCAATGTTGATGTTGGTTTCAGGATCCAGCAGCTGATTCGGCCCGCCGTATCCCGGAATCGCGAACATCTTCACCGTATGTGTCGCGGTACCCGGCATGATCTGCATCAGCCCCGTGGCACCCACCGGAGAACGCACTTTCGGGTTCCACGCGCTTTCCTGGCGGGCAATCGCCATCGCGTAGCTTTTGGTGATCGCTTTATCGCCGGTATAGCGAACGAAAAGATCTTTATACGCCAGCGGGAAACGCTCCTGGAGATTATCCCACAGCTTACCGGCAATTGTGGCCTGCACGCTGAGATCCCACCAGTCCTGATCGAATGCGTATTTCGCCAGCTGCCCCTGCTCGCTGCGGGTCCGGCTGCTCACCAGGTTCGCCCACTCCGCACGCGCAGTATTATCCAGGTTCCAGTACATGAGCTCACGCACACGGTTCATTTCCGGACCGTTAACCAACAGCGGCGCAACGGTACCTTCCGGCTTCTCAACGCGAATGGGATACTCTTCCCCCAAACGCTGCGCCGCCACCATCGGGTAGAATCCGCGCTGCTGCATCAACGAGTGCAGAATATCTTTCGCTTCCTGCTCGCGCCCGCGCTCCATCAGCAGATCGGCCTGCCAATAGCGCCACTCATCCTTCTCTTTGGCATCCATTGGCAAACGCGCAAGCCAGGTATTGAGGCCACGACGATCGCCGTTGCCGATGGCCATACGCACGCGGCGCTCCACCAGAGAGGTCGACTGCGAACGCATGATGGCATCATCGCGCCAGCGGGCCTGATCGTCGGTCACGTCGGTGCCCATCAGCCGCCAGGCCACGATATCCCGCAGCTCCTGAGTCTGATCCTCATTCAGCTTCTGCGCCTGCACCAGCTGTGGAATAAGCAGACGGGCGTTTTCCACATCCTGGCGCGCCACGCTGGTAAACGCGACTGCCGCCATCTGGCGGGTGAAATCGGTCGTACCGGTGCTTTGAGCGAAGCTCAGCACGCTGTTTGGGTTGTTGGCGAGGCTTATCACCGCCGCAGAAATAGTCTGGTAGTCTGGCGGCATCTGATTCGCCAGCGACGTCACCAGGCGAGTATTACCGGCCTGCATCGCCAGGCGAATACGTTCAAGATACGCCAGCGGATCCTGGGTTCCTGATGCGCGCCAGGCGCTGAATAAGTTGTCACAGGCATTTGGCTGATTTTTTCCGGTCAGCCACAAATCTTTCGCACCTGCCCAGGCATCCTGAGTCTGGCCCACGCTGTATTTGGCGTAGTAGTAGTTACATTGCGCTTCGGTCGTGCCGGGTTTATCCGGGCTAAACGCCAGCAGCCCTCGCCAGTCTTCCCGGCGAGCCAGCTCGTTCACAAAACGGTTTTTGAGCGTACGTGCTGAGGGCAGCGTTGGGTTGGCCTGCACAAACTGACTCACGCTGAGCGCAGGTTCAGTCATCAAATCATCGGTGAGTTGGCGGTATTCAAGATAGGGATAGAGCGGGTAATCTTTCAGCGTCGGCATCAGTTGGGCAACGACGTCCATCTGACGGTTGTCCCAGGCCTGTTTAATCTGCGCATAACGGTTGCGCTGCTCGTCCAGTGAATCGGCGTGGACCGCACTGCTTACGGTCAGCAGACAGACGCCCGCAGCCAGAAGACGCCACGTCATGGGTTTAGCATTTTCCACATGCGCTCCTTAAAAAGTGTGTCAATGCAGCATCATGCCGCGTAAAAAAGCCGTGTCCGGTCAATCTCTTCATCCTGAAGGCTCAACGGCCACAGCCTCTCTTTATGCTAATCAGACAACCGGAATTGCGCCACGTTGCGGACACTTTTTTACCTTTATCGTTATCACGGTCGCCTGGCTGGGATTAGCGTGTGAAAAAGGCTACACTTCGCCTCTGACTCCAATTCATCAAAATAAAAGAGGCGAAGTCCAACGTGGCTCAATTCGTTTATACCATGCATCGCGTCGGCAAAGTGGTCCCGCCGAAGCGTCATATTCTGAAAAACATCTCTCTGAGCTTCTTCCCTGGCGCAAAAATCGGTGTACTGGGCCTCAACGGTGCCGGTAAATCCACCCTGTTACGCATCATGGCCGGTATCGATACCGATATCGAAGGTGAAGCACGCCCGCAGCCGGGAACCAAAATTGGCTATCTGCCGCAGGAACCCCAGCTGAACCCGGAGCATACCGTTCGCGAATCCGTTGAAGAAGCGGTTTCGGAAGTGGTCAACGCCCTGAAGGGCCTTGAAGAAGTGTATGCACTGTACGCCGAGCCAGATGCCGATTTCGACAAGCTGGCCGCCCAGCAGGGCAAATACGAAGAGATTATCCAGGCGCACGACGGCCACAACCTGAACGTGCAGCTGGAGCGCGCCGCTGATGCGCTGCGTCTGCCAGACTGGGACGCGAAAATTGCGAACCTCTCCGGGGGTGAACGTCGCCGCGTTGCGCTCTGTCGCCTGCTGCTGGAAAAACCAGACATGCTGCTGCTCGACGAACCGACCAACCACCTGGACGCCGAGTCCGTGGCCTGGCTGGAACGCTTCCTGCACGACTTCGAAGGCACCGTTGTGGCGATTACCCACGACCGTTACTTCCTCGACAACGTGGCAGGCTGGATCCTCGAGCTGGACCGCGGCGAAGGCATTCCGTGGGAAGGCAACTACTCCTCCTGGCTTGAGCAGAAAGATCAGCGTCTGGCGCAGGAAGCTTCTCAGGAAGCGGCTCGTCGTAAGTCGATTGAAAAAGAGCTGGAGTGGGTACGTCAGGGCGCGAAAGGCCGTCAGTCGAAGGGCAAAGCCCGTCTGGCGCGCTTTGAAGAACTCAACAACACCGAATACCAGAAACGTAACGAAACTAATGAACTCTTTATTCCACCTGGACCCCGTCTGGGCGATAAAGTCGTTGAGGTCAGCAACCTGCGTAAGTCCTATGGCGATCGCCTGCTGATTGACGACCTGAGCTTCTCCGTACCGAAAGGTGCCATCGTGGGTATCATCGGGCCGAACGGCGCGGGTAAATCGACCCTGTTCCGCATGATGTCCGGCCAGGAGAAAGCGGATGGCGGCACCATCGAGCTGGGTGAAACCGTGAAGCTGGCTTCCGTTGACCAGTTCCGTGATGCGATGGATAACAGCAAAACCGTGTGGGAAGAAGTGTCCGGCGGGCTGGACATCATGAAGATTGGCAACACCGAGATGCCAAGCCGCGCCTACGTGGGTCGCTTCAACTTCAAAGGTACCGATCAGGGTAAACGCGTGGGCGAGCTGTCCGGCGGTGAGCGCGGTCGTCTGCACCTGGCGAAGCTGCTGCAGGTAGGCGGCAACATGCTGCTGCTCGATGAACCGACCAACGACCTTGACATCGAAACCCTGCGCGCGCTGGAAAACGCCCTGCTGGAATTCCCGGGCTGTGCAATGGTCATCTCGCACGACCGCTGGTTCCTCGACCGTATCGCTACCCACATTCTGGACTACCAGGATGAAGGTAAGGTGGAGTTCTTCGAAGGCAACTTTACCGAGTACGAAGAGTACAAAAAACGCACCCTCGGTGCCGATGCGCTTGAGCCAAAGCGTATCAAGTACAAGCGTATTGCCAAGTAATTCGGCGACTCTGCATATCCACCTCCCGATGGGGGTGGATATTTTTTGTCTTTGCAGATGATTTCCCCAGGGCCAGATCGACTTCCGGCCGCGGCATCCAGGACGAAAATTATCCTTCTCCTGTCACCCCGCACCAGCAGGCATTAAGGATTACAAAGGAAAAACATTGATGTTCAATGAATGCATTGTTGAAATGTAATTACGTGTAACAATTCTTAATTGTTAGTATTTATCAGAAAATCACCCTGGCAAGATTCTTATTTTTTTCATTCCGTGCAAAAGTATTTCTTTAGGCCACGCAATTATTGTTAAATACACGCAGTGATAATACTAAATCACGCAACGTAATTGTCCGAGACCGTCGCCAGGTTAATCTTTATTGCGTTGATTATTCACATCCCAGATCTTATGCAAACTGCAATTTTAGTGGACATAACAGGCTTCATTCATCTTGACGAAGCATGCGCGCCGCTACCTTAAACCTGCATCACAGTCGATCTCGAAAACGGAATAAAAGGGATAACCGTTACGATATGAAGAACATGACACACACTGTTTCACCATTGCTCAATAATGTAACCATCGTCAGCAATGACTATTTCTATAAATATGGATTACGGAAAATGATTACGCTTGTTGAACCTCCCCCAGATAATTCCTCCTCCACCTGGCACAGGAACTCACCGGCAGATATCACTTTTCGCAAGAGCGTCGTCAGCATTAATTATCATCTTAAACCGTCGCCTCCGGCAAAGCATCGACACAGCACCCCTTTTTCCATTGACATCCCTTTTAACTGTGACTCTCTGACCATTAATGAAGTCCAGGCCAAGCTTGAAAAAATTCTGTCACTGGCCCGACTTCCGCTTTCAGAAGAAAATAAAAAAGATATTTTCCAAAAAATCGGCGGCAGGCGATACCTGCAGCTCTCCGCCATGGAAAATCAGGTGCTGCACAATCTCGGTAAAGGCTACTGCGCCCAGGATATTGCGGCAATTCTCGGCTGCACCGACAAAACGGTAAGCACCCACTGCCGCAACGCCATGCGTAAGATGGGGATCACTAAAAAGTCTGAACTCTATCATTATGCTTCATGGATGGTGCAGCATATCGACAGTGAACGGATCACGCTTTGTCTTTAATATTTATTCCATCCCCCGTCAGTGATGGGGGACGGAACCTGTTCAGACGCCAACCGAGGTATGGGGCTGGAATGTATTGATGGCCTGTACGTAATGCCGACGCTGATACTCTGTGAATTCCCCCACCGAGTGAAGGGTAAAGATAATGATTTCACGTTCGGTATGATTCATTACTGCATGCCACGGAAGCTTTATTATCGACTGAACCTGGCGAACCGTGTTTCCATCCTGCAGATAGCTATTCGATATTTGTAACACCGGCAGCTTTGCCGGACCTATTTCAGATTTCAGAGTTTTCCCTTCAATCTTAAACCCCGGGAGTTTATTTCTTAACTGTTCTATTTGTCGCTCACAGTACGCATCCAGAGACTCCTCTTCTTCCAGCGTCGCACGGTTGATCATAATGTTATATTCGTTATCTTCCGGGTCCCGAAACATAAGAACATTTACACTTCTGTCCAGCACCGGAGGGGAACTCAGGAAGTGGCCTTCAATTAATTTATAAGACAGCGAATTCATAATAAATATCTACTCATTAACGTTAAGGGAAGTAAAAGGGACAGGAATCACCTCAATCCGGCGGTTGATCTCGCGTCCTTCCACGGTACTGTTAGAAGTCAGAGGATAAAGGTCACCCACGCCCTTCAGCGTAAATCGCGACGCATCCGCATGGGCATGGGTGATTAACCAGTCGCGAACTGCGCGAGCCCGCAGCATAGACAACAGAATATTCTGCTGTCCGTCGCCGCTGTTATCGGAGTGACCGACGATCAAAAAATTCACGCCAGAATTTTGTTCGACTAACTTCGCCAGCGGTTCCAACCGATCTGCACGTTCTGGCAGAATGACGTAATTTCCCGAGGCAAATAGCGAACGGTTGCTGGCCGAAGAGAACACCACCCACCGGACATATTTCTTAAGCTGTTGCTGACTCAGAGAGAGCAGGGCATCACATTGCGCAAATCCCCAGTTCTGGAAGAAATAGCGCGTGGAACAGTGGCGAAGCGCAGCCTCAGACGCGCGGAGTTTGTCCACTGCAAGCCACTTTTTCCGGAGCGCGCTATCGTCTACCCGGTTGACCGCAAACACCAGCGCCTGAACCTCCATTTCCCTCTGCACTTCATGCCATTTTGCATAACACATCGAGCCTGCCAGCAGGCCTCCCAGAAGGAATGCAGGCCAAAGTGGCCAGCCCTTCGTTGGCGTTGGGTTTACTACAGCGACCCGCCCGCGCGTCTGTGGACGGGTCAGCTCCGGAAGCGCCAGCTCAATCCGTGATTTCGCCAGCCCAGGGAGCACCGCGTAGTGCTCATTCAGCCAGCGGGACCAGGCACCGTGACGGATAAACCCCCTGCCCGAATCTGCCAATAAGAAATGCGTCAACGTGAGGCTGGAACAGTTAAAAACGCTATTCATGGCGAGTAAAAGCTGGGATTGCGCAAACCAGTTTCGCAAAGTGCCGAGCGTGGCCTGACGTTGCGCAAGCCAGCGATCGCCCCCGGTGTTTTGACGTGCAAGCTTAAGCCACAGCGCCCCCATTAGCGCATCCACCGATCCACCCGTCGGCAGCGAGTGCTTCTCCCCGGACCAGATAACTTCGTCCGGATCCCCGAGATAGCACTGCTCGCTACAGCGGCTGTAGAGGGCAAAAATGCAGGGCAACGGTTCCGGCAACGTGATGGTTTTCAGCGCGCTGGCCCACGACATCAGTGCTCCAATGGCCAGCGCCTCGGTGTCGTGACCGTCAGGCAGGAACGGAAAAAAAAGCGTTATCCGCGTTTTTTCCGGGTTAGCGGAATGGTAATTCAGGTGCTTGACCAGCTCGCGCGCATCTCTTGCCGCCAGCCAGAGACGCTGACGGTCATAGCGCAGCAAGCTTTCATCGTTATGGACGGTGAACCAGCTTGCGACATAAGGTCCAATCACAAGATACACATCCTGTACCTCCGTCCGATCCGGAGGAGGCGCTGGCGCTGCCGGGACTGGTCGCAAACACCAAAATGCGCAGGCTGCGACCAGCGCCAGACAAATAAACAACAAGTTCCATCCCATGGAGCTGTATATACCGCAGGCCAGCAGCAGCGCGGTCAGCATCAACCCTCCCGCCAGCGGAAATAAATAACGTTCAGACATAATTACCAGGTCTTCAGATAGAACCACAGCAGCGTGAGTGCCATCAGCATCCCGCCGCAGACAAGAGGAAACCGCGCTTTTGAGCGAAGCGTTGGCGGAGCCACCGGCGGCGGCAGGATTTCGGCTTCCGCAGGTGGCGTCCATGCCAGCGGCAAGGGTGGCTCACACCAGTCGGCCATCAGCTTAGCCAGTTGCCCCTGCTCTTCCTCTATCGAAGGTAGCCAGACCAGCAGCATCTTGCTCAGCTTCAGTAGCTCACCCGTGGAAGTACTTAACAGCGCTTCCAGCTGCGTGCTGAACGGCTCCTGTGGCTCCTCAACGCCGTACAGATGCTGGGCAAGCGTTGGCCAGTAGCCAGGACTTCGCAGACTCCTGCCGCGAAGGCGCCAGTCGATAAGCTGGCAGAGCAGCGTGCAAAAATGCTTTACCTGAACCGGGGAGGTGGCGTTCTCACACAGCGCGGTGTCCAGCGCGACAATGATTCGCCCCATTCGATCCTGATACTGCGAGTGCGAGGGAATAATCCCGTCCATCGCCAGCAGAGAGTCGACGTAAAGCAGCTGCTGTAGCAGCGTTTCGGCGCTTACCATGGTTTCTCCAGTACCTCACCCCAGCCGCCGCTCTCGCTGAACGGACAGAGACGAACAACCGCCGGATCGAAACGTGGGGCAGTGCTGAACTGAATATCCAGCGAAAACTCGTCGTTTTTCGAGATATTGAGGGATTTTTCCAGCGCCTCAGGAGAGAGCTTTTTCTCGTCCATCAGTCGGTTGCCTGCGCTATAAACCCCCAGATACCACCAGTCAGTGGTTGGCATCAGGGCGGCAACAGCTTCCTTTTTCAACGTAACGGTTTTCCTGAACGGTGAGATAAGCCGCTGCACCCACTGCTCATCGTCAGGCCAGCTCTCAGGCGGAAATACGCTGGTTTTCTCCGCCCCCAGCACCTCTGGCAATACCGCCCGGCGCTTAAAATCCACGCCGATGAGACGCCCAAAATCACGTAAACTCCGCGCACTGCCGAGGCCGTAAATTCCGGGATCAACGGGAACGATTTCAAGATCGAACAGGCTGCGGATCCGCTTTTTCGAGATAGCATCTCTCTCCCACCACCCCATGGCCACTTCGCCGACGTTTTTGGCTTCCCGGGTGTGATCCCCCCAGATTTTGTTCGCCTGCTTGCGCCCGTAGTAGTGCCAGAGCAAAATTTTGTGCGGAGTATAGATGTCATAGCCGTGCGTCCAGGCTCGAGCGGCCATGGCGATCTCCTCCCCGGCAAAGAAGATCTGCGGATCGTTAGCGACTTCGCGAACAAAGCGGCCACCGGCAAACAAAAATCCGCCAGCAATATAGCTGCCGCGAACGGGCTGCTCGCTTTTTACCGGCACCGAGGAGAGCATCGGCAGCCCCTCCTTTGAGAATTCACGGAAAATAAGACGGCTGACAAACTGGCCCCGTTTTGCCGGATCGTCCTGCGGATCGTAGGCCGGTGGATAGGTCGACAGCACCGGTTTTTCACTGTGCCTGCGCAGCCCTTCCAGCATCGCGATCATCTCCCCATCCCAGTGGTGAATGAACCTGCAGTGCGAATCAATTTGCAGCGTGAAATCCTCATCGGCAAAGCGCGTTTCCGCCATATAACGGGCCCAGCAGGCCCCCTGGCTGTGGCGGTAGTCCACGGCAATCACCTCAAGCTGCACCTGACGCCAGTGAAAGCGAAACAGCGTGTGATCTTCCTCAACACGCTCTTCAACTAACTGCATCCCGGCGTCGGTGAACAGCGCGGACGTTGGGTTATCGTCCTGCCAGCACACCGCAATGTGCAGGTTTTGCGGGTATTGCGCCTCATCGATCAGGCTCTGCAAAGTGGGGATCAGCTCCGGATCACGGTAGCAGGCAATGCTGACAAACAGCGTACGGCTCTCAGTCATGGTCGTTATCCCTCCCACCTACTTGACCTGTAAGAGAATTTCCGCGTGCGCGGTGAAATCCCCTTCGGAAGGGTGCTTCTGCACGCCGGGCTGGGACATTAGCGCCGCCGTCCAGTGAAACTCCGCTGGCGCGTTACTGGCAAGGTTACTGAGCGTTTCGCTGCTGCTGCCATCGAGCTTAAGCCAGTTGCCGCTGCTGTCCTTGACCTTAATCGCCAGGCTGTCTTTCGCCCCGCTCTGATCCGTCACGGCGATATAGCTGGCATCGGCAGAAGCCGACTCGCTGGATAACGAAGCGGTTGAGGAATAGGAGCCGTAATCCGTGCGGCAGGTGATGGCAAAATTCAGCGGCCGCTCTACCTGCAACCCGCCGTTGATCATGTCACCAGTGACGGTGCCAAAATCCACCACTTTGCTGTTTTCAAAGCGGCAGGAGGGGGTGCTGTTCACCTGGATGGTGCCGAGGTGCAGGACCTGCCCGGCATTGCCGTAAGAATCGCTGGTCACCCAGTTATAGGCATAATTATTGGGCAGCAGGGCAACGTTTTGCCCCTGCGGCGTCAGGTTCAGCGTTTCGGCGGTTTTATACACTTCGACCCGATAGAAAGAGTTCGCCGGATAAACCCACGTACCCAGCGTACCACCGCTCTCTTCCGTAAAATCCATCGTTCCGGTGGTGGGAAATTGCCCATTACTGAAGGCTCCGCCGTTATTCCAGAGGATCTTGATGCCGATCCCCGGAATATTACTTGGGTAGATCCAGGCGCCCCCCTGGGGCCCGGGCATATTGATCGAACTTTTCCCGAAGAGATCGCCGGTATGGCACTGGTCAAATTTGACGTCATAGCCCTGCGGAGCGGCATCCTGAATGCTGACAGGATTAGTGGTATCGGCAGGCGCATCCGCATCGATATTGACCGTGATATCCGGGATGGAAAAGACGTGCGGCACTGGCTGACCGGACGAAGAACTGACCGTACAAACGGCCTGCGCATTCACCGCCACACCCGCACCCAACACCAGCAACCCTAATTGCAATTTCATTTTATTCTCTCCCGGCTGTGTTCAAATGAGAAACAATCTCGACAGGGAGCAACTGCATGAGTTCGGTAAAACTCTTCCCTGAAGTTTTAATGGCAAACTCCAGCAGCAAAATGATCGGGCTACCGGGCTCCATCGCCACGAACCACGCCTGAACTTCCCGCAGGCTGAGTAGCGCCTGGGCACGGCTATTCAGCCCCTGAACGGGCGAAGCAACGGCAGTGGAAGCAAGGGGGACCGGCAGCGATTCCTGGGACTCGGCTGGCCCGACGGTCGCTGGCACAGTAACCGGTGCGGACGTCTCGCTGGAAACCGCCTCCACAGCAGGCTGGCCCATGCTGGTAAACAGCCCCAGCAGATGCTCAAGCCGGGTGAAAACGGGTGACACATCGCCGAGCGACTCGCTCAGCATCTGGGTCAGGACCGTCAACGTCTGCTGCGCCTGCCAGGGTGCGGACATCTCCGGGTAGTTTTTCTCGCGCCACTCGTTCAGCATCGCTCTCACCGTCGCTTCCGGCAGAGCGGATTCATCGCGGGGAAACGCCAGCGCTTTTTCCAGATCCTTCACCGCGCACTGCACCCCAACCGCACGCGGCAGCATATGCTGGCGCACGTCGTTGATCAGGCCGTGCATATCCTCCAGCTCATGGAGCGCATTAGCCCGCAACAGCGGTTCGAACTCGCCGTCCTCCAGCAGCTGAGGCCAGAGGTCATCGGGCCACTGTTGCAGCATAATCACGAGCGTTTTCAGCCCCTCTGCCAGCGCCGTCAGGCCGACGACGCGCAGCCTGCAGCGAATAAGCGTCACGATCAGACGAATATCCCGCGACTTTGCCAGCAGCGCCTGGCACTCCCGTTCGATTTCCGCCCAGTTCACCGGGTCGGCAACCTCGACAAATTCGCCATACTCGGCGCCGAGACGGGGTTGAAGTTTGGCCTGCAGCAGCAGAAATGCCGGGTCATAGTCCAGGTTCTCCCCGCAGGGGGAATCGCCGGACACGGGCTGCAAAAGATGTTGGTAGTAATCCATAGTGCTCATTATTCTTCCTGATACTCCTGGCGGTTCACGTCCCCGCCGCCGGGGTTAAAACTGGTAATATTCAGGTTCAAAACTCATGCCGGAGACGGCAGTGGCCTCATCATCGCGAGGCAGCCAACTGGTGTAGCCCAGCTGATGGCCACCGCTCAGGCTGGCCTGTGGGATCTCTTCGGCTTTCAGGATCAGCTGCACATCCCAGGCATACTCGTAGCCGATAAAATTCCGCACCCACTCGCACAGCACCGGCAGGTCTTCGCCCCAGGGGCTAAAGCGCTGGTACTGGGCGAGGGTCAGCGGCCCCAACGTCAGCCGGAATTTATGCTGTCGATCGGGCAATGTTTCCCCCAGCACCGCCCCATCGCCGAGCAACAACGCTTCACCGCCTCCACCCAGTTGGCTAAGTTCATCCGGCGGAAAGCGTAGCCAGTGCGTGGCGAACTCCTCCAGCGATACCGGAATACCGAAGTAGTAATGCAGGGCGCTGATGAGTCCGTCCGGGTTGCGGGCCTCGCGGATCAGGTGCGCTGACGAAGCCAGGCGGGCGTGGATGGGCAAACGCCCAGCACGCAGCTCATCAGGATCCATACCGATCAGGCTGGCGATATAAAACGAGAAAGTCTCATCATCCGGCCTGTCCAGCGAGGCGGTATCCTGAGAAACAAACCACGAGCGCCAAAGCAACGAGAGCGCCCGGTGGTGGAAAATATCGACGAAATCGCCGAGCGCGTGATCCTGTTGTTCCGAACGGGACCAGGCCAGCTCGGAGAGGTGCAGCGGCATGGCCCCCTGCGCGCCCCAGACGCCCAGGCCGAAAAGCCGGATATCCAGCCGCGACGGCTGCAGGCTGAGGCTCGCAATTTCGCGAGGCGAAAACAGCATCTGGGCGCTCTGCCCGATGCGATGTCGCTCCTGCGACGGACGGCGGGCAGTACCAGGCACCGGCAGCGCAGGCGTGCGGGCCGCCAGAGTGCGCATCAGGCCAAAGAAGCCACTTTCCCACGGCGCATCCTCCTGACACCAGGCCCGCAGGCTATCGTGCAGCGAAGAGGGAGGCAGTTGAACCATTACAGCGCTCCCCTTTGGCCAGGGCGCGCAGGCCAGTTCGCCAGACTCCCCCTCTGCAGCGTACGCAGCTCAGTCTCGGTGAACACGTTGATCGATGCGTGGCGGGCGATATAGTTCTCCAGCACCAGGCCAAAGAGATAAGGGCTGATGCCGGAGAAATTCTCTTCATCCACTGTCAGGGTGCATTTCACTCCCCGGCCATACATCAGCAGCCCGTTTCCCGGTAGCCTGCGGATGACCGGTTCAGTCTGGCAGCCCACAAGACCGCGGATTTGGGTCAGCGTATCGTGATCGGTATTATCGACAAACAGCTGCAGCATCTGACGCAGCGCTTCACCGCCGGAGACGTGCGGCATCTCCGACAGCGGGAGGTAGTTGAAATTAAGCTGGCGGATCAGACGCCAGGCGGATTCACTGGCGACAAAAGGCGCACGCGGTGAGCCCGGCGGGGAAATAAAGCGCGCGGCCTCAACGGGAGCCGCATCCGACACCGAAAGCTCAAACTGGCCATTGCGGGAAATCAGGCGTGGCAAATCGCGATTGGTCACCATCGCCACCACAGACAAATAGCGAATATCGTCGCTGAACGGTGCTTCCTGCTGATCGACCAGCGAGATAAACACTTCTGTACCGTTATACAGCGTCTGCGAATGATATTTACGACGAGTGTGCCCCTTAATTCGCTGGCGTCGCGTCAGCGAAAAATAACGGCCGAAATTACCCTGGTCATTATGCTGGGTCTGATAGAGAGGATTAAATAGCACCTCTTTGCTGTTTTCCGCCTGTTGCCCGACAACCTGAGTCACCGAAAAAATTTCGTAATCAAGGGGGCGACTGCGGTCAGGAACAATATGTAATTCGTGGCTATTGCGTTTGACTTCCAGCTTATCCATGCGCTTTGGAAACAGATTAATCACCGGCGTACAAAAAAGCTGGAAACAGCCCGTGTCAATATGCCCGGCCATCTCCTGCGGGCTTCTGTCGAGCAGGATGATAATCTCCAGCTCATCGCTGTGATTATTTTTCGCGGCCTGCTCCAGTGCCTTCAGCGTGACGAAATAGAAGCGCTGGCGACAAGAAAAATACTCATGCACCAGATTATGCCCATGGAAAATATTCCATGCCATCGGCAACAAGCTCTGTTCTGGCAGCATCCCTTCAAAAGCCAAAGCCTCTTTACCCAATACGCAATCCTGCTGGCTTTCACCATTATGGTAACGAAGTATGGTGGCCAGACTGCCGGCATGCAGGAGTTCAAAAAGATGCGAGACAATACGTTCATCACCGTTCAAATATACCGGTAAGGAGGTAAATCCCTGAAGCTCAGAAAATTGCATGCCTTCCTTAAGACGCAGCTTAAGGCGAATAGCACCTTTAAGTTTTCCCACCGGAATACGGTGTCGCTCCAGATTAGGCAAATCCGGGGGTAAGGACGTCAGCTGAGCATCGACAATCGCCAGCGGCCACAGGCGAACCGACTGCCCGCTGCGAAACTCACAGCGCGTGGTTTCGCCGGGAAAAATGGGGGTGAAGAAGGCACTATCTTTAGCAATTTCATACCCCTGGGTGAGATCGCCCTCTTTCAGATTCGGGCGCAGCTGTACGACGCCCATTGATGGCGTCGGCGCATTATAATTGGGGTAAATAACGTCAAGCAGCCTTTGGGTAAAGGCCGGGAATTCAGCATCAAGCTTAAGCTGCATCCTCGCGGCAATAAAGCTGAATGACTCGATAAGACGTTCAACAAATGGATCGGCGACCTCGATACCATTCACGCCCAGCCGTCGGCCTATTTTAGGATGTTTTTGGGCAAACTCACTGGCCATTTCATGCATAAAAGTGAGTTCCCTGTTGTAATAATCAAGAAACTTGTGTTCCACAAATAAAGCCCCAATCCCTGCTGTTCCATTCCGCAAAAAGATACTCAACTCTTCACCGGGCGGCGACCATTAAAATTGTAATCCCCTTTTACGATTACCAATAAAAACAATGTAAATCATAAGGATATCCCTATATCGCCTTTTCCATTTAAGATAAGGACCCACGCCAAATTCCTATTTGGCCTATTATCCTCCGACAGCATATTTATTCTGACGGAAAGTTACGGTTAAATACGCTCATTCAAAAGCTCGTAATGCTATTACTGACTATTGCGAAATAACTTACCCATAAGGGAAATGGCGTGGCGATTACAAGAAAGAATCTGTTCAATAAACTTAATAACACTCTTTTCCGCAGTATTGAAAGTGCAACCACCCTTTGCAAATTACGTGGGAATCCTTACGTTGAATTAGTTCACTGGTTTAATCAACTCTGGGCGCAGGACTCAGATAATGATTTTAAACATATCGTCCGTTATTTCGATGTCGATCCCGCGCAGATGGATAATGATCTGAACCGGGCGCTGGCTCGTTTGCCTAATGGCGCGAGCAGCATTGCTGATTTTTCTTACTGCATTGAGCTGGCGGTTGAACGTGCCTGGGTTTATTCAAGTCTCGAGTGTTCATCCGCGCGTATCCGTAGCGGTCATCTGCTGATTGCGATGCTGACCACCATGGAGCTGCGCCGCGAGCTGCTGGCTATGCTGCCAGGGCTGGACAAAATTGCGCTTGAACCGCTCACTAAAGAGCTCAGTTTTATCGTGCGGGACTCCGGCGAATCCGCTGAGGATTTACAGCTGGAGGGGTTTGCACGGGAAGACGCCCTTCCAGGTGAAGCCAGCGGTTCGCTCTCCGGCGGTGTCAACGCCAGCCTGGCCCAGTACACCACCGACCTCACCGCCCTGGCGCGGGAGGGAAAAATCGACCCGGTCGTCGGCCGTAGCCAGGAAATAGGCACGATGGTGGATATTCTGCTGCGTCGTCGGCAGAACAATCCCCTGCTGACGGGCGAAGCTGGAGTGGGTAAAACGGCGATTGTGGAAGGTCTTGCGCTGGCGATCGCAGCCGGTGAAGTCCCGGCTGCACTGAGCGAAGTGCGCCTGTTGGCGCTCGATATTGTCGCGCTCTCGGCGGGTGCCAGCATGAAAGGCGAGTTCGAAGCACGTCTTAAGGCGGTGCTGGATAGCGCAATGGCTTCCCCACAGCCCGTGATCCTGTTTATCGACGAAGTGCACACCCTGGTTGGTGCGGGCGGAGCAGCAGGAACCGGCGATGCGGCGAACTTACTGAAACCCGCGCTGGCTCGCGGAAAGCTGCGCACCATCGGCGCAACCACCTGGAGTGAGTTCAAGCGCCACATTGAGAAGGATCCCGCGCTGACCCGTCGCTTCCAGGTTTTACAGGCTAATGAGCCGGACGAAAACGCGGCCGTCTCAATGCTGCGCGGGCTGGTTCCGATGCTGGAAGATCACCACGGGGTGTGGATCACCGATGGGGCACTGGTTTCTGCCGTTCGCCTGTCACACCGCTACATTCCGGCGCGTCAGCTACCCGATAAAGCCATTAGCCTGCTGGATACCGCCTGCGCGCGCGTCGCCACTGCCCAGGCTACGCCGCCGATGGCGCTCCAGCTGCTGAAAGCTCAGCGCCAGGAAACCGAGGCCGAACTGGAGCAAACGCGTAAAGCGCTGAATTTCGGCAAAAGTGATGACGCCGCGATCGTGAAACTGGAAGAGCAGATTGCCGAACTGAGCCAAAAAGAGGCTGAATTTAGCCAGCGCTGGGAGCAGGAAAAAGCGTGCGTGGACGCCATTCAGGCACTTCGCCGCGAGCTGAGCGCTGACGACGAGATCGATGAAGAGAGCCGCAAGCAGCAGAGGGCCAAATTGCTCGAGCTGGAAGAGACCCTCGGAACGTTGCAGAGTAAACCGTCGCTGGTGCCGACGGAGGTCAGCCATGACATGGTGGCTGCCATCGTGGCGGACTGGACCGGCATCCCGGTGGGGCAAATGCTTGAAGATGAAATCGATACGCTGGCCGGTCTGCCCGCTCGCCTGCAGGAGCGCGTTATTGGTCAGCCGCATGCCCTGGAACGCATTGCCGAACGAGTGATGGTTTCCCGCGCCGGGCTGGGCGATCCGAATAAACCGGTAGGCGTCTTTATGCTGGTCGGGACATCGGGCATTGGTAAAACGGAAACGGCGCTGGCGCTGGCCAGCTCGCTTTATGGCGGCGAGCAGAATCTGATCACCATCAATATGAGCGAATATCAGGAAGCGCATACGGTTTCATCGTTAAAAGGTGCGCCTCCGGGTTACGTAGGCTATGGCGAAGGCGGCGTATTAACCGAGGCGGTTCGCCGTAAGCCCTACAGCGTGATTCTGCTGGATGAAATTGAAAAAGCCCATCCGGATATTCACGAAGTCTTCTTCCAGGTCTTTGATAAAGGCTGGATGGAAGATGGCGAAGGCCGCTATATCGATTTTAAGAACACCACGCTGCTGCTAACCAGCAACGTCGGTAGCGAATTAATCACCCAACTGTATGCCGACCCGCAAAGCGCGCCGGATCATGAAGGGCTGCTGGAAGCGCTACAGCCGGAACTCCTGAAAGCTTTCCCACCGGCATTCGTGGGTCGTCTGGAAGTCGTGCCCTATATTCCGCTGCAGCATGCCTCACTGCTGGCCATTGTTGAGCTGCATCTGAATAAGATTGCACAGCGCCTGGACGATCACTATGGCATTAAGCTGCAGTATGAAACCCCGGTAATGGAGGCCATTATCAACCACTGTGCAATTGAGCAAACAGGGGCCAGGGCACTTATCCAGTTTATTGAGAAATATATTACGCCGCAGATTGGGCGCTATGTTTTGCAGCATAAGGCGGCTATTCCGCAACAGGTTTTATATTTGAACTGTGAAGCTGAAAAACAATTCAGCGTCACATTTTAAACAATGAACTTATTTTCCTCCCTTCATTCGGGAAGGGGTAAGTTCGAAAGGAAGGTCATAAGACCGATAAAGCAGTAATCAATATCTAAGGAACAGAAATGTCTAAACTGAATATTTCACTGTGCGCCATCGCTCTGGCGATGACCACATCCTCCGCGTTCGCCGCAGGCGAAGTCACTCAGGGTACCGTAACCTTTAACGGTAAGCTGATTGCCGAGACCTGTAGTATTGTCTCAGCCGACGTGGACAAGAAGGTCACTCTGCCAACCCTGTCTACCCAGACGCTGTCAACAGCAGGTGCCGTCGGTGGTTCAACCACCTTTGATATCAATGTGGAAAATTGCCCGAAGACCGGTGGCCCAGCGAGCGTCGCTGCCCACTTCGAAGCCATCAACAGCGATGGTTTCAATTCCGCAACGGGTAACCTGACCAACAGCACCGCGAAAGCCGATGGCGGCGCGGAAAACGTGGAAGTTCGCCTGTTTGATAAAGATGGCACCAGCCAGATCCCTGTAGGCGGCACCGGTGGTTTCTTCCCAATCTCGACCACCGATCACACCGCCAAGATGACCTATATCGGTGCCTACTATGCCTCAGCGGCCACCACCGCGGGTGACGTAACGGCAAAAGTACAGTACACGCTGGCCTATAAATAACAGTCAGTAAGCCATCGTTCGGCGTAATCATAATCTGTTGTCCGGATTGTCCGGTCCGACAGTGGGTTATTTTTGCGCCGAATCAGGGCCCAGGTCATTTTAACAGGATTCGGTTATGTCATTTTTCAAAAAGTTTTTTTTGTTATTGGTTTTATTTTCATACTGCCGTTTAAGTACTGCCGGGGTCACCATTTCAGGCACCCGCATTATTTTCCCGGGTAATGAAAAAGAATTAAGCATCAGAACCAACAACAAAGGAGATAAGCCTGCGCTGGTGCAAATCTGGATCGACGACGGTAAAGCCAATGCCAACCTTAATGAGGTTAAGGTCCCTTTTTTGGTGACGCCACCGGTATACCGCGTGGAGCCGGGAAAAGGTCAGAGCCTGAGGCTTATCTATAACGGCATGGCGCTGCCACAGGATCGTGAATCGTTGTTCTGGTTCAACCTGCTGGAAATTCCACCGGTAAATAAAAATCTTCCGGCAAAAAACCGCCTGGAGCTGGCATTCCGCACCCGGATTAAGATTTTCTACCGACCGCAAAATTTAAAAGAGAACAGCGTCGAGGTCTTTAACCGACTGCAATGGAGCACCGTGTCGGATCCTAAAAAAGGTACCGGAATTAAAATTACCAACCCGACGCCTTACCATTTTTCGTTTGATACCGGCACGTTTACGATCGGCAATAAAAAATACTTTATGAATATGGATGTGGTTGCTCCCGGATATTCCGAAACCTTTTACGCCGATAAAAGTGCCGCACCTGGAGGCAACGTGAGTCAGCTAACGGTCTATTTACTCAATGACTACGGCGCTGCCGTGGAAAAAACGATGGTAAATCAGGCCGGCGCGTTCATTGAGAAAAAAAGCTAATTTTCTTTCGGTATTAACCACCGTACGGGATGGTTTCTGTCCGGTTAAACGGTGTCAGGGATAATAGTGATAATGGAACGATCAGCACAAAACTTTATTCACGAGAATAAGCGTTGCACGCTGCTGGCGACGTTAATTTTCGCTGCCCTGCCGGTGCACAGAGTTTGGGCTACGCAGAATAGCTCAGAGGCAGCAGAGTCCTCCTCTGAGATAGTGGATTACAACCCTGAATTTCTGCACGGCAAGGGAATTGACGTCACCCAGTTCAGCGAAGGCAATCCGGTTTCGCCAGGTGTTTATATGCTGACCGTTATCGTGAACGGCGAACAGCGCGGCCGCGAGGAGATTACCTTTGCACCAGTGAAAAATAAGCAAAACGCCGAAGCCATTTTTACACCGGAGCAGCTGCAAAAATTCGGCATTAAGACGGATAAACCCGTTGCGGACAGCGCATCGCCCTTCCGTCTGGGTGAGGTTATTCCTGACAGCCTGGTGACGTATAACGGCGGTGACCTGGAGCTGGACATCCGAGTCCCTCAGGCAAACCAGGTGAAATTCCCGCGCGGCTACACCGACCCGTCACGCTGGGAAAGCGGAATGCCTGCGGCCTTTCTGGACTACAACGCCAACTTTTATGGCAGTTCCACTGGCCCACGTAACGGTGAATCACGCAGCGATGGCCACACCAGCAATATCGGGCTGCTGTCGGGCATCAACGTCGGGCCCTGGCGATTACGTCAGCGCTCCAACGTCAGCTGGTACGACGGCAAAGACACGCCGCATACCGAAAGCCTGGCGACCTACGCTGCTACCGATATTTCGGCGCTGAAAAGCCAGCTGACGCTGGGGGACACCAACACGACCGGTAAAGTTTTTGACAGCTTTAGCCTTCGCGGGGTGCAGCTTAAATCCGACGATCGCATGCTGCCTGAAGGTCTGCGCAACTACTCTCCAATCGTGCGGGGCGTGGCGGAGTCGAACGCTAAAGTCAGCATCACCCAGCACGGGATGACCGTCTACCAGACCGTCGTACCACCGGGCCCGTTTGAGCTCACCGATATCGGGGCGATGGGTTACGGTGGCGATCTGCAGATGACCATAACCGAGGCCAACGGCTCGGTGCGCACCAGCACGGTGCCTTTCTCCGCACCGCCGATGCTGCTTCATAAAGATGTCAGCAGCTTCGAACTGCTGGCCGGTGAAATGAACGACGATACGCTCAAAGAGAAGCCAAAAGTGTTGCAGGGACTGCTGCAATACGGCCTGGGCAATAACTATACCGTTTACGGCGGGTCGCAGATCTCAAACCACTACTATGCCCTCTCCATCGGTAACGCGATCAACACCCTGATCGGCGGGCTCGGGATGGACATTACCCGCGCATGGAGTGAGGTGGAAGACGGCAGACACTCCAGCGGTAATAGCTACAACGTCAGCTTTACCAAATTCATGGAGCAAACCGCCACCAACCTGACCATGGCGGCCTATCGATACTCAACGAAAGGGTTCTATTCGCTGCGTGACGCCAGCATTGCCCGTGATGGCAGAACCAACGACGACTACGATGTGGATTATCGGACCAAAGAGCGCTTCACGGCCACCATTTCCCAGACGCTGTGGGACAACAGTACGCTCAATTTCACCGGCAGTCTTTACACCTACTGGAGCAGCGAGAGGACCGCGAAGCAGTACTCTATCAGCTGGAACAAATCGCTGCGCTATTTCTCCTTCGCGCTGACGGCGATGCGCACCAGCGATGAAAACGGCAAATATGAGAACACTTATCTGGCCTCGATCAACGTACCGATTGGGCGAAATACCAACAGCAGGCCGCTGTTTGATTCGCTCTATTCGACCTACAGCCACAGCTCCCCGAAAAGCGATCGCTTCCAGATGAACGCCAACGGCAGCCGCGGCGATCAGAATGAGCTGACCTATGGTATCGGCACTTCCGCAGAGAAGGCGTATCAGTCAGATTCTCGCGAAGCGGTATACGGCAACGTCAACTATCGCAGCCCGGTTGGGCAGTTCGGTATGACCGCGGGCGTCGACAGCCAGGGCTCTTCCCGTCAGCTTTCTCTCTCGGCAATGGGCAGCGTTGTCGCGCACAAAGGCGGCGTGACGCTTGGCCCATCCGTAGGCGACATGCCATTTGCGGTCATCGGCGCGAAGGGTGCGAAGGGCGCGAAAATGTTTAACGGCCAGGGCTCGCAAATTGACGGTCGCGGCTACGCCATCGTCCCTTCCCTCACCGCGTATCGGGAAAACAACATTGCGCTGGATTACCGCAGCGTACCTGACAACGTCGACGTGCTCCAAAGCCAGCGCACCGTGGTGCCGCGCGAAGGCGCGATCGTTGGCGTGGATATGAAGACTATCGAAGGCACACCGATTGTGCTGGTGATCCGCGATGAGCAGCACAACCCGATTCCTGTGGGCAGCGAGCTGGTGGATGACAAAGGGATCAATCAGGGCGTCAGCGGACAAGGCGGAATGGCCTTCGTACGCGGCTGGGACCCGGCGTCCGGCAACCTGTTCGCGGTGTCCGGGAAGGATAAGTGCCTCATTGTGCCGGCCAAAAATGCCCTGAATCAGGTCCTCGCAACGAAGAGTAACAGCGTCGTACAACTGGAGGTGACATGCTATCGTCGATAATGCCCAAAACCCTGGGATTTGCCTTCTGGCTATTGTCACCGCTGGCGCTGGCGCAATCCTGCGGCGTCTCGGACAATTGCAAAATCGATGTGCAGTTTAAAGGGTCTTATCTGGAAAATACCTGCGACCTCGCCATTAATAATGGCTCGGCTAACGAGACAATTGTTTTACCAGAGATTTCAACCACCACCTTAAATTACAACGGGGCAGAAGCAGGTAGTCAGACATTCTCCATTACGTTGAGCAACTGCCCGACGAATAAAGCAATTTCACTTTATTTTGGTTCGACGGCATCCGGCACGAATGCAACCACGGGGAATTTACCTAATGCCACTGGCAGCGATTATAGCAAGAATGTTGAAGTGCGTTTACGTAAAGCAGATCAACAGCAAATGGTGATTGACGACCCGCTCAGTAATCAGGATTACGTCGTCAGCAGTACAGCAGGTGTCAGTCATCAGTTTATTGCCAGTTATTATGCCACCGGTACCTCAGGTGCAAGCGTGGGTCTCATTAACACAGCTGCGGCGATTATAGTCGATTACAAATAAGATACTGAGCTCATTATCGGGAAAGCCAGCTATTGCTATGCGCTGAATAGCTGGCAACTTTTGTCGGGAAATATCATCACCTGATAAAAATAATATTATTCAGCGCTGAATTATTAAGGATTGATATGGCCGTAAGTAAAAGTAACTCTCAAAAATTCATTGCCAGAAATCGAGCGCCGCGCGTACAGATTGAATATGACGTGGAAATTTACGGCAGCGAAAAGAAAGTCGAATTGCCTTTTGTTATGGGCGTGCTGGCAGACCTTTCCGGTAAGCCGCTGGAGCCGCTCCCACCGATCGCCGATCGCAAATTCCTCGATATTGATATCGACAATTTCGACGAGCGCATGAAGGCAATGAAACCACGCGTGGCGTTTGCGGTGCCGAATACTCTGACGGGCGAAGGCCAGCTGATGGTCGATATCACCTTCGAAAGCATCAACGACTTTTCACCGGATGAGATCGCCCGAAAAGTGGATTCCTTATCCCAGTTGCTCGAAGCACGGTCCCAGCTTGCCAACCTGCAAACCTACATGGATGGCAAAGCTGGCGCCGAAGAGCTGGTGAGAAAGCTGCTCAAGGACAAAGCGCTGCTTAATACCCTTGCCGCTTCCCCAAAAGCCCAACCTGAAGTTGCTGACGTTCAGCCAGAAGAGTAATGAAAAAGAAAGGAACCCCTATGTCTGTTATGGATGTACAAGCCCAAAAAACGTCGAAGTCAACGGCGGAAACCAGCGATTTCAACCAGCTGCTGGCGAAAGAGTTTAAAGCCAAAACGGAACAGACCAAGGTCGCCGTCGAAGGTGCGGTAAAGACGCTCGCCGAGCAGGCGCTGGCCAATACGGTCACCATCTCGGATGACGCGTACAAAAGCATTGAGTCAATCATTGCCGGCATCGACAGCAAGCTCTCCGAGCAAATCAACCTTATCCTGCATCATCAGGAGTTTCAGGCGCTGGAAAGCGCCTGGCGCGGCCTGCAGTATCTGGTTTACAACACCGAAACCGATGAAAAGCTGAAGCTGCGCTTTATGGACATGTCCAAGGACGAGCTGCGCCGCAACATGAAGCGCTATAAGGGCATCGCCTGGGACCAGAGTCCGCTGTTTAAGAAGATCTATGAGGAGGAGTACGGCCAGCTCGGCGGCGAACCTTACGGCTGCCTGGTGGCGGATTACTACTTCGACCACACCGCACCGGACGTCGACCTGCTGGCTTCGCTCGGCAAAATCGCGGCGTCCGCACATATGCCTTTCATCTCTGGCGCATCACCGACGGTGCTGCAAATGGAGTCCTGGCAGGAGCTCTCCAACCCACGCGACCTGACCAAAATCTTCACCCAGAACCTGGAATACGCCGCATGGAACTCGCTGCGTCAGGGCGAAGACTCCCGTTACATCGGCCTGGCGATGCCGCGTTTCCTCGCCCGTTTACCGTACGGTATTCGCACCAACCCGGTGGACGCCTTCCACTTTGAAGAGGTCACCGACGGCGCCGATCACAGCAAATACATCTGGTCCAACGCCGCCTATGCGATGGCGGTAAACATCAATCGCTCCTTCAAGGAGTATGGCTGGTGTACGTTGATTCGCGGCGTGGAGAGCGGCGGCGTCGTGGAAGGCCTGCCATGCCACACCTTCCCGACGGACGATGGCGGCGTGGACATGAAATGCCCGACCGAAATCGCGATTTCCGATCGCCGTGAAGCCGAGCTGGCGAAGAATGGATTTATCCCGCTGGTTCACCGCAAAAATACCGATTATGCCGCCTTTATCGGCGCACAATCCCTGCAAAAACCTGCCGAGTACTACGATGCGGACGCCACGGCCAACGCCAACCTCTCGGCACGCCTGCCGTACCTGTTTGCCTGCTCACGCTTTGCGCATTACCTGAAATGTATCGTCCGCGACAAGATCGGGACTTTCAAAGAGCGCGACGAAATGCAGCGCTGGCTGAACGACTGGGTAATGAACTACGTCGACGGCGACCCGGCCAACTCAACCGTTGAAACCAAAGCGCGCCGTCCGCTGGCGGCGGCAGAAGTGGTGGTGGAAGACGTTGAGGGCAACCCGGGTTACTACCAGGCGAAATTCTTCCTGCGCCCGCATTTCCAGCTGGAAGGGTTAACCGTTTCTCTGCGCATGGTGGCCAAACTGCCTTCCGTGAAAGAAGGTGCCTGATAAAACAGGCTGACCACTCGCGCAAAACTATTTTTTGTGATGCTCACCATTACAAAAGGGAACGTTCTTCCGGGAAGGAAGAACATAATTTGTTGTTTTAAATTAGCTAAATAAGCACTGGAGAATATGCATTATGGCACAAGATATGTTTATTAAAATCGAAGGAATTGAGGGTGAATCTCCGGATGCCGTTCATAAAAATGAAATCCAGGTTTTATCCTGGAACTGGGATGTCGCACAGCATTCAAATATGCACAGCGGTTCCGGCGGCGGTTCTGGTCGTGCAACGGTTGATGATTTCTGCTTCGTCCACTATACCGACAAAGCCAGCCCGAACCTGCTGAACTACTGTCTGACCGGTAAACACATTAAGAACATTCAATTTGTGATCCGTAAAGCCGGTGGCGACCCGCTGGAATATCTGACCATTAAATTTACCGATGCCATCATCACTAAAGTAAATATGACTGGTTCTCACGATGACGAAACGCGTCCACGTGAATCCGTTCGCTTCTCATTCACCAAAATGACTCAGGATTACGTCATGCAGAATGCTGAAGGTCATAAGTCTGGCGTTATTTCCGCGACCTATGATGTGAAAGCTAACCTGCACGGTTAATTTTCCTGCCCCGAAGGCTCGCTATTTGGCGAGTCTTCATTTCACCACCCAGCGTTATTACTGAATAGCCGTTTACATCGCGCAGCGGTTATTCAGGATAATACTGAAGGAAACAGGTAAGAGTTTGATGAAAAGGAAAGCTGCACAGTACGGTCTGAACCTGATCCTGGCTCTGATGCTGGCCGCATGCAGCACCAGGAATGAGCCCCAGACCACCCCCAAAAGGGTGGAAATGACATTCCACGCCAGCAAAAACAGCAATCCCGACCGGGACGGCCGCGCTGCACCGGTTCAGGTCATGCTCTATTCGCTCGTCAACGCGGATAATTTTGCCAACAGCGACTTTATTTCACTGACCAACGGAGCCGATCCTGCTCTCCTTAACGACATCAGGAATCAGCAGCAGCTGATCCTGAAGCCGGGCGAATCCCGCACGATCAAACTCGAGCCCCCCCGCGACGTCCATTTTTTCGGCATTGCCGCCGCTTTCCGCACGATCAATGACGCCAGGTGGAACGCCGTTTACGCCCTGCATCCACAGAATTCCCGCCCCTGGTATCACTGGCTAATCCCGTCAACGGATGAGCCTTTGAAGCTGGAGGTCGCCCTCGACAACGTATCCGTATCCATTAAAGAAGCGAACTGACCCGTGAGAACTAATAAAGTCGTGTGGAGTGAGGGACTCTTTTTGCGCCCTCAGCTCTTTCAACAGCAAGAGCGTTACCTTGAATATTACGCGCACAAAAGGGCCGCTACCCTCACCCCGTTCTTCTGGGGGTTTGCGCAATATGAGATAGATAACGAGGCGCTGGCCTATGGAAAACTGGTACTTCGCACCTGCAAAGGTGTGCTGCCGGACGGCACCCCTTTTGATGTGCCCGCACACGCTGAACCGCCTGAGCCGCTCACCATTTCCGCTGAGCACCTTGGGAAGGTGATCTGGCTGGCGGTACCGCTACGGCTCGACAACAGCGATGAGACCATTTTCGATGAGTACGATCGCAGCTCGCTGGCCCGCTTCTGCGCCTACGATGCCGAGCTGAACGACAGCAACGCCATCCGTCAGGGCGCAAAGCAGGTACAGCTTGGCCGCCTGCGCCTGCGGCTGATGAGTGAAACCGAGATGACCGAATCGTGGATCGGTTTGCCGCTCATGAAGGTGAAAGCCCTGCAGCCGGACGGCAGCGTGCTGCTGCACTTTGAAGATTTCATTCCGCCGGTCACCGGCTACGGCGCCAGCCCGCTGCTCGGCGAATGGCTGACCCACCTGAACGGGCTGGTGAAGATCCGTGCCGAAATGCTCGCCAATCGTCTGGGTAACAGCGACGGCAAGGCCAGCGCCAGTTCGGAAATCGTCGATTATCTGCTGCTGCAAATTTTCAATAAATACGAGCCGATACTCGATCACCTGCGCCATATTCCGGAGCTGCCGCCGATCGCGCTGTACCAGGAGCTGGCAAAATTTGCCGGTGAGCTGTCAACCTTCATCCGGGTTAACACCCGCAGGCCACGGCCCGCACCCGGCTACCACCACGGTGCGCTCTTCAAATCCATACGCCCGCTGGTCGAAGAGCTCAACGATCTCCTGAACCAGATCCTGGTCCGCGCCGGTCAAATGATCCCGCTACACAAAAAAGGCCAGGGCGTGTGGGCCGCATCGGTACTGCCGGAAGAACTCCGCTCCTTCTCAAGCCTGGTGCTGGCGGTCAACGCGCAGATGGCCGCCGATATTCTGGCGCAGCAGTTCGCCGCTCAGGCCAAGATAAGTTCTCCGCAGCAGCTGCATGAGCTGGTGCGTTCGCACCTGCCGGGCCTGGTGTTGCAAAACCTGCCGGTGCCGCCCCGCCAGATCCCGTATCACAGCGGCAGCGTCTATTTCGAACTGACCCGCAATGGCCCGTTCTGGGATCGCATTTTGCAAAGCGGGGCGCTGGCGCTGCACGTGGCGGGCGACCTGCCCGAGCTGCGGCTTGAGCTATGGGGGATTCGTCACTGATGAGCGACAGCATCGCAGAGATGACCGATGACAACGAGCAAAGCCTGCAGGCGCTGGGCAAGTTTTTGCTCGATGAGTCCGCAGAAAGTCCTCTGAACACGTCTGCCGTCAACGCCGGGCCGGGGCACGCTCCGGCGCAGCCGACCGTGAGCCTCGCCCTGAATGAAGCCAGCCTGAAGGGCGAGAGCATTCAGCAGCGGGTGCTGCGGGTAAATGCGGCCAGCAATCCGCTGCTGGAAGCCAGCCAACCGCTGCTGCGAGCGCTGAGTGAAATGCCGCTGGAGATCGCCGACAGCAGCCAGGTCGAGGTACTCAAACGTACGCTCGCCAGCGAAATCAACGTCTTCACGGTGATTTGTGAAGAGGTCGATATTCCATGGAAGAAAATGACCATCGTGCGTTACTGCCTGTGTACCGCGCTCGATGAAGCGGCGCACGCCTCTCCGTGGGGCATCAGCTCAGGCTGGGCGCGCAGCAACCTGCTTAACCATTTTGAAGGCGATAACGACGGCGGTAACAAATTCTTCCTGCTCGCCGGACGCCTGTCGATGCAGCCTCACGACTACGCCGACGTGCTCGACATCATGTTGCGCATTCTGGCACTGGGCTTTGAGGGCCGTTACAGCATCGTCGAGGATGGCGATCGCCAGCTGATGCGCATTCGCCAGCGCCTGCTGGCCCTGCTGCAAAACACGCTCAGTAAAGTCTCGCCGGAGCTGTCGCCGCTCGGTCTGCCGGAGCGACAGGAGATCAAGCGCCGGGCGCGAATTTTCGTGCCCGTGCGGGGCACGCTGCTGCTGGTCACGTTACTCACCGCCGGCACCTTTATCTGGTGCAAATACCATTTACTGGTGAAAGAGCACGCACTGACCGCGCGTATCGACGCCATGACCCGCATCGCCCCGGCAGCACCGGTACAGCGCCTGCGCCTGGCCGTTCTGCTGAAAGCGGAGATTGCGAAAAAGCAGGTGGCGGTCGATGAAACCAGCCAGCAGAGCAAGGTCATCTTCAGCGGGGATTCGATGTTTGATTCGGGTTCCGTGCAGGTGAAACCGGAAATGACGGCAATCCTCGGGCGTGTCGCCACTGAGATCCGCCGGGTCGACGGTGAAGTGCTGATCGTCGGCCATACCGACGCCATGCCGATCAACAAACCTGGCATCAGGAATAACCAGGCCCTGTCGGAGCAGAGGGCGAACAGCGTCGCTAACCTGTTGATCAGCGCGGGCATTCCTGCGAGCAAAATTCGTATTGAGGGGATGGGAGAACGGCAGCCGCTGCAAAGCAATCAGGATGCAGCCGGTCGGGCACGAAACCGTCGCGTTGAAATGTTTGTCACCTATTAAGAGCCACAACGGAATGTCTTACTTGAGTCGATTATTCTCCACCCACAACCTGAAGTTTCTGATGCTGTTGCTCTGCGCCCTGCTGGTGGCGGCGGCCATCTGGTATCTCGGCCCATTCTCCGGCTTCGGCGAGGCACATCCGCTCGAATCCGTCAGTGCGCGCTGCCTGTGTATTCTGGTGGCATGGCTTTGGATCGCCCGCCTGTGGTGGCGCATTCCGTTCTTCATCCCGCTGGCCCTGAGCGCCAGCGTGCTGGTTTGGGTGGCCGGACCGTGGCTGCTGGCCGGGAAAAGCTATCCGCTCACCGCGCCGTCGCGGCGGCTGGCGATCGTCGCCGTCATCTGGCTGGTGGTGCTGCTCTATGCCCTTTGGCTGCTGGTGGTGGCGCTTATCCACAATCCGGCGCTGTTGAATCGCCTGAAAGGCGTGGGAAAACCGGCGGTCAGTCCGGCGGAAAAATATACCTTTATTACCCGCCAAATCCGCCATGCCGTGGCGTTAACCAGCCGGGCCCGCACCCACTGGAAGCGCTGGTGGACGCTGCTGCTGCCAGGCATTCTGCCCGAAACGATCCCCTGGTATGTGCTGCTGGGCGATGAAAACTCCGGTAAGACCTCGCTGGTTATCGCCTCAGGGCAGGACTTCCCCTTGCCGGAGCAGCTCAGCCGCACCAGCCAACAGAACCCACCGACCGCCAGCTGCGAATGCTGGTTTGGCAACGACGCGCTGTTTCTGGATACCGCAGGCAAATACATCAGCAGCGAGGCCGACGACGACGAATGGCAGCATCTGCTGAAAACGCTGCACAAATACCGCGCCCGCGACGGGATCAACGGCGCGATCGTCGCCGTTCCTGCGGCCGATCTTCTTCAGGGCTCAAAAGAGAGCAAGCTGGCGCTGGCAACGCGCCTGCGCGCCCGACTCGCCGAACTCCGCCAGCAGCTCGGCGTTCATTTCCCGGTCTACGTCACGATCACCAAAGTAGACCACTTGAGCGGCTTTGAGCCCTGGTTTCGCAGCATGACCCGCGAAGCCCGCGACCAGGTGTGGGGCGTCACTTTCCCGTGGGGTGAAATGGTCAACACCTCCACCAACGGGCTCCAGCAAAAAATTTCCAGCGAGCTGGACGTGCTGCAGCAGCGGCTGGCGAGCACCCTCCACCCTCGCCAGCAGGAGGAGTATTCACTTCAGGATCGCAAGGCGATGTACACCTTCCCGCTGGACTTTCAGCTGCTGTGCAACGAAGTGGCGGATTTTTTACAGCAGGCGTTTTTCAGCTCCCGCTATGACGAAACCCAGTTCTGCGCCAGCTTCCGCGGGGTCTACTTCAGCAGCAGCTGCCAGCAGGCTGATACCCGCCTGCACAATCACAAAACGGTGGTCTCTCGCTGGCGGCGCTATTTTGTCAGCGACCAGCCAGAAACCGCGGCGTTCAGCGCCGAGCAGGCAATCCCGGAGGAAGAGGTGCTTCAGAGTACGGTGTGGGGCAAACACTACTTCCTCAGACAGCTTTTTGCCGACGTGATCGTCAAGGACGCCACCCTCGCCACGCCAAACTTCCGCGAGGCGACGCGTTTTCGTATGCAGCGTCTGTTCAGCCATATCGCCCTGCTGCTGCTGGCGGTGATCCTGATCCGCGGGCTGACCCTGAGCTATGACAACAACTCGACTTATCTCGATGCGGTAATCGCCAAAACGCAGCAGCTGGAAAAAGCCGTCGCGCCGTTAAAACAGCTTCCGGAAGGCAAAATCCTCGCCGGCCTGCTGGCGATGGCCCGCGATTTGCCGGAGTTTGACCCCCTGAATCTGCTGGACCCGGCGCTGGACTATCGCTACGGGCTGTATACCGGTAAACCGGTGGCCGAGCACGCCAATGGTTTGTACCGCTATATGCTGGAGCGTTTTTTCCTGCCAGCGTTGCAGAACCAGGCAAGTGCATCGCTGAATGCAGCACTTCAGGATAAGAGTGAGAACGACGAACAGCTGTATCAGGCGCTCAAAATCTATCTGGGCATTTTTGGCCAGGGCCAGGCCAGCAACGAATGGCTTAGCGTAGCCTTAACTCAGCAATGGGACAGCCAGGACAAGCTGACGGCCTACGGCGATGAGAGCGTATTCCAGGCCCACCTGAGCGCCCTGTTCGCCGGAGAGAAGTGGCTGCAATATGGGCAAAAAGCGGATACCACGCTGATCGCTCAGGCCCGCGCAGCCCTGGGTCAGCGCTCGCTTAACGCCAGGCTTTACCAGCGCGTAAAGTCCGTGGAGCTCGCCCAGGCGCCAGAGCCGATGACGCTCGACAAAATGACCGGGGATAGCAGCGCGCAAATCTTTACCGTCACCGATGAGCAGCTGGCACGCGACGGTATCCCTGGTTTTTTTACCCGGGCCGGGTACCAGATGCTGATAAAAAAAAAGTTTCTCCTCCTCATCACCCAGCTACAGCGTGAAGATCAGTGGGTAATGGGTACGAAAACGGAAGCAGCACCCAATCCTTTGACGGTCCGCGAAGGGGTGCTTCGGCTCTATCTGCGTGAATACAGTAGCCTGTGGAGCCGTCTGCTGGACAGCATTCGGCTCATCCCGCTTGATGAGGTCTCCTCCGGCGGTTCCCCGCTGGCAGGCGATATCTATTTGCTGCGAATCCTCGCCTCACCGAACTCGCCGCTGGTCAACCTGGCCCGCGTCTCCGTCGAACAAACCACGCTGGTGCAGAAGGATAAAAACCTGCCGGAGCTGCTCGACGACGGCAATAACCGCCTCACCAACAACCGGCTGGTCAGCCAGGCCAAAAAGCTGGATGACGCGGCCGATGCCTTAATTAAGAAGCTGACCCGGGCAGAGGTGGACGACCGTTTTCGCGCCCTGCATGAGTTCGTCAACGGCCAGGGCAACGCCCTCGCGATGGAAAGCAGTCTGCCAGGCTTGCCCGGCTCCCAGCTCAATAAGCTTTCGTCAACGCTTGGCGAGCTGTACACGCTGTTTGTCGTGACCAGCAATAACCTCAGCAACGGCGAAACGCCGGTGATGCCCGATACCAGCATGCGCATCGGCATTCAGGCGCAGACCTGGCCCACCCCGTTCCGCACGGTCGTTGAGCCCTTCATTCGTGGCGCATCGCAGAAAGTGCAGGCTCAGGTGCTCGCCAGCAACAGTAAAAATGTGGACAGCAACCTCGGCGCGGTATGCCGGGAAACGCTGGCCAACCGCTATCCGTTCCGCGAGTCAGCGCAGGAAGTCACGCTTCATGATTTCAGGCAGTTCTTTGCCCGGGACGGGCTGGTCGACAGCTGGTTTAAGCAGAATCTGGCCGATAAAGTCGACACCTCGCAGCCCGTCTGGCGCTATAAGGGCACGCAGTCGGAAGGCAATCTGGCGTTTTTCCAGCAGGTAGCCCGGATCCGTAACGCCTTCTTCAGCAGCGATGACGGCAAAAAGATGCAGCTGACGCCGACGCTTTCCGTCGCGTATATGGATCCCGCTATCGTGCAGCTCAATATGAACATCGGCGGCAGTCCGTTCCGCTACATTCACGGTCCGGTTGTCCCGTGGCTGTTTAACTGGCCAGGCACCAACGGCAGTACCAACATCAATATCAGCGCCCTGCCCGCGTTACCCGGCAGCGCCTCTCCGGTTTCACTAAATAGCCCATGGGCTCTGTTCCGCTGGATGGAGCAGGCTGCGCTGCGCCAGACAGACGACAACGGAAATATCTTGCTGACTTATTTTGTCGATAAGCGCCGGATAGATATCACCCTCGGTGGAATGGTGTCTGATAACAGTACGCTCTCCAGCCTGTTAAAGGGTTTTGAGTGTCCCACTGATAATTAACAGGGATAGACAAGGTGATGGAAACATATTTCAGAGGGAGACGACCGCATGACGAAAAAATAGAGGCGTCGATCGCCAGTAAACAATCATCGTCCTGCTCACACGCCGTGTGCGCAGGGCTAAAATTATCTACAACGTTTCAGGTATTTACATGTCGCGTACAATCAGCCTGAGCAGCCCGGCAATGCCTTACTTGCTGGGAGAGCCTGCTCTAGTCCTGTCAAAGCTGGATGGCGAAGAAGCCTTTTCCACGCTTTATACATGGTCGATTACCGCCAAAACACCTGCTAATCCTGCGATCTCCTGGCAGTCCGCGTCCAATATAGATATCAAGGCGCTGCTCGGCAAAGAGATGACCATTGAAATCGAGCTGGATGGCAATGGGCTGGATGAAGTGAGCTATGTCGGTAAGGGCACCCGTGAAATCTCAGGGGTAGTCCAGAAAGCAAGATATATTGGCCGGGACGCCAACCAGGCCATGTATGAAATTATTCTGCGTCCCTGGTTACATATTACGGAGCTGACTTCAGACTTCAAAATATTCCAGCAGAAAAGTGTGGTGGATATTCTTGATGAGGTACTGGGTGAATATCATTATCCGGTAGAGAAACGCTTATCGGCCAATTACCCAAAACTTGATTTTCAGGTTCAGTACGGTGAAACCGATTTCGCGTTTATCGAACGGTTAATGGAAGAGTGGGGAATTTACTGGTTTTTTGAACATAGCGATCATAAGCATAAGCTTATCCTGGTCGATCACGTCGGTGCCCATCGCCCCTATTTCAGCGAGGCCTACCACACCATCAGCTACGTGCCGGACGACCCGAAGGCCGGTGAAGAGTATATCGACCACTTCCATCACCAGGAGACTATCGTCAGCGGAAGCTGGCTAACCAACGACTACGACTTCACCCGCTCCCGTGCCGATATTTCCGCTATCGACACGAAGCCGCGTAACACCGTCTACAACCAGATGGAAGTGTTCCACTGGCCCGGTGACTACGAGCAGCCCTCGGTGGGCGAAATGCTGGCCAGCGTGCGCATGGAAGAACGCGGCGCAGAAGGCTCACGGGCAACCGGCAGTGGAGAGGTCCGGGGCATCGTCTGCGGCTGCAACTTCACCCTGACGAACTACCCGCTCGAAAAGGCCAACCGGGAATATATGGTGCTGGCAAGCAGCCTGCGGATCACTGAGGTCCCGCAGGTCAGCGGCGTGGAGATATTCACCTACCACTGCGATTTTACCGTGCAGCCCACCAGCAAGATTTATCGCCACCCGTTAACCATTAAGCGTCCACGCACCCGTGGCCCGCAGACGGCCATCGTCGTTGGTCCGCCGGGCGAAGAGATCTGGACCGATGAATACGGGCGGGTCAAGGTGCGCTTTGTCTGGGATCGCTATGGGCAAAACCGCGAATCGGACTCCTGCTGGCTGCGCGTCAGCCAGGCCTGGGCAGGCAATAACTTCGGAGGGATCTACATCCCGCGTATCGGCCACGAGGTGATCGTCGACTTCATCAACGGCGACCCCGATCGCCCGCTGATCATCGGCAGCCTCTACAACAACGTCACCATGCCGCCGTGGGATCTGCCGGTCAACAGCACCCAGAGCGGCATGATAAGCCGCACGGTCGGCGGCGGTCGTACCAACTACAACGGCATCCGCTTTGAAGACAAGCCCGGCCAGGAGCAGTACTGGGAACAGGCCGAGCGCAACATGGTGCGTGTGACCAAGAACGATGAGTCCCAGACCATCGGTGCAAACGCAGAAACGGTAATCGGTGCCAACCGTAACGTCAGCGTGGGGGCGAATTACGACAAAATCGTCAACGCGAACTACAGCAAAAGCGTCGGGGCTAACGCATCGGAAATCATCGGTGTCAGCCGCAGCATGAGCGTGGGGGCCGACTACTCAAAAATCATCGGTGGCGGCTACAGCAACACCATCGGGCTAACCTACGGTCTGGTCGTGGGCCTCGCACGTACAGAGGCCATTGGCGCAGCCAACAGTCTGAACGTCGGTGGGATGAATGCTACAAACGTAGGGGGCGCGAACTTAATCAACGTCGGCGGCTATCATGCCGAGTCCGTGGGAGGTGCCTGGCAGACCGCTGCCGGCGGCGCGTTAACGATGGTTGCGGGTGGCGCAATGGCCCTGGGTTCGGGCGGCATCCTGACGCTGAGCGCGAAAACCATCAAAATCATCGGCTCTGACAAAGTCATCATTCAGGGCGGTGAGGTACAGATCAACCCAGGTGACAATGACGACTGCTGCGGCAACGGCGGAGGCGGTGGTGCAGGCGGTGGCCTGGCCGCACTCTCCAGCCTGGCGGGATTAATCCCGGTCTTTGGCCTGATTGCTCTGCCGCTTCCGTTACCGCCGTTGCCGCCTGGACCACCACCTCCTCCGCCGCCTCCGCCACCAACGGATACGCCGACGGTGACACCAACCGTTACGCCTACGGAAAGCCCAACTCAGAGCCCGACGGAAAGCCCAA
>DKMD01000020.1:53829-53965 GCA_002470465.1 Pluralibacter sp. UBA7423
CGAGAGCCCGACGGAAAGTCCAACAGAGAGCCCGACGGAAAGTCCGACCGAGAGCCCGACGGAAAGTCCGACCGAGAGCCCGACGGAAAGTCCAACCGAGAGCCCGACGGAAAGTCCGACCGAGAGCCCGACGGAA
>DKMD01000020.1:54221-110044 GCA_002470465.1 Pluralibacter sp. UBA7423
AGAGCCCGACGGAAAGCCCAACCGAGAGTCCGACGGAAAGCCCGACCGAGAGCCCGACGGAAAGCCCAACCGAGAGCCCGACGGAAAGCCCAACCGAGAGCCCAACGGAGAGTCCGACGGAGACACCGACGGAAACGCCAACCGTCACACCGACGAGGACTCCGCCACCCTGATCGTCACCCCTTTCCGCTCGCCGCTTCGGCGGGCGGATTTACCCTTAATCCATAAAGGAGAGGTTATATGCAAAATGCAGCACGCTTAGGCGATGCCATCTGTCACGGCGGCGCGGTCGTCAGCGGTTCCGGGAACGTCTTTATCAACAGCATACCCGCGGCCATGCTGGGAAGCGCCGCCGCCTGCGCCCTTCATGGCGGAAGCGCCGTTGCATCCGGCTCCGGTACCGTGTTCATCAACAACAGTCCCGCGGCTCGGCTGGGTGACTGCACCGGCTGTGGTGCCGCCATCTGTAGTGGCTCGGGCGATGTGTTTATAGGCTAGGCATGATCACTTTAAACCTTTACTGGCCAGAACAGCGCTCGCGTCGGGTGCTGGGTGACAATGAAACCGTCATTTTCGACGTCGACAGCGGTCAGTTCTTCTCCCCTGCAAAAGCCCCCTGTGAGGAGGGGGTTATTTTCAGCCATGGCACAGAGGGGCTTAGCCTGCTTAACGCTCAGCGACTGCTGCCCTGCTATGTTGATGGCCACCCTCTGGCCTTTCAGGAACGTCATTCCCTGCGGATCCAGAGCAGCATTCAGCTTGCCCGCTATGGCATCACCGTGGAGGACGAGGAGACGGATAAAAGTCTGCTCCAGGAGCTGGGTTACGCCGACGGCTGCGGCAACGACGCCCAGTTACCGGAGCTGGTGGAGATCCTGCACAACAGCCTGCAGCACGTCACCGAGGCACCGGAAAACGAAAAAAGGGACATTCTTAAATCGCTTGAAAAAGAGTTTCGCCAGGCCCTGATATGGGGCATCCAGCAGCCCCACGCCCGACAGTCCGGCCCGCGGCGCGACAACCGGTTCAACGAAAACGTGTTTCACTTCGACAGGGTTCAGGCGCAGGTCAAATCAGCCACCGTCACCCACTGTATTTTTGAAACGCCGGCGCTTATCCACAAAGTGTTTAACGAGCTGGAGATCGCCGAAAGTGACAGGATCCAGGCCGAAGAGCAGACAAAAACCGACGTCCTCAAGCTGCTGGCCCCTGAAGAAGTTCGCTACGACACCCAAAAACGGATCCCCGCTCTGCTGGTACAGGACATTTACCGGGCAGACCTGGACACTCTACTGTAATTAAAGGATTAACTATGATGCTGACAACTCCCCGTCTCAGGACCTTCCTGCAGGAAAATACCTTTGGTTCACTGACGGAAGACCTGCTTTCTACCCTAAAGAAACGCCCGGCCGACCGGGAATCTCGTTACGCGCTGGCAACGCTCTGGTGCATCGAAGAAGCATGGGACAAGGCGCTGACGCAGGTCGATACCCTGGCCGCCCTGTCGGATGCGACCTCCTCGCATAGCGAACTGCTGAAAAACCTGATCATGAGTGAGATGGTGCGTAAGCAGGTGCTCAACGGAGAACGCAAGGCCAGCCCGCTTGACGAGCAGGCCCCCACCTGGCTGGACATTCTGCACCAGGCAAACCAGGCCAGTGCCGCCCAGGAAATCGATAAAGCGGATGAGCTTCGCTTTCAGGCCTTCGAGCTTGCCCCGGTCACCGCAGGCCACAGCGAGCACGCCGGTGCGTTCGACTGGATTGCCGATGGCGATGGCCGTCTTGGGCCAGTGTGCGAATTTATCTGCGCCGGCGGGTATCGCTGGGTGCCGTTCGAGCAGATCCAATCGCTGACGGTGCAGCCACCTCAGTCGCTGCTTGACCTGATGTGGGCACCCGCGACGCTCGTCACCCCGTCGCGTAAATGGAGCGGCTATTTACCTGCCCGCTACCCGATCGACGCCAGCCAGAGCCTGAGCGTGAAGCTCGGCGACGAGACCCACTGGCAGCAGCAAAGCCTGGTATTGACCATCGGCGAAGGCCGTAAGATGTGGGTCACCGAGCAAAGCGAATTTTCGATCATGGAAACGGGCACCCTCACCTTTGAAACGGCCTGAACGCCATGAACAGCAAGCAGCAATATCTGCCAACCCTGCTCGATCGCCTGCTGGATGATGAGCCCAAAAAGCAGCAGGAGGCCTTTGACAAAGCCTTTTACGATGCGAGGACCCTCAGGCGTCTGGTGCAGCGGGATCTGGCATCGCTCCTCAACTGCAACAACATCGATCGCGAACTCGATCCCGTTAAGCACTGCCATGTGGCTAACACGGTGGTGAATTTCGGCATCACTCCGCTTCCGGGCATGCCGGTCAACCTGAACAACTGGCGGCAAATGGAGAAAAACATTCGTGATGCCATTCTGCGCTTCGAGCCCCGAATCATCCCCGAATCGCTGCTGGTGCATATTCTCCACGAGAAGGATAAATCCTTCAGCAGTACCAACATGCTGTTCGAAGTTCGCGGGCTGATCTACTGGGAGCCTCATCCCATCGATCTCTGTCTGAACGGCAGCTATGACCGCGAATGCGAACGCATTGAGCTGTCTGGTGTGTCGTAATGTTATCCACGGGCAGCGCCAGCGCTGCCCGTGTTGTTGCCTGAATCACAAGGATAAATCATGAAGGTGCTTTATGTTGGTAGCGGGCTTTCAGCCCAGCAGGCCACGGACGAACGCTACCGCGACCATATCAAAGTGTGTTTAAACAACGCCTGGCGAATCTTCCCCGACGAGGTATTTGATTACTGGATCCACCCCAACGACTTTCCTGCCGAAAACTATCCGCAGACGAAAAATTACCGCACGGAAATTCGGCACAAAGAGTACTCAGCCGCTCTGCATCAGGGAGCAGAAACGCTCGGTTTCGGGGAGCTAAGCGGTTTCAATCTGGAAAGAAAAATTGGCTATACCTCTTTCTTTCAGGGTCTCTACTGGATAATGCTGACCCTGGCGCCAGCGCGGATCGGGCTGCTCGGCTTCGATCACGACTATAACCCTGAGAAGGTGCAAAAATGGCGCGCCGAGGGCATGCCACAGGTCTGTAATGACTTTAATCAGAAAACGGAAAAAACCTTGCGGGAGTGGGCCGGGAACTATTTTTCCGGGCTGGAGCAGGATTCCTTTTACGGCCACGGCACGCCGGACCCATTACGCTTCGGGCCGGAGTATCTGGAGCAAAAAATGCATATTGCCGTCGCCAGCGCGAAAACGCTGGGCGTTGAAATCGTCAATTATTCGCAGCGCCCGTCGCCCTATAACATATTTGTGCGCGGTACGCCTGAGTGATCGGAGCGGGTTCGCGATCCTGAGGGTGGCGAACCCCGTCACTTTTTAGCCCTGCTCGCCCATCATCTGCTTTACCAGCTCCACGCAGCGCAGGAATCGCGCGTCGTAGTCCGGTTCTTCAACATGGACATACTCGATGTTGTTCTCCTCGAGCATCTCTACCAGCATGGTCTGAAACTCTTTCCTGTCGACTGAACTGCCCAGGCTACGCAAGCCGTCGGCAACCCACGGGGTATTATTTTCCAGCACGATAACCAGGTCGAAGCGGTATTCATCAATCAGCGCCTGCACGAACGGGTGCTCGCGGCCTTCGTATTTCTTACAGAACGCCTGGGTGGTGACAAAATCGGTGTCGATAAACGCCACCTTATTGGCATATTTCACCGCAAAATCAATGTACTGTGCATGGCCAAGCGCGATTTTATCGTAGTCCGAATACTGTAACGCCATCTCGTCGCCGCCGAGATGCGAAAAGACGTAATCCCGGCCATATTCCCAGGCGCTGGTGGTATTGAAAATGTTAGCGAGCTTATTCACCAGCGTCGATTTACCGCTCGACTCGCCGCCGAGAATCGCCACCGTACGCACGAAGAACGGCTTCACTTCGGTCGGGATATATTCCCAGTAGCGCGACGGGTTTTCACGAATTTGCGCGCCGCTGATGCTCATGAACGTGCGCTGCGGGTCGATAAGCACCGTTTCGGTGCCCAGATGCTCGCGAAACTGCGGCGCATCGGCCTCTTCGGAGGTGTAAATGGTATTTGGCTGAATGCCCTTTTCTTCCATAAACGCCTTCACGCCGTTGCTCCACACGTCCCAGCCGTGGGGATACGGCTCCATGCCCTCTTCGTTAAAGGCATGAATACGAATGTTTTTCTGATATTTGAAGGTCTGCAACAGCCAGCGCAAACGATCGGATACCGTCGGCTGCTGCGACATCGCGCTGTCTTCAAACAGCTCGCGGTCGCGCTTTTCGTCATAGCCCATGATGATATGCAGCTCATCGACCTGGCTTACGGCGCGCTGGATAAGATAGATATGCCCGGTATGCAATGGGTAGAACTTACCGAACACCACGCCAACATTTTTCTGCTGGCGCGGAAACTCGAGCCCGAGGAAACGGTGCAACGCTTCGAGCTTTTGCGCACTCGGGCTTTTGATTTTGGCGTTCAGCAACTGGCTCAGATAGCCCTTCGTCATCCCGCTGGCGTCCGCCACCTGCTGCAAGGTACAGCCTTTCTGGCGAATAGCGGTTTTGATGTAATCGAATGATGACAAAGGAGCCTCCTGCCTGATGGGTTTGCCCGGCGGCGCTTAGGCTTGCCGGGCCTGGAAAAACGTAGGGCGGATAAGCAAAGCGTCACCCGCCAAAAGAGATAACGCAATGATTATAATTCGTCGAAGACGTTTAGTGCATCGGAAAGCTTTTTCACGCCAAACACCTTCATCCCTTCCGGTATTTTTTTCGGTACGTTAGCCGCGGGCACGATCGCCCGTTTAAAGCCATGCTTGGCGGCTTCAGAGATTCGCTCCTGCCCGCTCGGCACCGGGCGAATTTCACCGGAAAGCCCGACTTCGCCAAACACCACCAAATCCTGCGGCAGCGGCCTGTCGCGCAGGCTGGAGACCATCGCCATCAGCAGCGCCAGATCCGCACTGGTTTCGGTCACCTTCACGCCGCCGACCACGTTGACGAACACGTCCTGGTCGAACATCTGCAAGCCACCGTGACGATGCAGCACCGCCAGCAGAATCGACAGACGGTTCTGTTCAAGCCCCACCGCTACGCGACGCGGGTTGCCCATCATCGACTGATCGACCAGCGCCTGAATCTCGACCAACAGCGGCCGCGTGCCTTCCCAGACCACCATCACCGAGCTGCCGGAGGTGACTTCATCGCCCCGGCTCAGGAATATGGCAGAAGGGTTGCTCACTTCGCGCAGGCCCTGTTCAGTCATGGCGAAAACGCCAAGCTCATTGACCGCACCAAATCGGTTTTTGTGACTGCGCAGCGTGCGGAAACGGGAGTCCGCATCGCCGTCCAACAATACGGAACAGTCGATGCAGTGCTCCAGCACTTTAGGCCCCGCCAGCGAACCATCTTTAGTGACGTGACCGACCATGATAATCGCCACCCCGCGCGTTTTAGCAAAGCGGGTCAGGTAAGCGGCACTTTCGCGCACCTGGGCGACACTGCCCGGCGAGGACTGTACGTCGGCCATATGCATAACCTGGATGGAGTCGATCACCATCAGCTTCGGCTGCTCTTCTTCGGCAATCTGGCAAATCTGCTCAATGCTGGTTTCTGACAGCATGTTGAGGTTAGCAGCCGGTAACCCAAGACGGTGCGCGCGCATCGCGACCTGCTGCAAAGATTCTTCGCCGGTGACGTAGAGGGTTTTCATCTGCTCGCTGAGCTTGCACAGCGTCTGCAACAGCAGGGTGGATTTCCCGGCCCCCGGATTGCCGCCAATCAAAATGGCGCTGCCCGGCACGACGCCACCGCCAAGCACGCGGTCAAACTCTTTAAAGCCGCTGGAGAAGCGCGGCAGCTCTTCGAGGCTGATTTCAGAAAGCTTCTGGACCTTCGAGCCACCAGAAGCCCCGGCGTAGCCGGTTAAGCGCTCATTGCGCGCCACGACGGGCGACGCGGCAATGCGCATTTCGGTAATGGTGTTCCAGGCATGACAGGCACTGCACTGCCCCTGCCAGCGCGGATAATCCGCGCCGCATTCGTTACAGACAAAGGCGCGTTTCGGTGCTTTCGCCACGGTTTACCTCGTTATTACTTTTGATTCAGGCTGCCGGACAGGATGCAAAATACGCCCATCAGGTCAGCGTGACGGATGGTGATTTCCGTCTGCTCGTTCACTTTCGGTTTGGCATGGTACGCAATACCGAGCCCGGCCACTTTAATCATCGGCAGATCGTTGGCGCCGTCGCCAATCGCCACGGTTTGCGCCAGCGGAATTTCATGGCTTTCGGCCAGACGTTTCAGGGTGCTGGCCTTGTACTGTGCGTCCACGATATCGCCGGTCACGTTGCCGGTGAGCACGCCGTCGCGAATTTCCAGCTCATTCGCCACCGCGGCCGTCAGGCGCAGTTTTTCACGCAGATAATCGGCGAAGAACGTAAAGCCGCCGGAGGCAATCGCCACCTTCCAGCCCAGCGTTTCCAGCTTCAGCACCAGCGGCACCAGTCCTGGCATCAGCGGCAGCGTGTCGCGAACCTGACGCAGAATGCTTGCATCGGCGCCCTGCAGAGTGGCCACCCGCTGGCGAAGGCTGGCGGTGAAATCGAGTTCGCCGCGCATCGCACGCTCAGTGACTTCAGACACCAGCTCGCCGGTCCCCGCCAGTTTGGCGATTTCATCAATACACTCAATCTGGATAGCCGTTGAATCCATGTCCATCACCAGCAGGCCCGGCGTGCGCAGGTGCGGGATTTTCCCGAGCGGGGCGACGTCAAACCCGGCATCGTGTGCAAGGCGCGTCGCACGCGGCGTAAGCGATCCTGCGAGGCGAATCACCTGATAATCCTCAACGCACCAGGCGGCAACAATCACCATCGCCGCCCCCAGCTTGTGCTGATAATCGGTCAGGCGCTGTTTATCGAGACGGCGGCCATACAGCAGCCAGCCGCTGCGTCCGGCGTGGTAATCCAGCGGCATCACTTCATCACCGCTCAAGGACAGCGGCAGCCCAGGCCATAAAGAGACATCGTCGGGCAGGTCGCACCAGGTCAGACTGTTCGGCATTACAGCTCCAGTTAATCGAGATTTGGCCAGGAAAATAACGCATGAGGCTACCCTGTATCCAGCGCTTCTGGCAACATTAAGCTGCAAATTTTCAAAGGTGGAATATGGTTCGCGCAAAACTGAAATTTCGGCTGCATCGTGCGGTGATCGTCCTTATCTGTCTTGCCCTGCTGGTGGCCCTGATGCAGGGCGCATCGTGGTTCAGCCAAAACCACCAGCGGCAGCGCAACCCACAGATGGAAGAGCTGGCCCGCTCCCTCGCCCATCAGGTCACGCTGAATCTTGCGCCGTTGATGCGTTCAGAAACGCCGGATGAGAAGAAGATCAATCAGTTGCTGACGCAGCTGACCACCAACAGTCGCCTGCTGGACGCCAGCGTCTATGACGAAGAAGGCAACCTGATCGCCCACAGCGGTGAGTGCGTGGACGTCCGCGACCGCCTGGCGCTCGACGGCAAAAAAGCCGGGGGCTACTTCAATCAGCAGATCGTCGAACCCATTCAGGGCAAGAATGAACCCCTTGGCTATCTGCGCCTGACGCTGGACACCCACACGCTGGCGACGGAAGCCAAACAGGTGGATAACACCACCAACATTCTGCGCCTGATGCTGCTGCTCTCCCTTGCCATCGGCGTGGTGCTGACTCGCACATTGCTTCAGGGCAAACGCACGCGCTGGCAGCAATCGCCGTTTCTGCTCACGGCGAATAAATCCGTTCCCGAAGAGGATGAGGGCGAAAACAAGGATAAGTGATAAATTGGCTGAATCATTAAAGAAAGGAAATCTGCCATGTCGACGCTGCGCCTGCTTATCTCTGATTCATACGATCCCTGGTTCAACCTGGCGGTGGAAGAGTGTATTTTCCGCCAGATGCCCGCCACCCAGCGCGTGCTGTTTTTGTGGCGCAACGCCGATACCGTCGTCATTGGTCGGGCACAAAATCCATGGAAAGAGTGCAACACCCGGCGGATGGAAGAGGATAACGTGCGCCTGGCGCGCCGCAGCAGCGGCGGCGGTGCGGTGTTTCACGATCTCGGTAACACCTGCTTTACCTTTATGGCCGGCAAGCCGGAATACGATAAAACCATCTCCACGTCGATAGTGCTTAACGCCCTGAACGCTCTTGGCGTGACGGCTGCGGCCTCCGGACGCAACGACCTGGTGGTCAAAACTCCGCAAGGCGATCGTAAGGTCTCCGGTTCGGCCTATCGCGAAACCCTGGATCGGGGATTTCATCACGGCACGCTGCTGCTGAATGCTGACCTCAGCCGTCTGGCAAACTACCTCAACCCTGACAAGAAAAAGCTTCAGGCAAAAGGGATTACCTCGGTACGCGGCCGCGTGGCAAATCTGATTGAGCTGCTGCCGGGTATCACCCATGAAAAAATCTGCGGCGCGGTAACGGAGGCGTTCTTCGCCCATTACGGCGAACGCGTTGAAGCAGAAGTGATTTCGCCAGACAAAACCCCGGACCTGCCAAACTTTGCGGAAACCTTTGCCCGCCAGAGCAGCTGGGAGTGGAACTTCGGCCAGGCGCCAGCCTTTTCACATCTGCTCGATGAACGTTTCACCTGGGGCGGCATCGAGCTGCATTTCGACGTCGAGAAAGGCCACATCACCCGCACCCAGGTTTTCACCGACAGCCTGAATCCGGCACCGCTGGAGTCGCTGGCGGCACGCTTGCAGGGCTGCCTGTATCAACCTGACGTGCTTCAGCAAGAGTGCGATGCGCTGTTGGGGGATTTCCCGGAACAGGAAAAAGAGCTACGTGAACTGTCGGCGTGGATTGCGGGGGCGGTCCGGTGAGGGAGAATAAAAAACGGCAACCTTTGGTTGCCGTTTTGCGTTGACTTCCCAGGCCGGGTCAGGCGAAGCCCCCCGGCACAACAACATTTACTCTTTATCGCCCAGCAGAACGGATTCCAGCGCGATTTTGATCATGTCGTTGAAGGTCGTCTGACGCTCCGCGGCGGTGGTCTGCTCGTGGGTGCGGATGTGGTCAGAGACGGTGCAGATGGTCAGCGCTTTTGCGCCAAATTCTGCGGCCACGCCGTAGATACCTGCCGCTTCCATTTCCACGCCCAGAATGCCGTATTTCTCCATCACGTCGAACATTTCGCCGTCCGGAGAGTAGAACAGATCGGCGGAGAAGAGGTTGCCAACGCGCGCGTCAACGCCCAACGCTTTAGCCGCGTCAACGGCGTTACGCACCATGTCGAAGTCAGCAATCGCCGCGAAGTCGTGATCTTTGAAGCGGATACGGTTCACTTTGGAATCGGTGCAGGCACCCATGCCGATAACCACATCACGCAGCTTCACGTCCATACGCACGGCGCCACAGGAGCCCACACGGATGATTTTCTTCACGCCGAAATCGGTGATCAGCTCTTTGGTGTAGATGGAGCAGGACGGGATACCCATACCGTGACCCATCACGGAAATCTTGCGGCCTTTGTAGGTGCCGGTGAAGCCCAGCATGCCGCGTACGTTGTTCACTTCACGCACGTCTTCGAGGAAAGTTTCAGCAATGTGCTTCGCGCGCAGCGGATCGCCAGGCATCAGTACGACGTCAGCGAAATCACCCATTTCAGCGTTAATGTGTGGGGTTGCCATTTTATTTTTCCTTATTCGTTGTTGTTATGCCGGGTGGTGGCGTTGCCTTACCCGGCCTACAAATCCGTAGGCCCGGTAAGCTTGCGCCACCGGGCAATTGCATCACAGCATATTTTTGCCGTATTCCATCGGTGACGTACCAAAGTACGTTGCCAGGGTCTGACCGATATCCGCGAAGGTTTCGCGATGGCCCAGCGAACCTGCTTTCACTTTCGGGCCATAGACCAGCACCGGAATGTGTTCACGGGTGTGATCGGTCCCGGTCCAGGTCGGGTCGCAGCCGTGGTCCGCGGTGAGGATGATGATGTCATCTTCACCCACCAGCTTCAGCAGCTCCGGCAGACGGCGATCGAACAGCTCCAGACCTGCTGCATAGCCGGCAACGTCGCGGCGGTGACCCCAGGAAGAGTCGAAATCAACGAAGTTAGTGAAGACGATGGTATTGTCCCCGGCTTCTTTCATCTCTTTCACGGTAGCGTCAAACAGCGCATCCAGACCGGTCGCTTTCACCTTTTTGGTGATGCCGCAGTTGGCGTAGATATCCGCAATTTTGCCGACGGACACCACGTGACCACCCTTCTCATCGACCAGTTTCTGCAACACGGTTGGCGCTGGCGGCTCAACGGCCAGGTCGTGACGGTTGCCGGTACGCTCGAAGCTGCCCGCTTTGTCACCGATGAACGGACGCGCGATCACGCGGCCGATGTTGTAGCCGCCCTCAGTGAGCTCTTCACGGGCGATTTCGCACAGCTCATACAGCTTATCCAGGCCATAGGTGCCTTCGTGGCAGGCAATCTGGAAGACGGAGTCAGCGGAGGTGTAGAAAATCGGCTTGCCGGTTTTCATATGCTCTTCGCCGAGCTCGTCCAGGATAACGGTGCCAGATGAGTGGCAGTTGCCGAGGTAGCCCGGCAGGTTGGCGCGCTTAACCAGCTTATCCAGCAGCTCCTGTGGGAAGCTGTTGTGGTGTTCCGGGAAGTAGCCCCAGTCGAACAGCACGGGCACACCGGCAATTTCCCAGTGACCGGATGGGGTATCTTTCCCGGAAGAGAGCTCATGCGCCCAGGCGTATGCGCCAACCACTTCGGCATTACCGTCCATGCCAGCGGCAATGTTTCCGGTAGACCCTTCATGGGCTTTCACCAGACCCAGACGGGTCAGGTTTGGCAGGTTCAGCGGGCCCTGGCGGCCTTTATCGGCCTCGCCTTTCGCGCAGGCTTCTGCGATATGGCCCATCGTATCGGCACCGACATCGCCGAAACGCTCTGCGTCTTCGGTGGCGCCGATACCAAAGGAGTCCAGCACCATAATAAATGCACGTTTCATATTTTCTCCGTACGTTTTGCGCTGCAAAAAAGCGATCAGATCAGTATACCGCTATTGAGTGATTCGACGATAGACCGTTGGTGTTTCTTTTGGTGCCGTATCGTCCAGTTTAATTGCCGCTTTCACCGCTTTGGCGGCTTCCTGCCAGCTGGCTTCGTCTTTCGCGTGGACCACCGCCAACGGACGCTGCCCGTCAACGCTTTCGCCCAGGCGCGCCATGTCGGTAAAGCCGACGCTGTAATCCAGCTTATCGCTGGCCTGACGGCGACCGCCGCCCATCGCAACAACGGCCATCCCGAGCGCGCGGGTATCCATTGCGGAAACGAATCCTTCCGTATCGGCATAGACCGCTTTACTGAGCATCGCCGTTGGCAGGTATTTCGCGTAATTTTCGACGAAGTCCGCCGGGCCTTTCTGTGCCGCGACCATGCGGCCGAAGATCTCAGCGGCTTTACCGTTATCCAGCACCGCCTGTAGTTTGCTGCGCGCTTCCGCTTCGTCTTTCGCCAGATGACCGGAGATCAGCATCTCCACGCACAGCGCCATGGTGACGTCGAACAGACGCGGATTGCGGTACTCGCCGGTCAGGAACTGCACCGCCTCACGGACCTCAACGGCATTACCCGCGCTGGATGCCAGCACCTGGTTCATATCAGTCAGCAGCGCGGTAGTCCGCACGCCTGCGCCGTTGGAGACGCCAACGATCGCTTCGGCGAGCGCTTCAGAGAGCTCGTAGGTCGGCATAAATGCGCCGCTGCCCACCTTCACGTCCATCACCAGCGCATCCAGCCCTTCGGCGAGTTTTTTCGCCAGAATGGACGCCGTTATCAGCGGAATGGAATCGACCGTGGCGGTGATGTCGCGGGTGGCATAAAAACGTTTGTCCGCAGGCGCGAGCGAGCTGGTCTGCCCGATAATTGCCACGCCTGTGTCCTTAATAATTTCGCGGAAGCGATTGTCGTCCGGGAAGATATCAAACCCCGGAATCGCTTCCAGTTTGTCGAGCGTACCGCCCGTGTGCCCGAGGCCGCGCCCGGAGATCATCGGAATGTAGCCGCCGCAGGCCGCCACCATTGGGCCAAGCATCAGGGAGGTCACATCACCCACGCCGCCGGTGGAGTGCTTGTCGACAATCGGGCCGTTTAAATTCAGGCTTTTCCAATCAAGGACGGTGCCGGAATCCCGCATGGCCATCGTCAGCGAGACGCGCTCCGGCATGGACATATCATGGAAGAAAATGGTCATCGCCAGGGCCGCAATTTGCCCTTCGGACACGGTGTTATCACGAATGCCGTTGATGAAGAAACGGATCTCTTCGTCACTCAGCGCGTGACCATCGCGTTTTTTACGAATAATTTCTTGTGCGAGAAACACGGTAACCCCCTGAGGGAAAATCGAAAAGCCATCGTAGCTGTAGGCAGGATTTGGCGTAGCCGACATCCGGCACTTAAACAATTTGCCGGGTGGCGCTACGCTTACCCGGCCTACGTCCATTGATACGGTAAATCAGTAAGCGCTCGCGCTCTTGCCGTCGCCGTGACCCAGCGCTTTCAGCAGGCTTGCCAGCAGGCTGGACGCGCCAAAGCGGTAGTGACGGGCGTCGGCCCAGTCGGCGCCAAACAGGTCATCAGCAATCGCGAGGAATTTCTGTGCGTCTTCAGCGGTACGCACGCCGCCCGCTGGCTTAAAGCCCACGGTTTTTTCAACGCCCATATCGCGGATCACTTCCATCATGATGCGCGCGCTTTCTGGCGTGGCGTTCACCGGCACTTTACCGGTAGAGGTTTTGATGAAGTCCGCGCCCGCTTTGATGGCGATTTCAGAGGCTTTACGAATCAGTGCCTCTTCTTTCAGCTCACCGGTTTCGATGATCACTTTCAGCAGCACGTTCGCTGCCGCACAGGCGTCTTTACAGGCTTTCACCAGATCGAAACCGACCTGCTCGTTGCCCGCAATCAGCGCACGATAAGGGAACACAACGTCAACTTCATCTGCGCCGTAGGCGATAGCCGCTTTGGTTTCCGCCAGCGCGATGTCGATGTCATCGTTGCCGTGCGGGAAGTTAGTGACGGTTGCGATGCGAACGTCTGGTGTACCCTGCTCTTTCAGCGCCTTGCGCGCGACAGGGATAAAGCGAGGGTAGATGCAGATTGCCGCGGTCGTGCCCACCGGCGTTTTCGCCTGATGGCACAGGGCGATCACTTTCGCATCAGTGTCATCGTCATTCAGGGTGGTCAGGTCCATCAGCTTTAACGCGCGCAGGCTGCTTGCAGTTAAATCAGTCATGTTATCTCCGGTGTGTAATTTTACCTTGCGGGTCTGTGACTATTTTAACACCGACCCGACGTTTCACTTCGATCCCCATCACAGTTAATGAAACGCACATGCAAATTTGCATTACCGTAATGAGATTTGAATCACTCTTTTAAGCGCCGACGAGGGATATGGATCAAGAGCCACGCCGCCGCTTTTCTCTACAATGCCCTCATCGCCAACGCGCCTGAGGAACGTCTATGTCTGACTCTTTTGCACAACGCTGCCAGAATATTGTGACAAGCAAAACGCTCAGCCCCGAGCAAAAACGCCACTTTCTGGCGCTTGAAGCGGAAAACGCTTTGCCCTATCCGACTCTGCCAGAAGCCGCCCGTGCGGCGCTGGACCAGGGCGTGATCTGCGATATGTTTGAAGGCCACGCGCCGTTCAAACCGCGCTACGTTCTGCCCGACTACGCGCGTTTCCTGGCTAACGGCTCAGAATGGCTGGAGCTGGAAGGTGCGAAGGATCTGGATGACGCACTCTCAATGCTGACCATTCTTTATCACCACGTTCCGTCGGTGACGGCGATGCCGGTTTACCTTGGGCATCTGGATGCGATCCTCGCCCCATATGTTAAAATTCTAACACAAGAAGAAATCGATATCCGCATAAAACGTTTCTGGCGCTATCTGGACAGAACCCTGCCGGACGCTTTCACCCACGTGAATATCGGCCCGGAAGATACCCCCGTCACGCGCGCCATTTTACGTGCCGATGCTGAACTGAAGCAGGCTGCACCGAATCTGACGTTTATCTATGATCCGGACATTACACCGGATTCTCTGCTGCTGGAAGTCAGTAAAAACATCTGTGAATGCAGCAAGCCACACATCGCTAACGGCCCGGTGAATGATAAAATTTTCACAAAAGGCCAGTATGGCGTGGTCAGCTGCTACAACTCACTGCCGCTGGCGGGCGGCGGTAGCACGCTGGTGCGTCTGAATCTGAAAGAAATTGCACGGCGCAGTGAATCGGTGGCCGACTTCTTCGACCGGGTTCTTCCGTTCTACTGCCAGCAGCAAATCGCCATCATTGATGCCCGTTGCACCTTCCTGTACCAGCAATCGCACTTCTTTGAGAATAGCTTCCTGGTGGCGGAAGGGTTGATTGACCCGCAGCGCTTTGCGCCAATGTTTGGCATTTATGCCCTGGCGGAAGCGGTGAACCTGCTCTGTGAAAAAGCCAACAGCCCTGCCCGCTATGGTCAGGATGAAGAGGCCAATGCGCTTGGCTGGCGTATCAGCGCTGAACTGGCGGCGTTTGTTGAAAGAACACCTGTTAAGTTCGGCTGGAACCAGCGCGCGATGCTGCATGCCCAATCCGGCATCAGCTCCGACAGCGGTACTACGCCCGGCGCGCGTATTCCTTACGGCAGCGAACCCGATCCGGTCAGCCACCTGCTGACCGTTGCGCCGCATCATGCGTTTTATACCGCCGGGATCAGCGACATCCTGACGCTCGATGAAACCATAAAACGCAACCCACAGGCGATAATGCAGCTCTGCCTGGGCGCGTTTAATGCCGGAATGCGCGAGTTTTCAGCCAACGTCAGCGGCAACGATCTGGTACGCGTCACCGGGTATATGGTACGTCTCTCAGACCTGCAAAAATTCCGTGCCGAAGGCTCACGCACCAATACCACCTGGCTTGGCGAAGAGGCCGCCCGCAACACCCGCATTCTGGAACGCCAACCGAGAGTCATCAGCCATGAGCAGCAGATGCGCTTCAGTCAGTAAAATCATCCCGTTCTCCTGCGTCGACGGCCCCGGTAGCCGTCTGACGCTGTTCCTGCAGGGCTGTAATCTGCGCTGTAAAAGCTGCCACAACCCCTGGACGATGGGGCGCTGCAACGACTGCGGAGAGTGTGCTGTTCATTGCCCACACGATGCGCTCTCCTTTCAGGCCGGGCGCGTCTACTGGCAGGAAACGCTCTGCCAGCAGTGCGACACCTGCCTGAAGATGTGCCCGCAGCAGGCCACACCGATGGCGAAAACAATGTCCGTCGAAGAGGTGATAAAGCAGGTCGCGCGCGCGGCCCCGTTCATTGAAGGCATCACCGTCAGCGGCGGCGAAGCCACCACTCAACTGCCCTTTATTTGCGAGCTATTCACGCAGCTCAAGGCCACGCCAGCGCTTTCACATCTCACCTGCCTGGTCGACAGCAACGGCGAGCTGGGCATTCCGGGCTGGGAGAAGCTGCTGCCGGTCTGCGACGGCGTGATGGTGGATTTGAAAGCCTGGAATAGCAGCGTTCACCAGCATCTCACCGGGCGCGGGAATGAAAGGATTAAAGCCAGTATTCGCTGGCTGGCAGAACACCAGAGGCTTGCGGAGCTACGCCTGCTGACCATCCCTGAGGAGACGGACTATTTGTCATCCATTGAACCGCTGAGCGAGTTTATTCATTCCCTGGGAGAAATCACCGTGAGGCTGAATGCCTTTCATGCCCACGGCGTCTACAGTGAAGCACGAGAGTGGCGCAGCGCCCACGCCGGGGACGTTGAGCCGCTGGCACAAGCGCTGCAAAATCAGGGGATAAATCAGGTTATCCTCCCGGCGCTTTACTTATAGGGCGGTAAAAAGCTGACGGGTATTTTTCGCCAGCGCATCGGCGATATCTGCGGGTGATTCAGAACGTAGTTCACAAAGGGAGGTAAAAACGTCTGCTGCCCGTTCCGGGCGATTGGGCTGGCCCTGATAGCCGTTGAGCGGCATGTCCGGCGCATCCGTTTCCAGCAGCAGTGCGCTCAGGGGCAAACGCGCCATCACCTCACGCGTTTTGCTTGCCCGCGGGTAGGTTATCGTCCCGCCCACGCCAATTTTATACCCCAGTTGAACGAATCGTTCCGCCTGTTGCAGGCTTCCGGCAAAACCGTGGACAACGCCGGTGCAGGGTAAATTATGCCGCTTGAGGTGCATCGCCAGCTTATCGTGGGTCCGGCGTGAGTGGAGGATCACCGGAAGATCGTAGCGTTTCGCGAGCCTGAGCTGCGCATCCAGCACCGCCTGCTGTTTATCGAACTGCGGATTGTCGCGATACAGATCAAGGCCAATTTCCCCGATAGCCACAAGCTTCGGCGGCTTCAGGGCAAGCAGCGCCTCAAGCTTTGCCAGGCTTTCATCATGATGTTTTTCTATCACAATCGGATGCAGGCCCAGCGCGGCATACAGCGGGGCGTGATTTGCCGCAAGCTTCAGCACACCGTCGAAACGCGTCGCTTCGGTCGCGGGCACGATGATCTTCGATACGCCCGCGCGGGCGGCAAGGACCAGACTGTTTTCGATATCGTCGACAAAGGGCGGAAAATCAAAATGGCAATGGGTGTCGGTAAAGCTGAAGCTCACGCCAGCCCCTCGCTATCAAAACTCGCATCGTTGGCCTGTGGCGCGTCGATAAGCGGCGCATTGTGCAGATCGTTTGCCACCGCTGCGGGAGGAATAACCACCGCCGCAGGAGGGATAACAACGGCGGCAGGCGTGGCAACGCGCGGTTTGAAGCGATGCAAAGGAGGCTTATCGGCCAGCATTTTGCCCATCGTGGCAAGGAAATAGCGCCCACACTGACGGCCCACGTTGTAGTCTTCCAGCAGCGCAGGCAGGCGGCTACCGAGCGCCATACTTTTCAGTGGCTTAGGCGGGAAGATTTCCAGGATCCGCACGTTGCCCGGCGGTTTCTCAATGAACTGCTGAATGGCGTGGTAGGTTTTTTCGTGATGCTGAACCAGGTTCACAAACGGCTGCAGGCTGCTCTCTCCGAGCCAGCGTTCCATACGCTTGAACCACTGCGGGGTGTAGTACATCTGCGACGGCACGGTGCGGATCACCACGATTGTTTTCCCGCCGCGCTTCACCGCTTCCTGTACCGGAATGGCATCGCTCACGCCGCCATCCAGCCAGTTAATGCCGTCTAACGTCACGCCAGGCCGGTAAAAACCGGGGATCGCACTGGAGGCCCGAATCTGATCCATCCAGGTTTCACGCGTTGGCGAGAAGTAGCCCGGCGAGTAGTCATCCGCCCGGGAGGCACACATGTAAAACGCTTTGCCGTCATCAAACTGGCGCGCGGCCACATCCATCGCCAGCGGCATTTTGCTTGAGGTGGCCTCTACCAGCCAGTCGAGATCGATAAGATTGCCGCCGCGCACAAAGCGCATCGGATCGAAAAAATCTCGGGAAGTCGTGTAGCGGGTGATCACTTTTCGGGCATAGCCGGGCTGATTGCAAAGGTAGGCAGAAAGATTCTGTGCCCCGGCAGAGGTGCCTAAATAGAGATCGAATGGATTAAATCTGGCGCGCATAAATTCATCCAGCACGCCTGCCGTAAAGATGCCACGCTGCCCGCCGCCCTCACAGACTAATGCCAGCTCGCCTGGGTGAAAGGGTTTCACTGCAAGTGGCGCAATGTTACCGAGCGTCACCGGAATTCGCTGTCCCACACTGCTTTCCCTTTTTTGATTGTTCTGTCCTATAACCATAACGCAAACAAGGATTGTCTGAAAACAATAAAGCCAGCCCGAAGGCTGGCTTTGTGTTACGAAAATTTAACTTAGCAGGCTAAGGACGTCGGCGCCCCATAAACAGGCTGACCAGGAACAGGATGATACCGACGATGAAAACAATTTTTGCGGCACCCGCTGCCGTACCCGCCAGACCACCAAAGCCCAGAGCGGCGGCAATTAATGCGATGACCAGAAAGATAATGCCCCAACGAAACATACGATTCTCCTTTACCATAGTGAATGTCGTCCGCTTTGATGAACGCTCAGGCACTCAAAACGACAGACTCGTTTCCCCGGCACTGGCCGGGGAAGGTAGTGTCAGAACAACGTTATTTAACTTTCAGATCGTTCTTGACACTTTTTACGCCATCAACTGCTTTGGCGATGCTCTCCGCGCGTTCACTCTGCGCATGAGAATCGACCGTACCGGAAAGCTGCACCACGCCGTCGGTGGTTTCTACTTTCACTTTGCGGGACGGTACAATATCGTCCGCCAGCAGCTTGGCTTTGATTTCACTGGTGGTTGCGGTATCACCCGCATACCCCTGCATGCTTTGCGTTTTGCTGTCACGCACGTGGAGCTTATCGCTGACTGACGCCACGCCTTCCACACCTTTCGCGACTTTCACCGCCTCTTCGGCCTGGGCCTGGCTTTCAACAAAGCCGCTCAGCGTGACGACCTTGTTATCGGTTTTCACCGAAATATCGGTACTTTTGATGGAGTCATGATCGACCAGTGCCGCTTTCACCTTCGCCGTGATGCTGCTGTCATCCATGAAGCCGCCGACTTTGCTCATTGAGCTGTCGACTTTTTGCCCTGCGCTTTCCGCAGCGGATTGGGTCTTATCCATGGTGGATTCCGCCAGAGCAGAACCGCTCATCATTGCAGTACCCAGCATGATTGCCAGCAGCGTTTTGGACATCTTATGGCTCGTCATTGTCTCGATTCCTGTAGTTTGCTCAGAATTTGAGCTCAGGCGATCTTCATGATCGCATTGCTGTAGGGGGGAATATCACCACAATTTCACAGTTTTTAATCTTGATAATGACAAATAAACCGGGCTAATTCGCTAATGAACACGCATTGAGTAGCGAGTTAAGCCAGACAACTTGTCATCACTTTGTTAAATATAGCCAACAATTTTTAACTCGCCCGGCCAACAGGTTAAAAAGTGACCTTTCCGGCGGGAATCGGGCTCATTTAAGAACTTTCTGCAAGGGAATCAAGAGGGAGGCAAAGTGACAGAGCACGGCGCGGGCCGTGCTCTGGAGAGGATTAGTGCTCGCGAGTTTTACGGAACTGAACGTCAGGGTAACGTTCCTGAGTCAGGTTCAGGTTTACCATCGTTGGGGCGATATAGGTGAGGTTGTCGCCGCCGTCCAGCGCAAGCTGTACTTCGTTTTTGCGCTTGAACTCTTCGAATTTCTTCACATCGCTGCTTTCTACCCAGCGTGCCGTCGCCACGTTCACCGATTCGTAAATCGCTTCGACGTTGTACTCGCTCTTCAGACGCGCAACCACCACGTCGAACTGCAGCACACCGACCGCGCCAACGATCAGATCGTTGTTGGCAATCGGGCGGAAGACCTGCACGGCGCCCTCTTCCGAGAGCTGAACCAGCCCTTTGAGCAGTTGCTTCTGCTTGAGCGGATCCTTCAGGCGAATACGACGGAACAGCTCCGGCGCGAAGTTCGGAATGCCGGTGAACTTCATCATTTCGCCCTGGGTAAAGGTGTCACCAATCTGAATGGTGCCGTGGTTATGCAGGCCAATGATGTCGCCCGGGAAGGCTTCTTCCACGTGCGAACGGTCGCCCGCCATAAAGGTCAGCGCGTCGGAGATAACGACATCTTTCCCGGTGCGCACCTGACGCAGCTTCATGCCCTTTTCATATTTACCGGACACCACACGCATGAACGCTACGCGGTCACGGTGTTTCGGGTCCATGTTGGCCTGAATCTTAAACACGAAGCCTGAGAACTTCTCTTCTTTCGCTTCGACTTCACGGCTGTCGGTTTTACGCGGCATTGGCGCTGGCGCCCATTCCACCAGACCGTCCAGCATGTGATCCACGCCGAAGTTACCGAGTGCGGTACCGAAGAACACCGGGGTGATTTCGCCTGCCAGGAACAGTTCCTGATCGAACTCGTGAGACGCGCCCTGAACCAGCTCCAGCTCTTCACGCAGCTGTGCCGCCAGCTCTTCGCCTACGGCCGCGTCGAGATCCGGGTTGTTCAGCCCTTTAACAATGCGAACTTCCTGGATCGTATGGCCTTTACCGGTCTGGTACAGATAGGTTTCATCTTTGTAGAGATGATAAACGCCCTTAAACAGCTTGCCGCAGCCGATAGGCCAGGTGATTGGCGCACAGCCGATTTTCAGCTCGCGCTCCACTTCATCCAGCACTTCCATCGGATCGCGGATGTCACGATCGAGTTTATTCATGAAGGTCAGGATCGGCGTATCGCGCAGACGGGTCACTTCCATCAGCTTACGGGTACGATCCTCAACGCCTTTTGCGGCGTCGATAACCATCAGACAGCAGTCCACCGCCGTCAGGGTACGGTAGGTATCTTCGGAGAAGTCTTCGTGACCCGGGGTATCAAGCAGATTCACCAGGCAGTCGTGATACGGGAACTGCATCACGGAGGTGGTGATCGAGATCCCACGCTGCTTTTCCATCTCCATCCAGTCGGATTTCGCATGCTGGCTGGAGCCACGGCCTTTGACGGTACCGGCGGTCTGGATCGCCTGTCCGAACAGCAGCACTTTTTCAGTGATGGTCGTTTTACCGGCATCCGGGTGAGAAATGATGGCAAAAGTGCGGCGTTTGGCCACCTCTTGCAGATAAGGAGACAACGTCATAGTCAATTCTTCTTAAGTAAACGCGGCGTCAATCCGCGCATGTTGAATACGAAAAATGCGGCTATTTTACCCGTAAGGCGGGGCCTGACAATCAATGTTTACACAGGAGCTGCTCCAGTTCGGCAAGCGATGTCACGGTCCAGGTTGGCTGGATATGTTCCGGCAACACCTGCTGGTGCGCATTCAACCAGCAGGTTGAGAGCCCGGCGTTCATACCGCCGAGGATGTCAGAGGCGGCGGTGTCACCCACCATCAGCACCCGGGAGCGATCCGGGTTGCCCGCCAGCTCCAGCGCATAATCAAAGATGCGCGCATCCGGTTTGGCCACGCCGACTTCTTCGGAAATAATCAATAAATCAAAGTGTTCACGCAGGCCAGTGCGCTCAAGGCGAATCTGCTGAAGCGAGGTGAAGCCGTTGGTGATGATCCCCATCTTCACTTTGCCTTTGAGTGAATCCAGCAGCGAAACCGCGCCCGGCAGCGGTGCGCAAATCTCGGCCATCGCGTTCATAAAGGCGTCATTCAGGTCACCCGGGTTGGCGTTCAGGCGCGCCGCCCAGCCTTCAAAACGCTGATGCTGAAGCTGCAAAGAGGTGATCGCCCCATTCTGGTAATCCACCCACAGCGGCTTATTCACGGCCTGGTAGTCCTGGAAATCTTCAGCGGTGAAGGTCACGCTATAGTCAAGAAACATCCGCTGTAGGCCGCTGAACGAGTCGAAGGTAAACAGCGTCTCGTCGGCATCAAAGAAAATCCAGTCCCACTTCTTCATCGTAAACCCTTGTCTTACATACTGACAGGCAGCGCCATGATCAGAGCATCTTCGCGCCCGTCTGCCGTTGGATAATAGTTGCGGCGAATCGTCGCTTCGTTAAAACCTACGCTTTCATACAATGTGATTGCGGCGGCGTTCGAGGCCCGAACCTCCAGCCACAGCGTCGCCACGCCACGCTGTTCCACTTCGTCGATGACCCGCTCAAGCAGCTCGCGCCCGAGCCCCCGGCGCTGAAATGCCGGGTCGACCGCGATATTGAACAACGTAGCCTCATCAAGCACGATTTGCGTGATAGCGAAGGCCGCCATTTCACCGTCGACGGTCAGCTGCAGGTTGAGATAGCGTTCGCCCTGATTGCTGGCGAGCGTCTGCTCGCTCCACGGAAACGCATGAGCGCGCTGTTCAATGCGCAATGCGCGCGGTAAATCAGTCTGACTGAGGGAAGAAATCGTGTTCATGAGCACAAATTTGTTGCCAGAGCTCAGCGCGAGCCGCCGCGCTGGTCTGTAGTTGTTCGAATACCGGGCTCGTCACCTGCGCGCCTTCCAGCGCAACGGGCTCGTCTTCGCCAAGACGCCAGCTGTTGCAGCGTCCGCCTTCCGGCAGCATCGCTACACGATCGGGCGTCAGCTGTAATACCTGATCTGGCGTGACGGCAAACGCACGCAGAATGTCGTTCAGCAGCGGTTCGGTCAGCGCGGGCAGTGTTTGCGCCACCATCACCAGGCGGATATGTTCAGGCAGCGAGATAGCGATTTCGCCCTGCAACACCGAAGGGCGGCGCAAAGACCACTGGGTAATGCCCAGCTGCTGTAGTTGCCAGTCTCGTCGGGATGTCATCGCGGGTTTCTCCTGTCTGTCAGGCGCGGAAATATAGCAAATTCGGCGAAGTTGCGCCAACAAAGCGAGGCCGCCGCCTTGTTATATAGCCTGAATAATTCGAGTGACAGCAAGCGCAGCCAACGCAGATGTAACTTGAAGTATGACGGCTATAAACGTGTATAATCCCGCCCGTCTTTAATCAATGGTGACTTTTTATGTCTGCTTTATCTCCGGCAAGTGAAGTCTTGCTGCGCCACAGTGATGATTTCGAACAAAGCCGCATTCTGTTTGCCGGTGATCTGCAGGATGACCTGCCCGCTCGTCTGGATACCGCCTTTAGCCGCGCCCATACGCAACAGTTTCACCACTGGCAGGTGCTGAGCCGCCAGATGGGCGAGAACGTGCGCTTCAGCCTGACGGCGGAAGCCGCCGACGTGGCCGACTGTGACACGCTGATTTACTACTGGCCGAAAAACAAGCCCGAGGCGCTGTACCAGCTGACCAATATTCTGTCGCTGCTGCCGGTGGGCACCGATATTTTTGTCGTCGGTGAAAACCGCAGCGGCGTGCGCAGCGCCGAGCAAATGCTCGCGGAATTCGCTCCGTTGAATAAAGTCGACAGCGCTCGCCGCTGTGGCCTTTACCATGGTCGACTGGAAAAGCAGCCGTCGTTTAACGCCGAAGGTTACTGGGGCGAATATCAGCTCGACGGCCTGACCATTAAAACCCTGCCGGGTGTCTTCAGTCGCGATGGTCTGGACGTTGGCAGCCAGCTACTGCTTTCCACCCTGACGCCGCACACCAAAGGCAAAGTGCTGGACGTCGGCTGTGGCGCGGGCGTTCTGGCGACCGTACTGGCGAGCCATTCGCCAAAAGTTCGCCTGACGCTATGCGACGTGAGTGCACCTGCGGTAGAAGCCAGCCGTGCAACGCTTGCTGCGAACGAACTTGAAGGCGAAGTTTTTGCCAGCAACGTTTTCTCCGAAGTCACCGGCCGCTTCGATATGATCATCTCCAACCCGCCGTTCCACGACGGGCTGCAGACCAGCCTGGAAGCCGCACAACAGTTGATTCGCGGCGCGGTGCGTCATCTGAACAGCGGCGGCGAGCTGCGAATCGTGGCCAACGCCTTCCTGCCTTACCCGAAAGTGCTGGATGAAGTCTTTGGCTTCCACGAAGTGATTGCCCAGACGGGCCGCTTCAAAGTCTACCGCACGGTAATGACCCGTCAGGCGAAAAAATAATCTTTACCCACCCTGCAGGCTCTACCCTGCGGGGATTTTCCCTCTCTTTTCTCCGTTCCGTTAAAGCGCCCAATTTTAGAGCGATCGGCAAATTCGGCTGCAATTAACTGTTGACGAAAACCCTGAATCCACTAGAATGCGCCTCCGTAGTAGCGATTCTTTATAGAATCGATGGTATGCGAAGGTGGCGGAATTGGTAGACGCGCTAGCTTCAGGTGTTAGTGTCCTTACGGATGTGGGGGTTCGAGTCCCCCCCCTCGCACCATATACTACGAAGATATTGCTCACACTGGGCGAAGGTGGCGGAATTGGTAGACGCGCTAGCTTCAGGTGTTAGTGTCCTTACGGATGTGGGGGTTCGAGTCCCCCCCCTCGCACCAAAGAGGGCAATATCACGATAAGATTTCTGTGCGAAGGTGGCGGAATTGGTAGACGCGCTAGCTTCAGGTGTTAGTGTCCTTAGGATGTGGGGGTTCGAGTCCCCCCCCTCGCACCAGCATTCTTATCCCTCTTTCTTCTCTCCCTGTTTTCTTACTGTCCCATCAGCTTTAAATTCATCAACACCAGCATCATGCCGCCGATAAGCGCAAACGCCGATGGCAGCAAAATGAAATGCCGCAGCTGTCGATGCCAGATCATGATGCAGGAAAGCAGCAGGCCCATGGCAATCAGGCCCCGCCAGATATCGGCAGACAGGCCCGCAAAAGCCAACCCGGCCAAAACTACGCCAGGAATCAGCACCCCCCATCCACTGCCCAACGCCCGTTGCAACATGGTGTCAGCTCTCAATCCGATAATGATAACCAATATCATATGATAATTCTTATCATTTGCAAATTCCTGCCGGAAACCGTCGCACTCTTTACTTGCATGCTGATGACAGTACTGTCGGAAGGTGATAAATTGCGAGAAAAATCCGAATAGATTAGCGATCCTGATATTTTCATGCGCCTCGTTCCCGCGTGAGAATTGTCATTCCTGATCGCCGGCATCTCTCTGACCGTATAATAAATAAAGATTTCCTCACATGACATCAAAATCCTGGCGTTCACTGCGCATTAAAAAATATCAGTTTTCACTACGCCTGTTTTTATTTCTTAATTTAACATCTTCACTATTTTCCATGCTGAGTCCGGTCTATCACGTGGCGGCGATAACCCTGCCGCTGATGCTGATCATGCTGACCAGCACCGGATTGCTGCTGGGTCATTGGGCATGGGCGGAAAGAAAAATCAATATTCCTGCCATCTCCATTCTTTTTGGCTGTTTATGGGCATGGCACATTGCAGTCAAATCCCCGTTAATGCCTCAACCCCAATTTAACTATCTGGTGATTGCGTTATTAAGCGTGCTGTTTATCGGCGCCATTGCTTTTTCTAATAATATCATTGCTTTTACGCTGCATTCATTGCCGGTGCTTATCACTTGTCTGGTGCTTGGCGACGGCGATCAGTGGCTGCGGATGATTTATTGCTTCGCCCTGCCCGTTATCGGTATCGCCATTCAGAGCGTGATTCAAAAGCGTAACGACAATTTTGCCCATGGGTTGATGTACAAGCTGCTGGAAGAGCGCCAGACCCTGAACGATCTGAGTATGCTCGACCCGCTGACTGGCCTCTACAACCGCCGCGGCCTGCAAAATCGACTGGAAACGTTGATGACGCTGGATGCCAGCGATCATTACGTGCTGCTGCTCGATATCGACTACTTCAAAGCCTACAACGATCATTATGGCCATATGATGGGGGATCAGGCGCTGATTCAGGTCTCCGCGGCCATTCGAAATGCCGTGCGTTCGAGAGACGTTGTGACCCGCTATGGCGGTGAAGAATTTATGGTACTGCTGACCTCGACAACGCCCGAATGCGCAATGCAAACTGCAGAGCGCATTCGTCAGCGAGTGTACGACCTGAAAATCCCTCATATGTTTAACCACAGCGTAGCCACCAACGTGACGGTGAGCATCGGGATCGCTCCACTGGTGGGAGAAGACATTGAAGACGCGCTGACCAAAGCCGACAAAGCGCTGTATGAAGCCAAGCATCTTGGCCGCAACAACATTCTGTCGAGCGCTACGCTACAGAATGCGTAATAGCAAGCTTTGAGCGGCAGCTAGCATGAAATGTGTTGCGATTCCCTGTAGCTACAGCTAGGATTAGCAATCATTATCATTTAGATTTGTATCCCGTTCACACACATGGCCTTACGTTCCGCACCGATTACCGGCGATCTTATCTGGCGAGCCCCGCTCTTCAGCCATGAGCCCGTTCTGGCCCAGTCCGTGCGGGACAGCATTGCGGAGCATCGCCCGCATCTGCTCGATTTTATCCATCTTGATGAGCCTCATCCGCATCACGCTATGACGCTGGCAGAGTGGTCTCGCGGCAGCGAACTGACTTCCCTGATGGCGTGCTATGCCGATCATATCTACCGTAATCAACCCAGCCAGAAGCGTGAAAATAAGCCGCTGCTATCCCTTTGGGCGCAGTGGTATATCGGTTTACAGGTTCCGCCGCTGATGCTGGCGCTGCTCACCGAAAAGCGCGCACTCAGCCTGTCTGCGGAACATTTTCACGTGGAGTTCCATGAAACCGGACGCGCCGCCAGCTTCTGGGTCGACGTCCATCAGGATCATGCCCTGACGCAGCGCTCTTCGCTGCACAGAATGGAAAGCCTCGTCACGCAGACGATCATGCCCGTCATCGATGCGCTGGAAGCCACCGGGGAGATTAACGGCAAGCTCATCTGGAGCAACACCGGCTATCTCATCAACTGGTATCTTGGCGAGATGAAAACGCTTCTGGGCGATGAGCAGGTTAACGCGCTGCGTCAGCATCTGTTCTTTGCTAAACAGTTTTCAGACGGATGCGATAACCCGCTGTGGCGCACCGTGGTCCTGCGGGATGGCCTTCTGGTACGACGCACCTGCTGCCAGCGCTATCGCCTTCCCGACGTTCAGCAGTGCGGTGACTGCACGCTAAAATAACCTTCTGCTAACAGCAAAAAGCCCCGGTAACGTTACGCTACCGGGGCTTTGTTATTTCAGGACAGATTACGCCGCTTGTTCAGTCTCTTCAGACGAGCGCTGTGCTTCTTCCGCTTCCTGTGCCAGCAGCTGCTTCTCGTAGACTTTGAAGAACGGGAAGTAAATGATGGCGGAGACACAGGCCAGCACCACCACCAGGATGACCGCACGGAAATCCCAGCCGAGGGCCCAGGCCGCACCAACTGGCGCAGGCGCAGTCCACGGCACTACGGAGATGACGCGCCCAATCAGATCAAGCTTCATTGCCGCCCAGGCAAGCGTGGCGTTCACCATCGGGGCCAGCAGGAACGGGATAAAGAAGACCGGGTTCATCACAATCGGCGTACCGAAAATAACCGGTTCGTTGATGTTAAAGATGCTTGGCACCACACCCAAACGACCGATGGAACGCAGGTGCGCGGACTTACTGCGCAGGTAGCAGAACACCAGTCCCATGGTGGCACCAGAGCCGCCGATCACGATGAAGAAGGTCCAGAACGCTTCCATAAAAATATGCGGCAGCGGTGCGCCCTGTGCCAGCGCGGTCTGGTTCAGGCCCAGGTTTGTCAGCCAGAACATTTGCAGCATACCGGAGACGATAGCAGCGCCATGGATCCCCGCAAACCACAGCAGGTGGCCAATCAGCACGGCCAGCAGAATGGCCGGCAGGGAATCCGCCGCGGACACCAGCGGTTTAAAGATGGACATGATCGCCTGTGGGATCAGCATATCGAACTGGCTCTGAATAAACAGGCTCAGCGGATACAGCGTCAGCACCACGACCAGCACCGGAATCAGCAGGTCGAAGGAGTTCTTGATCATCGGCGGCACCTGATCCGGCAGGCGAATACCGATATTGCGAACCTTAAGGAATCGCATCATCTCCACGCAGTAGACGGCCACCAGGATAGCGGTGAAGATCCCGGTACCACCGAGGCTATGAACGGGCAGCGTGCCGTCCGTCTTCGGTGCCGCAACCAGCAGGAACGCCATGATAGACAGCATAGAGGCCATGAACGGATCAAGCTGAGCGCTCTTTTCATAATGCTTGCCGAGGTTATAGGCAATGGCGGCGCAGATGTAGATGGACATAATGCCCATCGTCATATCGAACGGCGTCAGGATACGGCCTTCAAATTGCTTAGCCATGTCCAGCCACGCGCGGGCAAAGCCCCAGGTGGTATCCGGCGAGAAAGGCGGGTAAGCAAACACCAGCAGGAAGGAGCCGACAATCATGAATGGCATCGCAGAGATAAAGCCATCACGAATTGCCATGACGTGGCGCTGGGACGAAATTCGCCCGGCGACAGGACTGACGTAGTTTTCTACAAAGCGGAATATCAGATTAAACGCAGCATGGTTAGCAGACATAGCAGCTCTCCTGACGGGCTATAGACGTAAGCACAGCGACGGTTAGTGTGCCGTGATGTGCAATCCTGAACTGTGAGTTCACTACCACGCCGGGGTGTTGGCCCGATTGACAGCAGATAACGTTACATTTCATACACGGCTCTTATTTTTTTAGCGATACAGAGGAAGTTACGCATCCAGTATGAATCGGCTTCAACCGATCCTGCAACCGGTTACTGTAACCGGTTGCAGTGAATGTGAGGGGGATCGTGAAATCCATGAAATGAAGGGATTACGCTTACTCTTATTTACAGCGGAATTCGCCTGTGACAGATTGATTTTGTCTACGTCAGGAGAGAACGATGAGTCTGCAAACCGTACGGCAATTTTTCGCTGATCGCGCGCCGGATATTGAGATTATAGAACTAAATCAGAGTACTGCGACCGTGGCGCTCGCCGCCGCAGCGCACAACGTTGCGCCGGGCCAGATAGCCAAAACGCTCTCACTCAAAGTGAAAGATGAAGTGATTCTTGTGGTCGCAAAAGGCGATGCTCGTCTCGACAATAAAAAGCTGAAATCGGCCTTTGGCGCAAAAGCCCGCATGCTGAGCAGTGACGAAGTGGTCACCTGGACCGGTCATCCGGTGGGTGGCGTCTGCCCTTTCGGTCTTGAAAACCCGCTGACGGTTTACTGCGATATCTCTTTAAAGACCTTCGATGAGGTTCTCCCGGCGGCGGGCGCTACGCACAGTGCAGTACGTATTTCCCCTGAACGCCTGGCCGAACTGACTGATGCCACCTGGATTGACGTCTGCCTTTAGGCGCCGTTCGTCAACGGCAGCGGCAGATAGTCCAGAACGTCTGCCGCACATATGAGCCAGGCGTCACTTTTTACGCCCAGCTTGCTCATGACGTTAAACTTGTGCGCGCGAATGGTTTTGATATTGCGCCCCATCTGAGCGGCAATTTCAGGTGTGGAATATCCCCTGCCCATATAATGCAGGATCCTGCGCTCCGTGGGACTCAATCCATGAGCATTGGTGCCTTGAACCAGGGTCTGCCGGTGCTCTTGCTTCATTACCGAATGAATCTGGGCGCCAAGCTGCTCCATAGATGAGGACTGGCAGAGCACAGCATGCAGCGCAACGGGCAGCAGGGGCTGAATAAAGCTGGCTTGCCTCTCGTTCTCAGCCAGCAAAACCCTTTTGGTCTCAGGTAGCGCAGCGGCCAGTCGGGAAAGAAAGTAGCCACTTTGCTGGCGCGAATAGCGTCCTCCCGCAACGGAATAGATAACGATGTCATACGATTGATGTCCGCATTGTGAAAACCACACCTGTCCGCTGCTGAAAAATCGAAGCTTATAAATCCCCCCCTCTAAAGCGGAAAAGAGATGCTGTAAACCCAGCGTCGTCATGCCACAGCTGTCAATCACCGCAACACGCCTGCTTTTGGCATATTGTTCCATTCTTCAGCCTCTCTCCACGACGTCATCGGCTCAGTGCTTCATCTCCTGAGCCGCGGCAAATCCGCAAAGAGAGGCGCTGATGAAGTAACCCCGTTCGCCCTGTTGACGAATCGCAGTAATAAGTTCAGCAACAGGTTCTTTATTCCCTGTAATTTTTACTATGCTGAGCGCATCGCGCCTTATTTAATAAATATTATGGATATGCTTTTGTGAATTATTAAATATTTCAGGAAATCTCTGCCCTCAATTATTACTCAGAACGCTTACCCAATACATGTGTTATATATCACCCGAACAGGCAAAGTTGTGCTGAATAAAAATCAGTACGATCAGACTAGCATAATAAACATGACTGTTTCAATAACACGCTATTCCGCCAAACACTAACAAGCATCCGTAAATACATTTAATTATTATGTATTTCCTTTATTCATTCTTTTCCTGAATATTCCAGGTGAGGTTCCGACATAGCGACGAAAAAAACGAGAAAAACAGGTTACGTCACTAAACCCTGACTAATCAGTCCGTTATGTTATCGGCATGCTGCCGTATCGCAATTACACGTTGCCTCAAACATTAACCAATGATGTAACACGTTCAATGCATTGCAATTGTGAAATTCCCGGCATAAATAATTTTATTGCGTCACAGAAATACCAACCTCACGAACCTATTCAGATACGGAAAGATGTTCGCGGGAGTGGCCCCCAAAGAAGGGCATAAATCGTGCAAAACATGCACCTTTCAACACGCTTGCAAAAGTGTGGTGCAGTTCAAAAAACGCTCAACGCGCACCTGAGGATTGCAGATTATTTGATCTGGCCGGGCCATAGCCCGCGCGGGCTTCAGGTAAAACCGGAGATCAGGCCTGACATTGAGTGAACAAGACCCGCCGTTATGGAAGCCGATCGCACCGAGCAAAGAAAAGTCACCCGGTTATGCATTCAGTGCGCGCTGCTGCTGTTGCAACACGGAGCAGAAAGCGCGCTGGTGGAAGAACTTTCCACGCGCCTTGGGCTGGCGCTGGGCATGGACAGCGTGGAAAGCGCCATCTCTTCCAACGCCATCGTACTGACCACGCTGCTCGACGGAGAGTGTCTGACGTCGACCCGCAAGAACAACGATCGTGGTATTAACATGCACGTCGTCACGGAGGTTCAGCACATCGTCATTATGGTGGAGCACAAACTGCTGGATGCAAGGGACATTGAAAAACGTTTCTCGCAAATTAAGCCGTTGCGCTACCCGCGCTGGCTGGTGGTCATCCTGGTTGGCCTCTCCTGTGCCTGCTTCTGCAAGCTCAACAACGGCGGCTGGGACGGTGCATTTATCACCTTCTGCGCCAGCACGATCGCCATGTACATTCGTCAGGTGCTGACCCACCGATCGATGCACCCGCAAATCAACTTCTGCATCACCGCTTTTGTGGCAACGACCGTCTCCGGGCTGATGCTGCGCCTGCCGCTTTTCCAGCAAACCTCCACGGTGGCGATGGCCGCCAGCGTTCTGCTGCTGGTGCCGGGTTTCCCGCTGATCAACGCCGTCGCCGACATGTTTAAAGGCCATATCAACACCGGGCTTGCCCGCTGGGCTATCGCCAGCCTGCTGACCCTCGCCACCTGCATCGGCGTGGTGATGGCAATGACGCTGTGGGGGCTACGAGGATGGGCATAATCGAATTTGTACTGGCGCTGCTACAGGACATGCTGCTGTCCGCCATTCCCGCCGTGGGGTTTGCGATGGTCTTTAACGTACCGCACCGCGCGCTGGCCTGGTGCGCACTGCTGGGTGCGATTGGCCATGGCTCCAGAATGCTCCTTATGCAGGCGGGCATGAACATCGAATGGGCAACGTTTATCGCCTCAATGCTGGTTGGCAGTATTGGCATTCAGTGGTCACGCTGGTATCTGGCGCACCCAAAAATTTTTACCGTCGCTGCGGTAATCCCCATGTTCCCCGGTATCTCAGCCTACACCGCGATGATCTCCGCCGTGAAAATCAGCCACTTTGGCTACAGCACCGAGCTGATGGTGATGCTGCTGGAGAACTTCCTTAAGGCCACGTCGATTGTCGGCGCGCTTTCGGTGGGACTCTCCATTCCGGGGCTCTGGCTGTACCGGAAACGCCCTCGCGTGTGAGCAAGCACCTTGAACTCTCCTCGCAGACACGGGTCTGTGCTACTATCAGCCCATAGTGTGCCCGTCGTTGTCCTGTTTGAGTAATAGCTATGTCCTCCAGAATTCTGACCTCCAGCGTCATTGGGATTGATGCCTTTTTGCACGATCCTGATGGTGTATTAAAGAATGCCGAAAGCGGTGCCGTCGCGGTGTTTGCTAATAATGCGCCTGCGTTTTACGCCATTGCGCCCACGCGCCTGGAACAGCTGCTGGAGCTGGAAGCCCGCCTTTCTCGTCCCGGCAGCGACGTCATGCTTGACGGTCAGCTCTTTGATGAGCCGGTTACCGCGCCGGTAGCGGTGCCGATGGGTAAATTTGCGATGTATGCAGACTGGCAGCCGGATGCCGACTTCCAGCGCATGGCCGCGCTATGGGGCATCGCGCTTACCCAGCCCGCTACGCCGGAAGAGCTGGCGTCTTTCACCGCATACTGGCAGGCAGAAGGTAAAGTATTCCATCACGTGCAGTGGCAGCAAAAGCTGGCGCGCAGCCTGCAAATTGGCCGGGCCAGCAACGGCGGACAGCCGAAGCGCGATCTCAACACGCTCTCCGAGCCAGACAACCAAATTCCCCCGGGCTTTCGAGGTTAACGATGAAGAACGTTGGCGATTTAATGCAGCGCCTGCAAAAGATGATGCCGAAACACATCGAACCGGCATTCAAAACCGGCGAAGAACTGCTGGCGTGGCAAAAAGAGCAAGGACAGCTGCGCTCTGCGGCGCTTGAGCGTGAAAACCGGGCGATGAAGATGCAGCGCACCTTTAACCGTTCGGGCATTCGCCCGCTGCATCAGAACTGCTCCTTCGACAACTACCGCGTGGAGTGCGACGGTCAGATGAACGCGCTGTCAAAAGCGCGCCAGTACGTCGAAGAGTTTGACGGCAACATCGCGAGCTTTATTTTTTCCGGCAAGCCCGGCACCGGTAAAAACCATCTGGCCGCCGCTATCTGTAATGAACTGCTGCTGCGCGGCAAATCCGTGTTGATCATCACCGTCGCCGACATCATGTCCGCGATGAAAGATACCTTCACCAACCGGGAAACCACGGAAGAACAGCTGCTGAACGATCTCAGCAACGTCGATCTGCTGGTGATCGACGAGATCGGCGTACAGACCGAATCCCGCTACGAAAAAGTGATCATCAATCAGATCGTTGACCGCCGTTCATCTTCCAAACGCCCTACCGGCATGCTCACCAACAGCAATATGGACGACATGAACAAGCTGCTGGGAGAACGCGTAATGGACAGAATGCGCCTTGGCAACAGCTTGTGGGTCATCTTCAACTGGGACAGCTACCGCAGCCGCGTCACAGGCAAAGAGTATTAAGATTTATCCCAGCCCGGTCAGCGCTATACTGGCCGGGTTTCCGTTTAACCAGGTCAATCTTATGAAAATTGCTAAACGTCTTCTGTGTTCCGCCGCGCTGACCAGCGCCCTGCTCTCCACCAGCACCTTTGCGCTTTCCCTGAGTGATACGCTCTCCAGCGCCGCCAGCGAACTGAGCGGTTCAGGCTCAGGTTCCTCTCAGGGCGGAATGTCGATGTCATCGCTGACCAGCCTGCTTAACGGCGGCAGCAAAGGACTGAGCGCCGACAACATGAACAACGCCGCGGGCATTCTCAGCTACTGCGCCAAGCAGAAGCTGACCTCCGTGACCAACGCCGATAACGTAAAAAATCAGGTACTCGATAAGCTCGGCCTGAACACCGCGCCGGAACAGAAAGCCGATACCAACTACATGGACGGCATCCAGGGCCTGCTCAACGCCCAGAATGGCCAGCAGCTCAACCTGAGCGCTCTGGGTGATACCCCATTAGGAAAACAAGTCAAAACCAAGGCTTGCGATCTGGTGCTGAAGCAAGGCGTTAATTTCCTCTCCTGATCGGCGACAAACACCCGCGTACCCTGGCAGTGCGCGGGTTAAAAATCGTCCACTTCTGATACAAATCTGAAACACAGCACATTTTAATGACGCTACAATTGCAGCATTATTGCACTGCAATTACAGTGTACGGTCAAAATTTAAGTATCTGGTCAGCAAATGACCAGGCTGACTGAGGATGTGCTGTGTCTGAGCTTGTTTCAATTGCTCTGTTTTTCGCTTCCGTCGTTATCTACGCATGGAAAGCGGGCCGAAACACCTGGTGGTTTGCCTCCACCCTGACGGTGCTTGGCCTGTTTGTGGTCCTGAACCTGACCCTCTACGCCAGCGACTATTTTACCGGCGACGGCATCAACGACGCCGTGCTTTATACGCTCACCAACAGCCTGACCGGCGCAGGTATCAGCAAGTATATTCTGCCCGGCATAGGGCTGGTGCTGGCACTGGTGCTGGTTTTCGGCGGACTCGGCTGGGTGCTGCGCCGCCGCCGCCATCATCCTCATCACTTCGGCTACAGCGTGCTGGCGCTGGGGCTTGCGCTGGCCTCCGTCGATGCGAGCCCGGCATTCCGTCAGATAACTGAGCTGGTGAAATCTCAGTCTCGCGACGGCGATCCGGATTTTGCCGCGTATTACAAAGAGCCGTCGAAAACCATTCCGAACCCTAAGCTGAACCTGGTTTACATCTACGGTGAAAGCCTCGAGCGCACCTATTTTGACAACGATGCCTTCCCGAACCTGACCCCGGAACTCGGCAAGCTGAAAGATGACAGCATCGATTTCAGCCACACCATGCAGCTGCCGGGCACCGATTACACTATCGCGGGAATGGTCGCCTCGCAGTGCGGTATCCCGCTGTTCGCGCCGTTTGAAGGCAACGCTTCCGCGTCGGTATCGAGCTTCTTCCCGCAGAACATCTGCCTTGGCGACATCCTGAAAAACTCCGGCTACCAGAACTACTTCGTGCAGGGCGCAAACCTGCGTTTCGCCGGCAAAGACGTGTTCCTGCAATCCCACGGATTCGATCATCTCTATGGCGCGGAGGAGCTGAAAGCCACCGTTGCCGACCCGAACTACCGCAACGACTGGGGCTTCTATGACGACACCGTCCTCGACGAAGTGTGGAAAAAATACGAAGACCTGTCGAAATCCGGCCAGCGCTTCTCGCTGTTCACCCTGACCGTCGACACCCATCATCCGGACGGATTTATCTCCCGCTCCTGCAATCGCAAGAAATATGAGATTAACGGCAAAACCAATCAATCCTTCAGCGCGGTCACCTGTAGCCAGGAGCACATTGCGGCGCTAATCGAAAAGATAAAAGCCTCGCCGTACTTTAAAAACACGGTCATCGTCGTCTCTTCCGATCACCTGGCGATGAAAAATACCGCCTGGGATTACCTCAACAAGCAGGATCGCAACGATCTGTTCTTCGTCATACGCGGCGACAAGCCACAGCAGGAAGTGATGGGCGTGAAGCGCAGCACCATGGATAACGGCGCGACGGTGCTCGATATTCTCGGCGGCGATAACTTCATTGGCCTGGGCCGCAGCAGCCTTTCCGGCCAGTCGCTGGCGGAAGTGTTCCTCAACATGAAAGAGAAGGTGCTGGCCTGGAAGCCGGACATCATTCGCCTGTGGAACTTCCCGAAATCGATCAAGGATTACACCATCGACCAGCAGAAAGGGATGATCGCATTTTCCGGCTCACACTTCCGCCTGCCGCTGCTGCTGCGGGTGTCCGACAACCGCGTCGAGCCGCTGCCGGAAAGCGAATATTCCGCCCCGCTGCGCTACCAGCTGGCGGACTTCGCCCCGCGCGACAACTTTATGTGGATTGACCGCTGCTACAAGATGGGCCAGCTGTGGGCACCGGCGTTTGCGCTCTCTACCGACTGGTGCGTATCTCAGGGCCAGCTTGGCGGCGAGCAAACCGTGCAGCACGTTGATAAAGCCCAGTGGAAAGGCAAGGCCGCGTTCAAAGACACGGTCATCGACATGGAGCGCTACAAAGGCAACGTCGATACGCTGAAAATCGTCGACAACGACATCCGCTACAAAGCGGACAGCTTCGTCTTCAACGTGGCGGGCGCGCCGGAAGAGGTCAAACAGTTCAGCGGCATCTCGCGCCCGGAAAGCTGGGGCCGCTGGTCGAATGCGCAGCTGGGCAACGAAGTGAAGATTGAGTACAAGGAACCGCTGCCGCCGAAGTTTGATCTGGTGATCGTCGCAAAAGCCTTTGGTCCAAACGCCAACAAACCGATCCCGGTTCGCGTAGGCAACAGCGAGCAGACGTTGACGCTCGGCAACGACGTCACCACCACCACGCTGCATTTCGACAACCCGACGGGCAGCAACCTGCTGACCATCGTCCCGCCGGATCCGCAGACCACCAACGAGGGCAATATCCTCGGCCATTCCCCGCGCCAGCTGGGGATTGGCATGGTGGAAATAAAAGTGGTGAAATCGGAAGGATAATCCCAGGGGAGCACAGGCTCCCCTTTCCTTTGGCGGAACGCATGAAACCGATCATTATTCGCCCCATACAAACTGCCGATGTGCCTTTGCTGCCTGCGATTGAACGCGCTGCGGCGCAGGCTTTTCTCGTTCTTCCCGAGCTGGCCTGGCTGGCTGAAGGTGATGGCATCTGTGAGGAAGAACATCGTCAGTTCGTGAGCACAGGAAAGAGCTTCATTGCGCTGGAGGGTACGATGCCCGCTGGCTTTTTACTGGCGGAACAGCTGGATAACGCCCTCTATATCGTGGAACTCTCTGTCGCTCAGCATGCACAAAATCAGGGGATTGGCCGCCAGCTCATCCATTTTCTGGCAGAGCGAGCACGTGATGAAGGTTACCCGGCACTGACGCTGACCACCTTCAAAGCGGTGCCGTGGAATGCCCCTTTTTATGCTCGCCTGGGATTTGAGAACATTGAGGAAGCTCAGCTCACACCAGGTTTACGGCAGAAGCTGGAAAATGAAGCGGCGCATGGTCTGCAACGTGAAACTCGCTGCGCCATGCGCAAGATTTTATAACGTCTTTGCCGGGCGGCACTCAGTTTGCCCGCCCTGCACGTATAGGCCGGGTAAGGCGAAGCCGCCACCCGGCACTTTCACACTCAGAACGTTTCCCAGTTATCACCGCTTTCTGTCGCCGCGGCTTTACGCAGCATCGGGGCCGGAGCGCTGGCTTTTACCACTGAAGCTTCCCGCTTTGCCGCCAGCTGCGACTGCTGAATGCGGAACACCGCTACCGCCTGGGTCAGACGGCTCGCCTGCTCTTCCAGCGCGGCCGCTGCGGAAGCAGATTCTTCCACCAGCGAGGCGTTCTGCTGAGTGACGCGATCCATTTCAGCCACCGCCAGACCAACCTGATCGATACCGCGGCTCTGTTCGTCAGACGCCGAGGCGATTTCACCCATGATATCGGTCACGCGTGTAACAGAATTGACGATCTCTTCCATGGTTTCACCCGCGCTCTCGACAAGCGCGGAGCCCACATCAACGCGGTTCACCGAGTCCTCAATCAGGCTTTTAATCTCACGAGCGGCCTGGGCGCTGCGCTGAGCGAGGTTACGCACTTCTCCCGCAACAACCGCAAACCCACGGCCCTGCTCGCCCGCACGTGCTGCTTCGACTGCAGCGTTCAGCGCCAGGATGTTAGTCTGGAAGGCAATACCGTCGATCACGCTGATAATGTCGGCAATTTTCTGCGAACTCCCGGCAATATCGCGCATAGTCTGCACCACGTTATCGACCACTTTACCACCCTTCTGCGCGGTTTCCGACGCGCTCAGCGCCAGATGGCTCGCCTGACGGGCGTTTTCGGCATTCTGTTTCACCGTCGCAGTCAGCTCTTCCATGCTCGCCGCCGTTTCTTCCAGAGAAGCAGCCTGCTGCTCGGTACGGGAGGAAAGATCGTTGTTGCCGATCGCAATCTCGCTGGCACCGCTGTAGATCGCATCCGCGCCGTTGCGTACTTCGCCGACGGTCCGCATCAGCTCACATTGCATATGGCGCAGCGAATCCGCCAGCTGGCCCATTTCGTTGCTGCCCTGTACGTCGATTGGCTTCACCAGATCGCCACCGGCAATATGACGAATGCTGTCAATCACCCGCGTCAGCGGCTGGAGCAGAGCCTTGCGGATCCCGAGCCAGACGAAAACGATCACCGCCAGCACTGCCGCTAACACGCCGATCAGTATCCAGATAGTCTGGTTGTAAGAGCCACTGTTGTCTGCCACCGCCAGCTCGTATAGACGATCGTTTTGCGTCAGGTAATCGACGTAGGCTTTCTCAAACCCGTCCTGGTAGGACTGGGTTGGCTGATCGAAGAAGTCATTAATTTTTCCGGCCCCAAGCAGCTGAATCAGCTCCGCCAGTGCGCCGTGGTAAATGCCGTAATTGCGTTTAATATCGAGCGTCGCCGCCTCACTCTGACGAGGGTCGCGCGGCAGAGACTCATACTCCGCCCAGCGTTTTTCCGCCTCATCCAGCGACTTGCTGGCGATCTGCATCAGATCCGCCACGGTCGCGCCGCTGCCGATATGGTTCTGATCCATCATATAGCGGATCCCGGCGCGGTTAAGGGTGTTACGGGTTTGCAGGAGCGCCACCCAGCTGCCGTTTAACGCAGACTGCTGCTGGCGAATAGTTTGCAGGACGGTGAAGTTTTCTTTGTCGTGTTTCAACGAGTTAAAGAACAGACCGCCGGATGTCAGTTGTAAAAGGCCAAAAAGGGCCAAAACCAGCACGAGGCTGGTGACAATTTTTATACGGTTTAACATTTTTTCTCTTTCCTGTACGAAGGCCTCTCTATCTAGTAGATCGGCCTGGAAAAAGAAAACTTTAAAGAAAATCCTGTTGAATCAGATAAAGTGGATATTCTAATCCTCTGATTAACGCATAATCACGCCGCACCGCCAGTGTGACATCAATCACATTTATTTATTATTCAGTCGGTTACTCAAACCGCTTACCCGCACAGATGACCGTTTAACATCCAATACAGCCGTTCGCTGATTTTCCTCCCGCTGCGCGCGCGTGGCTCTGGCACCATAAGCCCAGCATCAATACCTCCAGGTGCAGTTCCAGTACTCAACTCATTCTTATAAACGCCAGGTTTTTAACTATGGATATGAAGAAACTTCTCAAGCATGTGCCGTGGGCCATTATCGGGATTATCGGGGCATTCTGCCTGTCGGTCGTCGCCCTGCGCCGCGGTGAACATGTCAGTGCCCTGTGGATCGTGGTCGCTTCCGTCTCGGTCTATCTGGTGGCTTATCGCTACTACAGCCTTTACATCGCCCAGAAGGTGATGAAACTCGACGAGAGCCGCGCCACGCCTGCGGTGATCAACAACGACGGACTGAACTACGTACCGACTAACCGCTACGTGCTGTTCGGCCACCACTTTGCCGCTATCGCTGGCGCAGGTCCGCTGGTCGGCCCTGTGCTCGCCGCCCAAATGGGCTACCTGCCGGGCACGCTGTGGCTGCTGGCAGGCGTCGTGCTGGCGGGGGCGGTGCAGGACTTCATGGTGCTGTTTATCTCCTCGCGCCGTAACGGTTCGTCTCTGGGCGAAATGGTGAAAGAGGAAATGGGCCGCGTGCCGGGCTCCATCGCCCTGTTCGGCTGCTTCCTGATTATGATCATCATCCTCGCGGTGCTGGCGCTGATTGTGGTGAAAGCTCTGGCTGAAAGTCCTTGGGGCGTGTTCACCGTCTGCTCAACCGTGCCGATTGCGCTGTTTATGGGCATCTACATGCGCTTTATTCGCCCGGGACGCGTGGGCGAAGTGTCGGTCATCGGCATCGTGCTGCTGGTTGCCTCCATCTGGTTCGGTGGCGTGATTGCCCACGACCCGTACTGGGGCCCGGCGCTGACCTTCAAAGACACCACCATCACCTTCGCGCTGATTGGCTACGCGTTTGTTTCCGCGCTGCTGCCGGTGTGGCTGATTCTGGCCCCGCGTGACTATCTCGCCACCTTCCTGAAAATCGGCGTTATCGTCGGCCTGGCGCTGGGGATCGTTATCCTCAACCCTGAGCTGAAAATGCCTGCGGTCACGCAGTATATCGACGGTACCGGCCCGCTGTGGAAGGGCGCGATGTTCCCGTTCCTGTTTATCACCATCGCCTGCGGTGCGGTGTCTGGTTTCCATGCGCTGATCTCCTCCGGCACCACGCCGAAGCTGCTGGCAAATGAGAAAGACGCCCGCCTGATTGGCTATGGCGCGATGCTGATGGAGTCCTTCGTGGCGATCATGGCGCTGGTTGCGGCGTCCATTATCGAACCGGGCCTGTACTTCGCGATGAACACCCCGCCTGCGGGCCTCGGCATCACCATGCCAAACCTGCATGAGATGGGCGGTGAGAACGCCGCGATGATCATGGCGCAGCTGAAAGACGCGAGCATTCACGCCGCGGCAACCGTCAGCTCCTGGGGCTTCGTGATTTCGCCTGAGCAGATCATGCAGACCGCGAAAGATATCGGCGAACCTTCCGTACTGAACCGCGCAGGTGGCGCACCTACGCTGGCAGTAGGTATCGCGCACGTGTTCCACAAAGTGCTGCCGTGGGCGGACATGGGCTTCTGGTACCACTTCGGTATTCTGTTCGAAGCGCTGTTTATCCTCACCGCGCTGGATGCCGGTACGCGTGCGGGCCGCTTCATGTTGCAGGACCTGCTCGGCAACTTCGTGCCGTTCCTGAAGAAAACCGACTCACTGGTGGCAGGTATTCTGGGCACGGCGGGCTGCGTGGGTCTGTGGGGCTACCTGCTTTATCAGGGCGTGGTTGACCCACTCGGCGGCGTGAAGAGCCTGTGGCCGCTGTTCGGTATCTCTAACCAGATGCTGGCCGCCGTGGCGCTGGTGCTCGGCACCGTCGTGCTGGTGAAAATGAAGCGTACCAAATACATCTGGGTAACGGTTGTCCCGGCGCTGTGGCTGCTGCTGTGCACCACCTGGGCACTGGGCCTGAAGCTGTTCAGCACCAACCCGCAGCTGGAAGGCTTCTTCTTTATGGCGAACCAGTACAAAGAGAAGATTGCTAACGGCAGCGCAGACCTTACCGCGCAGCAGATTGCCAACATGAACCATATCGTGGTGAACAACTACACTAACGCGGGTCTGAGCATTCTGTTCCTGGTGGTGGTCTACAGCATCATCTTCTACGGCATTAAGACCTGGATGAAGGCCCGCAACATCGACGCGCGTACCGATAAAGAGACGCCGTATGTGCCGGTACCTGAGGGTGGCGTGAAGACCTCTTCGCATCATTAACACGACGGCGGGTGGCGCTACGCTAACCCGCCCTACACTATACCTGTAGGCCCGGCAAGCATTGCGCCGCCGGGCATTTACTTATCAGGATGGGCAATGTTTGGTAACTTAGGGCAGGCAAAAAAATACCTCGGCCAGGCGGCGAAGATGCTGATTGGCATCCCGGACTACGACAACTACGTCGAACACATGCAGACCAACCATCCGGACAAGCCGTACATGACCTACGAAGAATTCTTCCGCGAGCGCCAGCAGGCGCGCTACGGCGGCAGTGGAGAAGGCGGCATGCGCTGCTGCTAAAGGAGAAACGATGACCCAGATTGCAGTCACCCTGCTGACCGGATTTCTCGGCGCAGGCAAAACTACCCTGTTGCGCCATATCCTCGACGAACAGCACGGCTTTAAAATTGCCGTCATTGAAAACGAATTCGGCGAAGTCTCGATAGACACCCAACTGGTAGGCGACCGCGCCACGCAGATCAAAACCCTCACTAACGGCTGCATCTGCTGCAGTAAATCTAACGAACTGGAAGACGCGCTACTGGATCTGCTCGACGCCCGCGATCGCGGTGATATCGAGTTTGATCGGCTGATCATCGAATGCACCGGCATGGCCGATCCCGGTCCGATTGTGCAGACCTTTTTCTCCCACGAGATCCTCTGCGAGCGCTATCTGCTGGACGGCGTGATCGCCCTGGTTGACGCCGTACACGCCGAAGATCAGATGAATCAGTTCACCCTGGCGCAGTCCCAGGTGGGCTATGCCGATCGGATCCTGCTGACCAAAACCGACGTCGCAGGCGATACCCAAAAGCTGCGCGAACGTCTGGCCCGTATCAATGCCCGCGCGCCGATCCACACCGTCACGCACGGCGAGATCGACCTGAATCAGCTATTTAACACCAACGGCTTTATGCTCGAAGAAAACGTTATCCAGCCAAAACCGCGCTTCCATTTTATGGTGGAAAAGCAAAACGACATCTCATCGATTGTGGTGGAACTGGATTACCCTGTGGACATCAGCGACGTCTCCCGCGTGATGGAAAATCTGCTGCTTGATTTCGCTGACAAACTTCTGCGCTACAAAGGCATGCTGTGGATAGACGGCGAGCCGAATCGCCTGCTGTTCCAGGGCGTCCAGCGCCTCTACAGCGCCGACTGGGACCGCCCATGGGGCGAAGAACCGCCGCACAGCACGATGGTGTTTATCGGCGTGCAGCTGCCTGAAGACGACATTCGTGCGGCGTTTGCGGGGTTGAAGCGCTGACAGAGGGCGTAGTTTACTCCCTCTCCCTTTGGGAGAGGGGATCAGGCCGCACAACCTTTACATCAACGGCTCAGGCAGCGTCACCACCCAAAGCTCGCTGTCCGACTCCGGTTTTTCCAGCGGCTTAATGCCGATCGTCGTCGCCACCACTTTGTCATCAACGGTCAGCTTACCCTGATCGTTAACCCGATAATCCTTCAGCTTTTTGCCCTCCACCGGATCCTTCAGCGTGGTCTTCACGCCAAAGTCGTTGTCATTCGCCACGGCGATCGTTTTGCTGTCGATCAGCGCGAGGCCTTCGGCTTTCTCCTGCTGCCAGCCGAGCTTGCGCAGATCGACGGCCAGCGTTTTCGACGCTAACTGGATCCCGCGCTTCGCCAGCTTATCGGCATCATCAAATTCCGGATACTCACCCGGCTTATCAAACGCCGCCAGGTCGCTGGCCTTGCTCAGGTCGACCTTATAGACGTTATTGCGCATCACGTCGTGCTTATCGCCACCCTGCTCTATCAACAGGATGTGCTGATTATCCAGCGCCACGATGTCGCCGATTTTGGCATCGCTGTTCTTGCTGTAGACGTCGTCAATCGGGTAGCCGTACATCGCCGTTTTGCCGGTCGCCGGGTCGAAGCTCACCAGGCGGGTGAACAGCGCTTTTTTCTTACTCTTGCCGTCGATGTCCAGCGTGCTTTGCACCGCCGCGATAATGCGGCCGTCCGGCATCCGCGTGATACCTTCAAAGCCGCGGTTCGGCTGGCGCCACTTGATGATATTCGGCAAGCCGCCCGCAATCGCCTTTTCGCCATCCTGCGCCTGCGGGCCATGCACGGCGAGGATCTTGCCCGTCGCGTCGATGTTGATCAGGAACGGACCGTATTCATCACACAGCCAGAAGCCGCCTTTGCCGTCGGGCGTGATGCCTTCGGTATCCAGCCCACGATTATCGCCAGTGAGGGTTTTCAGCGTATCGCTGAGCGCTACTTCATTGGTGGAGCCAATCACGTCGCTCTGCAACGGCAGGCCGTTGATCTGGCCCTTGTCGTCATGCAGCGCGCGGACATCCGCTGCCTGTGCCTTACCGTTTTCCACGCGAATGGATAGCAGCAGCGGCGCAAATTCAGGTGTGACGAAAATCTTCGCCTCCTGCTTACTAACGTTCGGCGCATCCGCGTTCGGGCCGCGATCCGTCACCGTCGCAAACGTCAGCGCATCGCCCTGCTTGCCGGTAAATAGCAGTCCAGAACCAATGCCAACAGGCAACCCATTCGGAAACACTGAAGCAAAAGCGCCGCTGTAATTAATGTGCGAACCTTCCGGGAAGCTCACCACGTAGCGTTCTGCAGTAGGTTCAGCGGCGAACGCGTTGAGGGAAAATGCGGATAACAAAGCCAGAGGAATCAATTTTATTTTCATGTCGTTAGCACCTTTTTATGAGTGTGAACAACGTAAGAAGGTGAGATGACAGGGAGATGACGGTGGGGTGACGGTTTGGGGATTCTAACTGGTTGAAAGTAGCCAATATGGTTATCGTAACAAAGTGATAGCGTTTAAAACTTACTCGGCCAATAATATTTTCCCTGGTATGTATATTGATATTTGATTTAACAATATGGGTGTTAAGATGCACATAAATTTAAAAAAACTCCTTAGACATATAGCCACTACAATTCCAATGTATGAATTCATTTCAGATTTAATTACTTTTATTAGAAGACCAGAGATCTATGATGGCCAGCATGAATATGTCCCATTGTATAAACCAGGGGGGAACTATATAAAATCATTGATACTCGTTGGAGTGATAACAGGGTTAATCAGTTTTATAGCTAAAGGCTCTGTCCCCGTTGATAATACTAGCCTAATACTTAAACCATTCGCTTTTCTTTTAATCCTATCCTATCAAGCAATTTCATTTGGAATGATAATTTGGGCTCTTGTGTTTGCATTTGTTTTCTTTAAAGAGAAGAAACTGCATACCGTATGCTTTCTACAGACATTGCATGCATACTCAGTCATGAATTTACTTATTCCTGCATTCATGTTCATTGGCATTAACAGAATCATATTGATTGTGTTTAGTACATTACCTTTCTGGATGGATATTATATCATTAACCTTACCACTTATTTTCTTCTTAATGACCTATAGATTACTAGTTAAACCTATACAACAATATATTTCAAGGCATTATAATAATCTAAGCGCCTGGATAATTACAGCATTCATTTTCAGCTTAGGATTTTGGTTGCTTGGACATCTACCTTCCCTTTATAATAACAATGTCATTGACATTAATAACATGAATAGCTTATTGAATCAACTCAAAGACAATTTTCATAACTAAAAACAAACAACACCATTTAATTATTGATACTTACAAAACAAAAACATATAGCAAAAAAAATGCCAACTTCTTTTCTGAAATACCAAGAAAAGTGAACCAGATCGCATCATTCATTCACCAACAATAATTACTCTACCGATACTCACTTTCCCTCTGCACCGACTGGAAGAAGCACGATGAAAGGAACTCTCTCGATGAACCTGAATGATCTTTCATCCTGTAGCACAATGACAAAATCCCCGGTCTGGGGAGTGATGGACGTTTTACAATGGAAACTCACTCCTGAGAAATGGGGAGGTGGCGTTGGCTACATCCAGAAATTTAAAGACAGTTGGGTTATCCATAACAGACAAATCATAAAATTCGCTGCCGCAGAATTTAAGCTACCTGCAGAATTGCTTACCGGTGTGTGCTGGATAGAAGTCGGTGGAGACCCCAATTTTATCGACAGCGTCGATTTGAGGTCAGGGCCTTTGACTGGAGCGGCCCGGAATATGTTGACCGGTATTTAACGCTGACCAGCCCACCAGAGAAAACATCCTTTGGCTTTGTCAGCATGCAGCTAAGAACCGCAGCAAAAACCTCGGCCTGGATGCGACCAAAATGAAGGCCTCCGATCTCAGGAGACTGGCAGCCGGCCTTGAGAAAGACAACTACAACATCAGCCTGGTCGCCCGCCACCTTCGTGAACTGGCTGATTATGATAATCTACCCTCGCAGCTCAGCATGGACGACATCAGACTTGTCGGGGCAAGGTATAACAGAGGCATCATCCCGACGCTTGCTGAGATAAAAAGAAACACAAGCTATGGCGACTTTATTGTCAAACACTGGCAGCGGTTTAACAAACTGGTATCGTACTAAATGAAAAACAAACTCAGAATCCCCCTCCTGCTGGTTTATATCGCTGCAATGCTGGCACTGTATATCCTCTCCGTCGATAAATACTCGTGGATGCGTGAGGTGGATCCTTATGTGTCGCCACGGTCGATAAATATCAATACCGCTAACGGCTATCCTCTGGCGACGATAACGTTCGTGTTTATCCTGGCCCTGCAGCTCCTGTGGTTCACTTTGGAAAAAAGGAAGAAAGGTAAAGTCACCGCAGTGGTATTAGCCCTGGCTGCCGCATTATTCTACCTTGCGGGCGTTTTACGCCTGCTTTAGCGCAATATTTGCCATCCCTTCAGTACTGAAGATAATTGTCACCCTGCCCTGCAGGCGAACATTCGGGGCTATAGTGTAAAAAGACCACTTTGACGCAAGGATGTTTGTATGAACCAGATGGCACTGGCATCAGACAACTCCACTACACAAAAATCTCCCAACTCTATATGGCTGGCGGGCAGCGCCCTCGGCGTGGTGTTCGGCGATATCGGCACCAGCCCGCTGTATACCCTGAAAACGGTTATTCTGCTTTCCGGCGGCAGCCCGACGCCCGCCATCATTCTCGGCCTGCTATCGTTGATCGTCTGGACGCTTATCCTCGTCACCTCAATAAAATATGCCCTCTTCGCGATGCGCTTCGACAACCGGGGCGAAGGCGGGATCATGGCGCTCATGTCGCTGTTACAGCACAACGGCAAAGGCCGCGGCCTCATCATCTTTGCCGGGCTGCTGGGCGCGGCGCTGATCTACGGCGACGGGGCAATCACCCCGGCAATTTCCGTGCTGTCGGCGCTGGAAGGATTAAAGATCGTCTTCCCGGAAGGGCAGCACCTGATCCTGCCGGGCACGGTGGCCATTCTGGTGGCATTGTTTGCCATTCAGCCGTTTGGCACGGCCAAAATCGGCATCGTGTTTGGCCCCATCATGACGCTGTGGTTTGTGGTGATTGCCGGGCTCGGCATCTGGGGCATCGCCCAACATCCGGCGGTGTTGATGGCGATAAACCCTTATTACGGCGTGCATTTTTTGCTGTCGAACGGGCTGGTGAGCTTTCTGGTGCTGGGCGGGGTCTTTCTGTGCGTGACCGGAGCCGAGGCACTGTATGCCGACATGGGGCATTTCGGTAAGAAACCGGTCTGGATGGCGTGGTTTGGCCTGGTATTCCCGAGCCTGCTGCTGAACTACGCCGGGCAGTCAGCGCTGCTGCTTTCCGGGGCGGATATCACCCACAATATTTTCTTTCGCCTCTGCCCACCGGCGCTGCAAATTCCGTTAGTTATCCTGGCGACGCTCGCCACCATCATCGCAAGCCAGGCCATTATTACCGGTGCATTTTCCATGACCCGCCAGACCATCCAGCTCGGCTGGCTGCCGAGGTTGTTGGTGAAGCAGACGGCAGAGGACAACTACGGCCAGATTTACATCGGCATCGTCAACTGGCTGCTGATGATCGCCACGGTGTTTCTCGCCGTGTTCTTCAAATCCTCCGATAACCTCGCCGCCGCGTATGGCATTGCCGTGTCGCTGACCATGCTGATGACTTCCGGTCTGCTGTACGCGGCGATGCGCCGCATCTGGCACTGGAACCGCACCGCCAGCGGGCTGGTCGCCCTGTTGTTCCTGGCTATCGACACCTGTTTTCTGATAGCCAACCTCATTAAGGTGCTGGAAGGCGGCTACATTCCGCTGCTGCTCGCCGCGGTGATTTGTACGGTGATGATAGTCTGGCATCGCGGGCGCGCCGCCACGCTGCATTCGCTGAACGATATCGGCATGGACGTTGAGACCTTTTTCGACAAGCTGGAAGCGAACAACATCCCTCGCGGCCCTGGCTCGGCGGTGTTTTTGACCCGCTCGCAGGGCGGTATTCCGCCGTTGATGCGCTGGCATGTGATGCGTAATCGGTCACTTCAGGAGAATGTCCTGGCCCTGACCGTCACCGTTTTGAATGTCCCGCGCATCGCCAACGTGAACCGGCTGGTTATCCGCCGGGCCGCGCCCAACTACTGGCGTGCAGTGGCCTATTACGGCTTTATGGAACGCCCGAATATTCCGGCGCTCCAGCGTGAAATCAGCAAGCGAAACTGCCCGTTTGAGCTGGCTGATGCCACCTATTATCTCGGCCACGAAACCATCGTCGGCCGTGAAGATGGCGAAGGCATCGCCACCTGGCAGCGCCGATGCTTTGCGTTCATGGCCCGCAACTGCACGCACGCGACGCACTATTACCATCTTCCTGGCGATCAGGTGGTGGAAATCAGCCGCCGCGTGGCTATCTGACGCACAGGCTTTGCACTCTTCTGCCGTCCCGCTCTATGCTTAGGGTATGGAAAAATTAGCTGAACTTAAACGCGCCAAGCTGCTGGCGCTCTCGCTGCTGCTGGTTGCGGCCGCCATTTTTGTCACCACGCTGTTTCTGCCGCCGACGCGGTGGGTGAGCGCGCTGAAGGCGATTTCGGAAGCGGCGATGGTTGGCGCCCTTGCAGACTGGTTTGCGGTGGTGGCGCTCTTTCGCCGCGTGCCGCTGCCGTTTATTTCCCGCCATACGGCGATCATTCCCCGCAATAAGGACCGAATTGGCGACAATCTCGGCCACTTTGTGCAGGAAAAATTTCTCGACACCCAGTCGCTGGTCAATCTGATCCACAAACACGAACCCGCGCTGATGCTTGGAACCTGGTTCAGCCAGCCCGAAAACTCGCGGCGCGTGGGGCAGCACTTAATTCAGGTGATGAGCGGTTTTCTGGAGCTGACCGACGATTCACGCATTCAGAACTTACTCAAACGCGCCGTGCACAAAGCGATTGATAAAGTGGATTTAACCGGCACCAGCGCGCTGATGCTGGAGAGCATGACCAAAAATAACCGTCACCAGAAGCTGCTGGATGCGATGATTACGCAGCTGATCGCCCTGCTTCAGCGTGAGAGCAGCCGCGAATTTATCGCCCGGCAAATCATTCACTGGCTGAAAAAAGAGCATCCGCTAAAGGCCAAAGTGCTGCCAACCGAATGGCTCGGTGAACACAGCGCGGAGATGGTGACAGAAGCGGTGAACACGCTGCTGGATGACGTCAGCCAGGACAGCGCACATCAGGTACGTCACGCCTTTGACCGCGCGGTGGCAAAACTCATTGATAACCTGAAGGCCGATCCGGAGATGGCGGAGAAGGCAGACAACATCAAACGCTACCTCAAAAATGACGAGGCGTTTAACCGTTATCTCAGCGAAATGTGGGGCGATCTGCGCCAGTGGCTGAAGGATGACATGACCGCCGATAATTCACGCGTACTTCAACGCTTCTCCGAAGCCGGGCAGTGGTTCGGTGAAACGCTGGTTGCGGACAACGCCCTGCGGGCGTCTCTCAATGGCCACATGGAGCAGGCCGCTCGCCGCGTTGCGCCCGATTTCGCCACCTTTCTGACCCGCCATATCAGCGATACGGTTAAGAGCTGGGACGCGCGGGATATGTCGCGGCAGATTGAGCTGAACATCGGCAAAGACCTGCAGTTTATCCGCATCAACGGCACGCTGGTCGGCGGCACCATTGGCCTGATTTTATGGCTGCTTTCACAGCTGCCCGCGCTGGTGATGCCGCTGATTCACTGAAGTAACAAGGTGACGGGATGAAGCACCCCGTCGGTTACTTTACTGCTGAGCCCGTCGCAACACGCCTTTCAACAGCAGCTCAAGATGCTGAGCCTCGAAGCGATCAAACTTGAGATTTTTTGCCTCAAAACTCACGCGTCCAAACAGAAGAAGTGCGGTTACGACGACGATAATGAGCACATCACGGGGTGATATTTTCACTATCCTGCCTCCTTGCGGAGCCATGCCCTACCACAGCTAATCCGGGCCTTCACCGTGGGCGCAATCAAGTTGTGGAAGTTGACTGCCAGAGCCAGCTCGGTTGACAGGCTTTCATACCCGGCGGGAGCTACCCCGCTGAAAGGTCCATGGTAAGTATGCCCTCACCCGCCATGCGCATTCAGGGAACGCATGGCGGGTAAAAAGCAGCCTCACTCACCTGCAGAACTGGTTCTCGTTCCACGTTGATATTTTGCACTGTAACCCTGCAAAAAGAACGACTATTTCAGGAAGGAGCTTCACATTTGAAGATGAAAGTCAGTTGCAACGAACGTTCAAAGCGCTAAACTCTTTCCCGTGGAAGTTGATTGCCAGAACACATGCACATCCAGGCTTAAACCGGGATGTACAGGCCGCTAACCTGTTAGCATGACAAAAAAGCCGCTCGTTGAAGCGGCTTTTTTGTACCTGTCACCTGGCGAATCACGCATTCGGGTTGCTGACCACAAATCGCGTGGCGGTGAAACAATTGAGGATCTTGTGCACCAGGAACACCATCGTTAGCGTGGCCAGCAGCGATACCGTCACGGAAACGACGCGGTAGAGATCGCTGAACACCAAATCCTGTTCCGGATGCAGGTTCTGCCCGAACATGATGCCGATAGTCGTGATACTCGCAAATCCGACGCCCGCGCCCACCTTTTCCATTACGTGTAAACGTGCGCTGAACGCCAGCCCCAGGCCAATCAACGGCATCATCAACAGCATATGGCTGCTGTGATCGTAGAGGATAAGCTGCACCACCAGAATATAGAGACAGGCCAGCACTACCCCCACCACGCGCCAGAGCGAACTGAGCACCGCGCCGCGATAATGCATCGGGAAAAGGATCAGGATCCCCGCCATCTGCGCCGACAGCGAATCGCTCAGATCGCACGCCTGGAAAATCACAAAAATAGCCGTTGCCACCGTGCCGGAAAGCAAAGATTCATGCCGTACGCGGGCGGCATCTTTTTCGATACGCGGTGGCGGCAGGCGAGGTTCGACGTCAGGTAGCAGAAAATGCATCAGCGCGCTCAACGCCACGGCCATCACGCTCGCCTCCATATTCGAGAACATCAGCGTGTGCCAGTTGCTGGTGGGGTAGCTCATAAAGTTGAGCATCACGCTCTGGCATACCACGCCCATTGAGCCAAACAGGAACAGCGGCCCCTGGCTCATAAAGCGAAAGCGCATCACGTAAAGCGCAAACACCACCAACGTCATGATAACCGGCCACTGTGACAGATAGCCGATGATCAGCACCATTTCGATGCAGTTCAGGGCAGAACTGAACACGAACTGTTTGGCGACATGACGGTTAAACACCGGCACCAGCGACAACAGCATCACCGGATAGACAACAAAGAACACGCCGTACTGCACGTTGTAGAACGTTGAAATGCTGAGCGCCAGCATCCCGGCAAAGACAATCCGCAGCGTCTGACGAAAATCATTGGCGCTATAGAAGATGTTGTCGTGCGGCGTAAAAACCCGCGCCAGAGTGTTAATAGACATAATGCAGCCAGCTGACGAGGCGGATTTGCAGCCCGGAGAAAAAGCGCGCCAGCGGGCCTTCGCTGTTATAAAGCTGGACAGTGGCGCGGGCCCCCGCAGGCAGCGTTTTATCGAGGGGTTCGTTCAGCGTGACGTGAATGCGCATCCGCTGGGCGTCGCGCACCCAGCGATTCGACTCTTCCGGCTGCGAAAGCTGCCCGTTCACCGCCTGCTGTCCGGCGAGGATCCCGGCATCGCTGCTGGTGACCTGCGCGTGAAACACCTGGCCCGGCAGAGCATCAAACACCACGGCGGCAGCGGTGCCCACCCGGGTATGACGCAGACTTTTTTCACGGAAGTCCGCCACGATATCGGTGTTATCGTTCACCAGCGCCAGCAGCGCCGTACCCGCGCTGGTATACAGCCCAGGGCTTAACTGTAAGTTGCTCACCGTGCCATCCGCTTCGGCACGGATCTTCGTCCAGCCGAGCGCCAGCTGCGCTTCCTCCAGCGCATTGCGGTATTTTTGCAGCGTCACATTACGATCGTCGTTACGCTCCCCGCGCTGGATCCGCAGATTATCAATGCCCGCATTAAGCGAACTCACCGACTGCTGGCTGTTCTGCCACGCGGTGCGTACGTTATCCAGATCCTGCTGCGACACGTTCTGCATCGTTGCCAGCCGCTGGTAGCGGCCAAAAGTTGCCTGATTATTGCGGGCGGTGATTTGTGCGGTCTTCAGGTTGGCGAGCTGCGCGGCGATTTGGGCATCCAGCTGTTGATTGCTGAGCTTCGCCTGCTCCAGCGCAATCTGCGCCGCCTCCAGCTTGTTGATAAACGGTGTCGCATCCAGCTCATAAAGCAGGTCGCCCTTTTTCACCTGGCTGTTGTTGTGCACGTAGACGTGCGAAACGTATCCGGAAACGCGTGCGGACACGGGCGTAACAACACGCATCACCGTGGAGTCCGGCGTCAGCGGGATCCAGATATCGGCGACAATAAAGTAGACAAACATCAGCAGGAAAGAGGCAATACTCACCCTTACCCAGCGGGCAAATTTTTGTTCGGGGCTCATCATTTTTCAGGTCTTATTGATTTCGTCGCGGATGTTCCGCATGTTGCAGGCGAGTTGGTTGAGCGTATTGCTGAAGGCGTCCATGACTTCGGCAGGAATCGTTTCGGTGACGCGCTGTTGACAAGTTTCGACGACAGTTGTCAGGCGTTCAAGGACTTCCCGGCCTTTCGGAGTCAGCGTCAGCAGGCGGCAGCGCTTGTCGTACGGCGATATCGTACGCAGCAAATAGCCCTGCTCTTCAAGCTGGACGAGGGTGCGCATCAGTGGGGGCAGCTCAATGCCCTGCACTTCCGCCAGCTCGCTGACGGAGACATTGTCGCCCAGCTCTTTAAGCTGCATCAGCGTGGTCCAGCTGGACTGCGTCAGGCCAGTATCGGTGATGGCGTGATCGATAATCGCGCGCCACTGACGCACCACCATCGCCATACGCATTCCCATCGGGCGGCGGGCAAACAACTCATCTTCGGTCATAGCGATCCCCTCAGTAACAGGGGATCAGGCTAATACTTACCATGATAAGTATCAAGAAACACAGACAGGAAAGCGCATGGAATGTGAAAAGGGAATGCCCGGTGGCGCTGCGCTTACCGGGCCTACGAACCCACGCCGCGTGGGCCGGTAAAACGCAGCCGCCACCGGGCAATCACCATCGGGTAAAAAAGGTTAGCAATAGTCATCGCGCCGCAGCCCGACATCTTTAAGCTGCTCGTCGCTGAGCCTGTCCAGCACCTGACGCGTCCGCCATGCGCGCCAGGTTTGCCGCGCCCAGCGTCCAGCCAAAACAAAAATATGGAACGGTGCTTTCGCCCGGTTTTCATAAAATTCCATCCTGCACCTCCTCTCGCTGTCGATGACCTATCATCGCCGGGCGCAGGCTTTACAATACAGATGCAAAATGTACTTTTATTTAACATACAGATTCGCTAAAACGGAATCTGCACGGTGCTTTTTACGCCCATCTGTATGGGTTCAGGCATCTGTATGGTGAATAAAGGGGATACAGTGATGACACGCTACCAGCATCTGGCGAATCTGCTCGCCGAACGCATTGAGCAAGGGCTCTATCGGCAGGGGGAGAAACTGCCCTCGGTACGTGCGCTGAGCCAGGAGCACGGCGTCAGTATCAGCACCGTGCAGCAGGCCTATCAGACTCTGGAGACGCAGCAGCTCATCACGCCGCAGCCCCGATCCGGTTATTTTATTACTCCACGCAAAGCCCAGCCTCCCGTCCCGGCAATGACGCGCCCGGTCCAGCGCCCGGTGGATATTACCCAGTGGGATCAGGTGCTGGATTTATTGAGTGCCCGCGGTGACAAATCCATTACCGCCTTCGGTGGCGGTTCCCCGGACGTCACGCAGCCCAGCCTGAAACCGCTGTGGCGCGACATGACCCGCGCCGTTCAGCACAGCACCAGCGATATTTTCAGCTATGACACCCTGCCGGGCCGCCGCGAGCTGCGCGAACAAATCGCCCGTCTGATGCTGGATGGCGGCACCGTAGCCACTTCTGAAGATATCGTTATCACCAACGGCTGCCACGCGGCGTTGTCCATTGCGCTGTTAGCAGTGTGCGTGCCGGGTGATATCGTCGCCGTGGAATCGCCCTGTTATTACGGCACCATGCAGCTGCTGCGTGGGTTTGGCATCAAAACGATTGAGATCCCAACCGATCCGCAAACCGGGATCAGCATTGAAGCGCTGGAGCTGGCCCTCGAGCAGTGGCCGGTGAAGGGCGTGATCCTCGTGCCGAACTGCAACAATCCGCTCGGCTTTATCATGCCCGATGCCCGCAAGCGGCAAATCCTGGCTCTGGCGCAGCGCCACGACATCGTGATTTTTGAAGATGATATTTACGGCGAGCTGGCGAATGACTATCCGCGCCCGCGCACGATCAAGTCCTGGGATATCGACGGCCGGGTGCTACTGTGCAGCTCCTTCACCAAAACGGTCGCGCCGGGGCTGCGCGTCGGCTGGATTGTGCCGGGCCGCTATTACGACAGGGTGCTGCATATGAAATACGCCACCAGCGCGACCAACGTTCCGGTCACTCAGCTGGCGGTGGCAGCATTTATCCGCGACGGCCATTACCATCGCCACGTTCGCCGGATGCGGCAGATTTATCACAGCAACATGGAAACTTATACCTGCTGGATCCGCCAGTATTTCCCCTGCGATATCTGCGTGACGCGCCCGCAGGGCGGCTACATGCTGTGGGTTGAGCTACCGGAAATCGTCGATATGGTCTGCGTCGCAAAACAGCTGTGCGAGATGAAAATCCAGGTGGCACCGGGCTCGCTGTTTTCCGCGTCGGGCAAATACCGTAACTGCTTACGCATCAACTGCGCATTACCGACCACGGAAACGCACCGCTGCGTGATGGAGAAACTCGGCGAAGCCATTCATAAGGCTATGGAGTAAACGGGTTCGTCAGTCGAAAAAGACCATACCGGCATACGGTTTTGCACGGCATGCCGCCAGGCGCTGTGCAAGATTGCCGACGTGAAGTTCCAGACGATGACCGTCGGGATCGAGAAAATAGTGCGATGCGCAGGTGCTCAGGCCGCTCTGAACTCAACGTTAATGCCGTCTCTTTATCGAGTATTTATCTGTAGTTTTAATAGAGACAAGTCTTTTTCTGGCTCTGTTCGCTTTTCCAGAATCGCATTGTCGGATGACGACCCTCTCCAGGAACCAGATATAGTGACGGTCCTGTTTAGTTAGTGACTCCGCCGTTACCACATGAATCTAAAGCCATTTTCGTTACTTACTTCTGGCTTTTTAAGCTGCAAGCTGTTGATGTGTGCATTATCGAATACCATTTCATGTTCTTGCGACATTTCAAACAGAACCAGGTTCGCTATCGGCAAGTTTCAGGCATTCACAAAAAAGCATCATCTGCCGCAGAGCTGATGCAGTTATCAGTACACGTATACATCCAGACATTGATAACACACTGTCAGATATGTCAGTACATTGATGAATGCCAGGGAACAGCCATTGATAAAATTAGAAAGTGCCCTATTTTTAATCTTCTTTACAATCTGTCTGTGAGGTTTTCCATCGTCTAGCCAATTAACAGACACGGCACAGATAAGGGTTAAATTAGCCCCCCTCCTTATCCCCACACTTTTTATGAGCATTCCATTAGTCTGGCTTACCAAAGTAAGATGATTTCTCATCATTTCTTCGTAATATATCTCGATCACTCAGGTCAAAATAATAGGAAACAAAAACATGAAATTTAAATTCCATGTTCACACATCTGTGTATTTTTCCTGCGGTAGAAAGTCATTTGATGCAAAAAACCATCACCACCTCACAATTTAGTTACAAAAGCATACAAAATTTAACATTAATATGGTTTAATTATCCACATTAACGTTTGATCAGGAAACAGCCAGGAATGTTAATGCCTTACCCGATTTTTTGCTCAGGAAGGTGTTGCACGTCACACTTTTATCGCGTAAAAAGAGCGCCTGGAGAAGGAAACACCAATTCATTTGTAACATGAGGAAGCTAAATGTCTTCCTGAATTGCAGATAAATCAGTCAATTTTTTCTCTTTTTCCGCAGGCAGCGACGATTCTTAAGTGAATTATTAAATGGAGTTAACCAACAGGTAACACATGCGGGAAGCATCTGCAGGTGTGTGTTTTTTTACTGGATGGTGATGACCAATTAAATGAATAAGCGCTATGGCTCAGTAAATAACTGGTTGATTGATCTTCCTTCAGGTTCAATTCTCCATTTAGTCACTGGAGAACGTAAGCGTCTGGGTGAATATCAACTCAAACTGCTCGATGTATTAATGCAGGACGCAGGCAAAATTTTCACCCGTGAAGAGTTAACGAATCTCGTTTGGGACCGGCGGGTCATTGGTAATAACAGTTTGCCTAATGCCATTCATGCACTGCGAGCGGCACTTGAAGATGACGGCAAAAAACAAAAAATTATCAAGACTATCCCCAGAAAAGGATACGTGCTGGAACCGGAATACTGCAGCTTTGTTGAGAAAGACGAAGCAGAGGTGAATGAAGCTGAACCAGCCCCGGAGCCACTGGACGTGATCGATGAGACAGCGCCTACCGTCATCGATGAAGGTGAGAAGGAGATCAAGCTCGTAGCACCGCCTGATATAGAACAAACAGATGTGCAGCCAGC
>DKMD01000029.1 GCA_002470465.1 Pluralibacter sp. UBA7423
AACTGCCAGGCATCAAATTAAGTGTGCTGATATGGCTCAGTTGGTAGAGCGCACCCTTGGTAAGGGTGAGGTCCCCAGTTCGACTCTGGGTATCAGCACCAGTTTTAACGGTGAAGTTCGGCAGATAACAGAATTTGTCTGGCGGCAGTAGCGCGGTGGTCCCACCTGACCCCATGCCGAACTCAGAAGTGAAACGCCGTAGCGCCGATGGTAGTGTGGGGTCTCCCCATGCGAGAGTAGGGAACTGCCAGACATCAATTAAGCAAAAAGCCCAGTCTTATGACTGGGCTTTTTGCTTTTCTGCATTCTGGAATCCAGATGTGAAGCCGGGCGTAGGCCCGGTAAGCAAAGTCGCCACCGGGCAAAAGCACGGAAGGATTAGTGTATGACCTGTGAAAGAAATGCTCTCGTGCGCTCAGATTCAGGATTCGCGAAGAACTGATCCGGCGGGGCCTGCTCAACGATCTCACCGCGATCCATAAAGATAACCCTGTCAGCAACGGTTCTGGCAAAGCCCATTTCATGGGTTACGCAGAGCATGGTCATACCCGACTGCGCCAGGCCAATCATAGTGTCGAGCACTTCTTTAACCATTTCCGGGTCGAGTGCCGATGTCGGCTCGTCAAACAGCATAATTTTGGGTTTCATGCACAGCGAACGGGCAATTGCGACGCGCTGTTGCTGCCCACCAGAAATCTGCCCGGGGAATTTATGTGCGTGTTCGGCGATACGTACGCGTTCCAGATAGTGCATTGCCAGCGCTTCGGCTTCCTTCTTCGGCATCTTGCGAACCCAAATTGGCGCCAGGGTGCAGTTTTGCAGTACGGTCAGGTGCGGGAACAAATTGAAGTGCTGGAATACCATCCCGACTTCCTGACGAACGCGTTCGATATTGCGAATATCTTCGTTCAGTTCAATGCCATCAACCACAATTCGTCCCTGCTGATGCTCTTCCAGGTGGTTGATACAGCGAATCGTTGTTGATTTTCCCGAACCGGATGGGCCGCATAATACGATGCGCTCCCCTTGTTTCACGTTCAGATTGATATCCTTCAAAACATGAAACTGCCCGTACCATTTATTGACGTTTTCCAGCGTAATCATCGCATCCGCCGGTTGTAATAATGTTTGGCTCATAGTTTCCTCAGTGCGGCGTACGCCCGGTGTTGAAGCGCTTTTCCAGGTGCTGGCTGTAGCGCGACATGCTAAAACAGAAGATCCAGTAGATCAGTGCAGCGAAAACGTAGCCCTCGGTCGACATCCCGAGCCAGGCCGGATCAACGGTGGCTTGCTGAACGCTGCTGAAGAGATCAAACAGACCGATGATGATCACCAGACTGGTGTCTTTAAAGAGCGCGATAATGGTATTGACTAACCCCGGGATCACCAGCTTCAGCGCCTGAGGCAGAATGACCAGAACCTGGGTTTTCCAGTATCCCAGCGCCAGCGAGCTGGCTGCTTCGTACTGCCCTTTCGGCAGAGCCTGCAAACCTCCACGAACCACTTCCGCAACATAGGCAGACTGGAACAGCACCACCCCGACCAGCGCGCGGATCAGTTTGTCGATACTTGTGCCTTCAGACATAAACAGTGGCAGCATGACCGACGACATAAACAGCACGGTAATGAGCGGCACGCCGCGCCAGAATTCAATAAAGATCACCGACAGGATCCGCACGATGGGCATAGTTGAGCGTCGGCCAAGCGCCAGCAGAATGCCAAGCGGTAACGCGCCAGCGATGCCCACGGAAGCGATAATCAGCGTCAGCGTCAGGCCACCCCACTGGCGAGTTTCCACACGCTCAAGGCCGAAAAAGCCGCCATACAGCAGGAACCAGACGACGATGGGATAGATGACGACCCAGCCGGCGATGTAACGGCCACGGCGCGGCATGGCGCTCCAGAACATAGGCACAATGGATATCAGACCGATAATCAATGCGGTATTGATCCGCCAACGCTGATCGTGCGGGTACAGGCCATACATAAACTGCCCGAAGCGTTGATGGATGAACACCCAGCACGCACCGGCTTTGGTGCAGTCCGCACGCGTCGTTCCCACCCAGTTTGCCTGAAGAAACGCCCAGTTCATCAGCGGTGGGATCAGCTCCCACATCAGCCATAGCGCAAAAATTGTCAGCAGGCTGTTTGACCAGCTGGAGAATAAATTCTTGCGTATCCACGTCAGCGGCTGATTGCGCTTCGCTCCCGCCGGGCGCGGGGAGTGAGACAGAAGTGCTTTTGTCATCATCGTTCCTTAGCGCTCAATTAATGCCATACGGCGGTTATAGATGTTCATCAGCAGCGAAATACTCAGGCTGATAATGAGATAAACGGACATGGTGATCGCGATGGTTTCGATGGCCTGACCGGTCTGATTCAGCACCGTACCGGCAAACAGCGACACCATATCGGGATAGCCAATGGCCGCCGCCAGGGAGGAGTTTTTGACAATATTCAGATACTGGCTGGTCAGCGGTGGGATCACCACGCGCAGCGCCTGCGGAATGATGACCTGGCGAAGCGTGACCGGATTAGGTAACCCCAGCGAGCGAGCGGCTTCATGCTGGCCGTGCGGTACCGCCTGGATACCAGAGCGAATGATCTCGGCGATAAACGCGGAGGTGTAGACAGAAAGCGCCAGCGTTAAGGCTGCCAGTTCCGGAATCAACGCCATGCCGCCGCGGAAGTTAAACCCGCGCAGAACCGGAACGTCCCAGTGCAGCGCCGCGCCAAAACACCAGTGAGCCAGAAGCGGCAAGGCAATGATGAGCCCAAGCGCAGTTGGCCATGTGCGGCGCAGCTGTCCGGTCTTTATCTGATGGGTTCTGTTGTAGCGATACAAGCCAATGGATATTAACAGCGCAATCGCCACCGCCCCGACAAACGCAAAAAGACCCTCTCCCCATTGCGGGGCTGGAACATAAAGCCCACGGTTGCTGAGAAAAGCCAGATCGAAGGCGCTAACTGCCTGACGAGGCCCGGGCAAATTGCGCAATACGGCGAAGTACCAGAAGAAGATTTGCAGCAGCGGCGGGATATTACGAAACGTCTCAATATAGACCGTCGACAGCTTGCGCAGCAGCCAGTTATCTGACAGCCTCGCCAGCCCAAGGAAGAACCCAAGGAACGAGGCGAAAACGATACATAAAGCCGATACCAGCAGCGTATTGAGCAAACCGACCAGGAACACCCGGCCATAGGTATCGCCCTGCTGATAATCGATTAAGTGTTGAACGATGCCAAAACCTGCGCTTCGGTCGAGAAAAGCGAAGCCGGAGGTAATGCCACGGTTATCCAGGTTAGTGATGGTGTTGTGTATCAAATAGATAGCAATAGCGGCAACGGCCACTACCGCAAGGATTTGAAACAGCCAGGCGCGAACCGTGGGGTTGGAAAAGGAGAGTGATCCTTTTACGGTCAGGCGGCGTTGCGACATAGGAAAACCTCAATGACCAGAACGTCAGGTTGGGCACCGCAGGCCGCGGTGCCCGTCACAGCATAAAACTTAGCGAACCGGTGGAGCGTACTGGATCCCGCCGTTATTCCAGAGGTTGTTCTGTCCACGCTTGATCTTCAGCGCGCTGTCAGCCCCGACGTTACGGTCAAATATTTCAGCGTAGTTTCCTACCTGCTTGACGATGTTGTACGCCCACTTGTTGTCCAGCTTCAGGTCTTTACCGAAGTCGCCTTCTTTACCCAGCAGATGTGACATATCCGGTGTGGAAGGATTGGCAAACTTCTCGTCGACGTTCTTCGAGTTGATGCCCATCTCTTCGGCGTTCAGCATGGCAAACAGCGTCCAGCGTACGATAGAGAACCACTCATCATCGCCACGACGTACCACCGGGCCCAGCGGTTCTTTCGAAATCACTTCCGGCAGAACGATCCAGTCCGTTGGTTTACTCAATTTGATGCGCAGCGCGTACAGCTGAGACTGATCGGATGCCAGGGTATCGCAGCGTCCGGATTCCAGCGCTTTAGCGGATTCGTCAGAGCGGTCGAAGGTGACCGGCGTGTATTTCATGTTATTGGCTTTGAAGTAATCGGCGACGTTCAGCTCGGTATCGGTCCCGGCCTGAATACATACCGTTGCCCCGTCGAGCTCTTTCGCGCTTTTCAGCCCGGCTTTGTCATGAGTCAGGAAGCCGATGCCGTCGTAATAGGTGACGCCGGTGAATGAGAGGCCCATACCCGCGTCACGGGAAGAGGTCCATGTGGTATTGCGGGATAACACATCCACTTCGCCAGACTGTAATGCGGTGAAACGTTCTTTTGCGGTCAGCGGGGTATATTTTACCTTGCTGGCATCGCCAAATACCGCTGCGGCCACGCCACGGCAGACGTCCACATCAATACCGGTAAATTTGCCGTCGGCGTCCGCATAGGAGAAGCCCGGTAATCCGTCACTGATCCCACACTGCACAAAGCCTTTCTTTTTAACGGCTTCGAAAGTGGTACCGGCATGTGCCTGATTTGAGAGTGCAAACAGTACGCCCGCCGCTGTGAGGCTGGCGATCATCATCTTTTTCATAAAGCATCCTGTGTGGCGAAAATTTATCGTTATAGAGACGTCCGGGAGAACGTCGAAACCTGTCTGTGGCCATGGCCATTTCCTGTAAAGCAAAGGGAATGCCAGAATTGCAACCGCCTGATTTTGGGTGTCGGGGAAGCAATAAAGTGAGTGTAGACAGGAAAGAAAAAAATAAGCGCCCCGCAATGGTGCAAAATTACAACCTGCGCCACAAAACAGAGCGAAAAAGTTTCCGAATTGAGAGAAAAAAAGGAAATGATTTCGTGAGTTAATATTGGTGTGAGAAGGAATAATAATAAGATGTGAAATTGCTCACGGGATAATGCGCAAATCATCACGTTTAATTATGAATCTGTGCGTTAAAACACGAAACAGAGTTAATGAAGATCGGAAATGAGGCGGATTTTTTACTTATTGAAAAAGGTCTGCACCAGCATGAAGCAAAAGCGCGGGAGGCCCCGCGCTTTAGTATTATTTCGTCAGAGCGACAATGCCCAGCGTCAGGCCCGCAAGTGCGGCTGCGCCGCCGGCGATAGCGCCAGCTGTTTCCCAGTTATCCTGCGTGGTGCCTTTCATGCAGGTGTTGGTATGAACCAGCCGCCCCTGATCGTCATAAACCGGCACACAAGGTGAGTCGTGTGCGCAGCCTGCCAGAAGCGCGGTCAGCAATGCAACTGAAATCAATCTTTTCATGATATTACCTCTGTTTAACCGCAATGGTAATGAAACGAATACCTTGCGGAATAGCGCTAATTTTACCACTGCGAATGATTACGTCGGGAGGCGCAAATAATCTCAAATTATGAGTTATGTAAACATCATGGAGGATTTGGCGAAGATATCGCTAATTATGCAGAAAATATGCAGGATAAAATCTGGAAATTAAGCGAAATGAGTAGGCACTTTATCCAGAGAAAATAAAAAGGCGCAGTTAGCACCTTTTTATCTTATCAATCATTTCGTTCCACTGAATGACGTTGGAGGGCAGCGAAGAACAGCGCTGCCATGCGCCTTGACGTCGTGGCCAAATGCATCGTTAACGGCCTTAAAGCCATCGAGATCCATAAACATCAGCGCAAAAGGGCTGGTCTCCCTGTCGGCTTTACTGATGGCCTGACTCAGGCGATCTTCAAACAGCACCCGGTTTGGCTGGCGGGTTAATGTGTCCTGTAACGCCAGCTCTTTATTGGCTCCAGCAAGCGACGAGGCCAGCTGCGCTATTACCACGGAGAGGGAGACCCAGCGATAATCCCAGGTGATGGGTGCGGAGACTGCCATTGATGCTATGCCCGTGTAGTGCATTAAAACCACGCCGGAGCCCATCACCAGGGCACCCGGTAGCAGACGGCGCAAACGAAGGCGAGCGACGCTGGCCAGCCAGAGAGCAAAAAAGGGAAGAGGCAATCGCGATGATCATCGACAGCGTGGTCAAGCCAGGGCTGTAGCGAATGATTATCGCACTGTCCATTGCCAGCATACCAATGAAGTGCTTCGCCCAGACGCCAATACCCATGGCGACACCGCCACCGCTTAGCCAGGCCTGCTTTCCCTGACTTGTCCTGCCACGTTGAGTGCGGTCCAGGCAGCGAGAATAGCAATGACAAAGGAGATCGCGACCAGAGTCGGGTCGTAATGGCCAGTCTGCATGGTGTCGTCAGTTCGTTCAGGGGAGGAGGAGAGCTGTGACATTACCATCGCCACGAAGGGACTCAAAGTGATTTAAATCCCTTGTTTTCACGCGGCATACCGGCGCGTTTACCGATGTTAGCGACAGACAATTAATCCAGGTCGGAACAGTTAACCAGCTTCAGGGGATTGACGGAATTCATATTGCGGCATTTCTCGCTTTCGGTGGAGATAAGCTCAATCCACTGCATGAGTAGCCCCTCAAACAGGAACATGAACAACGCGAAAAGGACCAGCCATCCGCACTTACGAAGCATAACCGCACCTGGAAAAAGAAGGAGAGAATGGCAGGCAATATACACGAAAAGTACGGAGGGGGAAGAGGAGGAAACTCGTGAATTTAAGGTAATAAAAAAGGCGCTTCCCCATGCCGAAGAGCGCCTTTTAAAACAGCAAGTTAACTGATTAGTATCAGTTCATGCCGTATTTTTTCAGTTTCTTACGCAGAGTTCCGCGGTTGATACCCATCATCAGGGCAGCGCGGGTCTGGTTACCACGGGTGTATTGCATCACCATGTCCAACAGGGGCTGTTCTACTTCAGCCAGTACCAGCTCATACAGGTCATTCACATCCTGACCGTTCAGTTGAGCAAAATAGTTCTTCAGTGCCTGTTTAACCGAGTCACGCAGGGGCTTTTGAGTTACCTGGTCCTGAGAGTTAACGGTGGAAACGGTCAGTACGTCAGAATTTACGCGTTGTTCGAACATAGTTCTGTCAGCTCTTTATTTCATTACGCAAGATTTTCGAAGTATGCCTCCAACGCCTCCAGCTGTTCGCTGGCATCCTCTATGGCGTTGAATGTGCGCCGAAACTGGTCATTTGGAGCGTGCTCCTGGAGATACCAGGATACGTGTTTACGCGCAATTCGGTACCCTTTTGCCTGACCGTAAAAGTCATGCAATTCCCGAACATGCGAACAAAGCAAGCGCTTAACCTCTGCCAGTGGCAGCGGGGCAAGCAGCTCCCCAGTGTCCAGATAATGCTGGATTTCCCGAAAGATCCAAGGTCTTCCCTGAGCGGCACGTCCTATCATCAGAGCATCAGCTCCCGTATAGTCGAGCACAGCTCTGGCTTTAAGCGGGTCAGTAATGTCACCATTCGCGATAACCGGAATGGAAACTTTCTGCTTAACTGCCCGAATACTGTCGTATTCAGCGTCGCCGTTGAACAAACAGGCGCGAGTGCGTCCATGAATGGTCAGGGCCTGAATGCCACAATCTTCGGCCAGTTGGGCAATTTCTACACAGTTACGGTGTTCCGGCGACCAACCCGTGCGAATCTTCAACGTAACGGGAACGTCCACTGCGCTGACAACCGCCGTCAGGATTGACTTCACCTGGTCGGGGTATTGCAGAAGGGCTGAACCCGCAAGCTTGCGATTCACCTTTTTGGCCGGACAACCCATATTAATATCAATAATTTGGGCGCCACTTTCCACGTTGATACGCGCGGCGTCTGCCATCTCTTCAGGCACGCTTCCGGCAATTTGCACGGTGCGAATACCGGGTTCATCAATGTGCACCATCCGTAAACGAGACTTGTCGCTCTCCCACACCTGCGGGTTGGAGGACATCATCTCGGAAACGGTTAACCCTGCTCCCATCTCGTAGCACAGCGTCCTGAATGGCCTGTCGGTAATACCTGCCATAGGGGCTGCGATCAGGCGATTTCTGAGCTGGTGGTGTCCGATGCGCATGAGTTAAGAAATGACCATACTGTGACTGCAAGGCGGCGTATATTACGCATTTTTTGCATGAGATGAAAGGCCAAACTTTGAGCAATCCTCTGTTGTAGATCAAGGAATCGCCACTCATGAGGATGCGGTAGATTTTAACGGCAATTAAATCATTGTGTTAGATGTTTCCGATTTCTTTTTAAACAGTCGAAAAATTGCATAACTTATCGTTTTTTCCTGCCAGAAACGGAGCAGAAAAGAGATAACCTGCCGTTTTTATCAGCAGATTATCCCGAATATTGCGGGCTGGATCTCATTTCAGCAGAAGATGAGAAACGCCTTTTTGGCACTTATTCAATCACAACGCGACCGTGCACAGGCTGAACCGGACGATTATTATCGTGATGCATTGTATGGGTAAATTTCGCCAGCTGCGCGGCTGACAGCGTCAGAGGATGCTTAAATACCAGCCAGGTGACGCCTTCAGAGCACGGTGGCGTGGTTAACGATCCGCTAAAGCGCCAGTAAGTTCTGTCTTCCGGAATCAGCTTGTTGATATTCAGCGACGATTTTACCGGTGAACTGTTTTCTGCCTGCTGCGGCATCACGCTCCAGAGCTTATCCAGCTCGGCGTTAGCAGCACCGACATCAAACATCACGGCGACCACTGCAATCTCACCTGCAGCATTCTTATGCACTAAATGCATCTCCATGGCGGCGTGTTTACCGTGAATCGTATTCTCAGAAGGGGCGTGGAAGTGGAATTGCTGCAGCAGGTAGCTGTGACCATCCAGAGTGATGCTGTCGGTGGCTTTCGGATCAACCGTTGCCTGAATGGTGTGTCCGTTGTTTAGCACCACATCCGGGCCTTTGCCGTAGTGAATATCCAGAGGTTGCAGATGCGCGTTGAGGGTTTTGTCGATATCGATTGGCGACTGATTCATGCCTTTCTGGCAGGTTTTGAATTCGTCGCTCAGTTGGCTCCAGTGCTCCGGTGATTCGTTGCCTTCGTAACTCCAGTGAGAAGCGAATGCAGCGAGCGGCATGATGGATAAGGCCAGCAGAGCGGCCTTGCCTGTAAAGTCTTTCATGGTATTCGTCCGGTGAATTATTTGTTAATTAGCCCGTAGCTCTGTGAGCTACGCGGCGATTTAACACCCGGATTTTGGTAAGGGTAAAGCGGAAAATGCGTAGCTGCCTCAGCTACGCATATATTTCGGAACTATCGCCGGGCCCCGGTGATACGGCACCACTCTTCCTTCTCGACCACCGGGTCGAGTGCGAACAGCGAGGTATAGGCTTCACAGACGCTGTCGGCCTGGCTGGCAAGGATGCCGGAAAGGCCCAGCAGGCCGCCCTCAACGGGCAGGACGCTGATTAACGGTGCCAGCTCACGTAATGGGCCTGCGAGGATATTCGCAACCACCACGTCGGCTTTCATGGCTTCTGGCTGATCCTGTGGCAGGTACAGCTCCAGGCGATCGGAGACGCCGTTGCGCTCTGCGTTATCGCGGCTGGCCTGAATGGCCTGCGGATCGATATCGATCCCAATGGCTTTCGCTGCACCAAGCTTCAGCGCCGCGATGGCGAGGATCCCGGATCCGCAGCCGAAGTCGATCACGGTTTTACCGTCAAGATCGAGTCCATCCAGCCATTGCAGGCACAGTGATGTCGTCGGATGGGTGCCGGTGCCGAACGCCAGGCCCGGATCGAGCATCACGTTGACCGCATTTTCATCCGGCACTTCGCGCCAGCTTGGGCAGATCCACAGACGCTTACCGAACTGCATCGGATGGAAGTTATCCATCCATTCACGCTCCCAGTCTTTGTCTTCCAGCTGTTCGATTTTATGAACAAAGCCTGCGCCAAGCAGCGGATGATGTTCGAGGATGGCGACCACTTCCTTCATATCGGTTTCGGCATCGAAGAGGCCAATAACATCCGTATCGCCCCACAGGCGGGTTTCGCCCGGCAGAGGTTCAAACACGGGCGTATCATGCGTGTCCTGGAAAGTGATGGACACGGAGCCCGCTTCCATCAGCGCATCGCTCAGTTCCTCAGCGTTCGCGCCGGTGGTGTTCAGTTTCAGTTGGATCCAAGGCATGGCAAAACTCTTTATTTATCAGTAGAAATTACGGTCGCTTGTGGCGAGGACTGACCGAAACGGTTCCCCACGACAAACGCCAGCAGGCTTAGCAGTAACGAAGGCACAATCGGATGGAAGCCCAGGTACTGAATTTTCAGAGTAGCGAGCACGGCGTACAGCACGCCGCCGACAATCATCGCGCTCAGCGCGCCTGCCGCGTTGGCCCGCTCCCAATAGAGGCCCAGCACCAGCGGCCACAGGAAGACCGCTTCAAGTCCGCCGAATGCCAGCAGGTTCAGCCAGATGATCATCTCCGGCGGTCGCCAGGCGGCCAGCAGCAGCAGCGCCCCAAGTACCAGCGTAATCACCGCGGACATCCGCTTCAGGCGCTTTTCGTTAGCCACCTGTTCCGGATGCAGGTTCAGATACAGATCTTTGATGATCGTAGCGGAACTCTGCAACAGCTGCGCGTTGATCGTCGACATAATGGCGGCCATCGGCGCGGCAAGGAAGATCCCGGCGGCAAACGGCGGCAGTACTTTCACCATCAGGGTCGGGATCACTAAATCGGGTACGCTCAGGTCCGGGATCACGGCGCGTCCCAGTGCACCTGCCAGATGCATCCCCAGCATCAGAATGGCAACCACGATCGTGCCGAGAATAATGCCGCGATGCACCGCTTTACTGTCTTTGTAGGAAATGCAGCGCACCGCAGTGTGCGGCAGGCCGATAACGCCAAAACAGACCAGCACCCAGAAAGAGGTCATAAAGGTCGGGGACAGGATGTCGTCTGCGCCCTGCGGCGTCACGAGCTTCGGATCTATCTGCTCCAGCGTTTGCACGGCGTGGCTGAGCCCGCCTGCGGCATGCACAATACCGACGAGCAGTACGATCGTACCGATCAGCATCACCAACCCCTGCATGGCGTCATTCAGGACGCTGGCGCGGAAGCCACCAAAGGCGGTGTAGAGCGCGATACTAATGCCGAAAATCAGCAAACCGGTTTCGTAGGGAATGCCTGCGGCGGTTTCCAGCAGTCGCGCGCCGCCGATGAACTGCACGGTCATGGCGCCGATAAATGCGACCAGCAGGCTGAGGCTCGCCAGCCACACCAGCAGGCGGCTCCGATAGCGGGCAAACAGCATATCGTTCAGCGTCACCGCGTTGTAGCGACGGGCAAGAATGGCGAATTTTTTCCCCAGTACGCCAAGCGACAGCCATACGGCAGGGAGCTGAATCATCGCCAGCAATACCCAGCCCAGCCCGTATTTGTAGGCGGCACCCGGTCCGCCGATAAACGAACTGGCGCTGATATAGGTTGCGGTCAACGTCATCGCCAGGACAAACCCGCCCATCGAGCGGCTGCCGAGAAAATATTCGTTGAGGAAGGTACCGGTAGTGCGTTTGCGCATTGCATAGACCGACAGGCCAAATACCACAAACAGGTAGGCAATAAGCGGCAGGATCACCTCAGCTTGCATCGTTATCCTCCAGCGGAATATCGCGATAGATAAACTTCACCATCGCCCAGCACAGCAGAATAAAGACCAGCGGGATCAGCAGACAGGCCATTTCAAACCAGTGCGGCAAACCGGTAAAGCCCTGCATTGAATTTGGTATGTAAGCACTCGCCAACCATGCAGCGAGATAGAGGAGAGTAAGCCACAATGCCCAGCGGGCTTCTTTGTGGGCCTGAACAAAACGCGCGTCCATAAGGCTCCCGGGGTCAATGGAAAGCGGGGATTGTACCTTAAGGGGCTGGCAAGGGGAGAGAAAAAGAAAAAGGCCGGAAGATCCGGCCCTTTGCGCTGTACGGAAAATTACTTCTCGTACATACCGAGTTTTTTCTCCAGATAGTGGATGTTGGTGCCACCATGCTGGAAGTTCTCGTCGCTCATAATACGCATCTGCAGATCAACGTTGGTTTTGATGCCGTCGATGATCAGCTCCTGCAGGGCGTTCTTCATGCGGGAGATCGCCACGTCACGGGTTTCCCCGTAGCAAATGAGCTTGCCAATCATTGAGTCATAGTACGGCGGCACGGTATAGCCAGCGTAGATATGAGATTCCCAACGCACGCCGAAACCGCCTGGTGCGTGGAAGCGCGTGATTTTACCCGGGCTTGGCAGGAAGGTGTTCGGGTCTTCGGCGTTGATACGGCATTCCACCGCATGGCCGCGAACCTGCACTTCCTCTTGCTTGATAGACAGCGGCTGACCGGCAGCGATACGCAGCTGCTCTTTGATCAGATCCACGCCGGTGATCATCTCGGTAACCGGATGTTCAACCTGGATACGGGTGTTCATCTCGATGAAATAGAACTCGCCGTTTTCGAACAGGAACTCGAAGGTACCTGCCCCGCGGTAGCCGATATCCACACAGGCTTTGGCGCAACGTTCGCCGATGTAGCGACGCAGTTCCGGGGTAATGCCCGGCGCTGGTGCCTCTTCGACAACTTTCTGGTGACGACGCTGCATGGAGCAGTCACGTTCAGCCAGATAGATTGCGTTGCCCTGGCCGTCGGCCAATACCTGGATCTCGATGTGACGAGGATTTTCCAGGTATTTTTCCATGTACACCATGTCGTTGCTGAAAGCCGCTTTCGCTTCCGCTTTAGTCATGGAGATGGACTGAGCCAGCTCAGCGTCGCTGCGCACAACGCGCATACCGCGACCGCCGCCGCCGCCTGAGGCTTTGATGATAACCGGGTAGCCGATGCGTTTGGCGTGGGCGCGGTTAGCGTCCATGTCATCGCCCAGCGGGCCATCGGAGCCAGGCACGGTCGGAACGCCTGCTTTTTTCATCGCGGTGATGGCAGACACTTTGTCACCCATCAGGCGAATGGTGTCAGCTTTCGGGCCGATGAAGATAAAGCCGGAACGTTCAACCTGCTCAGCAAAGTTGGCGTTTTCGGACAGGAAGCCGTAACCCGGATGGATAGCCACCGCACCGGTGATTTCAGCGGCGCTGATGATAGCCGGGATATTCAGGTAGCTTTTTACGGACGGAGCCGGGCCGATACAGACCGTCTCATCCGCCAGCAGTACGTGTTTTAAATCGCGATCCGCGGTGGAGTGTACGGCGACGGTCTTGATGCCCAGTTCTTTACAGGCACGAAGAATACGCAGTGCAATTTCGCCACGGTTAGCAATGACAATTTTATCCAGCATGTTCGCCTCGTTACTCGATGACGACCAGCGGCTCGTCAAATTCTACCGGTTGACCACTTTCGATCAGAATAGCCTTAACGGTACCCGCTTTGTCGGCTTCGATCTGGTTCATCATTTTCATTGCTTCAACGATGCAAAGGGTGTCACCCACGTTGACCTTCTGGCCCACTTCGATGAACGCTTTTGCGTCCGGGCTTGGGGTGCGGTAGAAGGTACCAACCATTGGGGAGCGTACGATGTGACCACTGATTTCGGCTTTAGCTGCTGGCACCTCAGCCGCGGCGGCTGCCGGTGCTGCCGCTGGTGCAACCTGTGGCTGCATCATTGGTGCTGCGTAGGCCTGCTGCATGACCGGGAAGCCCGCGTTTGGCGCGGAACGGCTGATGCGTACAGACTCTTCGCCTTCAGAAATTTCCAGTTCGGAGATGCCTGATTCTTCAACCAGCTCGATCAGTTTTTTAATCTTACGAATATCCATGAGTGGGTTCCGTACTCTTTGTTTAGTGTGATTGTGACAGGCGTTTGACCGCCGTCTGTAAAGCGTATGAATAGCCGTCAGCGCCTAATCCGCAGATGACGCCGGCAGCGATATCAGAGAGATATGAGTGATGGCGGAACGGCTCGCGGGCGTGCACGTTGCTCAGATGAATCTCGATAAACGGGATACTGACCGCCAATAGCGCATCGCGAATCGCCACGCTGGTGTGCGTGAATGCGGCCGGATTGATCAGGATATAGTCAATCTTGTCTTTAGCCTGATGAATACGGTCGATAATCGCGTACTCCGCGTTAGATTGCAGATGGTCTAAAGCTACATTCAGAGCGTCGGCCTCTGCGGTTAAACGGTTAACAATTTCCGCTAACGTCAGGGTGCCGTACTTCTCTGGCTCACGGGTGCCGAGCATATTCAGGTTCGGTCCGTTTAAAAGCAAAATGCGTAACTTGTCGGCCATTGTGCTGCTATCTCCTGCAATTCTCCGGTAAAAAACAAAATATACCTTCGATGCGCGCTTGTCACCTTTTCAGAAGCCAAAAACCCCCGTCAGGCAAACCAAAGTCGCACATTATAACGATTTCGTAGCATTTGGCAGCTAAATACTGGTCTTATCAGGGAAGATTATCAACCTCAATTGCGAAAAAGCCTGCTGTAGCGCGGACGTTCTGCGGGAAACTGCACATTATCGGGAATTAACGCCACCACTGGCGGAACTTCTTATATCGCCATGCTAAAAGCGCTAAAGCCGCCAGAGCGTACAGGATCGGCTGCGGGGAGAGGATCTTCACCGACCACAGATAGTGAATCGGGGCGAGGATAGCCACCAGATAAACGAAGTTGTGTAATTTTTGCCAGCGCGGCCCCAGTTTTCGCTGTGCTTTCTGGAAAGAGGTTGCCGCCAGCGCCAGTAAAATCAGCCAGCTCACCAGCCCAAGCGTCAAATAGGGACGGCTCACCACTTCCTGGCCTAACAGACCCAGGTTGTTAATGCCAAGCTCCAGCAGCGCATAGCTGGTGAGATGCAGCGTTGCCCAGGCAAAGCACCATAACCCCAGCAGGCGGCGGGTGCGTATCAATAAAGGCTGTTTAGCGTAGCGCGCAAGCGGGGAAACCAGCAAGGTTGCCAGCAGTAATTTCAGAGCCATCCGACCGGTAAAGTGCTGAATATCCTTAGCAGGATCGGCGCTGAAATAGCCCTGAGAACCTGCCCAGAACAGCCAGACAAACGGCAAAAACGCCGCCAGATGTAAAATGACCTTAAGCCAGGTGACCTGTTTTGCCGTTAATCGCACTCAGAAATTCTCCCGTAAATTAAGCCCGCGATAGAGCGAGGCGACCTGATCCGCATAGCCGTTGAACAGCAGCGTCGGCTGGCGCTTAACGTCCAGTACGCCACCGGAGCCGATAAAACGTTCAGTAGCCTGCGACCAGCGTGGGTGATCGACATGAGGGTTCACGTTGGCGAAAAATCCGTATTCATCCGGCGCCGCCAGATTCCAGGTGCAGGGCGGACGTTCACGGGTCAGCTTAATGCTGACAATCGATTTGATCCCTTTGAAGCCATATTTCCACGGTACGGTCAGGCGAATCGGTGCGCCGTTTTGCGGCGGCAGAGCTTTACCGTAAACGCCGGTGGTAAGCAGCGTCAGAGGGTGCATTGCTTCGTCTAAGCGCAGGCCTTCTACATAAGGGTAGGCAAGACCGCCACCGATAAAGCGGTCTTTCTGGCCGGGCATCTGCTCCGGCGCATAGATAGTTTTAAAGGCAACGTATTTTGCGTTGCTGGTGGGTTCAACCAGCGCCAACAGCTTATGCAGCGGAAAGCCAATCCACGGCACTACCATTGACCAGGCCTCCACGCAGCGCATGCGATAAATGCGCTGTTCAAGCGGGAAACGTTTGGTGAGATCGTCGTGATCGAGCGTCAGCGGTTTTGCCACTTCACCATCGATGGTCAGCGTCCAGGGATCGGTTTTCAGGCTTCCGGCGTTTGCCGCCGGGTCGGCTTTATCCAGCCCGAACTCATAATAGTTGTTGTAACGGGTGACTTTATCTTCCGGGGTGAGCGTCAGTGTGTTTTGCCACTCAGCGGGTTTTGAGAAATCCAGCGCTTTACCGGACGGCGCGGGCGGTCTGTCGTTCCCCTTAAACCAGCTAAGCAAATCAGCCTGCGCGCTGGGTGCGAGCGTCAGTGCAGCCGTGCTGATGCCTAACATTTTCAGCACCTGGCGGCGCTGGAGCATAAAAACGGATTCTGCCGTGACGTCCGCTTCCGTGAGTTTTTTTGCCTTCATTATTGCCTCCATCATGCCTTTTCCTAAGCATGACGGAGGCGGTGAATTAACGCGAATATGTCACGAAAATTTGAAGATTAAGCCACTTTCACCAGCGTGCGGCCCTGAACCTGATTGTTCATGATCTTCTGCGCATACTCTGGCGCCTGGTCGAGAGTTATCTCGGTGGCGCTCTGACTATAGAAGGAAGAAGGCAGGTCCTGAACCAGACGTCGCCAGGCTTCTGCGCGGCGCTCCGCCGGCGTCATTACGGAGTCGACGCCCTGCAAGCGAACGTTACGCAGAATAAATGGCATCACGGTGGTAGGCAGTGCAAAGCCGCCCGCCAGACCGCAGGCCGCCACGCAGCCGCCGTAGTTCATCTGGGCCAGCACCTTCGCCAGCACTTTATCGCCAACGGTATCGACCGCACCGGCCCAAAGCTGTTTTTCCAGCGGACGGGTTTCTGCAAACTTGTCGCGTCCCAGAATACGGCTGGCACCCAGGCTGCGCAGATAGTCATGTGTGCTTTCACGTCCGGACACGGCGACGACCTGATAACCCAGCTTGTGCAGCAGCGCGATGGCGGCACTGCCCACGCCGCCGCTGGCGCCGGTGACGATAATTTCACCGTCCTGTGGACGAATGCCTGCATCTTCAAGCGCCATCACGCACAGCATGGCGGTGAAGCCCGCAGTACCGACGATCATCGCCTGACGTGCATCCATTCCTTCAGGCTGAGCAACCAGCCAGTCGCCTTTCACGCGGGCACGCTGTGCGAGTCCGCCCCAATGGTTTTCGCCCACGCCCCAGCCGGTCAGCAGCACCTGCTGGCCCGCGTGAAAGCGCGGGTCTTCGCTGTTGCGCACCGTGCCGGCGAAATCAATCCCTGGCACCATTGGGAAATTACGAATAATTTTGCCTGTGCCCGTGATGGCGAGCGCGTCTTTATAGTTGAGGCTCGACCACTGGATGTCGACCGTAACATCGCCCTGCGGCAGCTGGTTTTCCTCGATATTCTGTACCGAGGCGAGTGTTTTACCGTCGTGCTGTTCTAAGATTAACGCCTGCATACTCGTTCCTCATTGGCTCAATGATTGGAAAAAATTTTTCGATGACTATACTCGCTAGCTGAAACATGTATCCGATTTACCGCAATAAATTGCCAGATTCACTAACTCTGGTAGTATGCATGCTCCTTTCGGCGTGCTAGTTAGTGCTTACTAATTTTGCGTGTCACCGTGGGTGTCCGGTCAACGCCGGGCTGATTTTCATCAACGGAGTTAATACAGGGATGCGATTAACGACGAAATTTTCAGCTTTTGTGACGTTGCTGACGGGCCTGACTATCCTCGTCACCCTCATTGGTTGCTCGCTGAGCTTCTACAACGGTTTTCATGAGAAAGTGGACTACCGTGCCAGTGCGGTAGCAACGGTTATTGATTCTCGCCTCGTCAACACTTCTTTTAATCAACTCGACAGCCAGTTAGATGAAATTCTGGTGCCGGTTGATATCGTGCGTATTGACTTTATCGTGAACGATAAAGTGATTTTCAGCCATTCCCGTAATGACAGCTATCGCCCGGTCGGGAGCAGCTATCAGTACCGAGTACTGAACGTGGATTCCGTAAAGCATCCGGGGATGACGATTCACCTCGTCTATCAGGATCCGATGGTGAACTATTTCCACTCCCTGGTGACCACCGCGCCGTTGACTATCGCCATTGCCTTTATGATCCTCATTATATTCTTTTCCGTCCGCTGGCTGCGTAATCAGCTGGCGGGCCAGGAGCTGCTCGAGCTGCGCTCCACGAGGATCCTGAACGGCGAGCGCGGCCATCAGGTTCGCGGTTCTGTGCATGAGTGGCCAGCCAGAACCAGTAGCGCACTTGATACGCTCTTGTCCGAAATTCAGTTTGCCAGCGAACAGCGCAGCCGTCTGGATACGCTGATCCGGTCTTATGCCGCCCAGGACACCAAAACCGGGCTTAGCAACCGCATGTTTTTCGATAACCAGCTTGCAACGCTGCTGGACGATCAGGAAAAAGTGGGCTCGCACGGTATCGTGATGCTGATTCGCCTGCCGGAATTCGATCTGGTGCGGGATCAGTGGGGACGCGCCGCGGCAGAAGAGCATTTCTTCATGATAATCAATATGCTGTCGACATTTATGCTGCGCTATCCTGGCGCGCTGCTTGCGCGTTATCACCGCAGCGATTTTGCCGTGCTGTTGCCACACCGGACCCTGAAAGAAGCCGACAGCATCGCCGGGCTGCTGCTGAAAGCTCTGGACGCTTTGCCCTCGACCAAAATCCTCGATCAGGAAGATATGATGCATATCGGCATCTGCACCTGGCGAAGCGGTCAGTCGACGGAGCAGGTGATGGAACACGCCGATGCGGCGGTGCGTAATGCGGTCCTTCAGGGTAGCAACAGCTGGGCGGTGTATGACGATTCGCTGCCGGAGAAAGGACGCGGCAACGTGCGTTGGCGGACGCTGATCGAACAGATGCTCAGCCGCGGTGGCCCGCGTTTCTACCAAAAGCCGGCCGTTCATTACGATGGGCGCGTGCATCACCGCGAACTCATGTGCCGCATCTATGACGGCAAAGAAGAGGTGATTGCCGCTGAATATATGCCGATGGTGCTGGAATTCGGCCTGGCGGAAGAGTATGACCGGCTACAAATTACCCGTTTATTGCCTTTCCTGTCATTCTGGCCTGAGGAAAATCTGGCTTTGCAGGTGACGGTTGAGTCGCTCATTCGCCCCCGATTCCAGCGCTGGCTGCGCGATACGTTGATGCAGTGCGAAAAATCGCAGCGAAAACGGATTATTTTTGAACTTGCAGAGGCGGATGTCTGTCAACATATCAGCCGTTTACAGCCCGTAATGCGTTTAATCAACGCGTTGGGGGTCAGAGTTGTGGTGATTCAGGCAGGGCTGACGCTGGTCAGTACCAGCTGGATCAAAGAACTGTCGGTGGAGCTCGTCAAGCTGCATCCGGGTCTGGTCCGTAACATTGAGAAACGCAGCGAAAACCAGCTGCTGGTGCAAAGTCTCGTCGAAGCCTGCAAAGGTACCCCGACGCAGGTCTTCGCAACCGGGCTGCGCAGCCGCAGCGAGTGGCAAGTATTGAGAGAGTGTGGCGTGTTGGGTGGACAGGGTGATTTTTTTGCTTCATCACAACCACTTGACACTAGCGTAAAAAAATATTCGCAAAGATACTCTGTTTGATCTGCCGTTTGCCGTGTTTTCACGTAGAATAACGCGCGCTGTTTCTTCGCGGGCAAAGTTTGGTGCCCGCCGACAGGCGAGACAGAACAAGCCAGTGATCGTCCTTTGACAGGTTGCAATGCAGGCGAGGAGTGCTGCGGTCCTGACGGTGTCAGGTCGAAATTGTAACAAAGGAAACGAACTGCACTAATTTTCACCGTTGCAGATGATTTTTGCGCCTTGTCGCTGCTGCGTGTGGTTGGTAAAGTAAGCGGATTTTGTTTCCGCCCCAGCTTTCAGGATTATCCCTTAGTATGTTGAAAAAATTTCGTGGCATGTTTTCCAATGACCTGTCCATTGACCTGGGTACCGCGAATACCCTGATTTACGTAAAAGGACAAGGCATCGTACTGAATGAGCCTTCCGTTGTCGCCATTCGCCAGGATCGTGCCGGTTCACCGAAAAGTGTGGCGGCCGTCGGTCATGAAGCTAAGCAGATGCTCGGCCGTACGCCGGGCAATATCGCCGCTATCCGTCCAATGAAAGACGGCGTCATCGCCGACTTCTTCGTGACTGAAAAAATGCTGCAGCACTTCATCAAACAGGTTCACAGCAACAGCTTTATGCGCCCGAGCCCGCGCGTTCTGGTGTGTGTGCCGGTTGGCGCAACTCAGGTTGAGCGTCGTGCAATTCGTGAATCCGCACAGGGCGCTGGCGCTCGTGAAGTGTTCCTGATTGAAGAGCCAATGGCGGCGGCAATCGGTGCAGGCCTGCCTGTTTCTGAAGCGACCGGTTCTATGGTTGTGGATATCGGTGGTGGTACTACCGAAGTTGCGGTTATCTCCCTGAACGGCGTGGTTTACTCCTCTTCCGTGCGTATTGGCGGCGACCGTTTCGACGAAGCTATCATTAACTACGTGCGCCGTAATTACGGTTCACTGATCGGTGAAGCAACCGCAGAACGCATCAAACACGAAATCGGCTCCGCTTATCCGGGCGATGAAGTACGTGAAATCGAAGTGCGCGGCCGTAACCTCGCAGAAGGTGTTCCACGTGGTTTCACCCTGAATTCCAACGAAATCCTCGAAGCGCTGCAGGAACCGCTGACTGGCATCGTGAGCGCGGTGATGGTTGCCCTGGAGCAGTGCCCGCCGGAGCTGGCATCCGATATTTCCGAGCGCGGTATGGTTCTGACCGGTGGTGGTGCGCTGCTGCGTAACCTCGACCGCCTGTTAATGGAAGAGACAGGAATTCCTGTCGTAGTTGCAGAAGATCCACTGACCTGTGTTGCTCGTGGCGGCGGCAAGGCGCTGGAAATGATCGACATGCACGGCGGCGACTTGTTCAGCGAAGAGTAATCAGCCAGAAGTCTGGGGTGGCAGCTTGCCACCCCTTGATTTCACTGACGCGAGAATACGCATAGCCTATGAAGCCCATTTTTAGCCGTGGCCCGTCGCTACAGATTCGCCTTATCCTGGCGGTGCTGGTGGCGCTTGGCGTCATTATTGCCGACAGCCGCCTCGGTACGTTCAGCCAGATTCGAACGTACATGGATACCGCCGTCAGTCCTTTCTATTTTGTTTCTAACGGTCCTCGTGAACTACTCGACAGTATTTCGCAAACCCTGGCTTCCCGCGATCAGCTTGAGCTGGAAAACCGTGCCCTGCGTCAGGAGCTGCTGTTAAAAAACAGCGACTTGCTGATGATGGGGCAATACAAGCAGGAAAACGCCCGTCTGCGCGAGCTGCTCGGTTCGCCGCTGCGTCAGGATGAGCAGAAGATGGTGACCCAGGTTATCTCCACGGTAAACGATCCTTACAGCGATCAGGTGGTTATCGACAAGGGTAGCGTTAACGGCGTTTATGAAGGCCAGCCGGTTATCAGCGACAAAGGCGTTGTCGGTCAGGTCGTTGCCGTGGCGAAACTGACCAGCCGCGTGCTGCTGATTTGCGATGCTACTCATGCGCTCCCCATTCAGGTATTGCGTAACGACATTCGCGTGATCGCCGCCGGTAATGGCTGTACGGACGACTTGCAGCTGGAGCATCTGCCTGCGAATACCGATATTCGCGTGGGTGATGTGCTGGTGACGTCCGGTTTGGGTGGCCGTTTCCCTGAAGGTTACCCGGTTGCCGTTGTCTCTTCCGTTAAGCTGGATACGCAGCGTGCGTATACGGTAATTCAGGCTCGTCCTACCGCCGGGCTTCAGCGTCTGCGCTATCTGCTGCTGTTATGGGGTGCCGATCGTAACGGCGCGAACCCGATGACGCCGGAAGAAGTGCATCGCGTTGCCAATGAACGTCTGATGCAGATGATGCCGCAGGTATTGCCTGCCGCCGATTCTATGGGGCCACCGGCACCTGTGCCGCCTCCGGCTACCGGGATCGCTCAGCCTGCTCCGGCCGCGACGCCTCCAGCGCCAGCGTCGGGAGGACAGTAGTGGCAAGTTATCGAAGTCAGGGACGCTGGGTTATCTGGCTCTCGTTTCTGATAGCCCTTCTCTTACAGGTCATGCCCTGGCCGGATAATCTGTTGGTTTACCGGCCAAACTGGGTTCTGTTGATCCTGCTTTACTGGATCCTTGCTCTGCCGCATCGTGTGAATGTGGGCACAGGTTTCATTATGGGTGCCATACTGGATCTGATTAGCGGTTCCACGCTCGGCGTTCGCGCGCTGTCTCTCAGTATTATCGCTTACCTGGTGGCGCTGAAATATCAGCTGTTCCGCAATCTGGCGCTCTGGCAACAGGCGCTGGTGGTGATGCTGCTGTCGCTGGCGGTGGATATCGTTGTTTTCTGGGCGGAGTTTTTAGTGATCAACGTCTCTTTCCGACCGGAAGTGTTCTGGAGTAGCGTGGTTAACGGTGTACTCTGGCCCTGGCTGTTCCTGCTGATGCGCAAAGTGCGCCAGCAATTCGCTGTACAATAAAGGTTTCTATGACAATGCTTTATCTTGCTTCCGGCTCCCCGCGTCGTCAGGAGTTGTTAACTCAGTTAGGTGTCAGCTTTGACCGGCTGGTGCCGGGCATTGAGGAGCAGCGTCAGCCGCATGAAGGCGCGCAGCAGTACGTGGCGCGCCTGGCGCGGGAAAAAGCTCAGGCAGGCGTTTTACTTGCTGCACAGGACTTACCGGTGCTCGGTGCCGATACCATCGTGGTGCTGAACGGTGAAGTGCTGGAGAAACCTCGCGATGCGGAACATGCGGCAGCGATGCTGCGACAGCTCTCAGGGCAAACGCATCAGGTGATGACCGCGGTCGCATTGGCCGATCGCCATCAGACGATCGACTGTCTGGTGACCACCGAAGTGACGTTCAGAATGTTATCAGACGACGATATCCAGGGGTATGTCGCCAGCGGCGAGCCCATGGATAAAGCAGGTGCATACGGTATTCAGGGGCTGGGTGGCTGTTTTGTCAGGAAGATTCATGGCAGCTATCACGCCGTAGTCGGCTTACCGCTGGTGGAAACGTATGAGTTGCTGAGCAATTTTAACTCACTGCGTGAGAAAAGGGATAAACATGACGGCTGAATTATTAGTGAACGTAACGCCTTCCGAAACCCGGGTGGCGTACATTGATGGCGGCATTCTTCAGGAAATTCATATAGAGCGTGAAGCGCGACGCGGAATCGTAGGCAATATCTACAAAGGTCGTGTCAGTCGTGTACTCCCCGGGATGCAGGCGGCATTTGTAGATATTGGCCTGGATAAAGCCGCGTTTCTTCATGCTTCAGACATCATGCCCCACACCGAATGCGTGGCCGGCGAAGAGCAGAAGCAGTTCACCGTCCGTGACATCTCTGAGCTGGTGCGTCAGGGCCAGGATCTGATGGTGCAGGTGGTGAAAGACCCGCTTGGCACCAAAGGCGCGCGCCTGACCACAGACATCACCCTGCCTTCACGCTATCTCGTGTTTATGCCCGGCGCTTCCCATGTGGGTGTTTCTCAGCGTATCGAAAGCGAAGCCGAACGCGAGCGCCTGAAAAACGTGGTGACCGAATACTGCGATGAGCAGGGCGGCTTTATCATCCGTACCGCCGCTGAGGGCGTTTGTGAAGAAGATTTAGCGTCAGATGCGGCCTACCTGAAGCGCGTCTGGACCAAAGTCATGGAGCGTAAGAAACGCCCACAGACTCGCTATCAGATGTACGGCGAACTCGCGCTGGCACAGCGCGTACTGCGTGACTTTGCCGATGCGCATCTCGATAAAATTCGCGTCGACTCCCGTCTCACCTTCGAAGCGCTGATGGAGTTTACCGCCGAGTATATGCCAGAGATGACCAGCAAGCTCGAGCACTACAGCGGCCGCCAGCCCATTTTCGATCTTTTTGACGTCGAAAATGAAATCCAGCGCGCCCTGGAGCGTAAGGTCGAGCTGAAATCCGGCGGCTATCTGGTTATCGATCAGACCGAAGCGATGACCACCGTTGATATCAACACCGGCGCTTTTGTTGGCCACCGCAACCTCGACGACACCATTTTCAACACCAACATCGAAGCGACTCAGGCGATTGCGCGCCAGCTGCGCCTGCGTAATCTCGGCGGCATTATTATTATCGATTTCATCGACATGAGTAATGAAGACCATCGCCGTCGCGTGCTGCACTCCCTGGAGCAGGCATTGAGCAAAGATCGGGTGAAAACCAGCATCAACGGCTTCTCGCAGCTGGGCCTGGTGGAAATGACCCGCAAGCGCACGCGAGAAAGCGTCGAGCACGTACTCTGCCACGAATGCCCTACCTGCCACGGCCGCGGCACGGTGAAAACGGTCGAAACGGTGTGCTATGAAATCATGCGAGAAATTGTACGCGTGCATCACGCATATGACTCCGACCGTTTCCTGGTCTATGCTTCAGCCGCCGTCGCCGAAACCCTGAAAGGGGAAGAGTCCCACGCGCTGGCCGAGGTCGAAATCTTTGTCGGCAAACAGGTCAAAGTCCAGATTGAACCGCTCTACAATCAGGAGCAATTCGACGTGGTAATGATGTAGTTTTGCTGGCTGCAACAAGGAGAGATGCGTGAGGCGTTTGCCTGGAATCCTGCTGATCACGGTGGCAACAGTTGTTGTTATCCTCGCGCTACTGGTCAGTGGCCTGCGTCTCGTTTTGCCGCATCTGGACAAATGGCGCCCGCAGCTGCTGGAAAAAATCGCCGAGTCGACGGGGCATCCTGTTGACGCGTCACAGATCAAAGCCAGCTGGGAAAACTTCGGCCCGACGCTTGAGGTTCGCGACATTAACGCCGGGCTGAATCATGATGGGCATCTCTCCGTGAAACGAGTGACGCTCGCCCTCGACGTCTGGCAAAGTCTTCTCCATTTCCGCTGGCAGTTTCGCGAGCTGACCTTCTGGCAGCTGCAAATTCGCACTAACGTTCCTCTGCAGCAGAACGACAACAGCGATCCGCTGAAAACCGATCGTATTGGCGATCTGTTCCTGCGTCAGTTCGATCAGTTCACGCTTCGCGACAGTCATCTCAGCTTCCTGACGCTCTCCGGCCAGCGCGCCGAACTCGCTGTTCCGCAGTTGACCTGGCTGAACGGTAAAAATCGTCATCGTGCGGAAGGGGAACTTAGCCTCTCCAGCCTCACCGGGCAGCACGGCGTCATGAAAGTGCGCATGGATCTGCGCGACGAGAACGGTTTACTCAATGAAGGCCGGCTCTGGGTGCAGGCAGATGACATCGACGTTAAGCCGTGGCTTGGACGCTGGATGGAAGACAATATCGCGCTGACGTCTGCCCGTTTCAGCCTTGAAGGCTGGATAGATCTCGACAAAGGCGACGTCGCCAGCGGTGACGTCTGGCTGAAAAAAGGCGGTGCCAGCTGGAAAGGCGACACGCAACCTCACGATCTGTCTGTAGATAATCTGACGGCGCATATCTCGCGTGCCAATGAGGGCTGGGCGTTCCATATTCCGGATACTCGCATTGCCATTGACGGTAAGCGCTGGCCGCAGGGCGCGCTGGCGTTGGCCTGGATCCCAGGTCAGGACGTTGGCGGTAAAGATAACGTGCGCAGCGATGAGCTACGGGTCCGTGCCAGCAACCTTGAACTCAGTGGGCTTTCCGGCCTGTTGCCGATCGCGGAGAAGCTCTCGCCGTCCCTCGGCGAAATCTGGGAAACGACCCAGCCTGCCGGTCAAATTGACGCGCTGGCGCTGGATATCCCTTTGCAGGCTACCGAGAAAACCCGTTTTCAGGCGGCCTGGAGCAACCTTGCCTGGAAACAGTGGAAGTTATTACCCGGTGCTGAACATTTTTCTGGCCGGGCAGAAGGGAGCATTGAAAATGGCGCGCTGAACGTCAACATGGAAAACGCCAAAATGCCTTATGAGACGGTGTTCCGTGCGCCGCTTGAGATAGCGAAAGGCACGGCAAATCTCTCATGGGTGAAAAACGAAAAAGGATTCATGCTGGACGGCCGCGATATCGACGTACAGGCCACCGGCGTGCATGCCAACGGCGGCTTCCGCTGGCTGCAGCCTGAGGGCGACGTTCCCTGGCTTGGCATTCTGGCGGGTATCAGCACCGACGATGGCGGCCAGGCCTGGCGCTACTTCCCGGAAAATCTGATGGGCAAAGAGCTGGTTGACTATCTCAGTTCTGCTATCAAAGGCGGCCAGGCGGATAACGCTACGCTGGTGTACGGCGGTAACCCGCATCTTTTCCCGTATAAGCACAACGAAGGGCAGTTTCAGGTCTGGGTACCGCTGCACAACGCCACCTTTGCCTTCCAGCCGGACTGGCCTGCGCTCACCAACCTCAATATCGATCTCAACTTCCTGAATGACGGGCTGTTTATGCAGGCCGATAAGGTCGCGCTGGGCGGAGTGACGGCGCACAACCTCAATGCTGCGATCCCGGACTACTCGAAAGAGAAGCTGATTATTGATTCACAGATTGCCGGGCCGGGCAAGGCAGTCGGGCCGTACTTTGACGAATCGCCGTTGAAAGATTCGCTGGGAGCGACGCTTGAAGAGCTACAGCTCGATGGCGATGTGAATGCTCGCTTACATCTCGACATTCCGCTCAACGGCAAGCAGGTGCTGGCGAAGGGTGACGTACGCCTGAATAACAACAGCCTGTTTATCAAGCCGCTCGACAGCACCCTGAAGAATCTGAGCGGCGGCTTTAGCTTTGAGAATGGCGGCCTGAAAAGCGGGCCGCTGACCGCGAACTGGTTTAATCAGCCGCTGAACGTCAACTTCTCCACCACCGAAGGGCCAAAAGCCTATCAGGTAGCGGTGAACATGGACGCGAACTGGCAGCCAACCCGTACGGGAATGCTGCCGAAACAGCTCAACGATGCCATCAGCGGCAGCGTGCCGTGGCAGGGTAAAGTCGGCATTGAGCTGCCCTACAAAGGTGGGACTAGCTACAAGGTCGATATCACGGGTGACCTGAAGAATGTAAGCAGTCGCTTACCTGCACCGGCCGATAAAAAACCGGGCGAGCCGCTTCCGGTGAAGCTAACGGCGGCAGGCGACCTGAATCATTTCGATCTGACGGGCAACGTGGGTGCGAAAGATCACCTTAACAGCCGCTGGTTGCTGAACAAAAAGCTGACGCTCGATCGAGCCATTTGGGCCTCTGACAGCCGCAGCGTGCCGCCTTTGCCGGATGCGTCGGGGGTGGAACTCAACTTACCGCCAATGGACGGTGCGCAATGGCTGGCCCTGTTCCGCCAGGGTGCCGCTGACAGCGTGGGCGGAGCCGCAGCCTTCCCGGAACGCATAACGCTGCGCACGCCGGCGTTAACCATGGCAGGCCAGCGCTGGAACAATCTCAGTATTATTTCGCAGCCTACTCTGAACGGCACCAGCGTGGAAGCGCAGGGGCGTGAAATAAACGCGACGCTTGCGCTGCGCGATAATGCGCCGTGGCTGGCGAATATTCGCTATCTCTATTACAACCCGTCCTCAACGACAACCACCGGTGAAGCCGTTGGCAGCAACCTCTATACAAAAGATCGGGTCGATTTCCAGAACTGGCCGGACGTGCAGCTGCGCTGCGCCGAATGCTGGCTTTGGGGGCAAAAATACGGGCGTATCGACGGTGATTTTGCCGTGAAGGGCAACACGCTGTCGCTCTCCAACGGCCTGCTGGACACCGGCTTTGGCCGCCTGACGATGGACGGTGAGTGGGTAAATGCCCCGGGTCGCGAACGCACGTCGCTGAAAGGCAAACTGCGCGGCAGCAAAGTAGACGCCGCGCTCGGCTATTTTGGTATTGCCACGCCGGTTCGCGACTCCTCGTTCGACATAGATTACGATCTTCACTGGCGAGACGAACCATGGACGCCGGATGTGGCCTCGCTGAACGGCATTTTGAAAGCACGTCTGGGCAAGGGAGAATTTACCGACCTCAGCACCGGTCATGCGGGCCAGCTATTGCGCCTGCTGAGCGTGGATTCGCTGCTGCGTAAGCTGCGCTTTGACTTCAGCGACACCTTCAGCGAAGGCTTCTGGTTCGACTCTATTCGCAGCACCTCGTGGATCAAAGATGGTACGCTGCACACCGATGACACGCTGGTGGATGGCCTGGAAGCCGATATCGCGATGAAAGGTTCCGTTAACCTGGTGCGACGTGAGCTGGATATGGAAGCGGTAGTGGCACCGGAGATTTCTGCCACCGTCGGTGTTGCAACGGCATTTGCCGTTAACCCAATCATTGGGGCCGCCGTGTTTGCGGCCAGCAAGGTGCTGGGGCCGCTGTGGAGCAAAGTGTCGATTCTGCGTTACCGCATCACCGGGCCAATCGATCAACCTCAAATCAATGAAGTGCTGCGCCAGGCGCGCGGCGATAAAAAGCAATGATTTGACGGACGTTACAATTTACCTCACTCTCAATAGAGAAAACTGATTTTCCGCGATCTTCGCGGCCACCAACGAGTAGCAAAACGATGAGTCTGAACCTGGTAAGTGAACATCTGCTGTCGGCAAACGGCCTGAATCATCAGGATCTGTTTGCCATACTTGGCCAACTTGCCGAGCGCCGCCTCGACTACGGCGACCTCTATTTCCAGTCGAGCTATCACGAATCCTGGGTGTTAGAAGACAGCATCATCAAAGACGGTTCGTACAATATCGATCAGGGCGTCGGCGTGCGTGCCGTCAGCGGCGAAAAGACCGGCTTTGCCTATGCCGATCAGATTAGCCTGCTGGCGCTGGAGCAAAGCGCACAGGCTGCCCGCACCATCGTGCGTGAAAGCGGCGATGGCAAAGTGCATACGCTTGGCGAAAAAGCCCATTCCCCGCTCTACACCAGTCTTGACCCGCTGCAGAGCATGAGCCGTGAAGAGAAGCTCGATATTCTTCGCCGCGTAGATAAAGCCGCGCGCGCTGCCGACAAGCGCGTGCAGGAAGTGTCCGCCAGCCTGACGGGCGTGTATGAGCTGATTCTGGTCGCGGCGACGGACGGCACATTAGCGGCGGACGTTCGCCCGCTGGTGCGTCTTTCCGTCAGCGTGCTGGTGGAGGACGATGGCAAACGCGAACGCGGATCCAGCGGCGGCGGCGGTCGTTTCGGCTATGACTACTTCCTTGAGAACGTAGACGGCGAAGTGCGTGCCGACGCCTGGGCGAAAGAAGCGGTGCGCATGGCAATGGTTAACCTCAACGCCGTGGCGGCCCCGGCTGGCACAATGCCAGTGGTATTAGGTGCGGGCTGGCCTGGCGTACTGCTCCACGAAGCGGTAGGTCACGGTCTGGAAGGTGACTTCAACCGCCGCGGCACGTCGGTATTCAGCGGCCAGATGGGGCAGCTTGTCGCCTCTGAACTGTGTACCGTTGTGGATGATGGCACCATGGTCGATCGCCGCGGTTCCGTCTCTATCGACGACGAAGGCACACCGGGCCAGTACAATGTGCTGATCGAAAATGGCGTGCTGAAGGGCTACATGCAGGACAAGCTCAACGCGCGCCTGATGGGCGTGAAGCCAACGGGCAACGGCCGTCGCGAATCTTACGCGCATCTGCCTATGCCGCGCATGACCAACACTTATATGCTCGACGGAAAATCCACGCCGCAGGAAATCATCGAGTCAGTTGACTACGGTATTTACGCGCCAAACTTTGGCGGCGGCCAGGTGGATATCACCTCCGGTAAATTTGTCTTCTCAACTTCAGAGGCTTATCTGATTGAGAAAGGCAAAGTCACCAAAGCGGTAAAAGGCGCCACGCTGATTGGCTCAGGTATTGAAGCTATGCAGCAGATCTCGATGGTCGGTAACGATCTGAAGCTGGATAACGGCGTCGGCGTGTGCGGTAAGGAAGGTCAAAGCCTGCCGGTTGGCGTTGGCCAGCCGACGCTGAAGGTCGACAATCTGACCGTGGGTGGCACCGCATAACATCCCGTGCCCGGCGGCGCTATGTTTGCCGGGCCAACAACTCCCTGCAGGCCCGCGCAAACGAAGTGCCGCCGGGCATTTTTGACGGAGACCGTAAATGAAGGTCGCTCGCCATCAGCAGATCCTCACGCTTCTTTCGCAAACCCTCAGCCTCACTACGGACGAACTGTCTGATGCACTCCGCGTCAGCAAAGAAACGGTGCGTCGCGATCTCAGCGAGCTCCAGCAGCAGGGCAAAATTCAGCGCAGCCACGGGCGTGCCCGGGCCATTCATCGCCATGCGCAGGGCAACGAAGCCCCTTTCCATACGCGGCTGAAAAGCCATTATGCCCACAAGTCAGATATTGCCCGCCATGCGCTGGCCTGGATTGAGGGCGGGATGACGATCGCGCTGGATGCCAGTTCCACCTGCTGGTTTTTGGCCCGCCAGCTGCCCGACATGCCGCTGACGGTGTTCACCAACAGCCATCCGGTATGCATGGAGCTCGGCAAGCGCGAGTACGTTCGGCTTATCAGCTCCGGCGGTGAGCTGCAGCGTCAGTTCGGCTATTACATCAATCCGTCGCTGGTCTCTCAGCTCAAAACGCTGGAAATCGATCTGTTTATCTTTTCCTGCGAAGGCGTCGATCGCCATGGCGTGATGTGGGATCCGGGCGGACATAACGCGAGTTACAAGTCGCTGTTACTGAAGCGGGCGTCGCAGTCATTACTGTTGATGGATAAGAGCAAGTTTAACCGTTCGAGTGAAGTGCGCATCGGGCCGCTCAGTGACGTCACCCATTTGATATCCGATGCGCAACCCGAACAGATGCCTTAGTTTTTCGCACGTCCGTTAATGCCCTGGAACTGCCTTGAAACATCAACGAAATAGTCGGTCAGATAGTTGATACACACCTGCACCTTAAGCGGCAGTTTGTCTTTTTCGGTATATACCGCATACACCGGGCGCGGATCGGACTGGTAGCGCGGCAGCAGGATCTCCAGCTCGCCCTGGTTGATCTCGTTGATCACCCACATCAGTGGCACAAAGGCGATCCCGGCTCCGGCTGTGAGCCAGCGGTTGAGCGTCATCGGATCGTTGGTGACGAATCGCCCTTGTGGAATGAGCTTTGTTGACAGCCCTTCCGGGGCGATCAGCTCAAATTCATTGTGGGGGCGGATGCTGTACTCCAGCCACGAATGGCTCGCCAGATCGGCGGGTTTTTCCGGTGTGCCTGCCTGCTGCAGGTAGCTTTTGGCGGCACAAAGCACCATCGGCATTGAACCCAGACGGCGTGAGAACAGCCCGGAATCCTGCAGTGCGCCAACGCGGATCACCAGATCCAGACCATCGGCAATGAGATCGGGTGCCGGGATACCCGTAACCAAATTAACCGACAAATCCGGGTACTCTTTAAGCATTCTGGAGGTGATCCCGGCGAGGACATTTTGTGCCATAGTTGAAGAACAGCCTACTCGCAGCGTACCGATGGGCGTGTTGTTAAAGGCATAAAGCTGCTCGTGAACGTCCTGGGCTTCAAACAGCATTCGCCGACAGCCCTGATAGTAAATTTTGCCAGCTTCCGTCAGGCCAATGCTGCGGGTGCTGCGGTTCAGCAGCTTAACCTGCAGTTCGTCTTCCAGCTTTGAGACGGTCTGGCTGATCGATGAGACGCTCATTTCGAGCTGTCTTGCCGCTGCCGTAAAGGAACCCAGCTCCACGACTTTGGCGAACACCGACATGCGTTTTAATCGTTCCATTGTTCACTCTGAGTTAAAAGTGATTTAGATCACATAATATAGATCACGCGATAACAGTTACGTTAATATACTGTTAGCTGAATAATTAAAGCATCGCTGCTCTCACCTGCATTCTCTTATTCAAGGTCAACATGAGTCTGTTTCCCGTCATCGTGATTTTCGGTCTTTCATTCCCGCCGATCTTCGTCGAGCTACTATTGTCGCTGGCCATTTTCTGGCTGCTGCGCCGGGTGCTGGTCCCTACCGGGATCTATGACTTCGTCTGGCATCCCGCGCTGTTTAACACGGCGCTTTATTGCTGTTTGTTCTATCTGATATCGCGCTTGTTCGTTTGAGGTCGTTGTGAAAACACTAACAAGAAAAATATCCCGAACCGCCATTACCCTCATTCTGGTCGTGCTGGCCTTTATCGCTATCTTCCGCGCGTGGGTGTATTACACCGAATCACCGTGGACGCGAGATGCTCGTTTCAGCGCCGACGTCGTGGCAATTGCACCCGATGTGGCCGGGCTTATCACCGATGTGAAGGTCAAGGATAACCAACTGGTCAGCAAAAACCAGGTGTTGTTCACCATCGACCAGCCGCGTTATCAGAAAGCCCTCGAAGAAGCCGATGCTGACGTTGCCTATTATCAGGCGCTAGCCTCTGAGAAACGCCGTGAAGCAGGGCGACGTAATCAACTGGGCGTTCAGGCGATGTCCCGCGAAGAGATTGACCAGGCCAACAACCTTTTACAGACCGTCGAGCATCAGCTAGCCAAGGCGCAAGCGACACGCGACCTGGCGCGCCTTGATCTCGATCGTACCGTCATTCGCGCTCCGGCGGACGGCTGGGTGACAAACCTCAACGTCTACAGCGGGGAATTTATCACTCGTGGGTCGACAGCCGTCGCGCTGGTGAAAAAAGAGAGTTTCTATGTGGTGGCCTACATGGAAGAAACCAAGCTCGAAGGCGTACGCCCGGGCTACCGTGCGGAAATCACCCCGCTTGGCAGCACCAAAGTGATCAAAGGCACCGTCGACAGCGTCGCCGCGGGCGTGACTAACGCCAGCAGCAGCAGCGATGCTAAAGGTATGGCGACCATTGATTCCAACCTCGAGTGGGTTCGCCTGGCGCAGCGCGTGCCGGTCCGCATTCGTCTCGACCAGCAGCAGGGCAACCTGTGGCCTGCGGGCACGACGGCAACGGTGATCATCACGGGTGCGAAAGACAGGGACACGCAGAAGGCCTCCTTCTTCCAGAAGCTGGGTATGCGCCTGCGTGAGTTCGGTTAATCGCGATGGGCATTTTCTCTATCGCCGATCGGCACCTGCGCTTTGCCATCAAGCTGGTTTGCGCGATTGTGCTGGCGCTGTTTGTCGGCTTTCACTTCCAACTTGAGACTCCGCGCTGGGCGGTATTAACCGCCGCTATCGTCGCCGCGGGCCCGGCGTTTGCTGCCGGTGGTGAGCCGTACTCCGGCGCTATTCGCTATCGCGGCATGCTGCGTATTTGCGGGACGTTCATCGGCTGTATCGCGGCGCTGGCAATCATCATCGGCATGATCCGCGCGCCGCTTCTGATGGTGCTGGTCTGCTGCCTGTGGGCCGGTTTTTGTACCTGGGTCTCCTCGCTGGTTAAGGTTGAAAACTCCTACGCCTGGGGCCTGGCGGGCTACACGGCGCTGATCATCGTGATCACCATTCAGAACGAACCGCTGCTGTCGCCGCAGTTTGCGGTGGAGCGCTGCAGCGAAATTGTGATTGGTATCGTCAGCGCGATTGTTGCCGATTTGCTCTTCTCCCCACGTTCCATCAAGCAGGAAATTGACCGGGAACTCGACGCGCTGCTGGTTGCTCAATATGAGCTGATGCAGCTCTGTATTCGCCATGGCGACAGCGAAGTGGTGGACAACGCCTGGAGCGCGCTGGTTCGCCGCACGCAGGCGCTGGAAGGGATGCGCAGCAATCTGAATATGGAATCGTCGCGCTGGGCTCGTGCGAATCGCCGCCTGAAGGCGCTGAATACGCTCTCCTTAACGCTTATCACCCAGGCTTGTGAAACCTACCTGATTCAGAATACCCGCCCGGACCTCATTACCACCGAATGGCGTGAGATGTTCGACGAGCCTGTCGAAACCGTGCAGGATGTTCATAAGCAGCTCAAACGCATGCGCCGAATTCTGGCGTGGACCGGCCAGCACGACACACCGATTACGCTGTACAGCTGGGTCGGCGCGGCGACCCGTTATCAGCTGCTCAAACGCGGCGTGGTGGGGAACGCGAAAGCCAGCGCCCGCGAAGAGGAGATTTTGCAGGGTGAAGTGGTGGTGAAGGTGGAATCTGCCGAACGCCATCATGCGATGATTAACTTCTGGCGCACCACTTTGTCCTGCGCGCTGGGTACGCTGTTCTGGTTATGGACGGGCTGGACGTCCGGCAGCGGTGCGATGGTGATGATCGCTGTCGTGACGTCGCTGGCGATGCGTTTGCCCAATCCGAAAATGGCGGCCATCGACTTTTTATACGGCACCATTGCTGCGCTGCCGCTCGGGGCGTTTTATTTCCTGGTGGTGCTGCCCTCCACGCAGCAAAGCATGCTGTTGCTGTGTATCAGCCTTGCGATAATGGCGTTCTTTATCGGCATTGAAGTGCAGAAACGGCGGCTGGGATCGCTGGGTACGCTGGCGTCCACGATTAACATTCTGGTGCTGGATAACCCGATGACGTTCCACTTCAGCCAGTTTCTCGACAGCGCGCTTGGCCAACTGGTGGGCTGTTTCCTCGCGCTGATGGTCATTCTGCTGGTGCGCGATAACTCGCAGGCCCGCACCGGACGCGTTTTGTTGAACCAGTTCGTGTCGGCGGCGGTCTCTTCGCTGACGACCAACACCGCCCGGCGTAACGAAAACCATCTGCCCGCACTCTATCAGCAGCTGTTTTTGCTGCTGAATAAATTCCCCGGCGATATTGCCAAGTTCCGCCTGGCGCTGACGCTGATTATTGCGCACCAGCGCCTGCGGGATGCGCCCGTCCCGGTGAACGACGACCTCTCGGCTTTCCACCGCCAGATGCGACGCACGGCAGACAAGCTGATCTCCGCCAGCAGCGATGACAAGCGCCGTCGCTACTTTGGACGCCTGCTGGAAGAGCTGGGTGTCTATCAGGAAAAACTGGCGATCTGGCAGGCACCCGCACAGGTGACCGAGCCGGTGAAAAGGCTGACGGACATGCTGAGGAAATATCAGCATGCGCTGACGGTGAACTGACCTCTAAAACCGACGCCAAAAGCGTCGGTTTTTTTATGGCTATACTTAACTGTTATCACAGGACAATACTGTCGGAGGAAACATGACAATGCAGGCGCTCCAGGATAACGAACTCTTTCAGACCGGCTTTCTGGTCAATGGCGAATGGAAAATGCTCGATACCACGTTCGATGTGGTAAACCCGGCGACAGGCGAGACGATTGCCAAAGTGGCGAAAGCCGGGAAACGCGAAACCGAAGCGGCCATTGCTGCCGCAAGCAAAGCCTTCCCGCTCTGGCGAGCGAAAACCGCGAAAGAGCGCTCCGAAATTCTCTACCGCTGGTATCAACTCATCATTGAGAACAAAGCCTGGCTTGGCAGGCTGATGACCACCGAGCAGGGCAAGCCGCTGAAAGAGGCTGAGGGCGAAGTGGAGTATGCAGCCAGTTTCATTCAGTGGTTTGCCGAACAGGGCAAGCGCGCTAATGGTGAAATCATCCCACCCGCTAAGCCCGGCTCGCGTATTCTCGCAACCCGTGAACCCGTCGGCGTTGTCGCCGCTATCACGCCGTGGAATTTCCCGATGGCGATGCTGACGCGCAAGCTTGGCCCGGCGCTGGCGGCAGGCTGTACCGGCATCATTAAACCTGCAAATAACACCCCGCTGAGCGCCTTTGCGCTGCTGCATCTGGCGAAGAAAGCGGGTGTGCCGGATGGCGTACTGAACGCTGTGGCAGGGAATACCCAGGAAATCAGTGATGCAATTATGGCGAGCCATGAAGTGCGCAAAATATCCTTCACCGGTTCGACCGCAGTCGGTAAAACGCTGGTCCGTAATGCTGCGGAAACCATGAAAAAAGTGTCGATGGAGCTGGGCGGGAATGCGCCTTATATCGTGTTTGAGGATGCGGATATCGATGCGGCCGTCAAAGGCGCGATCGCCAATAAGTTCCGCAACGCCGGACAGGTGTGCGTCAGCGTAAACCGCTTCTATATTCATGAGAAGGTTTATGACGACTTTACCCAAAAGCTGACGGAGGCGGTTAACGCGCTGAAAGTCGGGAACGGGATGGAAGAGGGCGTGGTTGTCGGACCGCTGATTGAACCTGCTGCGGTGAAGAAGGTGCGTGAACACGTTGAAGATGCGGTAACAAAAGGGGCGAAAGTGCTGACAGGCGGTAAACCGCACGCGCTCGGTGGCAACTTCTGGATGCCGACGGTGCTCGGCGAATGCCGCGACGAGATGCAGCTTGCGCAGGAGGAAACCTTCGGCCCGGTGGCTGCCTGTTTCCGCTTCAGTAACGAGGATGAAGTGGTTCAGCGTGCCAACAACACGCCGTTTGGGCTGGCCGCCTATTTCTATACCCAAAACCTGCAGCGGGTCTTCCGGGTTTCACAAGCGCTTGAGAGCGGCATGATTGGGATTAACGAATGTGCCGTGTCGACAGAGCTCGGGCCGTTCGGTGGCGTAAAAGAGTCCGGTCTGGGAAGGGAAGGGTCGGTGCTGGGGCTGGAGGAGTTTCTGGAAGTGAAAACCCTGCACCTTGGGGGATTGTAAGCTGCATGTCGGGCGGTTATGCCGCCCGCTCTGGCAAAAGGCGGAGCACAAATGAAAACCTATACCTTTGATTTTGATGAAATAGGTACTCAAAACGATTTCTATCGTGAGTTTACCCGCACTTTTGCGCTCAGCGGCTCGCCCATTCGCGATCTCGATTCGCTCTGGGATGTGGTAACCGCAAGCCAGCTGCCGCTGCCCCTGGAGATTGAGTTTGTACATCTGGAAGAGAAACAGCGCCGTCGCTACGGAGCGCTCATTTTGCTGTTTGATGAAGCGGAAGAAGAGCTGGAAGGGATGCTGCGTTTCAATATTCGTCAGGCATAAAAAAGCCCCCGACAGGCGGGGGCAAGTCGTCAGATAAGACGACGAGGGTTTATTTGTACAGCTCAGCCGTGGCGTGCCAGCTGTCGCCGGTACGCGCTTCGATGATGCGATAAGAAGAAGCACCTTCTTTTTCAGCTTTTGCCGCCAGTTCGTGACGCATATCCATTGGTGCGCTACCGACCTGAGAAACAGACACGGTACCCATGGATTGCAAGCCCTGTGCCTGTTCTGCGTTCACCTGATGAACAGCTGCACCTGCGCTGAAGGACAGAACGGATGCCAGACCCAGTGTTGCGATAATCATTGCGCTTTTCATAATTTTTACCTCAATTCGTTTACTGTGCGGCGAGAAGGTTTGAACTGCTTTTTTTATGCCTGGTGCCGCAGGATTAAATGCATTTTACTTCTGACTAAAATTCAAACTTATTTGTACAGCTCAGCCGTTGCGTGCCAGTGGTCACCGGTACGTGCTTCGATCACGCGATAGGATGAAGCGCCTTGTTCCTGGGCTTTCTGGTTCAGCATTTCGTGCATGTCCATTGGCGAAGAACTTACCGCGCCGACAGAAACGGTACCGATGGCTTCACGATTAGCGGCTTGATCCGCATTGATAGAGTCCGCAGCGAAAGCGCCAAAAGAGAGAGCAGAGAGAATGGTCAATGCGCTTACAGTGGTTTTGATTTTCATAATTTTTACCTCGTCGAATTTTTTATCAGGGTCTTTGTTTCGTGACCCTCATCACAAAATCAAGTATACACTAATCACCCAAAAAATTAATACCACGCTAATGGTTTCTCTCGTAATTAAGTGTCAAGAAGCGTCGTTTTTATAACGGAAAAGCATTAAAAACGTCAGTTGGCGGCGGGTTTTGTGATTTATTTATAATTAAATCATATAGATATATGAATTTGATGATTTGTGCTATTTTGCTAACAGCATTGACTGGATGATGACATTAAGGCAGTGAAACGCACTTAATGTTAAAGTAAAGGGGGTTTTATGTAGCACTTCGGTTGTTATCCGGAAGATAAGACGCTCTCCGACAGGGCGCCGGAGAGATGCAGAATTACAGCTCTTGTTCGAACAGCACCAGAATGGCTTCGTACAGATCTTTCACGGTAAACCCGCGAGCAGGGGTGGTGAAGATGGTGTCATCCCCGGCGATGCTGCCAAGAATGCCCTCCGCTTTCCCCAGAGAATCCAGCAGGCGAGCGATAAGCTGTGCAGCACCAGGGCTGGTGTGGATAACCACCACCGCGTCGTTATAGTCGATATCCAGTACCAGATTCTTTAATGGGCTGGAGGTGGTTGGTACGCCGAGTTCCGCAGGAAGGCAGTACACCATCTCCATTTTGGCGTTACGCGTACGCACTGCGCCAAACTTCGTCAGCATCCGGGAGACTTTGGACTGATTGATGTTTTCGAAGCCCTCCTCCTGTAATGCCTGGACGATCTCTCCCTGAGAACTGAACTTTTCTTCTTTTAACAGCGCTTTAAACGCTTTGACCAATTCTTCTTGCTTAGCCGAGCTTCGCATAAGTCACCCGTATCATGGCGGTAAAAACAACATTATTATGCATATGGATGAATTTTTATGCAAATTATCTGCCGTGAATTAGGCTGAAATAATGTTATGAAAGGGAAGGATTTTATCAAAAATTGTTATCAGGGAACATGCTTTCGTCACGAGTCGAAAATAACGGCAAAAGTAAATCAAATGTTATGAAAATGGTGTTGTTTTGCCCATCTGGCTGGGTGTATTGTAGCCAACAGTCGACCGGTTACGCCGTCGCGGCGGTCTGTCACAGATGGTAAAGTGAGCGATAGCGCCGTTTTGCTGCGGGCAGCGCCGCATTCTTCACCCTCGCTTGTTGTTATTGTTTACCTTGTGAATTAAGGTTGCCGCCACGGAGTTACGGTAGATGAAACTAACCATAATAAGGAGTTTAGGATGAAAGTCGCAGTCCTCGGCGCAGCTGGCGGTATCGGCCAGGCGCTTGCCCTACTACTTAAGACCCAACTGCCTTCAGGCTCAGAACTCTCCCTGTATGATATTGCGCCGGTTACCCCGGGCGTGGCAGTCGATCTCAGCCATATTCCAACCGCAGTGAAGATCAAAGGTTTCTCCGGTGAAGATGCAACCCCGGCGCTGGAAGGCGCTGATGTGGTGCTGATCTCCGCAGGCGTCGCGCGTAAACCGGGAATGGATCGCTCCGATCTGTTCAACGTTAACGCGGGCATCGTGAAGAATCTGGTGCAGCAGGTCGCAAAAACCTGTCCAAAAGCCTGTATCGGTATCATCACCAACCCGGTCAACACCACGGTGGCCATTGCCGCTGAAGTATTGAAAAAAGCCGGCGTGTATGACAAAAACAAACTGTTCGGCGTCACCACGCTGGACATCATTCGCTCAAATACCTTCGTGGCGGAGTTGAAAGGCAAGCAGCCAACGGAGATTGAAGTGCCGGTTATCGGCGGTCACTCCGGTGTGACTATTCTGCCTCTGCTGTCGCAGATCCCAGGTGTCAGCTTCTCCGAACAGGAAGTGGCCGATCTGACCAAACGCATTCAGAATGCGGGTACCGAAGTGGTGGAAGCCAAAGCCGGTGGCGGTTCCGCAACCCTGTCTATGGGCCAGGCGGCGGCACGTTTCGGCCTGTCGCTGGTGCGTGCGTTGCAGGGCGAGAAAGGCGTGGTGGAATGTGCCTACGTTGAAGGTGACGGCGAGCATGCACGTTTCTTCTCGCAGCCGCTGCTGCTGGGTAAAAACGGCGTCGAAGAGCGTCAGTCCATCGGCAAGCTGAGCGAGTTTGAACAACACGCGATGGAAGGCATGCTGGATACGCTGAAGAAAGATATCGCGCTGGGCGAAGAGTTCGTTAACAAATAAGCCTGGCAGCCAGAAAGTAAAAACCGGAGCCTGTGCTCCGGTTTTTTTACGCCTGTTAGTTGGTGGCGGGGTATTCCTGAATGGTGACGTTCAGGGTCAGCTTTTTATCGTCACGCATGACGATAACCGGGATGACAGAACCCGGACGAATTTCGGCGACCTGATCCATTGTTTCCAGCGCAGAGACTGCCGGTTTGTCGTTCACGGAAACAATCACGTCGTTGACCTGAATGCCTGCCTCAGCAGCCGGGCCACCAGGTGCCACTTCATTTACCACGATGCCCTGAATCTGATCTATCGCGCCGCCCTGAGTGTGAAGAGGCGCAATTTCACGGCCGCTGATGCCGATATAACCGCGGATCACCCGACCATCACGGATAAGCTTATCCATAATTTTCGTCGCCAGCTGGAATGGAATGGCGAAACCGATTCCTTCAGGTGTCTCACCGTCGTTACTCTTGTCAAAGGAGAGGGTATTAATCCCCATCAGCTCGCCCAGCGAATTCACCAGCGCACCGCCGGAGTTACCGTGGTTAATGGAGGCATCCGTTTGCAGGAAGTTCTGGCGGCCGGATGGGTTCAGGCCAATACGCCCGGTGGCGCTGATAATGCCCTGGGTGATGGTTTGCCCGAGGTTGTACGGGTTGCCGATGGCCAGCACCACATCGCCAATGTGCGGGATGCGTTTCGGGTTAATCGGAATGACCGGCAGCCCGCCGCTGGCGTTGATTTTGAGCACCGCAAGATCAGTCAGGCTGTCGGATCCGACAATGAGCGCCTCGAAAACGCGCCCGTCCTGCAAAGCGACGATGATCTGATCGGCATCGTTAATCACATGCTTGTTGGTAATAATGTACCCGCGCTCGTCCATAATCACGCCGGAGCCGAGCGTTAATACGTTATGGCTGGTATTGTTCAGCGCGCGGTTATAGATGTTAACGACGGCAGGCGCCGCCCGCTTCACTGCGGGATTGTAGCTGACCGGCGATTCATCCGCGCTGTCATACGTCGTGGATGAAAGGGGGTTAAGCTGGCGCAACGAAGGCATGGCGGCTAACAAAATGCCACTGACGATGCATCCAATTGCGACTGAGCGTAAAAGCTTTGCAAGCATGTGCGATTATCACAGGTAAGGGAACCGGGGCAGCATAGCACGAGTTATGCGGACATCACACGCAGGCAATGTCCGCCCTTAACAGATCCTAACGCAGCAGCAGATAGATGCTTTCATTCCCGCGCATCACATTCAGCGCAATGATGGCAGGTTTGGCTTCCAGCACCTTGCGCATTTCAGCGATCGACTGCACGCGCTGGCGGTTAATGCCGATGATCACATCATCTTTATGTAAGCCAACCTGAGCTGCGGCGCTGCCTTTTTCAACGTCGTTGAGAACAACACCTTTAGTACCGTCTTTCATTTGACCGTCGCTCAGGGATGCTCCCCGCAACGCCGGAGTAATCAGCTCTGCGCTGGCCGTGGAAGAGGTACTCTTATCCAGCGTGACCTCAACGGTCATCGGCTTGCCATCGCGCAGCAGCCCAAGTTTTACTTTGGTGCCCGGCTCCGTCGTGGCGATACGCGAACGCAGTTCAGCAAAGCTGCTGAGCGGCTTATCATTGAGGCTCACGATAATATCGCCCGCTTTAACCCCCGCTTTTGCCGAACCAGAGCCTGGCAACACTTCGCTGACGAACGCCCCGCGCTGGATATTGAGATTGAACGCTTTGGCGATATCTGCGCTCATCTCCATGCCTTTAACACCTAAAAGGCCGCGCTTGATCTCGCCAAACTGAATCAGCTGTTTGGCGAGGGTAATCGCCATGTTGCTTGGGATCGCAAAGCCGATGCCAATGCTGCCGCCGCTCGGCGCGAGAATGGCGGTGTTGATCCCAACCAGTTCTCCGTTGAGGTTCAGCAGCGCGCCGCCGGAGTTGCCCCGGTTAATGGAGGCATCGGTCTGGATAAAGTTTTCCAGGCCTTCAAGATTCAGGCCGCTGCGCCCCAGTGCGGAGATTATCCCCGACGTGGCGGTCTGGCCCAGACCAAACGGATTGCCTACCGCCACGGCAAAATCCCCGACGCGCAGCTTGTCGGAATCGGCGATGGCGATTTGCGTCAGGTGATCGGCTTTCTGGAGCTGAAGCAGCGCGATGTCACTTTGATCGTCGCTGCCGACCAGTTTGGCGTCAAACTCACGGCCATCGTTCAGCTGGACGCTGATTTTTTGTGCCTGGTTAACGACGTGATTGTTGGTGAGCACGTACCCTTTGGCAGCATCAATAATGACGCCAGAGCCCAGCCCTTCGAACGGCTGGGGCTGATCGACTGGCGCATCGTCACCAAAATATTTCTTAAGTTCGTCAGGGACTTGTCCCTGGCTTGCCGGTGTGGCCGTCCCCTCCACCTGAACGCTTACCACCGCAGGCAGCACTTTCTCCAGCATCGGCGCGAGGCTTGGCACCTGCCCCTGGCCTGGCAGAACTGCAGGCAGAGAAGCTGACACCGGCATCGCCACGCCAAGAGATAACCCGACGCTTAACGCTAACGCACTCAGTAATAAAGTTTTTTTCTTCATTGATGCTGGCTCTCATGACCTGAGGAATGTGAGAAAAAATACGCCCATAAACAGCCCGATGTTATTGAATTTTCGGACGTCTAACAATGAGGTTGATGATTAATAATAGCCGGGGCGGGAAGGAAGTGGCGGGCGCAAGGGCTGCGCCCGTAAATAAAGAGGGGTTAGTCGCGTTTGGCGGCGCTGCGCAGCAGACCGGATGCACCATCAGAATAGTCGCGTGGCATCTGAACCGGCGCCTGATCGTTACTGGCCTCGGACTCTGCCAGGCGGTTACGGAACGGGTTTTCTTCCGCGCTCATTTCCGGCAGCAGGCTGCTGGAGCTTTTCGCCATATGCTGATACAGCTGGCGGTAGTCGTGAGCCATATTGTCGAGCAGCTCGGCGCTGCGGGCAAAGTGGCTGACCAGTTCTTCACGATACTCGTCCAGCTCTGCTTTATTCTTTTCCAGTTCGTACTGCAGGGCCTGCTGTTGACGTAACTTGCGGTTACCAAATCGCATAGCGACGGCGCCAATGATGAGACCGACAACCAGACCAATTAGCGCATATTCCCAGGTCATGAACTTCTCCCGTTGTTTTGTGGTTCCGTAGGGTGGCAATAAGGCTCCTCGCCTGCGCCCGATAGTGCCACTATAACCGCTAATCCCTTAGAAGTGGAATCCTGGCGTGTCATCGCGTACTGTAGAACGGCCTTTTTTTCGACAACCGTGAACTGCTGCACATTGCTTTTCAGGAAATAACAACAACTTATGCAAAGCATGACCCCCACATCGCGATATGAACAGGCCCTGAAAGAGGGGTGCTACCAACCCGATGACGTTCAGCGTGAGGCCGTTTCCCGGCTGGATATTATCTACCAGCAACTGACCTCTCTTCCGGCGCAAAGCCCGACAAAAGGCGGTCTGCGGGCCAAATTAGGTAAACTGTTGGGTAAGCACGAGTCAGCTTCCCGGGTTCCGGTACGCGGCTTATATATGTGGGGCGGCGTAGGGCGTGGGAAAACCTGGCTGATGGATATGTTTTATCAAAGCCTGCCTGGAGAGCGTAAGCAGCGTCTCCACTTTCACCGTTTTATGCTCCGCGTGCATGAAGAACTCACCGCGCTGCAGGGGCACAGCGATCCGCTGGAAATCGTGGCCGACCGCTTTAAGTCCGAAACCGACGTGCTGTGCTTTGATGAATTTTTTGTCTCAGACATTACGGACGCGATGCTGTTAGGCGGCCTGATGAAGGCCCTTTTTGCACGTGGGATCACGCTGGTGGCGACCTCCAACATTCCTCCTGATGACCTGTACCGCAACGGTTTGCAGCGCGCACGTTTCCTGCCTGCGATCGATGCTATTAAAGCAAACTGCGACATCATGAATGTGGATGCCGGGATTGACTATCGTCTGCGGACGCTGACCCAGGCGCATTTGTGGCTATCGCCGCTGAACGATGAGACGCACCAGCAGATGGACAAACTCTGGCTGGCGCTCTCCGGTACCCGACGCGAGAAGCCGACTGTGCTTGAAATCAACCACCGTTCACTGCCAACGCTGGGGGCAGAAAATCAAACTCTGGCAGTCTCGTTCACCACGCTGTGCGTGGATGCCCGTAGTCAGCATGATTACATTGCTCTTTCGCGTCTGTTTCATACCGTGATGCTGTTTGATGTACCGGTGATGACGACATTAATGGAAAGTGAGGCGCGGCGTTTTATTGCGCTGGTGGATGAATTCTATGAACGTCATGTCAAACTGGTGGTGAGCGCGACCGTGCCACTCCACGATATTTATCAGGGCGAGCGTCTGAAATTTGAGTTCCAGCGCTGCCTTTCGCGCCTGCAGGAGATGCAAAGCGAAGAGTATTTGAAGCGTGAACATCTGGTCGGTTAAAAACCCCCTGGCAAATCACATTTAGGGGTCGATCTTTGACCGTGACTTCTCTATAATCTTGCGACCCCACGTTACGAGAAGGTTTTTTTCCCAAAACTTTCTATGTGCTGGCATAGGCTATTCGAAGGGGTAGGTTTGCCGGACTTTGTCGTGTGAGCCTCAACTTTTAAACGTTTGGGTGTTCACCAACGTGTAACTTATTTATTTGGGTAAGCTTTTAATGAAAACTTTTACAGCTAAACCAGAAACCGTACAGCGCGACTGGTATGTTGTTGACGCGACCGGTAAAACTCTGGGCCGTCTGGCTTCCGAACTGGCTCGTCGCCTGCGCGGTAAGCATAAAGCGGAATACACTCCGCACGTAGATACGGGTGATTACATCATCGTTCTGAACGCAGAAAAAGTTGCTGTAACCGGTAACAAGCGTGAAGACAAAGTGTATTACCATCACACCGGCCACATCGGTGGTATCAAACAAGCGACCTTTGAAGAGATGATTGCCCGCCGTCCTGAGCGTGTGATTGAAATCGCGGTTAAAGGCATGCTGCCAAAAGGCCCGCTGGGTCGTGCAATGTTCCGTAAACTGAAAGTTTACGCGGGTAACGAGCACAACCACGCGGCACAGCAACCGCAAGTTCTTGACATCTAATCGGGATTATAGGCAATGGCTGAAAATCAATACTACGGCACTGGTCGCCGCAAAAGTTCCGCAGCTCGCGTGTTTATCAAACCGGGCAACGGCAAAATCGTTATCAACCAACGTTCTCTGGAACAGTACTTCGGTCGTGAAACTGCCCGCATGGTAGTTCGTCAGCCGCTGGAACTGGTCGACATGGTTGAGAAACTGGATCTGTACATCAC
>DKMD01000031.1 GCA_002470465.1 Pluralibacter sp. UBA7423
GAATCACGTCCGGTAACCAAATTTGAACAGCGTGGCCATCGTCTTGGTCACGGCGTATGGGACTTAATGTTCGAGAGGGTGAAATAATGGCGAAGAACCGTAGCCGTCGTCTGCGTAAGAAAATGCACATCGACGAATTCCAGGAAGTGGGCTTTTCCATCGCGTGGCGTTTCCCGGAAGGCACTGACGTTGAGCAGATTGACAAAACCGTCGATCAGTTCATTGACGAAGTGATTGAGCCAAACAAGCTGGCCTTTGACGGCAGCGGCTATCTGGCATGGGAAGGGCTGGTGTGCCTGCAAGAGACGGGCAAATGCACCGAAGAGCATCAGGCTATCGTGCGTAAATGGCTGGAAGCCAAAAAACTCGAAGAGGTACGCACCAGCGAACTTTTCGACGTTTGGTGGGACTAAACAACCATAAGGGGCCAGCAATCGCTGGCCCGTTTTGTCTTTACAGGAGTTTCTATGATGCGCAAAACGCTGCTGGCAGCGGCCCTTACCGTCACCGCCTTTGCCGCTCAGGCGGATTATCAGTGCAGCGTGACCCCGAAGGATGACGTGATCCTCAGCCCGCAAACCGTGCAGGTGAAAGGGGAGAACGGCAATCTGGTGATTACACCGGATGGCAACGTGATGTTTAACGGCAAGCAGTACACCCTGAGCGCAGCCCAGCGCGAACAGGCGAAAGATTACCAGTCCGACCTGCGCAACGCGCTACCGTGGATTGACGAAGGTGCCCGCTCCCGCGTAGATAAAAGCCGTGCCGCGCTGGATAAGATCATCACCGAACAGGTGGGCGCCAGCAGCAACATGCATGGTCGTCTGACCAAGCTGGATGCGCAACTGAAAGAGCAGATGAACCGCATCATCGAACATCGTTCTGACGGCCTGACGTTCCACTACAAAGGCATCGACCAGGTGCGCGCCGACGGCCAGCAGCTGGTGAATCAGGCGATGGGTGGCCTGTTGCAGGACAGCATCAATGAAATGGGGGCTAAAGCCGTGATAAAAGGCGGCGGTAACCCGCTTCAGGGGATCTTAGGCAGCATGGGCGGCCTGCAATCTGCGGTTCAGGACGAATGGAAAAATCAGGAAGCTGATTTCCAGAAATTCGGCAAAGACGTGTGCAGCCGGGTGGTGTCACTGGAAGAAAGCCGTAAAGCGCTGGTGGGATCGTTGAAGTAAGACGTTTGTGCCGTTTCCCCTCACCCTAACCCTCTCCCCAAAGGGGCGAGGGAACCGATCGAGACAGGAGTAACTCTTATTTTCACTCTTCTCAAACAGGCGAAGGGAGAACTGTGGCCAGAGGTAACTCCGGTTTTCGCCCTCTCCCTTTCAGGGAGAGGGCCGGGGTGAGGGTAAAAGCCCAACCAAAGCCTCAAGTATTCGTTCCAGCACGGCGCTTTCATTCATCCATAAATCATTATTCCAGAATCTCAATACTTCCCATCCATGTTGACGTAACCATTCTGTCCTTCTCAGATCATAAGATTGCTGTTCATCATGCTGTCCGCCATCCAGTTCAATTGCCAGACGCGCCTGGCAGCAGGCAAAATCAAGAATGTAGTTTCCCACCGGATGCTGGCGGCGAAATTTGTAATGAGCAAAACGGCGGCTGCGTAATAAATACCACAGTCGTTGCTCTTCAGGAGTGAGTGTCCGTCTTAACTGGCGAGCATAGCCTTCAATTTTTTCCATCCCCCAATCCTGCCAGCAAAAATCAAAGCCGTCAGAATGGGGGCGGAAAACTGGAAGCGTGCTTCCAGACTTTATTCGGCGAGGAACAGCTCAAGAAGAGAGTTGAGGAACAGCTTGCCGTGTTCCGTAATCTGCCAGTGCGTTTCACTCTCGGTGAGATAATTTTGCGCCAGCGCTTCGTCGAGCTGCGGGCGTATGACTGATTCAGAAAGACCGGTAAACGCGGCGAACTCAGCGCGAGGCGCGGCTTCCAGCAGGCGGAAGCGGTTCATGAAGAACTCGAACGGTTTATCCGCTGCTTCCACATCGTGCTGGCGTTCAAGATAGCGACCTTCCATAAATCCGCGCGGGTGGCGGGTTTTAGCCGTGCGCAGAATGCGCCCGTCCGGGAAGGTGATTTTGCCGTGCGCGCCGCAGCCGATGCCGAGGTAATCGCCAAAGCGCCAGTAGTTCAGGTTGTGCTGACACTGATAGCCCGGTTTTGCATAGGCCGAGGTTTCATACTGCTGATAGCCCGCAGCGCTCAGCAGTTTATGGCCCTGCTCAAAGATATCCCACAGTGCGTCGTCGTCCGGCAGCTTCGGCGGACGCGAGCCGAACAGCGTGTTGGGCTCAATGGTGAGCTGATACCACGACAGATGCGGCGGGTTAAGCTCGATCGCCTGGCGCAAATCGTCCAGCGCCTCTTCCAGCGACTGGTCCGGCAGACCGTGCATTAAATCGAGGTTGAAGCTGCGCAGATTCAAACTGGTGGCCAGATGTGCGGCGCGCTTCGCTTCGCCAGCGTCATGAATACGGCCCAGGCGCTTGAGCTTCGGCTCGCTGAAGCTTTGGACGCCAATCGAAATACGGTTCACGCCTGCGCGCTGATAGTCCACGAAACGATCGGCTTCGACCGTGCCAGGGTTCGCTTCCATGGTGATTTCAGCGTCCGCCGCCAGGTTCAGCCGGGCACGCACTCCATCGAGTAAGGTTTGCATTGCCGGGCCTGAAAGCAGGCTCGGCGTACCGCCACCGATAAAGATCGTTTTGACTTCTCGTCCCTGCGCGTACGGCACGTCGGCATCCAGATCGGCAAGCAAATGCTGCACGTAATCGTCGTGCGGCACTTCGCCCTTCAGCGCGTGCGAATTGAAATCGCAGTACGGGCATTTCTGCACGCACCAGGGAATGTGAATGTAAAGGCTGAGCGGCGGGAGTACGGACATTAACGCAAGGCTTCCAGTAACAGTTTCAGCGCCTGCCCACGGTGGGAGACGGCAATTTTTTCTTCACGGCTAAGCTCTGCCGCCGTTTTACCGGCATCAGGAACAAAGAAAATCGGATCGTAGCCGAAGCCACCGTTGCCCGCGGCTGCGCGGGTAATCACGCCCGGCCAGCTGCCGTGGCACACCAGCGGCGTTGGGTCATCTGCATGACGCATATACACCAGCACGCAGTGGAACTGGGCCTGGCGTTTATCGTCGGGTACGTCTTTCAGCGTATGAAGAAGTTTCTCCAGATTCTGCTGGTCTGTTGCATCCTCGCCGGAATAACGTGCGGAATAGATGCCAGGGGCACCGCCCAGTACGTCAACGGCCAGGCCAGAGTCATCCGCAATCGCCGGTAAACCGGTGACTTTCGCGGCATGGCGCGCTTTCAGAATCGCGTTCTCAATAAACGTCAGGCCCGTCTCTTCAACGGACTCCACGTTCAGCGCGGTCTGAGCGACCACGTCGAGACCAAAATCGTTTAACAGCGACGCGAGCTCGCGCACTTTACCGGCGTTACCGGTCGCCAGAACTACTTTTTGCATGGGATGTCCTGCGTGAGGAGCGCTTCAACGCCCGAAGGGATGTGTTGCGGTTGAATGATTTTTACCTGCTTGTGACGGCCAAGTTCGCCTTTCTCAATTATCACCTGACTTTTCGCCACGCGAAACTGTTTGGCGAGAAATTTTACTAAGTGGGCATTGGCCTGACCGTCCACCGGCGGGGCAGTGATGGCGACTTTAAGTTCGTCGCCATGTTCGCCCACAATGCTGTCACGGCTGGCTTTAGGCTGAATGTACAGCCGTAAAACCAGCCCGTTTTCGCGCTGTTCAACAGCACTCATAGCGCCATCCACAGCCCCGGCAGCAGCATATTCCCGGTCGCCTGCAGAAGTTCGGTGATACCCATATTCGCCACGTACAGCAGCAGAACGAGGATCATCGGTGAGAAATCAATGCCGCCCATGGAAGGCAGCATGCTGCGGATTGGGCGCAGCAGCGGGTCGGCGAGCTGCATTAATACAAACTCAACCGGGCTGCGGCCACGGCTGACCCAGCTCATGATGGCCATCAGCATCAGCACCCAGAAAATCAGCAGACCGATGGTTTTCACGAGGATCAGCACCGCAGCAATCCAGATAATCGGCTGGAAGGTGATGACCATAAACAGCACGATGGCCTTCAGCACGCAAAGGACAAAAGCGACCAGCAGAGAGGAGCTATCGAGCGGCCCCATCGCGGGAATCACGCGGCGCAGCGGTCCGACAATCGGCTGAGTGGCTTTCACCACGAACTGCGAAAACGGGTTGTAAAAATCACAGCGGGCCCACTGCATCCAGACGCGAAGCAGCATCACCATGGTGTAAAGCTCAATCACCGTCGAAAGCAGGAAAGTCAACGTCTTCATGGCGTTCCTCAGTTTTCCTTATTTATTGTTGTGTGTAATTGCGCGCGCCAAAAATGGCGGTACCAATGCGCACCATTGTGCTACCCGCCGCAATGGCGGCTTCCATATCGTCCGACATGCCCAGAGAGAGCGTGTCCACGGTCGGATAGTGTGTTTTCAGCCGGGCAAATGCTACCGCCATTTGTTGGGCGACCGCAAACTGCCTTACATATTCTGACTCAGGCGCAGGAATGGCCATCAGGCCGCGCAGGCAGAGGCCGGGTAAGGCGGCTACGGCTTGCGCCAGCGCGCCCACTTCTTCCGGCGCAATTCCTGATTTGCTTGTCTCATCGCTGATATTGACCTGAATCAGTACGTTCAGCGGCGGCAGATGAGCAGGGCGCTGTTCGCTCAGTCGGCTGGCAATTTTCAGGCGATCGACGGTATGACACCAGTCGAAGTGCTCTGCCACCAGACGGCTCTTATTCGACTGTAATGGGCCAATAAAATGCCACTGCAGGTCGTTTTGCCCCGCCTCCTGAAAATAGCGGATCTTTTCGACCCCTTCCTGAACGTAGTTTTCGCCAAAGGCGCGCTGACCCGCTTTGATGGCTTCTTCGATGGCGCCCGCAGGTTTGGTTTTGCTCACTGCAAGCAATGTCACTTCTTCTGGAGCACGGCCGCAAAGGGCGACAGCGGCTGAGATTTTGTCCCTGACCTGTGCCAGGTTATGCGCAATGTCGTTCATTTTCAGGATGATGATATGGATATGCAGGAAATTGTGGCCCTTAGTGTAAAGCATAACGTCTCGGATCTACACCTGTGCAACGACGGCACGGTGCGCTGGCGACGACGAGGCAGCCTTGAGCCTGCCCCGTTTACAGGGCCGGTGCCGCAAACGCTGTTGCACCAGTGGCTCAGCCAGGCTGCACAGCGGCAGTGGCAAACGGAAAACCAGTGTGACTTTGCTGTGCAGATGGAGGATGGCGCTCGCCTGCGTGCCAGCGTGTTTCACCATGCGGAAGGCATTACGCTTGTGCTGCGCCTGCTGCCGGAACGCAGCCCGCAGCTGTCAGAACTCGGCGTGCCACCCGCCATCAGTGAATTGCTGAATGAGGAGAGCGGGCTCATTCTGGTGACCGGGGCCACCGGCAGCGGTAAGTCGACGACGCTTGCCGCAATGGTGAATCACCTTAATCACCAGCGTGATGGGCATATCCTGACGCTGGAAGATCCGGTTGAATTTGTTCATCACAGCGAGCGTTGCCTGATTCATCAGCGCGAAGTCGGCGTTCACTGTGCGTCATTCCCGGCAGCCCTTCGGGTCGCGTTACGTCAGGATCCTGACGTTATTCTGCTCGGTGAGCTGCGCGACACCGAAACCATCCGCCTGGCGCTAACGGCGGCGGAAACCGGCCATCTGGTATTGTCGACGCTCCATACGCGAGGCGCAGCTCAGGCCATTGAAAGGCTGGTGGACGTCTTCCCTGCCGGAGAAAAGGAGCAGGTTCGCAGTCAGCTTGCCGGAAGCCTTAATGCCGTGCTGGCGCAGAAGCTGTTGCCCGATAAACAAGGCGGTCGGGTGGCGCTGTATGAACTGCTGGTCAACACACCGGCGGTGGGAAGCCTCATTCGTGAAGGAAAAACGCATCAGCTGCCAGGCGTGATGCAAACCGGGCAGCAGGTGGGTATGTTAACGTTCACTCAAAGCTATCAGCAGCGTCAGGCGGCTGGACGGCTTTAGCGCATTTTTCCCTGAAATGGCGCGGAAAGAAAGTTCGGGGTTTCATCTATTATCCGCGTTTCTGACTTTACTTCGTAAATAAGTTGCTAACGAACGGGCTCAAATTTGTGAGCCCGGTCTCGCTATTGGCAAAAAACAGCTGAATATTTGCGGAATAATTCATCTTTACTGAGAATGTTTGGGAAAATTAAACAGAGGTGTTAGCGGAATTAATACTTAACTATCATTAATGTTATATTGATGTTGATATTAAGTCGGGCTAATGCAATTATCTTTTTACACTCTCATGATACTGTATTACGCCTGGTGCGGTAAAAACGACCTTTTTGGAAGATATGTAAAGCAAGTCCGCGTCCTGCATGACATTGTATTGTTATGGCATGGAAAAAAAGGTGATAATCTTTTGACACTTATCAGGCATTCGTTCTATTCTGTTAATGAGAAATAGGATTTTTCTCATGAAACAGTGTTTCGGTTAGTAAGTTAAAATTTTATATATTGATCACGTTGCTTGTGTCTTTTTGACCCATTTAATCACCATGATGGTGAGTCTCAACTATGGAGAGTTTTTAAATGCTTGATGTATCAGAGAGTGTAGGCAAATCTCAACAGCTCCTTCTTATCACTCATCCATCCGTTCAGGCGAATGCTTTTGCGAGCTATCTGTCCGATCTGCTTTCCGTTTTTGTCGTTGTGCACAATATTAATAAGCCTCTGGTGCAGCGTTTACCGCGCGGTACTGTCGTGCTGTTTGATATTGCGGTCTCCAATAAAAAATTGAACGGGATCTGGCGGGATATTATTCAAACGCAGGTCAAGAGCCCACGTTTGCTTATTATTAATAGCGCACAAAAGTATGAGCTGTACGAAATGGCAAAATGGCCAGCGTTGTACGGGGTATTTCGCCATGACGATGATGAATCGCGCTTAATTGAGGGCGTCAAAGCTGTGCTTCACGGCGAGCAGACGGCTGAATTGAGCGTGATGCACCCTGCAATGTATGCTACGGTTCACACATCCAGCGATTCAGATAATGTTCCCCTAACGGAACGTGAGTGTGAAATTCTTAATGAGTTGCGTCACGGTGCAACCAATATGGATATCGCGCGCGCGTTGTTTATTAGTGAGAATACGGTAAGAACCCACCTGTACAATGTTTTCCGCAAATTAAGCGTCAAAAACAGAACTCAGGCAGTAAGCTGGGCGAACGAGAATCTGCGTCACTGAGGTTGCCTGAAGTCCCTCTCCTGCAAGGGAGAGGGACTATTCAAAATCCCTGCTCGAAAAAGCTCTCCAGAATCACGACCGCTGAGGCGGAGTCCACTTTTCCTTTGTTCAGCGCCCGATAGCCGCCGTGCTCAAACAAACCTGCCCGGGCTTCTACCGTGCTCAGTCGCTCGTCGTGAAGGATGATTTTCACGCCAAACCGACCATGAATTTTATTGGCGAAATTACGTGCGCGCGAGGTCAGTGGCTGCTCGGTGCCGTCCATATTCAGCGGTAAACCGACCACCACCGCTTCAGGTTGCCACTCTTTGAGTAATTTCTCTATGGCGCTCCAGTCTGGCGTGCCATCCTGTGCCTTCAACGCGCCCAACGGACGCGCCGTACCGGTAACGCGCTGCCCGACGGCAACGCCAATGCTGCGCGTACCAAAGTCAAAACCGATCAGCGTACCGCTCATTATGCATGCCCCGCAACGCCAGGCATGGTCTGGATATCAATACCAATCAGGCGGGCAGCATCGCGCCAGCGGTCGGCAATCGGTGTTTTGAACAAAATATTGAGGTCGGCCGGGGCGGTCAGCCAGGCGTTATCGAGAATTTCCTGTTCAAGCTGGCCCTTCTCCCAGGAGGAGTAGCCCAGTGCCACCAGCACGTCTGCCGGCTGTTCAGCGGTGCCGAGCGTTTCAAGCACGTCGCGGGAGGTGGTGATCACGGTATTGTCAGAAATTCGGATGCTTGATGAAAATGCCGAAGGCGGCGTGTGCAGGATGAAGCCACGATCTTCTGCCAGCGGGCCGCCCATCATCACGGGCTTGTTGAGTCGAATGTCCGGATCGCGCGCTTCCGGGGCGATTTTCAGCTTTTCCAGAATCCCTTCAACCTTCAGATTTTCCATCGGTTTGTTGATGATGATCCCCATTGCGCCGTCGTCATTGTATTCACAAATATAGACAACGGAGCGGCGAAACATCGGGTCCTGGAGAGCAGGCATGGCAATAAGAAAGTGGTGCTGTAAATTCATTGTCAGAGGTTCTGTTTCCTGGTTTAAAAAGCAACAAGGGCCAGTATGCGGGGAAAGCTTGGCGCTGTCGAGAGAAGGCGGGATCCCTCCCGCCCGGTGGCGATTACTTACCGAGACGCTTTTCGATAGCGTCCATCAGCATGCCGGTGATGGAGACAGGGAATTCGGCTTCGATTTCGCGAATGCAGGTAGGGCTGGTGACGTTAATCTCGGTCAGGCGATCGCCGATGATATCAAGGCCAACAAAAATCAGGCCCTTCGCCTTAAGCGTTGGTCCGATACGACGGGCAATTTCCCAGTCGCTTTCGGTCAGCGGACGAGGTTCACCGCGGCCACCGGCGGCCAGGTTACCGCGAGTTTCTCCGCCCTGCGGAATACGCGCCAGGCAATAAGGAACCGGTTCACCGTCCACCACCAGTACGCGCTTATCACCGTCCTTGATGGCGGGCAGATAGTTCTGCGCCATGCAGTAGCGGGTGCCGAGCTCGGTCAGGGTTTCAGCGATAACGCCAATGTTGGGGTCATCCTGCTTTACGCGGAAGATAGAGGCGCCGCCCATGCCGTCCAGCGGTTTCATAATGATGTCACCGTGCTGCTGCCAGAAGGCTTTCAGCTGAATTTTGCTGCGGGTGACCAGCGTTTCTGGCGTCAGGTCAGCAAACCACGCGGTAAACAGTTTTTCGTTACAGTCGCGCAGGCTCTGGGGTTTGTTGACGATAAGCGTACCTTTTTCTTCTGCGCGCTCAAGGATATAGGTCGCATAGATGAATTCGGTGTCGAACGGCGGATCTTTGCGCATCAGGATGACGTCGAGGTCGGCAAGCGCAATATCCTGCTCGCCGTTGAAGCTGTACCAGCCGTCGTAGTTCTGCTCGACGCTCAGCAGGCGCGTCTGCGCCCGCGCTTCGCCGTTGATCAGATAGAGATCGTTCATCTCCATATAATGAATCTCGTAACCACGACGCTGCGCTTCCAGCAGCATAGCGAAGCTGGAATCTTTCTTGATATTGATCTTCGCAATGGGGTCCATCACGATGCCGAGCTTGATCATTACTCTTCTCCTGTAACGCGAAGTTTAGCCCAGGTCACCAAAACGCACCTGAAGCGCGGTGATGGCGGTGAGCGCAGTAGTCTCAGTACGCAGAACGCGGGGTCCTAAAAGAATATCCGTGAACGCATAGCGGGCGGTCATGGCGATTTCATCCGCCGATAACCCGCCTTCCGGGCCAATGAGCAAACGTACTCGCTCAACGGGCTGCGGCAGCGTATTAATGCTGGCGCTGGCACGTGGGTGAAGATTGAGCTTTAGTCCGCTCTCTTCCTCGGCGCACCAGGCTTCCAGATCCATCGCCGGGCGGATCTCCGGGATCACATTTCGCCCGGATTGTTCACAGGCGGCAATGGCGATTTTTTGCCACTGCGCGAGCTTCTTGTTCAGACGTTCAGCATCCAGTTTAACGCCGCAGCGCTCGGAAAAGAGTGGCGTAATGAGGCTTACACCGAGCTCAATTGACTTCTGGATGGTGAATTCCATCTTTTCACCCCGGGATATGACCTGCCCGAGATGAATGTGCAGCGGAGATTCACGATCGTCGGTCCCGCCGCTCAGCACGCTGACCCGCACGCTCTTTTTGTCGGCCTGTAAAATTTCAGCCTCAAAAACCTGGTTGCTGCCGTCAAACAGCTGAATAACCTGGCCCGCGCTCATGCGCAGCACGCGGCCTACGTGGTTAGCGGCCTCTTCGCTCAGGGTTATCTGACTACCAGCGGTAATGGGTTCAGGGTGCCAGATGCGGGGAATGCGCATAGTCTCAGGGTTTCCGGATATCAGTTAACAATTGACGCTAGTGTAGGGTAGCTCTTTTGCGCCTGGCAAGCCTGCTGGACGTAAGGGTTGTGATTGCCCTGGATTCTGGCGATGCGCTCGTCGCGTGTGCACTCCCACGCCGTGACCGGATACTGCTTGTTCCACACGGTGAAAAGCTGAGTCTGCTGGCGGGAAAGCGGAAGCTTGTACTGGTCGCGCATATAGAAGTAGATGCGGGCGATAGCGCCGCGTGCGCGCGCAGGCGGTTCGGCGACTTTATCTTTGAAATCAACCTTCATCGAACATTGCCCGTACTGGCCTTCCCCGCCGTTCCACTGGCTGTACATGAAGTTGTTGCGGTCGCCGTTTACTTCACCGACGGCGGGCTGCAGGTTGTGCATATCGCTTTCGATTTTGCGATAGACAGGATCTTTGGCGCAGTTTTTGCGTCCGCCGTCCTGCCAGCACTGCAGCAGGTGGCCAAACTGCCAGGCGGGCATCACGTGCTCCCATTCGACGCGGCTGGCGCGGGTTTCATTTTTACGCACTTTATAGCCGCACGATTCCAGATCGATAACGCCTTTCTTGCCGTGCCAGCTGATTTTGCAGCCGCAATAGAAATCGCCGGGCACGTCAGAATTGACCTTTACGCCAGCGGTTTTTGCCTGGGAAAAACTGTTGATACCTTCGGCCATGGCCTGGCCTGAAAAAGCGGTGGCGAAAAATGCCAGCGCCAGAACTGATTTACGGGACATCACGAACTCCGTCTCAAAACGAGCCCGCAACGTAGCGAATGCTATTGTCAGATGCAATCAGTCAGATCAGAAAACTTCCTGTTATTTCCGAAGGTTACTTTTCCGCCACCAGCGGATCGCCGCAGTGTACGCAACGATAAACGGCCTCACCGCGCAGGACGCGATTATGGCGTCGTACGGTGAGCTGGTGCTGCTGGCAGCCGCAGCGGTAGGGGAAGGTATTTTTGCGAACGGACGCCAGCTCAAACTGATGTGTCCGGCGGGCGGGAACGCCGAGTACGCTCTCCATCATCCACTTCCATTCTTTGCCGTGGGGTGCTACGCGGCCAAAGCGCTTCCAGACCAGCAGATGCGCCAGTTCGTGCGGCACCACTTCGTCGATAAACGCCTGCTGGTTTTCCATCAGCAGTACGGGGTTGAGGCGAATTTCGTAGTTTTCCAGCCAGGCCGTGCCCGCTGAGGTACCGCGCTGTTGCCAGGTCAGTTTGGGTTCCGGGTAGTCGCGGCCAAGCTTCAGGTTAGCCTGAGCGAGTTTTTCCCGCAGGCTGCGCATAACGGCTTGCTGAATGGCGATGGGAAGGCGAGGGGTTTTCATGGAGCCTGAGAATAAAACGATGGACGGGGGAGTGCAAGAGGCGGTATCGCACCGGCGGTGCTGCGCTTGCCGGGCCTACAAATGTGGGTCTGTAGGCCGGGTTAGCGCAGCGCCACCCGGCACCTACAGCAACTGAAACTTAATTATGCGCGCCAATCTCGCGCAGTGGACGGCCTTTCATCAGGTTACGTTCGATATGTTCCAGCGACACGTGTTTGGTTTCCGGTACCAGCCACAGCGTCAGCACGATGAAGAACAGGTTCAGGCCGCCGTAAACCCAGAAGGTATTGGCGTTGCCGAGCGAGTTCAGCATGGTCAGGAAGGTCGCACCGACGATCATGTTGGCAATCCAGTTGGTGGCGGTCGAACAGGTGATACCGAAATCGCGTCCTTTCAGCGGCTGGATCTCAGAGCACAGGACCCAAATCAGCGGACCGGCGCTCATCGCGAAGCCCACGATAAACATCAGCAGCATGGCGACGGCGAAGTACTGCGCACCAGGCGTGTGGATGCCGTTATGCATCATGGTGCCGAGTACGCCCATGCCGACGGCCATGACCAGGAAGCCGAGCACCAGCGTCGGTTTACGTCCCCAGCGGTCCACAAGGCCAATCGCGATAAAGGTTGCCAGCACGTTAGTCAGGCCGACGATCACCGTGCCCCACATTTGTTCAGTGGTGTTAGCGTAGCCCGCCAGCTCGAAGATTTTCGGCGCGTAGTACATGATGACGTTCATACCGGTGAACTGTTGCATTACCTGTAACAGCACGCCGAGGAACACCGCGCGGCGGAAGTTGCTGTTCTCTTTAAACAGCGCCCAGCCGGACTGCTTCACCTTCAGGCTTTCACGGATCTCTTCGAGCTCATTTTTTGCTTCGGCGCTGGTGTCACGCAGGCGTTGCAGTACGCGTTCGGCATCATTAAACCGGCGTTTAGCGGCGTACCAGCGTGGGCTGTCCGGCAGGAAGAAGACGCCAATCAGCAGCAGAACGGCAGGGATGATGATTACGCCGAGCATCCAGCGCCATGCACCGCTGTAGCTAAAAGCGGTATCGGAAAGGTAGGCCGCGAGGATCCCGATAGTGATCATCAACTGGTACATCGAAATCATGCTGCCGCGAATTTTCTCTGGCGCGATTTCAGACAGGTACAGCGGCGCGGTGTAGGAGGCAACACCGACCGCCAGGCCCAGCAGTACGCGGGATACCAGCAGCACTTCTACGTTCGGCGCGGCGGCGGAGCAAAGCGAGCCCGCCACGAACAGGATCGCGCCGATCATCAGGCTTTTTTTACGGCCAAGACGATAAGAAAGCCAGCCGCTGCCGACGGCACCCACCGCGGCACCGAACATCATCGAGCTGACCACCCATTCCTGGGTGTGTGAGTCAATCTGGAATTCATGGGCGATGAAGGGCAGTGCGCCCGCAATCACGCCAATATCAAGGCCGAACAGCAATCCCGCCAGGGCTGCGAGGAAGCAAACAAAGAACGTAATCGCCTTGTTGGAATACCCCTGTTTTTTATTGACAGGCATTATGCCCTCCAAATGGGTTATCAGTTTTATCAATGTAAAGGGTAGGTTAGGAGGGCGTGAAAAGATGTGAGATAAATCACAATGGTGTAATCGGTTACACAAATGTCAGGTTATGTAATCTTAATAATATGTTATTTATCAAATAGATATAATTGAATATGCGCACAGATAAATTGCATTTTTGAGACTTACCCGAAACTGGCTGTAACATCACAACAATTGGGTTCTTGCAAAGTAAAAAGTCTCAAAAATGTCCTTGCAGCATTAGTGTAAGCGCTTTCATTGGAAGAATTCAGACAGATTGGCGTGAAGGGGGGTTGCGGGGCGAATGATGGGTTTTTAGCGTAGCAGAAAAGCAAAAGGCCAGCGCGAGGCTGGCCTTTGAAGCAGAAAGCGGCAGGACTTATTTCAGACCCGCGGCCTCACGCAGCAGGGCGGCTTTGTCGGTTTTTTCCCAAGGGAAATGTTCACGACCAAAGTGACCGTAGGCTGCGGTTTCTTTGTAGATTGGGTGCAGCAGATCCAGCATCTGAATCAGGCCGTACGGACGCAGGTCGAAGAATTCACGTACCAGCAGGGTCAGCTGCTCGGCCGGGACTTTTTCGGTGCCGAAGGTTTCAACCATGATGGAAGTAGGTTCTGCCACGCCGATTGCGTAGGAAACCTGAATTTCACAGCGATCGGCCAGGCCTGCCGCAACGATGTTTTTCGCAACATAGCGTGCCGCGTACGCCGCAGAACGGTCAACTTTAGACGGATCTTTACCGGAGAACGCACCGCCGCCGTGACGAGCCATGCCGCCGTAAGTATCCACGATGATCTTACGTCCGGTCAGACCGCAGTCGCCCATTGGGCCACCGATAACGAAACGGCCGGTTGGGTTGATGAAGAATTTGGTGGCGCTGTTCAGCCATTCGGTTGGCAGAACGGGCTTGATGATCTCTTCCATCACTGCTTCCTGCAGGGATTTCTGATCGATATCTTCGGCGTGCTGAGTGGAGAGCACCACGGCATCGATGCCGACGATTTTGCCGTCGTCATACTGGAAGGTCACCTGGCTTTTTGCATCCGGACGCAGCCATGGCAGGGTGCCGTTTTTACGCACTTCAGCCTGACGCTGCACCAGACGGTGTGCGTAGGTGACTGGCGCTGGCATCAGCACGTCGGTTTCGTTAGTGGCATAGCCAAACATCAGGCCCTGGTCGCCCGCGCCCTGCTCCAGCGGATCGGCACGGTCAACGCCCTGGTTGATGTCCGGAGACTGTTTCCCGATTGCGCTCAGTACCGCGCAGGAGTTGGCGTCAAAGCCCATATCGGAATGCACATAGCCAATTTCGCGCACCGTGTTACGGGTGATCTCTTCGATATCCACCCACGCGCTGGTGGTGATTTCACCGCCCACTAAAACCATGCCGGTTTTGACGTAAGTTTCACAGGCTACGCGCGCTTTCGGATCCTGCTCGAGGATAGCGTCAAGTACGGCGTCGGAGATTTGGTCAGCAATTTTGTCTGGATGCCCTTCAGATACGGACTCGGACGTAAAGAGGTGTTTTGCCATGTTTTATTTCACCTGGAAAGAATTCGGTTAGCTCAAACTGTTGTAACTGGATGTTCTGACAGACTTTTAAACCAGAACTTGCCGATAATCACACAAACAGTCTGGGTGTTAATCAGTATAGATGGATTAACATCTGGATGGCTATTTTAGGTCAGAGTTTCGCCCGATTGCCAGTTTTTTTTGAGATGTGTCGCATCTGCGTGCCCGGGAGGCTGGCAATTTTTCCTGACATCGGTGGAAGCGTGCGCATTAATATTTTGCTTTTTATCCGGGTTCCCGGTATAAAACGCCGCGCGCGGCTCATACCAAAAAAGCGCACGATGCCTGCCTTCGTGTCGCCACTTCCAGCCGGGTTAAGCAGTGTTTTTTTACACGGAAAGTTTGGCTTTGGCTTGTCGCTGGCCCCGGTGGGTTGGTGTGGAGGTGATACGACATAATGAACCATCGTTTTTTGCAGATTCAGTCATGCCGTTCCGGCGTGCATTTATCCCCAGCAGCTTCACTCTCTTCGCATAAAACCTGCCGAAGTTATCCTCATTCGGGCTTATCTCAGGATTCAAGGGCCGGTCAGGCACTCTGATACTGGACAAGGGCGCTCCTGTTGCACAGGGGTTTTCTCGTGGTTTCTCCGGTGGTCCTTCAAACCCCGGGTCTATGTTTTACAATGATATGAACAAGAAACCGGTCGCACAGGCGGGCGTTCAGCATACTCTGCTGAAGCACACGGCTGTTTATGGGTTGTTATCGCTGAGTAACATTGCGATAGTAGTCAACTGTTTTACACTTTTGCCAACATTTGAGGTTCGCTATGTCTGACGACATGTCTTTATTTCCCCCTTCGTCAGCCGGCGAACAGGGTGTACTACGTTCCATGCAGGAGGTGGCAATGAGCTCTCAGGAAGCCAGCAAGATGCTGCGTACTTACAACATTGCCTGGTGGGGCAATAATTATTACGACGTGAACGAGCTGGGTCATATCAGCGTTTGCCCGGATCCCGACGTACCCGAAGCCCGCGTTGATCTCGCTAAGCTGGTGAAAGCTCGTGAAGCGCAGGGACAGCGGCTGCCTGCATTGTTCTGCTTCCCGCAGATCCTGCAACACCGTCTGCGTTCCATTAACGCCGCCTTCAAGCGCGCGCGGGAATCCTACGGCTATAAAGGCGACTATTTCCTCGTTTACCCGATCAAGGTGAACCAGCACCGCCGCGTGATTGAATCCCTGATCCACTCTGGCGAACCGCTGGGCCTTGAAGCCGGTTCGAAAGCCGAGCTGATGGCGGTGCTGGCGCATGCCGGCATGACCCGCAGCGTGATCGTCTGCAACGGCTACAAAGACCGCGAATATATTCGCCTGGCGCTGATCGGCGAGAAGATGGGCCACAAGGTCTATCTGGTTATCGAGAAGATGTCCGAAGTTGCTATCGTGCTCGAAGAAGCTGAACGTCTGAACGTGGTGCCACGCCTTGGCGTACGTGCTCGTCTGGCTTCACAGGGCTCGGGGAAATGGCAGTCCTCCGGCGGTGAAAAATCCAAATTCGGCCTGGCGGCAACCCAGGTGCTACAGCTGGTGGAGATCCTGCGTAAGCACAATCGCCTGGACAGCATTCAGCTGCTGCATTTCCATCTCGGTTCACAGATGGCGAACATTCGCGATATCGCCACCGGTGTGCGTGAGTCTGCCCGTTTCTACGTCGAGCTGCATAAGCTTGGCGTGAACATTCAGTGCTTTGACGTAGGCGGTGGCCTGGGCGTCGATTATGAAGGCACTCGTTCGCAGTCTGACTGTTCGGTGAACTACGGCCTCAATGAATACGCTAATAACATCATCTGGGCGATTGGCGATGCCTGTGAAGAAAACGGCCTGCCGCATCCTACGGTGATCACGGAATCTGGTCGTGCCGTTACCGCGCACCATACCGTGCTGGTGTCTAACATCATCGGCGTTGAGCGTAACGAATACACCACGCCGTCTGCGCCAGCTGAAGATGCACCGCGAACGCTGCAAAATATGTGGGAAACCTGGCAGGAGCTTCATGAGCCGGGCGGGCGTCGTTCGCTGCGTGAGTGGCTGCACGACAGCCAGATGGATCTGCACGATGTCCATATCGGCTACTCTTCCGGGGCCTACAGCCTGCAGCAGCGTGCCTGGGCTGAGCAGCTCTATTTGGGGATGTGCCATGAGGTGCAGAAACAGCTCGACCCAAGCAATCGCGCCCATCGCCCGATCATTGATGAGCTGCAGGAGCGCATGGCGGACAAAATGTACGTCAACTTCTCGCTGTTCCAGTCAATGCCGGACGCGTGGGGGATCGACCAGCTGTTCCCTGTACTGCCGCTTGAGGGCCTGAATCAGGTGCCGGAGCGCCGCGCGGTGCTGCTGGACATCACCTGTGATTCCGATGGTGCAATCGATCACTACATCGACGGTGACGGCATTGCCACTACCATGCCAATGCCGGAATACGACCCGGAGAACCCGCCAATGCTGGGCTTCTTTATGGTTGGTGCTTACCAGGAAATCCTCGGTAATATGCACAACCTGTTCGGCGATACCGAAGCGGTGGACGTGTTTGTCTTCCCTGACGGCAGCGTGGAAGTGGAGCTTTCCGACGAAGGCGACACCGTGGCGGACATGCTGGAATACGTGCAGCTGGATCCGAAAACGCTGCTCACTCAGTTCCGCGATCAGGTGAAACAGACCGGTCTGGACGACGCGCTGCAGCAGCAGTTCCTCGAAGAGTTTGAAGCGGGTCTGTACGGTTACACTTATCTGGAAGACGAGTAACCCCGGGCGCTTGACCCGGTCAGAATTTTGGCGATAATCGCCTTAACAAGCAGTACACACGAATCGATCCCTTCCTCGTCGGGCCTAACGACGCGGAAGGGATTTTTTTTCATCTGTCATAAACACCCGACGGTATACGAGGTCATCTTTATGAGCACTTTGGGTCATCAGTACGACAACTCTCTGGTATCGAACGCGTTTGGTTTCCTGCGTCTGCCGCTCAACTTCCAGCCATACGACAGCGACGCTGAGTGGGTCATCACCGGCGTGCCGTTTGATGCAGCCACCTCCGGTCGTGCCGGTGGCCGCCACGGCCCGGCGGCGATTCGCCAGGTGTCCACTAACCTCGCGTGGGAACACAATCGCTTCCCGTGGGACTTTGACATGCGCGAGCGCCTGAAAGTCGTGGACTGCGGCGATCTGGTTTATGCGTTTGGCGATGCCCGTGAAATGAGTGAAAAATTGCAGGCGCATGCAGAAAAACTGCTGGCGGCCGGCAAGCGCATGCTCTCTTTCGGCGGTGACCACTTCGTGACGCTGCCGCTGCTGCGCGCTCACGCCAAACACTTCGGCAAAATGGCGCTGGTGCATTTCGATGCGCACACCGACACCTACGCGAACGGCTGTGAATTTGACCACGGCACCATGTTCTTTACCGCGCCGAAGGAAGGCCTGATCGATCCGAACCACTCCGTGCAGATCGGCATTCGTACCGAGTTCGACAAAGACAACGGCTTCACCGTGCTGGATGCGGGTCAGGTAAACGATCGCGGCGTGGACGATATCATCGCTCAGGTTAAGCAGATTGTTGGCGATATGCCGGTGTATCTGACCTTTGATATCGACTGCCTGGATCCGGCTTTTGCTCCGGGTACCGGCACGCCGGTGATCGGTGGCCTGACTTCAGACCGTGCGATCAAACTGGTGCGCGGCCTGAAGGATCTGAATATCGTCGGCATGGACGTGGTAGAAGTGGCCCCGGCGTACGATCAGTCTGAGATCACCGCGCTGGCAGCAGCAACGCTGGCGCTGGAAATGCTTTATATCCAGGCGGCGAAGAAAGGCGAATAAGCCTTATGCGCTGATTGCTGCTGCGCGACGCATGCGCAGCAGCAACATTCCTCCGGCCACCAGGGTCACAACCTGCGACACAACCAGCACCGAAAAGCCGGAGCTGACCGATCCCACCGATTTCATCACCACGCCCATCAGCAGCGGAATAAACGCGGCGCAGATATTCCCGATTCCATTGATGATCCCATAGGCGCTACCGACCGCCTCCCGCGCGGCATGATGCTGGAGCACGGCAGGAATGGCAGCACCCTGTAGCCCCCAGAAGACGTTAGCGGAAAGCATAAACAGCGCCAGCCACGCAGCCTGATGGCTCAGCATCAGCGCAATCACGGACAGCGCCGTCAGCAGGCCGCCCATCACAAACAGCATTGGTGCCTGTTCCGGGCGCATTTTGTCGAGCAGCACGCCACCCAGAAACTTGGAACCCAGGCTTAGCAGAAAGGGAATAGCCGCCAGCATTCCCGTCGCATGCAGCGAGAAGTGGTGTTCATCGCGAAGCCACGCGGGCAGCCACGCGCTGCTGCCCCACAGATAGCTCAGGGTGGCGATTTCAACCAGCAGGATCCAGCCCAGCAGCGGCGTTTGCCAGGCAAGCGTGAACGTCTGCACCAAACCCGGTTTTTTGCTCTTCGTGACGAGGTGCGGCGCAGGCAGAAAGCGCCAGATAAGTCCGCCACCCAGCAGCAGATTCATCGCCGCCAGCGCATAAAATGACCCCGCCCAACCGAAATGCGCCATCAGCCAGGTGACCAGCGGAAAGCCTACCGCCAGGCCGAGAGAGACGCCGAGCGCGGTAACCGCATTGGGTTTGCCGATTTCCTCCGCGTTGAAGTTATCGCTGATAAAGCGCGTTTTCAGCGAGAAGAGCGGCCCCTCGGCAATGCCCAGAATCACGCGCGCGACGAGCATTCCCATCAGCGAGCCGAGCAGAGGTGAAATAGCGCAAACGAGGGCCCAAATCGCAATGCTGCTTAATAATCCCTGCCGATAATGCAGCTTGCTTTCGATAACCGGCGTTAATAATAAGGCGGAGAAACCATAACCCAGAAGAAAGCAGGTCATGAGCATTCCCTGTAACATTCTGTTTTCATTTAGCTGAAAATGTTCAGCAAAATCCGGGTTTAAAATCATCACAGAGATATTTACCCGGTCGATGTAAGAAATAATAATGAGCAATAACAGTGCTATCGTGCCTTGCCATCTTGCCGTCATCATGCCCACCTTAAGATTTTATCTGGTTATATTTTTATCACAGTGATTGTCACGCAGCTAAAATGATTCACCTGTGAAACTTATTGATTATAAAAAATAAAAATAAATGCTGTTTCACAGGTGAAACTTCATGGCTGCCTTTTCCTTTATTTTTAAGGAACAAAAAGAAAAGAAGTCAATATCTATTTATTAAATTCAAAGGACATCAAAAAAACGTATTCATTCACGCCTGAAAAATGAAAATTTCATATCTCTGCATTTTTTCGTGATCCTTTGCACACTTAGTTAATTAATTGCCGATCGGTTAACAACTTTGTCACATTGGCGCTTGACGAAAGGTTCATCGCTTTTATATTGACCGTATTAAATAAGAAACAGAGTTTCATATATGAAACAAGAGCCTGGGAGGATCGCGATGAGCTGGATAGGCGTATGTGACACAGAGCAAGTACAGGAAGATTTCCCTTTTAGCGGCAACGTCGAAGGTAAAGAGATCGGCGTTTATTTGATTGACGGTGAATATTACGCGCTGGAAGACGTATGCCCGCACGCCTATGCGCTACTGAGCCAGGGTTTCGTGGAAGACGGCAAAGTGGAATGCCCGCTGCATGAAGCGGTGTTCGACGTCAAAACGGGCCAGTGCCTGCACGGCCCCGGCGGCCGCAACCTCAACCGCTACCCGGTTCGGGTATTTGAAAACCAAATCCAGATTACCTTTGTCGAGGAGACCGTGGCATGAGCGATACCCTGAACTTCAACCCGGCGCTGCCGGAAAGCCGCCAGTTTACCCCGCCGGCCGAGGGCGGCAATGGCGCTATCCATAAGCCGGGTGCTTACCAGAATCTGATCTGGCAAACACGCAGCCGCGCGCCGGAAAACTGGGAAGTGAGCCTCATCGCTACGCTGGAAGACCTCTTTGAACAGGGCGCCGAAGCATTACCGGAGCTGGTAAACGGGCTGAACGCGGTGCGCATGCACGATCAGCAGGGCGAGCCGTGGAGCGAGGCCAGCTTCCAGGCATTCTTACAGGTTAACGGGTACTGAGGACAACGCGATGACGACTACCGTACAAAATTATCTCGATAAAGGACTGCGCGGCCTCTGGTATCCGGTGTTGGCCAGTTGGGAAGTGCAGTCTGCTCCTGTGGGCATTACCCGCCTGGGCGAGCAGATTGTGGTCTGGCGCAATAAAGATGGTCAGGTGCAGGCGCTGGAAGACCGCTGCCCGCACCGCGGCGCGCGCCTGTCGATGGGCTGGAACCTCGGCGACCGTATCGCCTGCTGGTATCACGGCGTGGAAGTGGCGGGTAACGGCGAGGTGAAAGATGTGCCTGCGGTGGACAAATGCCCGCTGGTCGGCCAGCAGTGCGTGCGCAGCTACAACGTGCAGGAGGCGCACGGGGCCATCTTCCTGTGGTTCGGCGTTACCGCTGACCAACAGCCGGACGAACTGAGCTTCCCGGATGAACTCGCCGACACCGACAATTTCAGCAACTTCCTCTGCACCGCCGCGTGGAAATGTAATTACCAGTACGCGCTGGAAAACGTGATGGACCCGATGCACGGCACCTATTTGCACTCCTCCTCGCACTCGATGGCGGAAGGAGATCGCAAGGCTGACATGGTGCTGCAGCCCACCAAAACCGGCTTCATCTTTGAGAAAAAAGGGCAGAGCGGCGTCAACTTCGACTGGGTGGAGCTGGGCAACAGCGGCGCGTACTGGATGCGCCTCTCCATTCCTTATAAGAAGCGTTTCGGGCCGGGCGGCCACTTCTTTATCGTCGGCATGGTGGTGCCGGAAGATAACGACAACTGCCGCGTCTTCTTCTGGCGTATCCGCCGCGTGCAGGGCTGGCAGCGCGATATGTGGCGCTTTATGTACCGCAACCGTCTGGAAAAGCTGCACTGGGAAGTGCTGGAGCAGGATCGCGTGGTGCTGGAAAGCCTGGCGCCCGATGCCCGCGAACATGAGTACCTCTACCAGCACGACGTCGGCCTTTCACGCCTGCGCCGTATGATGCAAAAAGCGGCCAAAGAACAGTTGGCTGAGCGTGAAGAACAGCAGGGAGCGGCCTGATGAATGGGCTGCTGAGCGGAAAGCGCATTGTCGTCACCGGCGCCGCGCGCGGGCTGGGCTATCACTTTGCCAAAGCCTGCGCGGAGCAGGGAGCGGCGGTGGTGATGTGCGACATCCTTCAGGGTGAGCTGGCTGAGAGCGCACACGGCCTGCGTGCGCAAGGTTTTACGATCGAATCTCACGTTATCGATCTGGCCGATCCTCAGTCCATTGAGCAGGTGTTCAGCACAATTGGCGAGCGAGGCCAGATTGACGGGTTGGTGAACAACGCGGCGATGGCAACCGGCGTGGGCGGCAAAAATATGCTCGATTACGATCCCGATCTTTGGGACCGCGTGATGAGCGTGAACGTCAAAGGTACCTGGCTTGTGACCCGCGCCGCTGTTCCGCTGCTGCGCGAAGGGGCAGGGATCGTGAACGTCGCTTCGGACACCGCGCTGTGGGGCGCACCGCGCCTTATGGCCTACGTGGCCAGTAAAGGTGCCGTGATTGCCATGACGCGTTCGATGGCGCGCGAGCTGGGCGAAAAACGCATTCGTATCAACGCCATTGCGCCGGGGTTAACCCGCGTCGAGGCGACGGAATATGTTCCGGCCGAGCGCCATCAGCTTTACGAAAACGGGCGCGCATTAACGGGGGCCCAGCAACCGGAGGACGTCACCGGCAGCGTGGTCTGGCTGTTAAGCGATCTGTCGCGGTTTATCACCGGGCAGCTGATTCCGGTCAACGGCGGTTTTGTCTTTAACTAACGGGTGAAGCGATTATGGCAAACGATCAGGAAGTGAAGTACCTGGTGCCGGGGCTGGAGCGCGGTTTACAGCTGCTTTTAGCCTTCGGCGAGCAGCATCGCGATCTGACTTTTGCCGAGCTGCACCGGCTGGTGGATATGCCGAAGGCCACCGCCTACCGGGTGGTGCAGACGCTGGAATATATGGGCTTTCTGGAGCGCAATACGCGTACCAATACCTTCTCTCTTGGCATGAACGTGCTGCGTCTGGGCTTTGAGTACATTGCCTCCCTGGATGTGGCTCAGGTCGGCCAGCCGGTGATTGAGCAGCTGCGTGACGTCAGCCAGTGCAGCAGCCATCTGGCGATCCGCGACGGGCGCGACATCATCTATATCGCCCGCGTCAGCGCCGCCGGTTCGCGTATCAATCAGGTCAGCATTGGCACCCGTTTACCGGTGCACTGCACCTCGCTGGGCCGCATGTTGCTGACCGATATTTCCCGCGCTGACTTTGAGCAGATATTCCCCCACGAGCGCCTGCCGGGCAACACGCCGGGGCAGCTTCACGACCGCGAAGCCCTGTGGCAGATGGTGCAGCAGGACAAAGCCCGCGGGTATGTGATCGGCGAATCCTTCTTCCGCCAGGGCATCTCCTCCATTGTCTATCCGGTGTATGACCGAAGCCATCGCGTGGCGGCGGTGGTGAGCATCCTGGTCCCGTCGGAGGAGATCCCGCAAACCGATCGCGAACGCCTGCAAAACGACGTCCGCCTGGCGGCGGATAAAATATCTGGCTTCTTAGGTTATCTGTCACAGGCCAGTTAAATCAGCAAGTTAACGTCAGGCGCTTCGCTGCGTCGGGCATGTTTTACG
>DKMD01000001.1 GCA_002470465.1 Pluralibacter sp. UBA7423
AGGGCTCTCCTGAGTGGGACAAATTCGTCGGGAACGAATTTGCACAGCACACAGTGCTGCCCGGAATACAACTGCCAGGCATCAAACAAGTGAAGAACCCCGACCATCCGGTCGGGGTTTTTTGCGTTTATACCCGAGCCAACCACAGATATATCCACAACTCTTCTTCCTCTACTCCCATTTTGGCCGTAACCCCCTCGCATTGCTGAGCATGCTAATGAAAATCGTGATATACATCTCAAATAAAGATATAACAATTATGTAACATGTTGTTCACTAATTGTTCGGCTATGACGATGAGGATAGCTTCGTCATCGCCGACCTGGTTTTACGCTGGAGCATAATAACAATGACTGAGAATACACTTTCAGCCCGTGAGTCATTAACGGGAGATGGCACCCGACGCCGGGTCTGGGCTATCGTTGGAGCCTCATCCGGGAACCTGGTTGAATGGTTTGATTTTTACGTCTACTCATTTTGCTCACTCTACTTCGCTCATATTTTTTTCCCAACAGGCAACACAACTACGCAACTGCTGCAAACAGCAGGGGTCTTTGCGGCCGGATTTTTGATGCGCCCTATTGGCGGTTGGCTGTTTGGCCGAATTGCCGATCGTCATGGTCGTAAAAAATCCATGCTCATCTCGGTGTGTATGATGTGCTTTGGTTCCCTGGTGATTGCCTGCTTACCGGGCTACGCAGTCATTGGTACCTGGGCTCCGGCCTTACTTTTATTGGCTCGCCTGTTTCAGGGGCTGTCAGTGGGCGGTGAGTATGGCACTAGTGCAACTTACATGAGTGAGGTGGCAATAGAGGGGCGCAAAGGTTTCTTCGCCTCTTTCCAGTATGTGACGCTAATCGGCGGCCAGCTGCTGGCGTTACTGGTGGTCGTGATCCTGCAGCAGATGCTCAGCAGTGACGATTTACATGCCTGGGGCTGGCGTATCCCCTTCGCGTTGGGGGCGGTTCTGGCGCTGGTTGCGCTCTGGCTTCGCCGTCAGCTGGACGAAACCTCACAGAAAGAAACGCGCATACTGAAAGAGGCGGGGTCGTTTAAAGGGCTGTGGCGAAATCGCAAAGCGTTTCTGATGGTGCTGGGCTTTACGGCCGGTGGATCGCTTGTTTTTTATACCTTCACAACCTACATGCAAAAGTACCTGGTAAACACGACGGGCATGAGCGCCAGCGTTGCCAGCATTGTGATGACCGCGGCACTCTTTGTTTATATGCTCGTTCAGCCGCTGTTTGGTGCACTCTCTGACAGAATGGGTCGCCGTACGTCAATGCTCTGCTTCGGCGGCCTGGCAACGCTCTTTACTGTACCTATCCTCACGGCGCTTCAGCATGTCCATTCGCCTTATGCGGCGTTTGCTCTGGTAATGTGTGCTCTCCTCATCGCGAGTTTTTACACATCAATAAGCGGGATCCTGAAAGCGGAAATGTTTCCGGCGCAGGTTCGTGCGCTGGGTGTGGGATTGTCTTACGCCGTGGCGAATGCGTTGTTTGGCGGCTCTGCTGAATATGTTGCGCTTTCCCTGAAATCCGTCGGTTTCGAAAGTGCATTCTTCTGGTATGTGACCCTGTTGAGCGCGATCGCATTTCTGGTGTCGCTCATGCTGCACAGCAAAGGGAAGGGGTTACGCCTGTAAGTTTACTGATGCGCCATTTGCCAGACCGCATAGCCGGTTGTGGCCCCGGCGATATCCCAGGCAAAGTCTTTCCAGCTCCAGCCGCTGCCAGACGGGCGGCTGTCCCAAAGTTCTTTACCGGCACCGAGACTTATCGAGAACATCAGTCCGTAGGCCGCGCTGCGATCCTTATTGTATCCCTGATGCTGAGCGTATTCGTTACCGGCAGCAGAGAGCATCGCTGAAGCAATGAAATGCTGTGCTTTGTCCTGGCCGCTCCAGGCGTCGTTTGCCATATGGCTACAGCCGCATAGCCATAAGGAAGACAATAGAACTAAAGCACGCATAGTTTCTCCCAAAAAAAGCCCCGACGATGCGGGGCTGGGATTACAGAATACGGCTGATAAGTCTGTCGATGCGGATTCTCCGCAGACGGCGAATCAGCTTGCGAACTTTCACCGGGTAATCGGCAATACTTTGCAGGTCACGGTAGTGTTTTACCACCGTGGTGTGAGTACGAATCAGCGCCAGCTCTTTCTCACGTGCTTCAGCCAACTGCTGTTTAGGATCGTGAATGAGAACGGCATTCTCCAGATCGAGACGCCAGGCGCGCGGGTTGAGGTTGTTGCCGGTCAGCAGCATCCACTCGTCGTCCACCCACATACCTTTCAGATGATAGCTGTTGTCCTCATCTTTCCACAGGCGCACCACCAGCTGATCTGTATTCACGTAATACTGCAGACGGCTCAGGAAGCGGCGCAGATTGATTTCATACAGATAGGGGAGCGCACCGATAATTTTGAACGGCTGATCTTCCGGAATATAGAAGTCGTTTGCTGTTTTATCCCCGACGATGATCTCAACCTTCTTGCCCTGACGCAGAAGATGAATAATGTTACGCACCAGCACGGCGGGCAGATTGAAATACGGTGTGCAGATGGTCAGCTTCTCTTCAGCACACGGCATCAAATGGAAAATAGTTTTATTGAGCATGCTTGATTTGCCGAGCCCGACCAGCGGTGTAACCGACAGCTGTTCGTTATCTGCGTCGCCATGGAAATGATATCCGCTATCGCGAAGCTCCTGGCGATAGAGACGAATATCGTTCTTGATTTCCGGGCTCCTGGGGCGCTCGCAGCTGTCGAGACGATTCACGCCGCGGCCATGCACAAGATTCTGTTCAACCCAGTCAAACATGATATCCGCCATCCGGGCGTTACGGATGGCCTGGTAGCGGTCATAGCGATATTTATCATGCTGATGGAGATAAACGTCGTTCAGACTGGCGCCGCTGTAAAGCACGCAGTCATCAATGATAAAACCTTTGAAATGCAGAACGCCGAGCGCTTCGCGGGTATTGACCGGAACGCCGTAGACGGGCACGTTCACGCCAGGATTTTCCTGCGCCATGCGGCAATACCAGTCGGCATTGGTGTTTGAGGCAGCAGCACCAATACGGCCACGCTGTGCACGGTGCCAGTCAACGAGAATGCGTACGTCGAGCTCAGGCCGTTGACGTTTGGCGTCATAGATCGCCTGCAGAATCGCTTTACCACCGTCATCCTGTTCCAGATAGAGGGCAATAATGCAGATGCGGCGCGTGGCATTGGCGATCTTTGCCAACAGCGCCTGGCGGAAATCCGCAGGGGCGTAAAAGAACTCGACATCATCAACTGACTGAGAAAGCTTGGGTAGTTGAGCAAGGTGTTGTTGATGCTTGTTGCGCTTAAATTTTGACAACATCACAGTGCGATTCTTCTCTGATTAATCAAGGGTCCTCTGTACCATGCAGACGACAGAAGCGAGCAATAATACCACCAGTGCCCGCGAAAGTGGTCAACATTTCCAGCAGCTTAGTCACGAAGGCGGTGAGGATAGTCTCAATGTTAAACCCACAATGCCGTCTTCCAGCTGGATATCCACCTCAAAACCCAGCTTACGCGCCAGGGCAATCATCCCCTGATTATTCGGCATGGTAATGCCATTTAACTGGGTGAGCCCATGTTCACGGGTGTAATCGATCAGTTTCTCAAGCAGCCGACGTCCGAGTCCGAGCCCTTTTAGATCCGATCGCACCAGCACGGCAAATTCAGCATCAATATTGTCCGGATCGGAAATAGCGCGTGTGACGCCAAGGATTTCGCGAGTCTCGCCCGAATCCAGAACTGCGACAAAAGCCATCTCACGATCGTAGTCGATCTGGGTCATGTTGGCTAAATCGTCGTGGGTAAATTCATTGATTTCACTGAAGTAGCGGTAGTACAAATCTTCTTTAGTGACCCGGGAAATAAACTGCATCAGCAGGGGTTCATCTTCAGGCAGGATAGGGCGGAAAAGGCAGCGTTCGCCATTCTTCATCTCCACCCACTCCTCAAATTGTTGCGGATAAGGCCGAACGGCCAGTCGGCTTTCAGCATTGCCTTCAAAAGGCGCGATTTCCAGCGTTACGTCCAGCGCAGTAAATTCGTTAGCCGAAGCCAGCAACGGATGAATATCCAGCCGCTGGATCTCCGGGCAGTCCACAATCAGATTCGACACCTGCACCAGAAGCTGGCTAAGCCCTGCCACATCCAATGGACGAAGCGCGCTCCGGCCACGAATTTTTTTATTTTTGATTGCCTGAATAACCAGGTAGCGGGCGAGGTTCATATTGAGCGGAGGCAGAGCTACTGCAGCTTGATCTTCAGCACGCCACTCAACTCCGCCTTCGCCTAACATGATCAGTGGACCAAACAGAGGATCGTGTTCTACCACCACTCGCAACTCTTGCGCTCCGGCACGATTTGCCATGCTTTGCACCAGAAGCCCGTGGATCCTTGCCTGCGGCCATGCCATTTTCACGCGATCGAAGATGGCGTCAGCGGCTTGTTGTACTTCAGTTGCTGTGCGCAGGTACAGCATCACGCCCTGAACTTCTGATTTGTGGGGAATGTCCGGCGATCGCAGCTTCAGCGCAACCGGATAACCAATCTGCTCGGCAATGTGCACGGCTTCCGCGCTGTCGGCAGCGATCCATGTCGGCAGCGTTTGCATACCGTAGGCCTGGAGGATTGGCTGAACTTCATGCGTATCCAGCGATCTGGCGCCGTCGGTTATCGCCTGCTGTAGCAGGATATGGGCTTCTGCGGTGTTGGCCGTCAGATTGTCCGGCAGAACGGGCGTTTCGCGCAGCTGCTTCTGGTTACGGCGATACTCGACCATATGCATAAACGCGGTGATGGTGCCTTCCGGTGTGCGATAGGTTGGAATACCCGCGTCGCTGAACAGGCGCCTTGCTTCCTGCGAGGAATGCTCTCCGCACCAGTTGGTTAAAATAGTGACGTATTTCCCGCGAGCATGGCGGTTAAGTGTTTCAATCAGCGCCTGCGCGCTTTCGGTGCCGGGGGCAGCGGCGCTCGGAGAGTGAATGACCAGCAGGGCATCATAGTCCTGGCTGTCGAGCAAAATGCTCAGCGCTTTTTGGTAGTGCACACTGCTGGCGTCATCACGCAGATCGAGCGGGTTTGCCGCATTGACGCTGGCGGGAAGCGCTTCCTGAAGTGCTGCGAGTGTGTCTTCGCTGAGCGAGGCCAGCTTACCGTTGCGAAGCCAAAGCTCATCCAGCGCCAGCGCTGCCGGCGCGGCGCCGTTGCTGACGATCATCAGTTTCTCGCCGCGAAGCGGACGCATATGGCTGAGCGTTTCGACGGCGGAAAAGAGCTCGTGTGTATCCTGCACGCGTAACAGACCTGCGCGCTGGATAGCCGCATCCCAGGCGGGATCCATCCCGGAATTGACATGCAAAAGACGCTGAGCCGCCGGGCTGCGGCCGCTTTTGATCACCAGTATTGGCTTATTACGAGAGGCGCTACGCGCCGCTGAAACAAAACGCCGGGCATCGCTGAGATGTTCCAGATAGAGCAGAATGGCGCTGGTTTTGGTGTCACGGGCGAGAAAATCGAGCAGGTCGTCAACGTCGATATCCAGACTGTCGCCGAGCGCGATAAAGTATGAAAACCCCATTTCCCGCTGCTGGGCCCAGTCGAGAATGGTATTGGAAACCGCTGCCGACTGCGAAATAAAGGCCAGCTTGCCGCGCCGAATAGGCACGGGTGAGAAACTGGCGTTCAGCCCTTGCCAGGGGGCGAGCAGACCGAGGCTGTTTGGTCCAAGCAAACGCATCTGATAGCGGGCGGCGCACGCTTTGAGATCGCTAAACTGTTCAGGTGGGGCGGAAAGGATAATACAGGTTTTGCAGCCTTTCTGCCCAAGGGCGTCAAGCAGCATCAGGTTGCGTCTGGCGTGGGTGCAGATAACGGCTAAATCGGGCGTAAAGGGCAGGCTTTCAATGTCCGGCCAGGCCAGTACGCCCAGAACCGCTTTCCAGTTTGGCGTCACGGGTAACACCGGGCCGCCAAACCCCCCCGCCAGCAGGTTGCGCATCATCAAATAGCCTGCGCGCTGAGGCTTCATCGATGCACCGATGACGGCAATAGATTTCGGTCTCAGTAACGCTTCCAGTCCCCGTTGGCTCATCGCACTCTCTCCCGGACGATCGTTCCTGAATGATTTTAAACGCTTTCCGTCTCTGGCACTGTGATGTTTCCCTTATGCTGGGTTTTTCCTGCCAGATAGCGGGTACGGAAGCGCTGAAAATGCTCACCGAGCGCGCTGGCGGCATCGGTATCACGCGCCAGGTCCAGCAGGGCAATGGCCACTTCTGCCGTACAGTATTGACCTTCAGCGTGGACTTCACGCAGGCGATAAGCCGATACGCGTGATAAATCGACGGAGATCACTGGCAGCGAGTCGAGATAAGGGCTCTTGCGGAACATTTTACGGGCTTCCGTCCAGGTACCGTCGAGCATGATAAACAGCGGCGGTTTACCGGAAGGAGGTGCGGTTATCACCTCTCTTTCGGCACCCGCGTAAGAGGCCGGGAAGACCACCATTGGCTGATAATCGGGATGCTGAACCAGATCCAATAAGGCCTGAGGAGGCTCGGTTCTGGACCACTGAAAAGCTTCAGTGTCGGGCAGAATATCGGCAATCAGGCGTCCTGTATTGCTGGGCTTCATCGGCTCAGTATCAAACATCACCAGGCAAAAACGGCTCCGTGCAGCGGAAGGTGCTAAGGTTTCACACAGGCACTGTTTAAGCGGCAGCAGGCAACGCTGGCAGCGGCGGATACGGTTACCACGGGCGAGAAACGGGCGAGTGGCGCGAGCGAGGCGTTCGGCGCGCAGACGAAGTACGGCGTTTTCAGTCATCGGGAAGCTATGCAGGAAAAACGCTATTGTCGCAGAGGGGAAAGTGGGGCACAAGACGTGCCCCGGCAGATTAGGCCTGAGTGGCTTCGTTCAGCCAGCTGTCAAACGGGGCTTTTGGCACAGCGCCGTTCAGCATGTCGATGACTTCGCCTTTATGGAAAATCATGATGGTCGGAATGCTGCGAATGCGAAAACGTGCGCTCAGCTCGCGTTCCGCTTCAGTGTTCACTTTCACAAAGCGCATTTTTCCGCTGCGCTCTTCCGCCACATCTTCAAAAATAGGCGCAAAATTGCGGCAAGGTCCGCACCACGGCGCCCAGAAATCAACCACGACCGGCAAATCATCTTTCAGTAATTTATCCAGCGTGGCGTCGGTTGCGTTGATCACATCGCCGTCAAACAGCTCATGGCCACAGCGACCACATTTTGCCGCATCATTAAGACGATCGTCGGGGATACGGTTAAGCGCCTGGCAACTGGCACAAACGGTATTCATAGCTAACCTCTGGGTAATCGGGTTCAGGAAACGGCCTGTATAGCCGAGATGTTTCTGTAATGTTACGTATTATCGATGAGACTGTTTTAAAGGACAATGTGGTTTATTCGATGAATACAATAGTCGCGGTCTTTGGTACGAAATCATGGCGAAGCCTGGCCACATCGGGTAATCTTCGCGCTTCGCGCAGCGCAGGTGGAGAATTAAGATGAACGACGAACTGAAAAACAAAAGCGGCAAGGTCAAAGTGATGTATGTCCGCAGTGATGATGACTCGGATAAACGCACGGCGAACCCGCGCACCGGTAAAGGCGGAGGCCGCAGCGGTCCGTCCCGTACTGAAGGTGGTCGTCGTCCTGCGCGCGACAGTCGTGATGGTAAACCTCGCGACGGCAAACCTCGTGGCGATCGTTTCCGCGATCGCGACAGTGCTTCCCGCGACAGCCAGCCGCGTGAAAATTCACCGTGGCGCACCATTTCACGTGCGCCTGGCGAAGAAGCGGCAGAGAAACCCGATCACGGCGGGATCAGCGGCAAAAGCTTTGTCGATCCTGAAGTGATCCGCCGTCAGCGTGCGGAAGAAACCCGCGTCTACGGCGAAAATGCTTGTCAGGCCCTGTTCCAGAGCCGCCCGGACTGCATCGTACGTGCCTGGTTTATCCAGAGCGTCACGCCTCGCTTTAAAGAAGCCCTGCGCTGGATGGCGGCGAACCGCAAAGCTTATCACGTGGTCGACGAAGCGGAGCTGGCGAAAGCGTCCGGCACCGAACATCACGGCGGCGTTTGCTTCCTGATCAAAAAACGTAACGGCACAAGCGTAATGCAGTGGGTGAGCGAAGCGGCAGAAGAGGATTGCGTACTGGCGCTGGAAGATGTGGGCAACCCGCACAACCTCGGCGCTATCATGCGTAGCTGCGCGCACTTCGGCGTGAAAGGCGTAGTGGTTCAGGATGCGGCGGTGCTGGAGTCAGGCGCGGCAATCCGCACTGCGGAAGGCGGTGCAGAGCACGTCCAGCCAATCACCGGCGACAGCTTCATCGACGCGCTCGCTCAGTTCCGTAAAGCAGGTTACGCCATTGTCACCACCTCCAGCCATGAGGGTACGCCGCTGTTCAAAGCGACCATGCCGAAGAAAATGGTGCTGGTACTGGGCCAGGAGCGCGATGGTCTGTCCGATGCCGCACTCGATTCGTCCGACCTGCGCGTTGCTATCAACGGCACGGGCAACGTTGAAAGCCTGAACGTCTCGGTAGCAACCGGTGTGCTGCTGGCCGAATGGTGGCGTCAGAATAAAGCCTGATAAGGAAACTCGCGTAGGCCCGGCAAGCGGAGCGCCGCCGGGCATTTTAGCCGGGTGACGACGATGTCTTACCCGGCCTACGATTAATCTCTACTCTTCCTCTGTCGGCAATACCGGCATCCAGTCAATTGGCGGCTCCCCACGCCGGGCAAGCCACTCGTTCGCCTGAACAAAATGATTCGAACCAAAGAAGCCGCGATGGGCAGATAGCGGAGACGGGTGCGGTGCTTTCAGCACGTGATGGCGCTGGCGGTCAATGATGGCCCCTTTCTTCTGCGCATGCGATCCCCAAAGTAAAAACACTACGCCTTCGCAGTGTTCATTGATGAGGCTAATGACCTTATCGGTGAACGTTTCCCAGCCCAGGCTTGCGTGCGAGTGTGCCTGTCCCGCGCGTACCGTCAGCACCGTGTTAAGCAGCAACACGCCCTGTCGCGCCCAGCTTTCCAGATAACCGTGCGTCGGTCGGGTAAAGCCTGGAATGGTGCCTTCCAGCTCTTTGTACATGTTCAACAGGGAAGGCGGGATGCCCACGCCGGGGCGAACGGAAAAGGCCAGACCGTGTGCCTGCCCCGGGCCGTGGTAGGGATCCTGACCGAGGATGACCACTTTTACATCGCTCAGTTCGGTGTAACGAAATGCGTTAAACACATCCTTCTGCGGTGGGTAAATCGTCGTTCCGGCCTGACGCTCGCAGGCCACCGTTGCCAGCGTATTGATGAAATAAGGCTGTTCTTTCTCACTGGCCAGCACGTCGTGCCAGGTTAAGGGCGTCGTCATCTCGCTCTCCTGCGAATAGTTTGGCGTTAGCTTAACGACTTCTCTCTTTAGCGCAAAATTTTGTGACGATTGGCGGTGAACCAGGAATGAAAAACGATCGGTATACGTGCTTTTTATACGCCGGGAAAGTTGATGTAAAACAATAAAATTCATAGATGGACTGAGTACACCTACTAATTCTATTGATTTAAATCAATGATTGCGGGGTGTCAGACTGATATATATACACTCAAGCAACAATGGTTTTACCAATTGGCCAGCGTATGGCCAACGCAAAACGAATAGACGATCCTAAGAGAGGCATCAAATGATTACAGGTATCCAGATTACTAAAGCTGCTAATGACGATCTGCTGAACTCTTTCTGGCTGCTCGACAGCGAGAAAGGCGAAGCTCGCTGCCTGGTGGCAAAAGGCGGCTTCACTGAAGACCAGATTGTTGCTGTCAACAAGCTGGGCGAAATCGAATACCGTGAAATTCCGGTAAACGTACAGCCAGAAGTCCGCGTGGAAGGCGGTCAGCACCTGAACGTGAACGTGCTGCGTCGTGAAACGCTGATGGATGCCGTTGAGCACCCGGAAAAATACCCACAGCTGACCATCCGTGTTTCCGGCTATGCGGTTCGCTTTAACTCCCTGACCCCGGAACAGCAGCGCGACGTTATCGCTCGTACTTTCACTGAAAGTCTGTAATTTCTCAGGGGTGGGAAATAAAAAAGCCGGAGAACTCTCCGGCTTTTTTTTACTCTTCAGTCGTCTTCTTTTCGGTCGCCACGGCGACACTTGGCTTACGACGTTTACCGATGTTTTTAGCATCGCGGTGGCGTTTCTTCACGCGCGGCTTTTCCTGCTCCGCTTTTTTCTTCTCGTCACGCTTCGCCTGCACCTTCTTCGACGGTTTGCCTTTCAGCTTCACGCTTGGTGCCCGCGTGGTCGGACGCAGTTCGTCGATCACACGCGCCTTGAGCGGTTCTTCGATATAGCGACCGACTTTCTCCAGCAGCAGATAGTCGTGCGCTTCGACTAAGGAAATGGCGGTGCCTTTATTACCTGCGCGACCGGTGCGACCGATGCGGTGCAGGTAGGTATCGCCGCTTAGAGGCATATCGAAGTTAAAGACGTGGCTGACGTCAGGAATATCGATCCCGCGAGCAGCAACGTCGGTTGCCACCAGAACGTTTACGCGGCCGTCAGTCAAACGCTTAATGGCTTCGTTACGTTTGATCTGCACCATTTCGCCTTCGAGATAGCAGTTGTTGATGCCTTTATCACGCAGCCAGCCTGCCAGCTCGTGCACGCGTTCACGTTTACGCACAAACACGATGGAGCGGGTGACATCATCCTGCTGCAGCAAATTGATCAGCAGGGCCGTTTTATGTTCGATGTCGTCTGCACGGTAGTACCACTGGTGAATTTTTTTACGCTCGCGGGTGGATGGCGTTGCAGAGACTTCAACAGGATCTTCAAGCAGACGCTCGGCAAAATCTTTAATGGCATCGCCTTCCAGCGTGGCCGAGAACAGCATGGTCTGCTTGCGCCAGCGGGTTTCCCCGGCGATGGTTTCGATATCCTGGGCAAAGCCCATATCCAGCATACGATCTGCTTCATCGAGGATCAGCGTTTCTACTGCGCGGCAGTCGAAGTTTTCTTCCTTAATGTATTGCAGCAGGCGGCCGGTGGTGGCCACCACGATATCCTGGTTTTCGCTGAAGACTTCAGCGTGGTTCATATACGCCACGCCGCCGGTGATGGTGGCGATATCCAGATGGGTATTTTTCGCCAGCTCGCGAGCGTGATCCGCCACCTGCATCGCCAGTTCGCGAGTTGGGGTCAGAATAAGAATACGTGGCGGGCCCGATTTTTTACGCGGGAAGTCGAGCAAATGCTGCAACGCGGGCAGCAGATACGCCGCCGTTTTACCGGTGCCTGTCGGCGCAGAACCGAGGACATCACGGCCTTCGAGCGCAGGCGGGATGGCTGCAGCCTGAATGGCGGTCGGGCGTGTGAAGCCTTTCTCCTGGAGCGCGTCCAGCAGGCTATCGTCGAGTTCTAGCTCGGAAAAAGTCGTTACAGTCATGATCTACCTCTGTGTGGGCCGCTGATTATAGACGGAATGACCGTAATCTTCATCTGTTTGTATGGCTATCTGTTCTCGGGTATTGTGCTCTCCCCGACGCCAGAGGGATTTTTCTGAGAAGGTTGTTGATGATGAGTCAGTCTCCATCCGTGCTTCGTCGCAACGGATTTACGTTTAAGCAGTTTTTTGTGGCCCACGATCGTTGTGCAATGAAAGTAGGGACGGACGGGATCCTGCTGGGTGCCTGGGCACCTATCGTGCGGGTAAAACGCGTCCTGGATATTGGTACCGGCAGCGGACTTCTGGCGCTGATGGTCGCGCAACGTACCGAGGGTTCAGTGGTCATTGACGCCGTCGAGCTGGATGCCGACGCAGCAGCTCAGGCGGCTGAAAACGTGGGTGAATCGCCATGGGCCAGCCGCATTCACATTCATACTGCGGATATTCAGCAGTGGCTGAACGAAGAAAATAGCCGGTATGATTTAATTATCAGCAACCCGCCCTATTACGAGCAAGGTGTGGATTGCGGTACGCCGCAGCGTGAGCAGGCGCGCTACACCTTATCCCTTGATCATGTGACCCTATTGAATTGTGCGGCCAGTGCCATTACGGAAGAGGGATTTTTCTGCGTGGTGTTGCCGGAGGGCATTGGCAACACCTTTACCGAACAGGCGCTGTCGATGGGCTGGCATTTACGTCTGCGAACTGATATTGCAGAAACGGATTTGCGCCCCCCGCATCGGGTGCTGCTGGCCTTTTCGCCACGGCCTGGAGAATGCTTCAGCGACAGGCTGGTGATTCGCGGGCCAGAGCAGCAGTATTCCGAAGGCTACACCGCGCTGACCCAGGCCTTCTATTTGTTCATGTGAACCAGCGGAGAGAGCACGGACGGCAGCGGGTTTTCCAGTAGCTCAGGATAGTCCAGCGTGTAGTGCAGGCCGCGGCTCTCTTTACGCATCATCGCGCAGCGGACAATCAGTTCAGCAACCTGAACGAGGTTGCGTAGCTCGAGCAGGTTGTTGGACACCCGGAAGCGGGAATAATATTCGTCCAGCTCCTGCTGTAGCAGCGTAATGCGGCGCAGTGCGCGCTCGAGGCGCTTCGTTGTCCGCACAATCCCGACGTAGTCCCACATAAAAAGCCGCAGCTCATGCCAGTTGTGCTGAATCACGACCAGCTCGTCCGGATTCTCAACCCGGCTTTCATCCCAGGCGGGCAGCGTTTTAACATCACGCGCATACGGCATGCGCTTTTTGATGTCTTCCGCCGCCGACCAGCCATACACCAGACACTCCAGCAGCGAGTTAGACGCCATACGATTCGCGCCATGCAGGCCGGTGTAGCTGACCTCGCCGATCGCATACAGCCCGTCGACGTCGGTGCGCCCAAAATCATCCACCATCACGCCGCCGCAGGTGTAATGTGCGGCCGGAACGATGGGAACAGGTTCTTTGGTGAGGTCAATCCCGAGGCCCAACAGCTTCTCGTGGATCATCGGGAAATGCTGGCGCACAAACGCTTCCGGCTTATGACTGATGTCGAGATACATACAGTCCACGCCCAGACGCTTCATCTCATGGTCGATGGCTCGGGCGACGATATCGCGCGGGGCGAGCTCGGCGCGTTCATCGAAATCGGGCATAAAGCGTGAGCCGTCAGGGCGTTTAAGCAATGCACCTTCGCCGCGAAGGGCCTCCGTCAGCAGGAAATTGCGCGCCTGAGGGTGATACAGCGCCGTTGGGTGGAACTGATTGAATTCCAGATTGGCGACCCGGCAGCCCGCACGCCAGGCCATCGCAATTCCGTCGCCTGAGGAGATGTCCGGGTTGGTGGTGTACTGATACACCTTCGAGGCGCCACCCGTTGCCAGAACAACGGATTTTGCCGCGCAGGTTTCAACAGTTTCTTTATTGCGATTCCAGATCCACGCTCCGACGACCCGGCGAGTGCCGGGCAGGCCGATTTTATCGGAGACGATCAGGTCCACTGCGTTGCTTCGTTCGAGTACGCGAATGTTAGGATGGCTTAAAGCTTTTCCGACGAGGGTCGTTTCGACTGCTTTCCCGGTGGCGTCTGCTGCGTGGAGAATACGTCGGTGGCTGTGTCCTCCTTCACGCGTCAGGTGGTAGCTGGCTTCGCCATTAGCCTGTACTTCGGTATCGAACAGCACGCCCTGATCGATGAGCCACTGTACGCACGAGCGGGCATTGCTGGCGACAAACGACACCGCGTGGCGATCGCACAATCCTGCCCCGGCAATGAGCGTATCTTCCACATGCGACTCAATGCTGTCCGTTTCGTCAAACACGGCGGCAATTCCGCCCTGAGCATAAAAGGTAGAGCCTTCGCTAATCGGGCCCTTGCTCAGCACAATCACCGAGCTGTGTTCAGCCAGACGTAACGCCAGGGATAAACCGGCAGCGCCACTGCCGACGATCAGCACATCACAGGAGAGATCAGGTGTCGTTGTCATGATTTGTGTTTAATTTACTAAACAATGTCTGGCGAATGTAGCACTGCACAGGGCGGTTTAGCACGCTATTTTTTCATGGTGGTTGTAATGGCTAAACATGCAGGGGAGGGCCGGTGGTTTGTCAATCAACGAAAATTATTGCGAAGCGGGTCGTTAGTCTCAGATTTTAGGATGAAAAAAACGTTTCGTTACGGTACTCTGCGAGTTAATTTCAGACGTTTATTGCGTGCCTGACACTTCATTTAGCGGTGATAGACTTATAATGAGTGATAATGAACTGTCTATTCGCGATCGATAAAAAGCAAAGGCGTAACGGAACTTTACGATAATAGCCCGCTCTAAGCTGTTGCTTGCTCATAGTGCAGTGTACGGAGTGGCGTTCTGATTACGCATGGGAATTAGGTTTGAGGAGACATTACCTCGGATGAGCGAGCAGTTAACGGATCAGGTCCTTGTCGAACGGGTCCAGAAGGGAGATCAGAAGGCCTTTAATTTGCTGGTGGTGCGCTATCAGCACAAAGTGGCGAGCCTGGTTTCCCGTTACGTACCGTCTGGCGACGTGCCTGACGTAGTACAAGAGTCTTTTATTAAGGCCTATCGTGCGCTGGATTCGTTCCGGGGAGATAGTGCTTTCTATACCTGGCTGTACCGTATCGCCGTGAACACGGCAAAAAACTACCTGGTTGCTCAGGGGCGACGCCCGCCGGCAAGTGATGTGGATGCAATTGAAGCAGAAAATTACGAAAGTGGCGGTGCGCTGAAAGAAATTTCGAACCCTGAGAACTTAATGTTGTCAGAAGAACTGAGACAAATAGTGTTCCGTACCATTGAGTCGCTCCCGGAAGATTTACGCATGGCAATCACGTTACGGGAGCTGGATGGTCTGAGCTATGAAGAGATAGCCGCTATCATGGATTGTCCGGTGGGTACGGTACGTTCGCGCATTTTCCGTGCACGAGAAGCTATTGATAATAAAGTTCAACCGCTTATCAGGCGTTGACGATAGCGGAATACTGGAAAAGGTATTAGGCATGCAGAAAGAAAAACTTTCCGCCTTAATGGATGGTGAAACGCTGGATTCGGAGCTGCTCAACGAGCTGACCCGTTCTGCTGAAATGCAAAAAACCTGGGAGAGCTACCATCTCATCCGCGACACAATGCGCGGTGAGACAGCACAGACTCTCAACTTTGATATTTCAGCCCGCGTGATGGCTGCCATTGAGAATGAACCTGTTCGCCTGGCGACGCCGCTCATTCCTGAAGCCCAACCCGCACCGCACCAGTGGCAAAATATGCCGTTCTGGAAGAAGGTTCGCCCTTGGGCTAGCTCTCTGACGCAAATGGGTGTTGCTGCTTGCGTTTCCCTCGCGGTGATCGTCGGGGTTCAGCACTACAATGGTCAATCGGATGCGACTCAGCAACCTGAAACGCCAGTGTTCAATACGCTGCCGATGATGGGTAAAGCCAGCCCGGTTAGCCTGGGTGTTCCGGCTGATGCCAGCGCTCCTGTGGGTTCCGGCCAGCAACAGCAGGTGCAGGAGCAGCGTCGTCGTATTAATGCGATGCTGCAGGACTACGAATTACAGCGTCGTCTGCACTCCGAACAGTTGCAGTTTGAACAGGCACAGACTCAGCAAGCCGCTGTTCAGGTGCCAGGTTATCAAACGTTAGGAACGCAACAGCAGTAATGAAGCAATTTTGGTGTGCCATGTCACTTGTGGCTGGTAGCCTGTTCTTCTCCGCCAACGCCTCGGCTGATGTTTCGTCCGGGGCGTTGTTGCAGCAGATGAATCTGGCCAGCCAGTCTCTCAACTATGAGCTGTCGTTCGTCAGCATCAACAAGCAGGGCGTAGAATCGCTACGCTACCGCCACGCGCGTCTGAACAATCAGGCCCTGGCGCAGCTGCTGCAGATGGACGGCCCACGCCGGGAAGTGGTCCAGCGTGGGAATGAAATCAGCTATTTCGAGCCAGGCCTCGATCCCTTTACCCTGAACGGCGATTACATCGTCGATTCACTGCCTTCGTTGGTGTATACCGACTTTAAGCGCCTTGCACCCTACTATGATTTTATCTCCGTAGGCCGTACTCGCATTGCCGACAGGCTGTGTGAGGTGATCCGCGTTGTCGCCCGCGACGGCACCCGTTACAGCTATATTGTCTGGCTGGATTCAGAAACTAAGCTGCCGATGCGCGTCGACCTGCTGGACAGAGACGGCGAAACGCTCGAACAGTTCCGCGTCGTGGCGTTTAACGTCAGCCAGCAGGTGAGCAGTAATATGCAAACGCTCGCTAACGCCAACCTGCCACCGCTGTTGTCGGTGCCCGCCGGAGACAAAGTCAACTTTAACTGGTTGCCGGGCTGGCTTCCGCAAGGGTTTGTTGAGGTAGCCGGCAGCCGTCGATCGTTGCCGACGATCGAAACCCCGGTTGAATCACGCCTCTATTCCGACGGCCTGTTCAGTTTCTCAGTCAACGTGAACCGTGCCAATGCCAACAGCATTGAACAGGTGCTCCGCACCGGGCGTCGCACGGTCAGCACCTCCGTGCGCGACAACGCAGAAATTACCATCGTCGGTGAACTGCCGCCGCAAACGGCAAAGCGCGTAGCTGACAGCATTAAATTCAAGGCAGCACAATGATTAAAGAGTGGGTCACGGTAGTCTCCTGGGGCGATGGCTTCGCTCAGGTAAGCTGTGACGTAAAATCTTCCTGTAGCAGCTGCGCCTCGCGTGCCGGATGCGGAAGTCGCGTGCTCAATAAATTAGGGCCGCAGACGGAGCATACCATCACCGTGCCAAGCGCAGCGCCTCTGGTTGTTGGCCAGAAAGTGGAGCTTGGCATTAGCGAGGGTAGCCTGCTGACGTCAGCCATGCTGGTCTACATGACGCCGTTACTGGGATTGTTTGTTATGGCTGCGGTATTCCAACTGCTGTTCAGCAGCGATCTTGCCGCGTTTGCTGGTGGCATTCTCGGTGGCGTGGGCGGTTTTCTGGTTGCCCGTGGACTCTCCCCAAAACTCGCCTCCCGCGAAGCCTGGCAGCCGGTGATTATCAGCGTCGGCCTCCCGCCGGATCTGCTGCGAGTAGACGCATCCTCTTCTGAATTGAGCCAGTAATTACGCTGGCTTTTATCTTTATTTACATCTCCAACAGGATCTCCTCCACGCTAACCGCTAAGCTTGCCGGAAGAGCATTTCCTGGCGACGGAGATGTAGTGTAGAATGCGGCGTTTTCGAACGATAAAACGTCAGGCGCAGACCCGCGGCCTCCAGGAATTCGTAAGGCATAATTAACTCTAACTATGAAGAATATACGTAACTTTTCGATCATCGCTCACATCGATAATTGACACCTCGTCACCCTCCGCAAACCTCCGACAAAATCCCCTGAAGATCCCTACCAAATAAGCTCTCACGAAAACAATACTGGTTGCATGTACAGTCAACCTACGACATCATAAGTCATGGTTTTTGTGTCCACCAGTGCGTCCATATCCTATGATGGACACGGAACCTCTCGTTCTGATGGACACACGCAGGGATAAATCATGGCTATTTCAGATAGTTATCTAAAGTCGTGCCTAGGGCGCGAACGCGACAAAGTTGAAGAGAAAGCAGACCGGGATGGACTGTGGGTGCGCATTTCCAAAAAGGGCGCCGTTACCTTTTTCTACCGATTTCGCTTCCTGGGTAAGCAGGACAAAATGACGATCGGCAGCTACCCGGAGTTTGGGCTCAAGGCTGCGCGAGACGAAGTGACGAAGTGGGCCGCGATTCTCGCCCGTGGCGAAAACCCGCGCGTCAGGCAAAGCCTCGATAAAGCCAAAATTAACAGCCAGTACACATTCGAGGAACTGTTCCGCGAATGGCACTCCATGGTCTGCATTCAGAAAGAAACGGCCGGGCAGATCCTCCGCACGTTCGAACTACACGTTTTCCCTAAGCTCGGGAAGTACCCGGCGCATCAGCTGACGCTTCACAACTGGCTCACTGTTCTGGATCGGTTGGCGCAGGGGTACACCGAGATTACCCGGCGTGTAATCAGCAATGGCCGGCAGTGTTATTCCTGGGCGGTTAAACGCCAGCTGCTGGAGGTCAACCCACTGGCTGAGATGTCGGGCCGTGACTTTGGCATCCAGAAACAGATGGGCGAGCGAACGCTGGACCGGAAAGAGCTGGCGATTGTCTGGCGCGCGATAGAGGATTCCCGCCTTATCGAGCGTAACAAGATCCTCTATAAGTTGTCGCTGTTGTGGGCGTGCAGGGTCGGCGAACTCCGGCAGGCTGAAAGCGCGCATTTCGATTTTGAGGAAGGTGTCTGGACTGTGCCGTGGGAAAACCACAAGACAGGCAGGAAAAGCAAAAAGCCGATCATCCGTCCTATCATCCCCGAAATGGTCCCGATGCTCAGGCGGGCCATTGAGCTGGCGCCGGGCCGCTTCGTTTTCTCAAAATACGAAGACAAGCCGATGAGCGAAGGCTTCCACATGAGCATCAGCAGCAACCTGGTGAAGTTCATGCTGAAGGCCTATAAAGAGCAGGTTCCGCACTTCACCATTCATGATCTGCGCAGAACCGCGCGAACGAACTTCTCTGAACTGACAGAACCACACATTGCTGAGATGATGCTCGGCCACAAATTGCCTGGCGTGTGGGCGGTGTACGACAAGCACACTTATATCGAAGAGATGAGGGAGGCATACGGAAAATGGTGGGCCCGACTGATGAGCATCATCGAGCCCGATGTTCTGGAGTTCACGCCGCGTCAAATCGGTTAAACAAATCGCGTCATTTTAGGACATCCTAGGACATCTTAAGACACTATGATGTTGACCCAGTATAACTGCGGTTATAAACTGACTCTAAAATCACCAACGGTGATATGGAGGAAGGTATGACACAGAAACGCGAAGTAAGAACCAGTGACAAACAGCGCCAAACGGTGCGGCGTTCTGCTGAGTACAAAGCACGACTGAGTGCTGCTTCTGCCATGCTGGCCGAAAAAATGGAAGAGAAGCGTAACGCATGGGTTTCAAAATAAGCCGATCGCAAGCACTGACTGATGTCATTACTCAGTTTCCTGTTACTGAGCTTCCAATTGAAGAGTTTGAACAATATAAGCGGGAATGTATTGAATATGATGACATTCCCGCTCCTGCCATTCATATTCAGCTCGAACACCCTGCACACATAGAAACAATTGGCCGAGATAAGCTAATGGAGCGGCCGGTTGAAGCTCGCGCAGAAGAATTACATCATGTTCATATCTGGCAAGAAGGGTGCTGCTGGGAAGATGGTGATGGTCTATTGGTTCAATGGGCTTCGACGAGCGACAGCTATGTTGTTTATTCGTATTTCGTTGACAGAGATAATGATCATCATTTCTACGTCATTGATTACTGCAACGACAAGGCCCATGTATTAATTGAAGACCAGCGGCAGGTTGCCGAGTGGACCCGGCAGGCCAAAGAGTTCAGGATCCAGAACATTTAAACGCCCTTGCTCGGGGCGTTTTTTATTCGTGTGACTCCCGATCCCGTGTGCCACTATCTACTATCGTCTGTTGGGCGACAAAGGCGGCCTTTCTCATCACGAACAAGGTTCAAGTGGGACATGGGGAGGCGGGTTTTACGGCGCATCTCCTTTTTCTGCCACTCGATAACTTTACTCGCCAGCCACTTGTTAGAGCCTCCCATATAAGCGCAGTCAGGATCCGGAAACGGATTTTCGCTCTTTTTGCGTTTACGATAGCGATCAAGTGTTCTTGGCGTAATACCCAGCTGTGAGCAGATATCGCGAGTTTTCATCAGTTCAAGTTCGTTATTCATCATCTTCCTCGATGGCCTCGCGGGCCGTAATTGGTTCAGTGCGCCTGCGCCGGCAGGTTGCGAAGTTTACGAACGCCGATCATTGCGGTCGCGACATAGCTGGTGGCCCGGTTAACCACCTCGACAGTGACTTTTATCCCGTCGACAACGACGGTGTAATTGGTCCTGTGCTTTTGCCTGCCGTAATCACCGTATTTCGCGTGGTGCGATGCCAGCGCGGCTGCGCACGCCCGGCGACCAATAGGTGATTGCTTACTGCGATTAATCAGCTTCATCATCAATGCACTCCCAAAGTGGCTACGACATCACTCGCTGTTTCGCGGGTACTGCCTTTGCTGGATATAGCCCGGCGAGCACTGACGCGGTGCAGAGTGAAGCCGTGCTGTTCGTAAAGTTCAATTACTCGCGGTGCGGTAGAATTGCTGATTACCACTTTTGCCCCCCGCTGGTGGGCTGCCACACAGCTTTCCACAAGCTCTATCTGGCTATCCCATGAGAACCCACCAGCCGCGTAGTTAGTGAAACCAGCGGTGCCGGGAAGCGGTTCATAAGGCGGATCGCAGTAAACGACGTCACCATCACCTGCCAGCGCGAGCGTGCGCCTGAAGCCTGCATTCATGAATACGCATGCGCGAGCCTTCCGCTTAAATGCCTTGATCTCTTCTTCCGGGAAATATGGCGCTTTATATTTCCCAAAGCCGACGTTAAAAAAACCATCCAGGTTGTAACGGATCAGGCCGTTGAAGCAGTGCCGGTTGAGGTAAAGGAATGCTGCTGCGCGCTCGACCGCATCCAGCCGCTGCGCGTTGAATGCTTCACGAATTACCGTGTAGTTTTCGGCATCATTCAGATGTCTGAATGCCTTCATTGCCTCATAGATCACCGAATCGGGGACCACCGCCAGCATCTGATACAGGTTAATCAGGTCAGCGTTAACGTCAGCCAGCAGAAAGCATTCGTGCCTGTCTGAGTTAAGGAACACGGAGCCGCCACCCACGAAAGGCTCGACGAGGCGTTTACCTGCGGGGATCAGGCGATCCAGTTCCGGCAGCAGCGAATATTTGCCACCAGCCCATTTCAGGAACGGACGCTGCCAGTTGCGCGGTGTAGGTTTTTCGACTGGAAGCGCAGCGGCGATACGTTCGCCTATCCAGCGCATGACCGGTACTGCCATGCTGTTGCCGATCGCCTTGTAACGTGGACCGTCCGGACAATCAGCCGCGACTTTTCCGCGCCACGAAATCAGAGTGTGGTTATCGGGAAAACCCTGGAGTCGCTCGCATTCAACGGGCGTTAGGCGGCGAACCTGCATGCCAAACTGAACGACGTCAGCAGATGCACGCGAATCCTGCGTAAAGGCCACGTCTTCCTGATAGCCTTTACCTTGAGGGCCAGCAGCATCGTGGCGACCAATAGACGCGTGCTGGATGCAAATAGCGGGCGGCTGACCGCTGTTTGCATGGCTGGTATCGTGATTACCGGCTCTCAGCGTTGGTGACATATCCACGGTCGCATCAGCGCCATGGTCTTTGTAGCTGAAAGCTATTGCCGGGAAGCCTTGTCCTGGTTTACCTCCGCCAGTGGATAGAGGGCCTGCTATTTGCCCGTCGCCGCCCTGCAAACGAATCTCACCACGACTGTTCTCCGCGAAAGCAATGGCTGGGGCCAAATTGGTGCCTGATTGTGCTGAAGTCAGCGTAGGGGCTTTTTCTTCAGCCCAACCAATGCCACCGGCTTTACTGCCCTGACCGGGTTTAAACCCATAACACACGGCGTTTTCCTGACCATGATTACGTCCCAACGTATGAGCCAACTCGTGATTAGTGTCAGGATCTTGCGTGCCATGGACAGCGAAGGTCTCTGTGTCAAAGTCGATTCTCACACCGTGGGCGGTGCATGCGGTTGCTACGTCGATACTTCCGCCAGTATTGCCTCCGCCATACGACAAAACGTAGGTGTCCAAATCTTCTGCGGTGCTGTCGTTTTCTTTCGCCAACAATGTGCGGGAAATATCGGAATAAGCGTCTGATACAAGTCCAGATCCGCGCTGGCTGAAAATTTCCTGATTGCTGGCGCCAATACCACCAATATTGTTGGACTGGTTCAGGGTTGGGTGTGGATTTGCTGGATTGTCCCAGTGACTACCGCCATCAGAGCGTTTTCCAGCATAGCTGGCAATTTCCGGTTGCGTTTCTCGGCGCGGCGGAGTATCCCGGCGCACGCTGTTGAGCTCAAAAAGTACCGCTGTGGGATCGAAGTCTTTTCGAGAACTTGCGACAACGAACACACGGCGGCGGCGTTGGGCCACTCCGAAAAATTGAGCATCAAGCACGCGCCAGGCGATAATCCTTTGTGGTCCAGACACACAACCTGCGTGCGTCCATTTTCCCCCTGGTGGCTGCAACTCGCTGCTTTCTCCGGCAAGTCCTGCCAAAAAGCAACCAAAGGCGTTGTCTTTGCTGCTGAGGACGCCCGGGACGTTTTCCCAGACGATGATCGCTTCATCTTCTCCGCGCTCGCGGCGTTTGTCGTCGATTGCATTCGCTAATTCCACGTAAGAAAGGGTTAACTGTCCGCGCTCGTCGTCCAGACCATTGCGCAGGCCAGCAATACTGAAAGCCTGACACGGCGTGCCGCCCACCAGCACATCTGGTGCCGCAATATCACCAGTTCGCACCGCAGCGGCGATTTTTGTCATGTCGCCGAGGTTCGCCACCTGCGGCCAGTGATGAGCCAGGACAGCAGACGGAAACGCTTCAATCTCAGCAAACCATGCTGGTTGCCATCCCTGCGACTCCCATGCGACGCTGGCGGCTTCAACCGCAACGACCTGGCCTACGGGATTATCACGAAGGGGCTGAAGAATCTGGCGAAGGAACTGAACTGCATCGTGGTGTTGCTTACCCAGCTGAACCGCGATCTGGAGAAGCGTACCAACAAACGTCCGATGCCGAGCGATTCCCGCGATACCGGGCAGATCGAGCAGGATTGCGATTACTGGATCGGCATTTACCGCGAAGGCGCTTACGACGAGAACGCGAACCAGAGCGAAACCGAGTTACTTCTGCGGCTTAACCGGCATGGCCCGACAGGCGTTGTTTATTGCGATCAGCGCAACGGTGCGATTTACGACTGCGACCAGGCGGCTGCTGAGCAGAAGCGCCGCGCAAATGATGCTAGACCAAACAAAAAGAGGGATTTCTGATGAGCAAAACCAAAGAGCTCGTGGTTGCCGGTCATGCACTGGTTAAAGAACTGCATTGCGCTGAGTCTGCCGCGCTGGTGCGCGAACTGGCTATGCAGCTGGATGTACAGTGCGCACGGGCAGATGCGCTGGCGGTGGAGAATGTGGGGCTGAATAAGTTCATCGATGACGAATGTTACGTTTACGGCCCTCACTACGTTGAACCTGTTGACGCCGCAACTGAGAAACCAGAAACCCCGGCCACCGACCGCTTCGTTGCAGAGATGAAAGCTCAGTACCGCGCAGAAGGCATTAACTATGCCGCTGGTCGCTGCGCTGCTGCGTTCAATCACGGTTTCATCGACAAACCGATGAAAGAAGTTGGTGACGTTGTGCGCATGATTCTGGACACAAAGGCTGAGTTGGCAGATTCACCGGAGCCTGCAGATGATGGTCTGTCTGGTGATTATGCGGAAAAGTCGCTGAAAGATTGGGAAGAGCAGCTGCGGGAGGTGGGCCAGTGAAAGAGCGCGGAATGATTTTTAACGCTGAAATGGTCCGGGCTTTGCTAGACGGGCGGAAAACACAGACGCGGCGGCCGATGAAATCTGACTGTATGGATATAGGCGAGAGGGATGATGGTTCCCGTTGGCCGTGGCGTGAGCACAACGATGGCGGCGATTACTGGTATCCATGTCCGTTTGGTGAAGTAGGCGATCGCATCTGGGTGCGCGAAACGTGGTCTGTTGTGAGCCACTCATTTAATGACGGTGGCCTGATGATTGATTACGTCCCAGATCGCCCGGCAAAGGCAGTGCATGAGCAGCCATTCGGCAATGGTTATTACTCAGGACATGCTATCTACGCTACTGACGGTGACTTTACATGGGGAGATGATGACGGTTGTGTTGATGGTCGGTCATGTTGGAAACCATCCATCCACATGCCGCGCTGGGCCAGCCGTATCACGCTGGAAATCACCGACGTGCGGGTGGAAAGGCTGAACAGTATCAGCCAGGAAGATGCACAGGCTGAAGGCATGGAGTTGACCGGATGGCGGCCAACATACTCTGACCCGGACAGCGGCGGGGAAGTCTGGACTCCATATGACAACTTTGCGCAGCTGTGGGAATCAATCTACGGCGAGGAAGGTTGGAAGGACAACCCATGGGTTTGGGTTATCGAATTCAAACGCGTGAAAGGAGCAACAGCATGACTTCACAACTGACGCCAGAACAGATTGCAGAGCTGCGGGAATTGGCTCAGGCCGCATGGGGTAAGTGGCAGGCTTACAAGCCGCATAAAGGCGCTCGCGGGTATGAAGTTAAAAACGGCGTTGAAGCAGTTGCACAGCACGCGCTGAAGCGAGACGCCGAGTTTATTGCAGCCGCTGACCCTGTAACCATTCTGGTGCTGATGGATGCGCTGGAGGCCAGAGATAAGCGCATTGCTGAGCAGAGAATGCTGCTGAAAGGCGCTGACGCTATCCAGACAGATTACGCCGAAGCGCTCGAATGCCAGGACGATAACGACTCTGTTCTCGCGGCTATCGTCGCACTGAAGAAACGCGCCGAATCAGCAGAGCAGGCGCTGCTGCTGGAGAAGCAGAAAGGGGCAGGAAAGATATTGCCGATTGCACTGCCACCCTCAAAATTCTGCCCGGCGGAATACGCTGGTAGCGTGCTGTGGAATGAAACGGAGATATGGAACAAAGCGATTGAGGCCTGTTCAGACGCTCTTCGCGCGGCTGGCATCAGCCTACAGAAGGGAGATGAGTGATGATCCACTTCCACGGTGGGCCAATCACTCCTGACACATGCGCACTGAAAGCGTGGAAAGGACGACACGCATTCATCTCGTTCGCAAACCCCGGGCAACTCAACCTGGCCTCGGAAGTCACCCAGTCTTTTGCGCTTGATAACGGAGCGTTCAGCTTCTGGACAAAACAGCGTGTTGTTAACTGGGCAGAGTATTACGATTTTGTCGCCCGCTGGAGTAATCATCCGCGTTTTGCATTTGCGGTTATTCCTGACGTCATCGGCGGCACCAGTGAAGAGAACGACGCGCTGATAGATGAATGGCCACACGGGAAGTTTGTTGGCGCGCCGGTATGGCACATGAACGAACCGGATGAGCGCTTCATCAGGCTGTGCACTGAGTTCCCCCGCGTATGTATCGGCTCGATGGGTGAGTATGACGCAAAGCGGCCACGTCGCTGTGTGGCACGACTCAGAGACTTAATCCGGCATATTGTGGACGAGAACGGCTACCCGGTTTGCAAACTTCACGGCCTGCGCATGCTCAACGCTGACATCTTCCGGCACATTCCGTTGTCGTCAGCTGACAGCACAAACGTCGCCAGAAATATTGGCATCGATAAGGCATGGCAGAAATCGGCATACGCGCCGGCAAGCAAAGAAACCCGTGCTGCCGTTCTCGTTGAGCGTATCGAGTCGATAAACAGCGCCAGCGCACTCAACTATGACGCTGACCGGGACCGTTTTATGCCTCAACTGGCATTCGAAATTTAAGGGAGATGAGTGATATGGCTGACACAACTGCCGAATGGAGCCTGTCTTTAGATACGCAATGCCCGCAATGTAAGCACGCTTTTGATTTGCGCCATGAATTGGTAGACAGCGCCGCAAATGTCCAGGCATGCGAGACAGACACTGTGGCTACCCGTGATTATGAAACAGCATGCCCTGAGTGCGGCCATGAATTCACTGTTGATTTTATCTACTGAGGACTAACCATGACCAAAATTACCAGAGAACGCTTACCCGCCAGGTGAAAGCACAGGATACCGGTGCGCTGCTGAAAGAACTCGGCAAGCGTAATGAGCTGGCTGCGCGCCTCACGCCGTTTGTCGGTGCGTTTGCGTGCGATTCCATGGATACCGTAGCGGTCGCCAAATACGGGCTCAAAAAGCTGGGTATCAAAGATGTGGCTGCCGGGCATGAAGTCTCCGCCCTGAACGCTGCGCTGGCAGTGAAAGCCGCTCAGACATCAACCATCGTGGCATTTGGACAGGACGCAGCGCCGACCAAAGCCAATGCCGTCTCATCCGTAATTGACGATCTTTAAGGGGCAACCATGACCTTTCAAACTTCTGTGGCCGACGATATGGCCTGGGGCATTCCTGGCGAGCAGGCGCTGGCCGGTGATGTTCGTGCTGAGCCGGTACAGCTTAAAACGGTATTCAACGGGACGCCCGGTCAGCGCGCGCCATTTGGTGCGGTAGCGCTGACGCAGGCAGCAGGGGAAAACGGTGTCGTGTCGATTGGTGGCGATGGCGTTTTCATCGGGATCCTGTCCTCTCCGAAACAATGGGTGGCGTATTCCGCGCTGGGTGGCAACGCTCCTGGTATTGAAGCGGGTGCGCAGCTCGAAGCCACATCACAAACACCGGGCATGTGGATGGAACTGACCACCGCAGCGGCGGTAGGTGATGCCATTGCTTATAAAGCTGATGGTACGTTGGTTGCCGCGCCCGCCTCTACGGCTCCAGCCAGCTCAACGCTGATCCCCGGCTCTCGCGTTGTTCGTTACAACGTGAATACCGGCATTGCAATCGTTGCGCTTCAGCAACTCCCTGTCCCGGCTCCTGCTGCCGAAACGCCTTAATCGCTGGTGGGCTTCTGGTCCTCCTGCTGCTTATCTAATTGAGGGAACTCAAGAATGGCTCAAAAAATTTCAACGGTGCATAAGCGCCTCTCCCCGGCTGCTGCCGCATTGCTGAAAAGCAAGCTGCGGGGCATTGCGATGGACTCAGCTGATAATGTCCGCTCGCTTGCAAAAGTCGGGATCCATATCTCTGACTTTGCCGCACAGTCCTACGCGCAGGCGTATGGCATGGATGCAGCGGTAAGTATTCCAGGCCTGACCGTTAACGCATCTCAGGGTAACAGCCCGTACATGCAGTTTCTGCAAAGCTGGCTTCCTGGCCAGGTGCAGGTTATCACTGCGGCCCGCAAGGCTGATGAACTGATGGGTGTCGTAACTGCCGGTGCGTGGGAAGATGAGGAGGTTATCCAGGAAATTCTGGAACTGGTTGGCGTGGCCCAGCCTTACACCGACTATGGCAACATTCCGCTGTCGAGCTGGAACCTGACCTACGAAAAGCGCGGCGTTATCCGCTTCGAAGAAGGTATTCAGGTTGGTGAACTCGAAGGTCTGCGTTCTGGCCGTATTGGCGTTGATTCCTCCGCTACCAAACGTAATGCAGCATCGCTGGCACTGGAAATCTCCCGTAACCGCGTGGCGTTTTATGGCTACAACGGGGCAACGTCCTATCCTATCTACGGCTACCTGAACGATCCAAACCTCCCCGCATACATCACTGTGTCTGCAGGCGCGGCGGGGGCAACCTGGGATAAGAAGACCTACGCAGAAATTGTGCGTGATTTGCTTACCGGCCTGTCGGCACTTCGTACCAAGTCGAAAGAAGTTATTGACCCGACATCGACGCCGATCATCCTCTCGGTAGCCTCTGACAAGGTGGATTACCTTTCCACCCCGAACGACCTGGGCGAAACGCCGTATGACTGGCTGAAAGAGAACTATGCGAACGTGACGGTTAAATCAGCGATTGAGCTGAATGACGCCAACGGCGGTGCGGACGTGTTCTATCTCTATGCCGAAAGTGTTGGCGATTCCGGTACTGATGGCGGCGGCGTGATTGATCAGATTGTTCCTTCCCGCTTCCGGGCGTTGGGCGTGACCTCGGCGACACTGTGGCGGTCACGCTGACACTGAAAGAAGTTGTCTGGTTTACTGCGACGATCGAGACGATGCCAGCCAAAGAGGTGGCTGTTTCGTCCAAGTCGGCGAAGACCGGCGGCACAGCCAAACCTGATGCGGACACCGTGAAGCAGGGACAGAAAAGCACTTCGGACGCTACGGCGGCCACGCAGTCGAAATCAAGCTCGGTGCTGAAAGATATGGCGGGGTGGTTCTGATGAAGCAGATCCCATTGAAGGTTTATCCCCGGCAATCGCTGTCTGTGGTGCTGGAGGGCTCTCTCTACGAGCTCAGTTTGAAGGAGTGTAACGGCATCATGGCCGTGTCGGTCATTCGCGATGGCGAGACGATAATCAGCAACCGGCGCGCTGTCGCGGGCATGCCAATTATCCCTTCCCGCTATCTCAATGACGGTAATTTCTTTCTGCTGACGGATAACGACGAACTGCCTTACTACACCGGATTTGAGGGCTCAAACGTTCTGGTGTGGGTGACGAACGAGGAGATCGACAATGCTTGATGGTCGCGTCCTCGAAGTGGGCATTGAGGTTAACGGCGAGATGCAGTTCTACCGCGGTGCGGCAATAGCCGTGAAGATCAACAAATCGACCGACACAAAGCAGAACTCCTGCAGCGTTGAAATCGATAATCTGCTGCTGGACACCATCGATTATCTCGTCACTGAAACTTCACCCTGGAACCCGAGCCAGAAGCCAAAGCTGATCTCAATTCGTGCTGGCCGGCAGGCGACCGGGGTAGAGAACATCTATAACGGCGACGTTGTGCAGGCTGACCCCAGCATGCCGCCAGATCGCAAACTGACGATGAAGGCCCTGACGCAGGACGGCGCAAAGTACAAATGGACGTCCCGGTCGTCGCCCAAGACCATCCAGCTGTCTGAACTGTGTAAGCACGTCGCCTCTGATTACGCCCTGGCGCTGCGCTTTGAGGCCAAAGACAAGACGGTTGCCAACTACGTTTACAACGGTTCCACGGCCCAGCAGATAAAGAAACTGGAACAGGTCGGTGACGTCGATTGCTTTATCGATGATGACTTCCTGGTGGTGAAGGATTACGGCAAAGGCATGAAGGGGGAAGTCAGGCTGATTTCCAAGGATACCGGCATGGTCGGAAACCCGGCACCAGACGACAAAGGCGTGAAGGTGCGCATGCTGTTTGACCCGTCGATTAAGCTGGGCCAGCAGATTGAAATCCGCTCAGACGTGAACAAATCGGTGAACGGCCAGTACGTCATTTACAACATGGCGATCAGCCTGGCTACTCACGAAAATGACTGGTACGCCGATCTGTCCTGCAATAACGACAACATCAAATCCATAACAGAGCAGCGGGAGGCGCAGAAGAAAGCAAATGCCAAATCCAGCACCTAGCCGCAGGCCCGGGCAGGATAATGACCTGTCAGGCGCAATGGATCTTGTTCTGCGCAAATTCTTGCTCGATGTTGACGATATGCTGCCGGCGCGCATTGTTTCCTACGACCGCACTCGCAACCGTGCGCAAATCGAAATCCTCTACCGCGTCACGATGACCGACGGCTCCATGAACCCTCTGACGGCCCCGGCGGAAGTTCCCGCGCTGGTAATGGGCGGCGGCGGCATGTGCCTGACGTTCCCGTTAAAGCCCGGGGACCTCGGCTGGATAAAAGCCAGTGACCGTGACATGTCACTATTCCTTCAGTCCTACGAAGCGGAGCCGGGCAATACAGCCCGGCTTCATTGTTTTGAGGACGGGGTATTTGTTCCTGACGTCATGAAGGATTTCGTTGTCTCGGATGGCGCAGCGGCGACGCTGCAAACCATGGACGGAACAACATCGGTTGCCGTGAAGCCTGGCAGTATCGTCCTGACGGCTGGCTCAACGGTGGTCTCCATCACCGACGCCGGCGTGCAGTCCAATAAGCCAATACAGGCACCGCAGTTTACCGATGGCACGCTGAAGCTTATCGGTCATGATCATTCGAATCCGGAGGGCGGGAACGTCGGACCTGCGAAGAATCCATGAAGACATTCGCCACTAATGGCAACTACGACATTTACCTCGGCCGCGATGGCAACCTGGCTATGGCCACTGATCTCGAGGCTGTAAAACAGACATGTGAACACGTGTCCCGCACCATCCTGGGCGAGCTGCCCTATGCGCAGTCGCGCGGAATACCGTTCAAGCAGCTGTCACTCGATGCGACTTCCAACACCAGTATCTATGACATGTACCTCCGCAAAGCACTGTTGACGGTGCCGGGCGTAACCGGTGTCGGGAGTGTCACATTCCAGCCTGACGGCGACAACCTGAAGTATTCCGCAGAAATCAAAACCATTTACGGAACGGAGAAGGTGAGTGGCAACTTATGAATATCTTTCCCCCCAGGGGATAATCGTTCCTGACACGTCAAAAATTCTCTCTGATACCGAGAGCGAATGGAAATCGACGTTTGGCGAGGATCTCGACGTCACTCCAGATACGCCACAGGGAACCGTCATCGCCAGCGATGTCGCTGTTCGATCGGAAGTGGCGGCCAATAACGCTGCTGTAGCGAACCAGATAAACCCGAACTATGCCGGCGGTGTGTTTCTTGACGATATCTGGGCGCTGACCGGTGGCAAGCGGCGGCAAGCAACTTACACGCTTGTTGATGGTGTGGCTCTTGCTGGAGTCCCGGGAATCGTCATTCCCTCCGGCTCCCGGCGTGCGACAGTTGCTGGTGATCTCTTTCAGTTGTTGACGACTGTCGTGCTGGATAATGCTGGCGGTGGTAAAGGAGATTTTCAGGCGCTGGAGTCTGGCCCTGTTGCATGCCCGGCGCACGCGCTGACGGAGCCAGTGGCGGGATATACCGCCGTAGGCTGGGAAACGTCGGATAATGCCATTGCCGGTACGCTGGGTGCGGAAGAGCAGACTGACTTATCGGCCAGAAAAGAGCGTCGGGAAACGCTGGCGCTTCAGGGGCGCTCAGTCTCCGAAGCAGTCTACTCAAACGTCCGGGCGGTAGAAGGCGTCAAGTCTCTCTCGTTTCGCGAGAATACCGACGCGCTGCCGCAGACCATCGATGATATTTATCTGGTCGGCCACTCCGTCTGGGTATGTGTCGACGGCGGTCTGGACCAGGACATTGCCAATGAGTTGTATTCGTCGAAGACGGGTGGCGCAGCCTGGAATGGCGCGCAAAGTGTCACTGTTACCGATCCGTGGTCAGGGCAGGAAAGCGCTGTGCTGTTCGACCGGCCAACGGCTGTGCCCGTAATGGCCCGCTTCACGGTGCTGGCGAAGGGAACAGGAACAGGAACAGGCGACCCGGCATCTATCATCAAAGACACGGTGATGCAGTATGCCGACGGCCTGCTGGAGAATGGCGAGGCGGGATTTGTGCTGGGCGAAGACGTGTCGCCGTTCGAGCTGGCTGCCGCGGCTAACACGGCATCACCACAAATCTTCATTAAGAGCGTGGAAATCTCCCTGAAGTCGGCCACCCCTACCTGGTCAAAGGATGATATTGCGATCGGCCTGAATGAGAAAGCCACCATTCAGGAGGACGACATCATTGTGGTGACGACATGAAAATCCAGCAATTTGATTTCAGCGTCGACCTTATGAAGGTCGTCAAATGGGAGTATGACCAGGTCCCAAACCTGATAAATCTCCTCAGCCTCAAACAGGAGTGGTACAGCAAAAATCAACAGGCGTTCTGGGAGGACTGGGAGCGGGATGTGTTCAATCTGCTCACCGCCAATGATTTCGGGCTTAACGTCTGGTCGATAATTCTCGACCTCCCGCTTTATTCCGTCTCCGGCGCCAGCCCCTCTGACTACCCGGCCTTCGGGTTTGCCAATTACGGCCTGAACTTCGGCATCAGCAACTTTGCCACAGATGCCGACACGGTGAACAGGCTGAGCGTGGAGCAGAAGAGAAAGCTGCTCAGGATGCGCTGGTGGCAGATCACCTCTGATGGTTCTATGCCATCGATAAATCATGCGCTCAGCGATGTGTTCGGCAGCGATGTTTACGCGCTCGACGGACACGACATGACGATCACCGTGGTCTATCAGAAAGTGCTGCCGGACTTGATGATGACACTCCTGCAAGAATTCGACCTGATCCCGCGCCCGTCAGGCGTGAAGATTAACCACCTGATTAAGCCTCGAGAATCCTTCGGGTTTGCTAACTACGGCCTGAACTTCGACCAACCAAAATCACAATTCGGGAATTAATATGACCTCTCTTATCCGAATCCCCTTTGCTGACTCAGGGGATAAAACAGCCGTGCCTGAAACTGACGCAGGCGGCGGTGTGAATATGACGCAGGGTTACGGCCAGGCGTATTCACTTGACCCGGCAACAGACCCGAGCGCCAAGCGAATCGAACGCGAAAAGATGAACGGACTGTTCAACCTGATTACGTCTGCAATTGGTGAAATTCAGGTGGGCGGTGTTGGCCAGTTCATTACAGCAGACGACAATGGCGGCGTTCCATATTCCTATGGTAAAGGTGCTATTGCGTTACTTGGTGGCGTCGTTTACCAGTCTCTGGTTGATGCCAATACAGACACCCCTCCTTCGAGCAAATGGGGGGTAGTGTCCAGCGCAGGCAACCTCCTTAACGTTAAAGTGATTACCTCCAGCGGAACTTACACCCCATCGCCTGGAACAAAAACAATCATCGTTGAATGCCAGGGCGGCGGCGGCGCAGGCGGCGGGAGCTCGGCAACTACTTCCGGGAATGCGAGCATTGGCGCAGGGGGGGCAGAAGGATGTTACGGAAAAGGAATTTTCACTAATTTATCTTCCAGTTACAGCGTGACTATTGGGGCTGGCGGTGTGGGGGTTTCTGGGAGCTCCGGAGGTGGCGGCGGCACAACTTCCTTTGGCAGTTTAATGTCAGCTAGTGGGGGGTATGGTGGGGCAAGAATGTCTCCTGGCGCGGCCGCATCCATCATTGGGATCGAATCTACATCCCAGCCTGCGCCACCAACAGTAAGTGGAGGAAATATTGTATCAAGTGGCTATCAAGGATCCTATGTCATTGGCTTACGCTTAGCTGCCGCTTACACCTTAGGAGCTATCTCGGGGATGGGGGGGCGCTCGTTTTTCGGAGCTGGAGGAGGGGCAGCATCTTCTTCCGGAGCTGGTGCGACTGCTACTGCCTATGGGTCTGGTGGGGCTGGCTCAAAAAGTTGGTCTGATAGCGGGACGGATATCGCTTACGCAGGCGGGAACGGAGCCAAAGGTGTTGTCATCGTTTGGGAGTATTCATAATGAGCATCTTCGCAGTTATTGACCCATCTGGGGTTATTATTAATACGGTTCTGTGGGATGGCGAAACAGAGTGGCAGCCTCCTGAAGGGGTATCGGTGGTTTTATGCGAAAACGAAAGTGATTGCATTATCGGCGGCACGTACGATGGCAGAACTTTTTATCCGCCGACACCTTCTGAAGAATCCAAGGTTGAAGCAGTGGCAGAAGCGGAACAAACAAAGGCTATCCTACTGGCAGAAGCTACCCTGTCGATCTCTCCGCTACAGGATGCTGCTGAACTGGAAATTGCTACCGAAGATGAAACGGTAATGCTCGCAGCATGGAAAAAATACAGGGTAATGGTTAACCGGGTTGATACTTCTAAAGCTCCATACGTAACATGGCCTGAAAAGCCTGTGTAAGTATTATGCGGTGGTGGTTGAAAATCACCACCGATATTATCTCTTTCCAAATGTGATAAATGGACGTTCAATTAGTTTATATGTGATTGATGATAGACATGCTATCATCATAAATGCTGACAGCAATACGATGTAAAGATTAACTCCATGCATTTTGTTATGTAGTGAGTAATATACAACATAGAGCACCAGTCCTTGTGTTAAATATAAACTGTAGCTAATGTGACCTAATCTCATAACGCCAGTGGTATTAAGCACACCAAAGAAAGAGAACCCTTTAATAACCATAAAGAACATGATGAAAATGAAAACAGTAAAGGCATCACTGTTAGGCGCTGGCTCTACTAGGTAGAACAGCGCAGCAATAGCTAAAAAAGAAAGGTTTAGAGTTCTTTGAGTAATTTCAATTTTATCCTCCAACTCTTTCGCCAATACTCCTGAAAAAAAGAAAGACCAAATGTAACTCACATTGGTATAACTGCCAAGCAGGAACAGGCTTCCAATAAACAAGGTTATAGATGCCTCGTACTTAACTTTTCTAAGCATGAACAGGGCGGGAAGAGTAAAGTAAAACATCCACTCCCAACGTAGTGTCCAAGTTACACCGGCAATAACAATGCGTGATGCGCCGAAATTATTTATTGGTTGTTTTCTGTCAAATATACCTGCATCAAACCACGAAGCAAAATTTGCTAATTCTGATTTTGTTATTAATGGGGTGCCTTTTGATAGGAAAATAATAAATACGGCTAGTATGCTCACAAAAAAACTAAGGGGAGCGATTCGGAAAAAACGTTCTTTATATAAAGAGATCCAGTCAACGGAATTTTTTTCTCTAATTTTACCCCAAAATAAATATGCTGTAATCATAAAGAAAACGGCAACCCCAACCCTTCCCATATAAATAAATAATGTGTTATGTGATACCCATGAACCGTTATCGAAAAAATTACGATAGAAGTCCATGTGGTGGAATATTACAAAAGAGGCTAGGAAGAATCGTAGTCCATCAAGCCCGTTGTTTCTCTTTGATTTTGTGTTTGAGTCAATAAAAATAAATAGTTTAGTGGAAAATAATACTGCCGTTAGAAACATGGTTGTTATTATAAATAACAACTGGATATAAGTATCTTGCATGTCATTTATCTTTTGTAATAAATTAATAAAAACCATATTACTTCACTTCAATGCAACTTCTCAAGTTTATGCGGCATGCCGTTTCTTCAGCGCCAGTTTGGTTATAGAAATGGAACGACGCTGAGCGACATTTCGCTTGTCGTTTGCATAATCTCAGGGCCGTTCCGCAGTGAAGTATGTGATCGGCGATGCCAGGACAGACAGTGCCGATGATACACCTGTGATGTAACATCACATGTTAATCAACAGATCGTATGCTGACGATTTCGGCGCTACAGTGTAATATGCACGCCAGTCGTTGATGGGGTAGTTACTGTGGAGTGTCCACCGCTGTGTCCATCAAGAAAAAATTATCAGCATAGCGAATTGAAAAACACATACATATGAAGAACATAAGAAATTTCTCCATCATTGCTCACATCGACCACGGTAAATCCACGCTGTCCGACCGTATCATTCAGATTTGCGGTGGTCTTTCCGATCGTGAAATGGCGGCGCAGGTTCTCGATTCCATGGATCTGGAGCGTGAACGCGGCATTACCATTAAAGCGCAGAGCGTGACCCTGGATTACAAAGCGACCGACGGCGAAACCTACCAGCTTAACTTTATCGACACCCCGGGCCACGTAGACTTCTCCTATGAAGTGTCGCGTTCTCTGGCTGCCTGTGAAGGTGCGCTGCTGGTTGTTGATGCCGGGCAGGGCGTAGAAGCGCAGACCCTGGCGAACTGCTATACCGCGATGGAAATGGATCTGGAAGTGGTGCCAGTTCTGAACAAAATCGACCTCCCTGCGGCCGATCCGGAGCGCGTGGCGGAAGAAATTGAAGATATCGTAGGGATTGATGCAACGGATGCCGTGCGCTGCTCGGCAAAAACCGGCGTCGGCGTTCCTGATGTGTTAGAACGTCTGGTTCGCGATATTCCGCCTCCGGAAGGCGATCCTGAGGCCCCACTGCAGGCGCTGATTATCGACTCCTGGTTCGATAACTATCTGGGCGTTGTGTCTCTGGTTCGTATCAAGAACGGCACAATGCGCAAAGGCGACAAGATTAAGGTGATGAGTACCGGGCAGGTCTATAACGCTGACCGTCTGGGCATCTTCACGCCGAAACAGGTTGACCGCACAGAACTGAAATGCGGCGAGGTAGGCTGGCTGGTTTGTGCCATTAAAGACATCCTCGGCGCGCCGGTGGGCGATACCCTGACGCTGTCCCGTAATCCGGCTGACAAAGCTCTCCCGGGCTTCAAGAAAGTTAAACCTCAGGTTTACGCGGGTCTGTTCCCGGTCAGCTCTGACGACTATGAAAACTTCCGCGATGCGCTTGGCAAGCTGAGCCTCAACGACGCCTCCCTGTTCTATGAGCCAGAAAGCTCAACGGCGCTGGGCTTCGGCTTCCGCTGTGGTTTCCTCGGCCTGCTGCACATGGAAATCATCCAGGAGCGTCTGGAGCGTGAATACGATCTGGATCTCATCACCACCGCACCGACGGTAGTGTATGAAGTGCAGACCACCAATAAAGAAGTTATTTACGTCGACAGCCCGTCCAAGCTGCCGCCGCTCAACAACATCCAGGAGCTGCGTGAGCCTATCGCCGAATGTCACATGCTGCTGCCGCAGGAGTTCCTCGGCAACGTGATCACGCTGTGTATCGAGAAGCGTGGCGTGCAAACCAACATGGTTTATCACGGCAACCAGGTCGCTCTGACTTATGAAATCCCAATGGCGGAAGTGGTCCTCGACTTCTTCGACCGTCTGAAGTCCACCTCTCGCGGCTACGCGTCGCTGGATTACAACTTCAAGCGTTTCCAGGCCTCCAACATGGTGCGCGTCGACGTGCTGATCAACGGCGAGCGTGTAGATGCACTGGCGCTGATCACCCACAACGACAACGCTCCGTACCGCGGTCGTGAGCTGGTTGAGAAGATGAAAGAGCTGATCCCACGCCAGCAGTTTGATATCGCGATTCAGGCGGCAATCGGCAACCACATTATTGCCCGTTCCACCGTGAAACAGCTGCGTAAAAACGTTCTGGCTAAGTGCTATGGCGGTGACGTCAGCCGTAAGAAAAAGCTGCTGCAGAAGCAGAAAGAAGGTAAAAAGCGCATGAAGCAGGTGGGTAACGTTGAGCTGCCGCAGGAAGCTTTCCTTGCCATTTTGCATGTCGGTAAAGACGGTAAATAACCAATAAGGAGTTGGCATGGCGAACATGTTTGCCCTGATCCTGGTCATTGCGACCCTGGTGACCGGGGTTTTGTGGTGCCTGGATAAGTTCATCTTTGCACCAAAACGCCGTGAACGTCAGGCCGCTGCGCAGGTTGCAGCGGGTGATACCCTGGATAAAAAGACGCTGAAAAAAGTTGGCCCGAAACCGGGCTGGCTGGAAACCGGTGCCTCCGTTTTCCCGGTGCTGGCGATTGTGCTGGTGGTGCGCTCGTTTATTTATGAACCTTTCCAGATCCCGTCTGGTTCAATGATGCCGACGCTGCTGATCGGCGACTTTATTCTGGTGGAGAAGTTTGCCTACGGCATTAAAGATCCTGTTTACCAGAAAACGTTAATTGAAACCGGTCATCCGAAGCGTGGCGATATTGTGGTCTTCAAATATCCTGAAGATCCGCGCCTGGATTATATTAAGCGCACCGTCGGCCTGCCGGGCGACAAAGTCAGCTACGATCCGATTGCGAAAGAAGTGACCATTCAGCCAAACTGTAGCTCCGGTCAGGCCTGTGGCAATGCGCTGCCGGTGACCTACTCCAACGTTGAGCCGAGCGACTTCGTTCAGACCTTCGCTCGTCGTAATGGTGCTGAAGCAACCAGCGGTTTTTGGCAGCTGCCTCAGGGCGAGAGCAAAGATAATGGCGTACGTCTGTCCGGGCGTAACGAAACGCTGGGTGAGGTGACTCACCGTATCCTGACCGTGCCGATCGCACAGGATCAGCTGGGGATGTACTACCAGCAGCAGGGCCAGCAGCTGGCGACCTGGATCGTTCCGCCGGGCCATTACTTCATGATGGGCGACAACCGTGACAACAGCGCCGACAGCCGCTACTGGGGCTTTGTCCCGGAAGCAAACCTGGTGGGTAAAGCCGTTGGCATCTGGATGAGCTTTGAAAAACAGGAAGGCGAATGGCCGACCGGCGTACGCTTAAGCCGCATCGGTGGAATTCATTAATCCCTGACCTTTGATTCATGTCGTCACGTTAAGCGTGGCGACATGAATTATTTCCTATATAAATGCCTCTCAGCTAACGACATCCCCTGTCGTTGCGTATAGAATATCCCCCCGAAGTTTTAGGTTGGTACCCGTAAGGGATCCACGGCACACGAAACCGCGTTGGCTTTCTCAGGTCGGTTTCGTGTGCTGCATTATTGACGCATTCATCTATTGGTAAAGCATGAACCCCATCGTAATTAATCGGCTTCAACGCAAGCTGGGCTACACTTTTCAACATCAGGATCTGTTACAGCAGGCTTTAACCCATCGCAGCGCCAGCAGTAAGCATAATGAGCGCCTCGAGTTTCTGGGTGATTCCATTTTAAGTTATGTCATTGCCAACGCGCTGTATCATCGTTTTCCGCGCGTAGACGAAGGTGACATGAGCCGCATGCGTGCCACGCTGGTTCGCGGCAACACGCTGGCGGAAATCGCCCGTGAATTTGAACTGGGTGAATGTTTACGCCTGGGGCCGGGTGAGCTGAAAAGCGGCGGCTTCCGTCGGGAATCTATTCTCGCGGATACCGTTGAAGCGCTGATTGGCGGCGTGTTCCTCGACAGCGACATTCAGAACGTCGAGAAGCTGATCCTCAGCTGGTATCAGACCCGACTGGACGAAATCAGTCCGGGTGATAAGCAAAAAGATCCGAAAACGCGTTTGCAGGAATATTTACAGGGTCGTCATCTGCCGCTGCCTTCCTATCTGGTTGTGCAGGTGCGTGGCGAAGCCCACGATCAGGAATTTACTATCCACTGCCAGGTCAGTGGCCTGAGTGAACCGGTGGTTGGCACAGGTTCCAGCCGTCGCAAGGCGGAGCAGGCTGCCGCCGAACAGGCGCTGAAAAAACTGGAGCTGGAATGAGCGACGAAAAAAGTTACTGCGGATTTATCGCCATCGTTGGTCGTCCTAACGTTGGCAAATCCACCCTGCTGAACAACCTGCTTGGTCAGAAGATTTCTATCACCTCCCGCAAAGCGCAGACCACGCGTCACCGTATTGTCGGCATCCATACTGAAGGGGCTTATCAGGCGATTTACGTCGATACCCCGGGCCTGCACATGGAAGAGAAGCGCGCTATTAACCGCCTGATGAACAAAGCGGCCAGCAGCTCCATCGGCGACGTTGAGCTGATCATCTTCGTGGTGGAAGGTACGCGCTGGACCGCAGACGACGAAATGGTGCTGAACAAGCTGAAAGGTGGTCGCGCACCGGTGATCCTTGCGGTCAATAAAGTGGACAACGTTCAGGAGAAAGCGGATCTTCTGCCGCATCTGCAGTTCCTCGGTAGCCAGATGAACTTCCTCGATATCGTGCCGATTTCCGCAGAAACTGGCCTGAACGTGGATACCGTAGCGGGCATCGTGCGCAAGCACCTGCCGGAAGCGACGCACCACTTCCCGGAAGATTACATCACCGATCGTTCCCAGCGCTTTATGGCCTCCGAAATCATCCGTGAAAAACTGATGCGTTTCCTGGGCGCTGAGCTGCCGTATTCCGTCACCGTTGAAATCGAACGTTTCCAGAGCAATGAGCGCGGTGGCTACGACATCAACGGTCTGATCCTCGTAGAGCGTGAAGGGCAGAAGAAGATGGTG
>DKMD01000002.1:0-117325 GCA_002470465.1 Pluralibacter sp. UBA7423
CACACTGCAGGAATTTCTTGCCATCTGTAAACAAGATCGCAGTGCCTATGCCAATGCGGCAGAACGACTGTTAATGGCTATCGGTGAGCCAGTCATGGTCGATACTGCCCATGAGCCACGGCTGTCCCGTCTGTTTTCGAACCGGGTGGTTGCACGCTATCCGGCGTTTGAAGAGTTCTACGGTATGGAAGACGCTATCGAGCAGATCGTCGCCTACCTGAAGCACGCCGCTCAAGGCCTGGAAGAGAAGAAACAGATCCTTTATCTGCTGGGCCCGGTGGGCGGCGGTAAATCTTCTCTGGCCGAGCGCCTGAAATCGCTGATGCAGCGCGTGCCCATCTATGTGCTGAGCGCCAACGGCGAACGCAGTCCGGTGAACGATCACCCGCTGTGCCTGTTCAATCCACAGGAAGATGCCCAGATTCTGGAAAAAGAGTACGGCATTCCTAACCGTTATCTCGGCACCATTATGTCGCCGTGGGCGGCGAAACGGCTGAACGAGTTTGGCGGTGACATCACCAAATTCCGCGTGGTGAAAGTCTGGCCGTCAATTCTGGCACAAATTGCCATTGCCAAAACGGAACCCGGCGATGAGAACAACCAGGATATCTCGGCGCTGGTCGGGAAGGTCGACATTCGCAAACTGGAAAACCACGCGCAGAACGATCCGGATGCCTACGGCTATTCCGGTGCGCTGTGCCGCGCCAACCAGGGTGTGATGGAATTCGTCGAGATGTTCAAGGCGCCGATTAAAGTGCTGCACCCGCTGCTGACCGCGACCCAGGAAGGTAACTATAACGGTACCGAGGGGATCTCTGCCCTGCCGTTCAACGGCATCATTCTGGCGCACTCCAACGAATCGGAATGGGTCACCTTCCGCAACAACAAAAACAATGAGGCCTTCCTTGACCGCGTCTACATCGTCAAAGTGCCTTATTGCCTGCGGATCTCTGAAGAGATCAAAATTTACGAAAAACTGCTCAACCACAGTGAGTTGACCCATGCGCCTTGCTCACCGGGCACCCTGGAAACCCTGGCGCGCTTCTCGATTCTGTCGCGCCTGAAAGAGCCGGAAAACTCGAGCATCTACTCGAAAATGCGCGTGTACGACGGCGAAAGCCTGAAAGATACCGATCCGAAGGCGAAATCCTATCAGGAGTATCGCGACTATTCGGGCGTTGACGAAGGGATGAACGGGCTCTCCACCCGCTTTGCGTTCAAAATCCTCTCCCGCGTCTTCAACTTCGACCACATCGAAGTGGCGGCGAACCCGGTGCATCTGTTCTACGTGCTGGAGCAGCAGATTGAGCGTGAACAGTTCCCGCAGGAGCAGTCTGAACGCTACCTTGAGTTCCTGAAAGGCTATCTGATCCCGAAATATGCCGAATTTATCGGCAAAGAGATCCAGACCGCCTATCTTGAATCCTATTCCGAATACGGACAGAACATTTTTGACCGTTATGTCACCTATGCGGACTTCTGGATCCAGGATCAGGAATACCGTGATCCGGATACCGGCCAGCTGTTTGACCGCGAATCCCTGAACGCGGAGCTGGAAAAAATTGAGAAGCCTGCCGGGATCAGTAACCCGAAAGACTTCCGCAACGAAATCGTCAATTTCGTGCTGCGCGCCAGAGCGAACAACAGCGGACGTAACCCGAACTGGACCAGCTACGAAAAACTGCGCACCGTTATTGAGAAGAAAATGTTCTCCAATACCGAAGAGCTGCTACCGGTGATTTCGTTCAACGCCAAAACCTCAACCGATGAGCAGAAAAAACACGACGATTTCGTCGACCGCATGATGGAGAAAGGCTATACCCGCAAACAGGTGCGCCTGCTGTGCGAATGGTATCTGCGCGTGCGTAAGTCGTCCTGATGACAAAAATTGCCCGGCAGCGTATCGCTTGCCGGGCCTACAATAAAGAGCGACCTGTAGGCCGGATAAGCACACCGTCATCCGGCATTTCTGTCGCAGCGTAAGGTTGGCAATGCAGTACGGGAGGGGAATATGACCTGGTTCATAGACCGGCGCCTGAACGGTAAAAACAAAAGCGCGGTAAACCGCCAGCGCTTTTTGCGCCGCTATAAGGCGCAGATAAAACAGTCGATCTCCGAGGCCATCAACAAACGCTCGGTGACCGACATCGACAGCGGCGAGTCGGTATCCATTCCGACGGACGATATCAGCGAACCGATGTTCCATCAGGGACGCGGCGGCCTGCGCCATCGCGTTCACCCCGGCAACGACCACTTTGTGCAGAACGATCGTATTGAGCGCCCTCAGGGCGGCGGTGCCGGCGGTGGAAGCGGTCAGGGTCAGGCGAGCCCGGACGGCGAAGGCCAGGATGAGTTCGTGTTCCAGATTTCGAAAGATGAGTATCTGGATCTGCTGTTTGAAGATCTGGCCCTGCCGAATCTGAGGAAAAATCAGCACCGCCAGCTGACGGAGTACAAAACCCATCGTGCCGGGTACACCGCTAACGGCGTTCCGGCCAACATCAGCGTCGTGCGTTCTTTGCAAAACTCGCTGGCGCGCCGCACGGCGATGACAGCGGGTAAACGTCGCGAGCTGCGCGAGCTGGAGGCGAGCCTGGATACCGTCGCCAAAAGCGAACCTGCACAGCTGCTTGAAGAAGAGCGGCTGCGTCGGGAAATTGCCGAGCTGCGGGCAAAAATCGAAAAAGTGCCGTTTATCGACACCTTCGACCTGCGATACAAGAACTATGAGAAGCGCCCTGAGCCTTCCAGCCAGGCGGTGATGTTCTGCCTGATGGACGTATCCGGCTCGATGGATCAGGCCACTAAGGACATGGCAAAGCGCTTTTATATCCTGCTGTATCTGTTCCTCAGCCGGACCTATAAAAACGTTGAGGTGGTCTATATCCGCCACCACACTCAGGCGAAAGAGGTGGATGAGCATGAGTTCTTCTATTCGCAGGAAACCGGCGGCACGATTGTCTCCAGCGCCCTGAAGCTGATGGATGAGGTGGTGAAGGAGCGCTATGACCCCGCGCAGTGGAATATCTACGCGGCGCAGGCGTCGGACGGTGATAACTGGGCGGATGACTCTCCGCTGTGTCATGAGATCCTGGCGAAGAAAATTCTGCCGGTGGTGCGGTATTACAGCTACATCGAAATCACCCGCCGCGCGCATCAAACCCTGTGGCGTGAATATGAACATCTGCAGTCAACGTTTGAAAACTTTGCCATGCAGCATATTCGCGACCAGGAGGATATTTACCCGGTATTCAGAGAGCTTTTTCACAAGCAGAGCGCCACTAGCGGTAATTAATCATAAAAAACGGCCAGGTTATCTGGCCGTTTTTTCTTCTGATGCTATTTAAACAGCACGTTATTTTGCAGCCTGATATAAAGGCGCTGAACGCCAGCGGGATATCAGCCAGCCCAGGCCGCTGCACAACAGGTAATAAACCAGCCCCGTAAAGATAAAGATGGCCGCCGGATAAACCTGCACCCGGCTGTTCACCTGCCCGGCGACGGTGGTTAATTCCGGCACGTTAACGATAAACGCCAGCGAGGTGTCTTTCAGCAAAGCGATAAACAGGCCGATAAAAGAAGGTAGCACGTTACGCATCGCCTGCGGGAGCAACACCAGACGCAGCGTTTGCCACGGGCTAAAGCCTCCGGCAACAGCAGCCTCGCGCTGCCCTCCCGGCAACGCCTGCAAACCCGCATAAGCCGTATGCATGACCGCCGCCGAGGTAAACCATGCCAGGGCAAGCGTCACGGTCAGGGCGCCGGGTAAATCGCGTCCGGTTATCAGCGGCAGCAGGAAATAGAGCCAGAAGATGACAAATATCAGCGGAATACCGCGAATAAATTCCGCCCAGATAAAGAGCACTCGTCGCATCCCGCCCCCGTACCGCCAGGCCAGGCCCGCCAGCAGCACGCCCCCGGGCAAAGCAAGCGCCGCTGCGCCCGCCGCCATCAGCAGCGTAAGCAGTACGCCACCCGGCTCGCCCTGCGCCATGCGACCCCAGAGCAGATAATCGAGATTATCGGTAATCACCGCGATGTTAGCTATCATGTTGCGCCTCCACGGCGGGAGGGGCGGCTGCCGCTCTCGGGCGCTTTGCATTACGCGGACCAAACCAGGTAAACAGCGCCCCCATGATGATTCCCAACAGCAGATAAAGCGCTGTCCCCACGGCGAAGGCCTCCAGAGCATGGGCATTGTAACTTTCGATTTGCCTGACCTGATAGGTCAGCTCCGCGAACCCGATACCGGTAGCAAGGGAGGAGAGCTTCATCAGGTTCAGATACTGCCCCACCATCGGTTGCCAGGCGTTCACCAGCCCCTGCGGCAGTAAGATCCAGCGGAATAGCCTCCACGCCGAAAAGCCCTGCGCGAGCGCCGCCTCAGTCTGCCCTTTGGGCACCGCCTGCAGGCCGCTGCGAATTTCTTCGAGTAAAAACGCCGAGGTAAACAGCCCCAGTCCCCACGCCGCCGACAGAAACTCCGGCGTCAGCCACCACACGTTGCCCGGCAGAATGGACCAGGTATGGTCATCGTTGATAAAGTCCCGCAGCGCCTGCGGGAGAAAGCTCCAGGCGGCGAAATACCAGAACAGCAGCTGTACCAGCAGCGGCGTATTGCGCAAAAGGGACACCCACACCGCGACCACTCCGCGCCCTGCTCTTCCTCCGGCGAGCCTTAAGCCCGTCAGCAAAAGCGTCAGCACCGTCGCAAGCATCATTCCGGCAAGCGTCACCCAGACGGTGGTCAGAAAGCCGGAGATAATCCACCGTAAGGGTTGGCCGCTCAGCACCCCGGCCCAGTCGATATGCCAGTTCATTGCCCGTCCTTCAGTTCCGTATGCAGCGGGTCGAGCACCTTTTGCAGAAAGCGTCGGGCACGGGGGTGCTGCGGGGCGCTGAAGAACTGCGCGGGCGGTGCCTGCTCAAGAATTTCTCCCCCATCAATAAACACCACCCGATCGGCGATCTCGCGGGCAAACTGCATCTCGTGGGTCACCACAATCATGGTAATACCGCTGTGTGCCAGAGATTTCATCACCGCCAAAACTTCGCCGATCGTTTCAGGATCGAGGGCGGAGGTTGGCTCATCGAACAGGATTATCTGCGGCGATGAGGCCAGCGCTCTGGCAATCGCCACCCTCTGCTGCTGCCCACCGGAAAGCTGAGAGGGAAAATGGTGTGCTTTTTCGGCAAGCCCCACGCGCAGGAGCAATGCGGTTGCCTGTTGCTTCGCCTCCTCCACCTTCCAGCCATGAACATGCGTCAGCGCCAGCGTGATATTCTGCACGGCGGTGAGATGCGCGTAGAGGTTGAACTGCTGGAAGACAAAGCCGATACGGCTGCGCAACGCTCGCAGCGCCTGTCCGCGTAGATTCCGCGTCGGTTTGCCGTCGATAAGTATATCGCCCGCGCTTAACGGTTCGAGCTGGTTGATCAGGCGAATGAGCGTCGATTTTCCCGAGCCTGACGGCCCACAGATTGCCACCACTTCGCCGGCGTTAATCTTCAGATCGATGGATTTTAAAACCTGATGATCGCCGTAGAATTTGCCCGCCCGGCGAAACTCCACGCTGGCATCGCGTAAATGTGCAAAATCCGCAGCCTGAGCTGCGGATCGTTTTAACAGGCCACTCAGCATACTACTTAGCTTCTATCTTAAAGCCGCGTGGCTGAGGCGTCTTGCTGCCCGGACCAAACCAGCCGTCGTATATTTTTGCCGCCTCGCCGCTTTGCTCAAGCTTCACCAGCTCGTCGTTGACCGCGTTTAATAACGTCGTTTCGCCTTTCTTCACGCCAACGCCAATCTCTTCTTTGCTCAGTAAATCCGGCAGAATTTTGAATTTCGCTTTGTCCGGCGCTTCCGCCAGCAAACCGGCCAGAATGGTGCTGTCCTGGGTAATGGCCTGCACGTTGCCGTTACGCAGCGCGGTTAACGCCAGCGGAATATCGTCATAGGAGAGCACGCGGGCTGACGGGAAGCGCTGATGCAAGGCCTGCTCGCCCGTGGTGCCTTTTACCGCCCCGATGCGGCTGTGACCATAATCATCGAGCTTATCCGGCGAGGCGGCTGGTACGAGGAACTGTTGGCCAGTCACAAAATAAGGGGTAGAGAAGTCCACGACCTGAGCACGCTCTGGCGTGATAGTGATATCCGCCACGATCAAATCGACCTTCCCTGACTGTAAAAGAGGAATACGGTTCGCCGGGTTGGTCGCGACCAGCTGAAGCTTAACCCCAAGCGATTTGGCCAGCGCTTTAGCAAAATCGACGTCATAGCCAACGATATCGTGAGTTTTAGCGTCCACTGAGCCAAAAGGCGGATTGGAATCAAACGTTGCGACTTTTATAACGCCCGCTTTCTGGATATCCGCAAGCTGATCGGCCTGCGCCATCGCGGAAGCGGCGCCGAGAAGCGCCAGAAGGACAAACGAAGCGATCTTATTTTTATGGGATTTCATTGCCTGTGCCATAGATTTTCCTTGTTATCTCCGCCTGTTAGCGGGCTATGCCACTACGCTCCCATAACCCCGGAGCGTCTGCCAATGCTAAAAAATCATTTCTATATGCGGAAAAATAGTAATGGATATCATTATGAAATAAGCGGCTGCGCAAAATTGATTTCTGGTACAGTGCATCCTGCTTGCCGGGTTTTCCTCTTAGGACTATGCTGACCGCCTGATTTTTTTACCGGAGCCATCATGTCTGACATCTCCTCCCGCAATATCCATCAGCATTTACTGGACGTTCTCACCGCTGAGCAAGCCCGCTTTCGCGTGATGGAGCACGAAGCCATTGGCAAATGTGAAGCCGTCTCAGAAATTCGCGGCACAGCGCTAGGACAAGGCGCGAAGGCGCTGGTATGCAAAGTGAAGGGCAACGGCGTGAAGCAGCACGTGCTGGCAATTCTGGCGGCAGATCAGCAGGCGGATTTATCACGCCTCGCATCACATCTGGGCGGTCTGAAGGCTTCGCTCGCGAGCCCGGCGGAAGTGGACTCTCTCACCGCCTGCGTGTTTGGGGCTATTCCTCCGTTCAGCTTCCATCCGTCACTGAAGCTGGTGGCCGACCCGCTGTTGTTCGAGCGTTTCGACGAAATCGCGTTCAACGCCGGGCTGCTGGAAAAATCGATCGTGATGGACACCCAGGACTATCTGCGCATCGCGCAGCCAGAGCTGGTCACGTTCCGTCGCGAGAACGATTAACCCGCTCTCTCCAGCCATAACACGGAAGCCACCAGCGTCAGGGCAATAGCGATAAACGCGGTGGCAATCATCAGCGCTTCACTCATCGGGTTTACCTCCAGGGCGACCTCTCTTCACCTGCACATTCCCCCTTTTTCATGACAGCACAATGACAGCGCAAACGCCTGCTTTGGGCATCTGCCAAAAAGTGTTGCCGGAATGAAAAATAGCGCTTTCTGCTCATGGCGTTGCGCGTAAAGTAGACCGGTTGATTTATTTTACTTCTGGCAAGGACACCTTCATGTTTGATACCACCCTTCTCATTCTGCTGGGGCTGGCGGCGCTTGGTTTTATCAGCCATAGCACCACCGTTGCCGTGTCGATCCTGGTGCTGATCATTGTGCGCATGACGCCGCTGAACACCTTCTTCCCATGGATCGAGAAACAGGGTCTCAGCATCGGGATTATCGTGCTCACCATCGGCGTGATGGCCCCGATCGCCAGCGGCTCTTTGCCGCCGTCGACGCTTATCCATTCGTTCGTGAACTGGAAATCGCTGGTGGCGATTGCGGTGGGCGTGTTTGTCTCCTGGCTTGGCGGCAGAGGCGTACAGCTGATGGGCACGCAGCCGCATCTGGTTGCCGGGCTGTTGGTCGGGACTGTACTCGGCGTGGCGCTGTTTCGCGGCGTACCGGTGGGGCCGCTGATTGCCGCCGGGCTGGTGTCGCTGCTTATTGGGAAGGGGTAATCAGGCCGCTGAGGTAGCGCCCCGGCGTCTGACCAAGCCCTTTGCGGAACATGGTGATAAATGCCGTGGTTGAGTCGTAGCCCAGCGCGTGAGCGGTTTGCTGCACGGTTTGCCCACGGATCAACAGCTGGAGCGCCAGAATAAGCTGCAGCTGATGCCGCCAACGGCGAAAGCTGAGGCCCGTCTCCTTCACCACCAGCCGGGCCAGATTGCGTTCACTCATCGCAAAATGTCCCGCCCACTGCCCCAGGGTTTGCCAGACGGCGGGCTCTGCGGCCATGGTATCGACCATCTGACGAATTTTTGGATGAGCAGATACCGGCAACTGCAGCTGCTGCTGTGGCTGCTGCGGGAGTTCATCGAACAGCACCTGAATTAATCGCTGCATTGCCTCGTTATTTTTCTGCCCCTTATTTCGCCCGGCAAGCGTGAGGATAAGCTCACGCACGAGCGGCGAAATCTTCAGCGTACAGCAATGGTCTGGCATCGCCGCCGCGCCGGGTTCAATAAATAAAAAGCACAGGCGGGCGCCGGGCGTTGCCCGATTGCTGTGAGGCACTAATCCCGGGATCCACACCGCATACTGCGGCGGCACCATCCACATGGCGTTTTCCACTTCACAGGTGATGGCGCCGTGCAGGGCCAAAATCAACTGCCCCTTTCGGTGCTTGTGCTGGGGAATAAACTGCTCATCCTCCACCACCTGGATGCGGAAAGCCACCGCGTTTTCCGGCTGGCTATCAGGCTCATAGCCCGCAAGGCCCAATCCTGTTGTCATCTTATTTGTCCGGTATCAGCGATTATTTGTCATTTTAGCTTGATTCAATCACAACGAAAACCGCGTATTGTAGCGGCTCCTGAGAATGACAGAGAACCCCATGAGTAAAGTTATCCAGCCCTCCCGTCGTCAGACGCTGTTGTTGATTGTCGGGATTTTGCTTATCGCCACCACGCTGCGCGTGACCTTCACCGGTGCCGCACCGCTGCTCGACAGTATCCGCGCCGATTACGGTCTGAGCACTGCCTGGACAGGCATGCTGACCACTCTGCCCCTGCTGGCGTTTGGCCTGTTTTCCCCACTTGCGGCGGGTGTTGCTCGCCGCTTCGGGGTGGAACGCAGCCTGTTTGCAGCCCTTGTGCTGATTTGTGCCGGCATTGCCGTCCGCTCTCTGCCTTCTGCCACCTTTTTGTACGTCGGCACCGCCATAATTGGCTGCGGTATCGCCATGGGGAACGTCCTGCTGCCGGGGTTAATCAAAAGAGATTTCGCGGGCCACGTCGCACGAATGATTGGCGCCTATTCATTGACGATGGGCGCCGCCGCCGCGATCGGCTCAGTGCTGGTTGTACCCATTGCGATGAGCGGCGCAGGCTGGCACGGTGCGCTGTTGGCGTTAATGGCCTTCCCGCTGGTAGCCCTGCTGTTCTGGCTGCCGCAGCTGCGTCAGCACGCGCCAGGCACCGTTACCACATCGCGCAGCCTGCATAACAAAGGGATCTGGCGCTCGGCGCTGGCCTGGCAGGTGACGCTGTTCCTCGGCATTAACTCGCTGGTCTATTACGTGGTGATCGGCTGGCTCCCGGCGATCCTTATCAGCCAGGGCTACAGCGAAGCACAGGCCGGATCGTTGCACGGGTTATTGCAGCTGGCTACTGCCGTGCCAGGACTGCTGATCCCGATTATCTTGCATAAGCTTAAAGATCAACGTGGTATTGCCATTATCGTTGCCATAATGTGCGCCATCAGCGCCATCGGCTATTGGCTGTTTCCGCAGCAGGCGGTGGTATGGACGCTGATTTTCGGCTGCGGCTCTGGCGCAACAATGATCCTCGGCCTGACGTTTATCGGCCTGCGTGCGGGCTCCGCCCACCAGGCCGCAGCGCTGTCCGGCATGGCGCAGTCCGTCGGCTATTTGCTGGCCGCCTGTGGGCCGCCGGTCATGGGGAAAATCCACGACGCCAGCGGCGACTGGCATATCCCGCTTATCGCGGTCGCAGTTATCTCACTGGTTATGGCGGTGTTTGGTGGTCTGGCAGGACGCGCCAGGGAAATCAGCAGCTAATAACAGGCATTGCCGGGCGGCACTTCGTTTGCCCGGCCTGAAGCCCTGGGCCCGGTGAGCGTGAGCGCCACCGGGCGATCGTCAGTTTGCCGCTGCGCGCAGGAAAGCGTGCACCAGCGGAGCCGGACGCCCTGCAAGGGCGTTACGTTCATGCTGGAACAGCGTTCCGACAAAAAACGGATGGGTGACAAGTTCCACCGCGCGGATCTCACCTTCTTCATCCCAGCCCGTCACGCGCAATGCGCCCTCTTCCAGCTCAGACGCAAACTCAGGCGAAATTCCGTAGCTACAGTGATAGCCCTCTTCGATGCTCAGACGGCCGTAGGCTTTGGCAATCAAAGTATTGCTACGCAGCTCAATGGTGTCTGATTTTTCCACCAGCGAACAGCTAAGCGGTGCGATAACCATCCGGCCTTCGGTATCCGTTTCAGCATGCGCAGCATCCTGCCAGCCCAGCACGTTGCGCGCATATTCGATAATGGCATGCTGGAAGCCGCCACAGGTGCCGAGGAAAGGCAGGCTGTTTTCGCGAGCGTAGCGAATGGCAATAAAGGCGCCTTCAGCATTTTTATACGGGCTGGCAGGAACCAGCCAGAGCGCGTCGTATCCAACCAGATCGTCGGCGCTTTTGATGTCGGAGGTGGAGATCCAGTCGTAGTCGGCGGTGATATCCTGAACGGCGGCGGCGTCGTCAATCGCCAGCGGAATCGCCTGATGGGCAATCACCTCTGGATTGAAGTCGCCTACGAGGGCGATACGCACTGTTTTTTGATTCGAAGCGTGTTCCATGAAGGGTTCCTTATGCGGTGCAGTTTACGGGCTACATAAGGAACACCAGCCTACCGGGAATTTGTCGCCGGAACAATCCCCGGTTTTAGCAGGCGCTGGCCTTTTCATCCCGGTGCGGAAAGTATTACCCTTTCAGCAAAACATCGCGGAATAAGGACAAAAGATGATTCAGTGCAAACGCGTGTATGAGACGCCTGCGCCGGAAGATGGCTACCGGGTCCTGGTCGACCGACTCTGGCCGCGCGGGGTGAAGAAAGAAGCGTTAACCTGTGATGAATGGTGCAAAGCGCTTGCCCCTTCGTCAGCGCTGCGAAAAGCCTTTCATGGCGAAGCCATCGACTTCACCACCTTCAGTAAAGAATACCGGGCAGAGCTGCAAAGCCAGGTAGCGGAAGGCCAGCGCCTGGCGCATCTCGCCAAGCAGCAGACGGTGACGCTGATTTATGGGGCGAAGAACACGGAGCAGAACCATGCGCGGGTATTAGCTACATGGCTGGAGAGCCTTACTCGCTGACTTTTTCCAGTTCTTCAGCCGGGAGGGCATCAGGCGTAAGCGGCATCAGGTGCTCCGGACGTACAAACGCAAACCCGGCCTGGCCGTCGACGGACTGAATATCACCGGTGACCAGCCACAGCGCACGCTGTGCTTGATGGGGGAGTTCTGTGACCACGCCGTTAACCGGATTGAGGATGCGCTCGCCTGGCTGGCAGAGCGCAAAAAGCGAAACAGATTTACCGATATTCGCCCGACCGGCGGGCGTGCGGGCAGCGATAATCATCGCCAGGGTGCCCGGTTTAAGCTGAAACATGCGGCTCTCACACGATCTGAAATTAAGATTAATCTTAATGGCAATTCTATCCTGGAGAGCCGTTATCTGTCACGAGCCAGAATGATCCCGGCGGTATAACGTCCATTCGTCAATCACTTCCCCGGACGGTAATTTACAGTCAGAACGCACGCCCTGTGGGGTTTGCACCGGGACTGACGTCCCGCCTTTTTGCTGACAATAGACCGCGGCCGGGTTGGCCATCCCGATATTTGGCGGCTTTGGTGCATCATCCGGTTTTGCAGTCGTGCAGCCCGCAAGTACAAGCGGCAGTAATAATCCAGCGTATTTCATTGTTATGGCTTCCTTTATTGGCGGCTGATTTGCCTTAAACTTCATTATTTCTTCATTTTAACTGCACTTTTGCAACTTAAATTAGGCCTGTTCCCAAACTGACCAGGGAACACATCATTCCATAATCAATGAATTTTTCCCCGCCTCCCCCGGCGGGGCTTTTTTGTGGCACTTCATCGTACTCTCGCTCCTTCGATCCACTTGAGATGGATGCGGAAAGCGCTATTCAGGCAGCAGACGCCGCCATGTATCTCGATAAGAAAACCCGTCAGCGAATCAGCGTCGCCTCCTGACGCGCCAGCTTCATCCTGTACATATCCGCATCGGCCACCTGAATCGTGGTGGCCAGATCGTGCTGATAAGTCGCCACGCCCCACGACACTGACAAGTGAACAGCACTTCCGCTGGCGATAAAATCGTGTGCTGAAATTTCCCGTGCCACACGTTCAGCCACCCGTCGGGCATCGTCCTCACCGGTTTTCTGCAGCAGGATCACAAACTCGTCACCGCCGGTGCGAATCACCAGATCTTTAGCGTCCCGCACGCTGGACATCATCCGCAGGGCAATGACCTGTAGCGCCCTGTCCCCTGCGGAGTGGCCCCAGGTATCATTGATGGCCTTAAACTTGTTGCAGTCCATCAGGATAACTGACGGATAATCGTCCATGCGCTCATGAACAAACTCGAGAATTTTGCGCGTAAAGCAGCCCGTCAGTGGATCGGTGTAAACCTTAATGTCGCTCAGATTGAGCTGGCGACGCAGCACAAAGGCCAGCAGCAGGAAAAGGAATGGCGCAATCAGCACTGCGCTCCAGCCGTGGGTGTCGTTGAGCACGAACAGATAGAGCGGCACCGCGTAACGAAATTCATATTTACTCGAAATGGCACGCACCGAAGCATCATTCAGCCAGAAGCAGTTGCCCGTAAGGCACAAAGAGGTCTTGTCCGGCACGTTCACCAGTTGAACCATCAGCGTCGGCGGTATCTGCCCGTCAAAGACGTCAGTCAGCGTGTCGCGCATTTCGCTCAGCGAATGATCGTACAGCAGATACCCGACAATCCGGTCTGACACTTCGGCTCCGGATAAATCATAGATGTAGCTGATCACGCTGAAGGCCATTTCCCCGGTGATGCGATCCCTGTAAAAATTCGTCGAGCTGCCTTCCCGCTTAGTGACGTCTTTTTGCAGCAGGCGGTCGTAGAAGGACTGCGGCGGCTTGAAAAAGTAGCCAGGCTGGTTCGCCATTTTTGAATCGCTAAAATGAAAAGGCACGGAATCCTGAGGATCGAACCAGTAAAACCAGCTGGTATCGTGCGCAATAATGTAGCGATGTGAGTCGTAGCGGCCAGGATTGATGCTATTAATTTTATGGCGAATGAATTCAGCCGCTACGTACATGCAGCTGGCATCAAGACTTTGCGTACGGGAAATCAGCGTACCTGAATCACCATTCAGATGGTTGGGATCACCATTGATCGCCCACTCATCACCATCCCGGAGTGAAAAGGCCGTTAACCCACCGCATTCGCGCGTTCCGCGTATTTGCTGGAATCGTACCCCAGTCGCATCGGCGAGCAGTTCATTGTCGTTAAAAACCATATTGACCTGATTCACCAGTGCATTGATACGCTCGTTGATCTCAGCCATTCGCTGTTGATAGGCAAACATCACATAAAGGGTGACGCAAAAAAGCGTCACTGCTGCGGAAATCAGCAGCGCCTGGCGTTTTCTGAGCGCATCCTGGACATTCTTCACTAAGGCACCACTGACAAAATAAGAGAGCGTGACGATACGGATGTAATTTAACGGAGTTATACACGCTACGCCATGATGCAAGGGAGATAAACAATCTGGCGGCGTCCTGTGCCACAAGGCAGGCAAAAGCCCTACTCAACGCTTTGCTTATCGTAACGACCATTCCGGTTCGGGCATAAAAAAATAGCCACCCTGAGGACGTGATTTATACTTGATCTCTGAAGCCTCTTTTCCTCTAAACAGGAGTCAAATATGGGATTGTTCAGTTTCGTGAAAGAAGCCGGCGAAAAACTCTGGGATGCGGTAACAAACCAGAACAGCGACGAACAGAGCAAAAAGCTGGAGACGCACATTAACGACCTGGGCCTGCCCGGGGCAGATAAAGTCAAAGTGGATGTGGCAAGCGATGGCACGGCCACCGTGACCGGAGACGGCCTGAGCCAGGAAGCGAAGGAGAAAATTCTGGTCGCCATTGGTAACGTGGCGGGCATTTCGCAGGTAAACGACAGCCTGTCCACCGCGCAGCCAGGCACAGAAAGTCGCTATTACACCGTGAAGTCAGGCGACACGCTGAGCGCCATTTCAAAAGCAGAATACGGTACGGCCAACGAGTATCAGCGCATCTTTGAGGCCAATAAACCCATGCTCAAACATCCGGACAAAATCTATCCGGGTCAGGTGTTAATCATTCCTAACAAACCTTGAGGTATTCACTATGAGCCTATTCGATCAAGTGGCTGGCATGTTTGGCGGTCAGGATGGCAAAGCCGGAGCTTATCAGGCCATTCTCAGCTGGATTGAAGAACAGGGCGGCATTCAGGCTTTGTTGGAAAGATTTCAGCAGGGCGGACTGGGCGCGATTGTCGAATCCTGGATAAGCACCGGCGGGAATCAGCCCGTTTCGGCGGATCAGATAACCCAGGCGCTGGGCTCTCCTGCCGTAGCCGATCTGGCAGCAAAACTCGGTATCGAACCACAGGCCGCGTCGAATTTGATTGCCGAACACCTGCCAAAAATGGTCGATACGCTTTCGCCAAACGGTGCGGTTGATGGTCAACAGGATTTGATGACGGAAGGGCTGAATCTGCTGAAGGGGAAATTCTTTAGCTGACAGTATCAGGGTGGGGAGCATGCGCCCCACCCTGTTTTAATTACCCGACTTTCTGATACAGCTCCCAGCGGCGTTTTCCCGACTGCGGAATCTATTCCACCAGCGTAAAGCCAGGGCACCGTAACCGTGGCTAAGCGCTCATGAAATTTTCTAAAAAAATCACTCTCCGCTCGTTAAGAAGCCAGACTTTTAGCCGCTTATAAAAAAAGCAGGTTTTATAGCGAGCTAAGGAGACATGATGTCCATTCGATTTCTGGGTAACAGTGGCAAGGTATTTCCGAAAAGTATTTTTCCTGAAACCAAAAATTCAGATCCGGTAAAGGATCTCCATGAGAAGAAAAAACGGCTTCAGGCGTTAAGAAGTAAAGCAGCGGCTAAGTTTAAGCCAATACCACCTAAGATACTTAGCCTTATCAATAAACTGGACAGCATGCTACAAAGTGCGGAATTCTCTTCCTCTGTCACAGAATCAAAAGTCATGCAGCTTTTAAGCCAAATTTCATCAATGATTGAAAACACAAAGGGCTCAAAAAACAATAACAAAAATGATGATTTATTTACTTCCCAGGGATCTTCACCGGATGAAGTTTTATCAAAAAGTGAAAGTGTCTTTGTTGAGCTGAAAAAAAGAAAGCCCAATTCCCTCTTACACGACCAGACTGCACTGGAGTCGCGAATAGTAGACCAGGTCTGAATTAAACAGCGCGAAAGAGGATAATATGAAAGCCATACGCAAGGGCAAGTGTTATTGATTTATAAAATAAAGCAAAGGCTCTGCGGTTAAACTAACTGATGCTGATTACCCGCTAATCCATTGAGGTTGTCAAAAAAAGCCCACCAGGGAGTGGGCAAGGAGAGAGATGACTTTTTTATTATTTTAGTTCCTCGCGTACAGATACATTTACTATCATTTCGGTCTGATTTTGATCCTTTCTTTTCTTTTTATGTATCATATCTTTAATCGAAAAGTGTTTTATAAGCCATAACAGGTCAATGGTGTTGCTGTCAGAACGCACTGGACCTTTCGTTATTTTAATCGCTTCATCAGCATCTTTTCTTTGATGGGTAACCTTATCGTTTTCAATATCCTCTACTTTATCATGTTTGCTCACCAGCACAGGCTTTGAGTGATAAGATGAAGCAGAAACAAATGAGCCAGGTCCTTTAACAGAAAATGACATAACACTTCCCAATCTTTCTAATAAAATATAAAAGCACCAATAGATATGGCGATCGCCGTAAACATTTAGCCTAAGCATTGGATTAAAATTAACATGTTTTGTTATTTATGAATTTAAACACTTCATAAACGGATTCGCATCGTTTCACATGGGCTTGACACTTTAATTTCGTTTAACTCAGTTACAAGCGACAAATTGAATTCAGAAGTTAAATTCATAAGCAAAAATAAACATTGATGTGGCATTGTCACGCGCACTTGTCATCTAAAAGGATTTATTGATCTCAATCAATATTAAATTCATTATTAAATCATGAGCGGCTGTTTAGGATTCATTTACTGGCTTGTGATATTTTGGCTCCGGGTTATAAAACCCAATCTGTCAGGATGGTATTTTTATCAATGACACTTTTAAATTGAGTTTATGATAATAGAGGTTTTCACATGAAGAAAATCAGTCTTGCGGTAGCGCTTTCATTATTATCCGTACATGCCTTTGCTCAGGAGACAAATAATTGCGTTCATGTTAATCAATCACAAATTGAAGGATTGTTCGACAGATGGAATGCGTCATTAAAAACGGGCGATGCAAAAACAGTTTCGAATAATTACCTTAGCGATGCTGTGCTATTGCCAACGGTATCAAACCACGTTCGCCTCACTGATGCGGAACGTGTAGATTACTTCGAACATTTCTTGCAAAAAAAACCGACTGGAAAAATTGACAGTCGTACCATCCGCCTGGGTTGTAATAAAGCCATTGATACTGGCGTATATACCTTCACTTTTGACGACAAATCAACCGTTACGGCTCGCTATACCTTCACATACGCCTGGGATGGTAAAGACTGGAAAATTTCCTCCCATCACTCTTCAGCTATGCCTGAGGGTTAATCAGCAGGATAGGATGCCCGCCATATCATAATACAAATACTTCCATAAGAAATATTGAACATGACATGGTAGCAAGACTTAAAGTAAGCGAAGGAAACAAGGAGTCTACTTCTGTTTCCTTTGCATACTAAAACGCTCACGCCAGCTACCTGTTATGTATTAAAGATAAACTCAAAATGTGATTGGACTGACCTCACACAAAGCACAAAGAAATTAAGTAATTGAAAATATTGAAAAAATAACCCTTGGAAGTCCAAAAGAAAAGAAGAACAAGATAACCATAACTAAAGCATGCTTAACAAACACGGAACTAGTAAAAAAACTTCCGCCTTTGCTAATTCCCGCCATGAATACAAATATAAAACTTATCAAGCAAGACCAAATAACGAGCAATACTGAAATTGATGTGCTGAGTGACATATCGCGTGAAAAAACATTTACGGATATAGAAATGAAAGTAAAGAACGATGCAAACAGTGCAATTACGGCAAGTAATGAATTCCTGGCTGTCACTACTTCACTCTCAAATCCTTCAACTTTATTAGCAAGATTTTGTTCTGCATCATTCAAAGACAAATCCATTCCAGCGACTTTATCTATCTGCTGGGAAAGCTGCTCCCTTAATTCGGAAATATTAGACTTGCTTTCTTCAATCATACGCTTACTTTCAGTTAAGTCATTAGAAAAAGAAGTTATAAGCCGGTTTGCTTCTTTCCAATATATACTTGCCGCGTCCCCCCGCTCAAGTTCTTTAACTCCCCTTAGAGAAAACGGGTTACTTCCATCATTTTTTGCAAAGCTGAAGGATGAATTAATGTTATTATCTGCCTTACCAATTTTATTTGTCCAGCCAGTCACACCCGGATCGTTTGTAATATCTTTCGGAGGAATGAAAACGCTAGCCAGATTATGTTCATCCATAAAGCTGGCTCCACCATCCTTATTATCATCTTGAGTGGTAAAATTACGCCCCGATGCCCCACCAATATTTACAGAGCCTATTTGAGCGTTAGAAGAACGTCCTGTAGTCGCTGTTTTTGAACCGGATGAAACAAATGTTGTACTGGTAATGTCGTTATTAAATGAATTACTCGCCCCTTCACCTTGAGAGTTAGTGACAGATGATCCAACTTTCTTTTCAGTACTCATTTTTAACGCCTATGTTCTTTTATTTATATTCATTCATTTTTAACATAAATGCATCTTTAATTTGATTATTACTGTATTCCTTATAAAAAACATTTTCTTGCAAAGTACTTACATCCACTTGCTTCACAAAAATTGATTGTTGTTTAATTGTATCCACCCCAGGCATAATTGTAAGATGACAATTAAAACCTTTACCGTGTAGTTCAAACTGACGATTAACCATGAGAGTTACATCACTCAATTGATCTGAACTCCCTAATTCAGAAGTATTTAAATATTTTTCAGAAATACTTTTACTTGGGTTTTCGTCAGGCTCAGCCAAGAAAGCAACCAAACCAATCCGGGCTATTTTAATGTTCAACATCTCATGTACAAAAGAGATTTTGTCAAATAATTTATCAAAAAACTCAGAATTCACTTCCTGCTCTGTATCAAAACGCTCAATAAACAAGTCAAATCTCTGAAAAGAAGCCTGTGCCCTAATTTTATTGTTAGGAGAGTGAAGTTGCAATCGAGGAATTTCCGCTGGTGCATCTTTAGGTAACATGTTGAACAGTTGAACATTATCTAATTGGATACCTATCGCCGATTTAAATTCGCGTTTTATAAAGTATGCTAGCCCATCAAAATCTACTGATGAACTTACGTCATAAAAGAAACCAATTTGGATTTGTAAAGTTTTCATTTTCTAGCTCAATAATCAATTGAATTTCAGTCTATTTTATATCATTCAATTGCTCTTTTTAAAGTTTTTTGTTGACGTTTGCTCTATAAATGCAGGAGTGGCGTAACTTTGACCTTGTATCGCTCACCCGGAGTTGACTCAGTTTTTCGCGATGTTAGCTTACGGTGTCTGCTTGCCCTGTTGAGCGTTCAACTAAACGATGCTTTCACACCGCTGGCGCCTTCTCCATGCCAGTCAGTAGCATGGGGGCATCTTCACTATCTCTCCAGTAGTGATGCCGTCGAATACCGAAACAAGGAATGAAGTACAGTAAATTACAGAGCGTTGGCTGCAGCTAGCTCTCCCATGAATCCCTGAATAACCTGATGCCGGATGAGTACCGGCTGATGTCTAAAAGCTATAAATTTCAAAAAGTGTGTGAAAGTATAACGGGTATGCTTACAAGCCCCTATATGGTCCACTTCTTCCGGGCAACATCACAGGCAGAACATGGCGCGCAGGTAAAGTCAAATGCTATAACGATGAAATTCAGCAAAGCACGGGATAAAGCCGAGATTGAATGGGGTGGCGGTACGCCGGCAACGTTTCACGAACAGCGGTCACTGACAGAAAGCCTCTATGAAGCCTAGGAAATCGATACGTCGGAACTGCTTGCCCATAAATCACCGAATCAAACAGCACATTATCATAACGACGAGGGAAAGGCTGGGTAAAAGTATCAGGATAATTTGCAGGTATGACATCATGACAATGGCATGTAGTATGCCATTGCCATTTTTATATTGCCTAACTTTAATACTCTTCTAACAACCGCTTAATCTCCTCATTGACAATCTGCGCATTTCTTACCATATGTTGAGATGGGTCAACATCGTTAGTATGTACAAGTGCGTTACGATACTTAATGAGAGTGATTATTTCAGGCCCTAACCCTTCAGGCACAGCCTTGGCATCTATGAGAGTCTTGACTAATCGTGAAATTGATAAATGCCGTTTTGTTGGCGGTATATAGGTAATTGAAAGTGATTGCAGACAACTCAATCCATAAGCTTTCTCAAACACTTTGTCATATAATGCGCCAAGATTTACTTCAATAGTTTTAAATAACTCCATAAAAATGCCATAAAGAATACAACCTTGATTGTTATAGTCATCAATGTCCCTCAACTCTTCATTGAGGTTTTCTTCTGGACTGCTTTTTATGCTTTCAAGCTCAACCCTCCTAATTATCCCCATGCCAATAGAGTTATATTTATCAGCTTTAAGTGCTTTAAGTGCTTTAAGTGCTTTAAGTGCTTTAAGTGCTTTAAGTGCTTTAAGTGCTTTAAGAATAAAATAACTTATAAAAAAAGACTAAAGATAAAAAAAGCAGTCGCTGTATTTTTTGTTGCAATTCTTATCCATCGTGACTCCTCTAAATATACTACCAGTGTCAACAAATCACCTAAAATCGCCAGCATTGATAAAATGGTAATTGCAATTAAAAAGCAATATTCCTTTGTTTGTATTGTCGTGATAATTTCATTTACGCTCTGATCTTTCTCCAACTCTCTTTCTTGATGGTTTCTAAGAAATATGTAAGCGGTCAACGGTAAACCATAAACGCCACCTAAAACTTGAGCTTGAGTTGAGTTGAGTTGAGTTGAGTTGAGTTGAGTTGAGTAAATATAGAGATTTTGATTTTCAGAAAGAGAAACCAATGGGTTATAGTAAGCAATAACCGCCCATACCATGCTAAAAATCAAACAAAATGATGTAATGCACCATGGATAGTTAATTAATTTATCCAACCATGAATAAATCAGTTTTTTTCATCATCGAACCATCGTAGAGTTTCGAACATGGCAAAATACTAACATTTTGATAAATTGTTTTGATAAAATTTTGATAACCGTTAGCGGGCTAACCAAAAACAACGGGAGCGTTAAGCTCCCGTTAATAGATTTAACAATTATCGCAATTACATATTCGCGATAATTGCATCACCAAACTCTGAACATTTCAGCAGCTTAGCGCCTTCCATCAGACGTTCGAAGTCATAGGTCACGGTCTTGGCTGCGATTGCGCCTTCCATGCCTTTAACAATCAGGTCTGCGGCTTCGAACCATTCCATATGACGCAGCATCATTTCCGCGGAAAGGATAACGGAACCTGGGTTCACTTTATCCTGGCCTGCGTATTTTGGTGCAGTGCCGTGGGTCGCTTCGAACAGTGCACATTCGTCACCGATGTTCGCGCCTGGTGCAATACCGATACCGCCAACCTGCGCCGCCAGGGCGTCAGAGATGTAGTCGCCGTTCAGGTTCATACAGGCGATAACGTCGTACTCGGCCGGACGCAGCAGGATCTGCTGGAGGAACGCATCAGCGATCACATCTTTGATGATGATCTCTTTGCCGGTTTTCGGGTTCTTGATTTTCTGCCATGGGCCGCCGTCGATCGGCTCACCGCCGAACTCTTCTTTCGCCAGCTGGTAGCCCCAGTCTTTGAAAGCGCCTTCGGTGAACTTCATGATGTTGCCTTTGTGCACGAGGGTCACGGAGTCGCGATCGTTGGTGATCGCATACTCGATGGCCGCACGCACCAGACGCTTGGTGCCCTCTTCAGAGCATGGCTTGATGCCGATCCCGCAGTGCTCAGGGAAGCGAATTTTCTTCACGCCCATCTCTTCACGCAGGAACTTGATAACCTTTTCTGCGTCCGCAGAATCCGCTTTCCACTCGATGCCCGCATAGATGTCTTCGGAGTTTTCACGGAAGATAACCATGTCGGTCAGCTCCGGGTGCTTCACCGGGCTTGGAGTGCCCTGGTAGTAACGTACCGGGCGCAGGCAGACGTACAGGTCCAGCTCCTGACGCAGGGCAACGTTCAGAGAACGAATACCGCCACCGACCGGGGTCGTCAGCGGGCCTTTGATGGCAACGCGGTATTCACGAATCAGATCCAGCGTTTCCGCTGGCAGCCAGACGTCCTGGCCGTATACGTGGGTGGATTTCTCGCCGGTGTAAATTTCCATCCAGGAAATTTTACGCTCGCCCTTATAGGCTTTCTCTACCGCGGCGTTCACCACTTTGATCATTGGTGGAGTAACGTCGACACCGATACCGTCCCCTTCAATGAACGGGATAATCGGGTTGTGGGGTACGTTGAGTTTGCCGTTTTGCAGGGTGATCTTTTGGCCTTCCGCCGGAACAACTACTTTGCTTTCCATCAACTTCTCCTTCGAGCGCTTCTGGTGACTGCTCGTGCCTTTCGCGTCCTGGGTCGCGTTGCCCTGGCAGCGCGAAGAGTGTGAGCAATATTTTTTGTTAATGATTTGTAATGAGCTGGTTGATACTACCTGATTGTTGGGTTCCATGAAAGGTCTTCGTAATTAGGCTATAATGCGGCAATTGACCCGGCCTGAAAACACCATGAACAAAACTTCTTATACAAATCACCGCCTTAAGCGATTCAGCTCACAACAAGCCACCCGACAACGTAAAGAAACCCGCCCAAAAAGGGTGATATTGTTCAATAAACCCTACGATGTATTGCCGCAGTTTACGGACGAGGCCGGGCGCAGCACCCTGAAGGATTATATCGACGTACAGGGTGTCTACGCCGCGGGTCGACTCGATCGAGATAGCGAGGGCCTGCTGGTGCTCACCAACGACGGTGCCCTTCAGGCTCAGCTGACGCAGCCAGGCAAACGCACGGGCAAAATCTATTACGTTCAGGTGGAAGGCGCCCCGGATGAAGAAGCACTGAATGCCTTGCGCAAAGGCGTGACGCTGAACGACGGCCCGACGCTGCCCGCAGGAATCGAACTGGTAAGCGAACCTGAATGGCTGTGGCCACGCAATCCGCCAATTCGCGAGCGTAAATCGATACCGACCAGTTGGCTGAAAGTGACGCTGTATGAAGGCCGAAATCGCCAGGTTCGCCGGATGACCGCTCACGTCGGCTTCCCTACCCTGCGCCTGATTCGCTACGCCATGGGCGCTTACACTCTCGATGATCTTGCCAACGGTCAGTGGCGGGATGCCTGAACAGAAGGATGGCTTAATGTTTAAACCGCACGTTACCGTCGCCTGCGTGGTCCACGCCAAAGGTCAGTTTCTGGTAGTAGAAGAAAAAGTGAACGGCAAAACGACCTGGAACCAGCCCGCCGGACACCTTGAGGCCGACGAAACGCTTGTTCAGGCCGCCGAGCGCGAACTGTGGGAAGAGACCGGCATTCGCGCCACGCCCCAGCATTTCATCCGTATGCATCAGTGGATAGCGCCAGACAGAACGCCATTCTTACGCTTTCTTTTCGCCGTCGAGCTTAACGATACGTGTGCCACAGAACCGCATGACAGCGACATTGACCGCTGCCAGTGGGTTAGCGCCGATGACATCCTTAACGCCACTAATCTGCGCTCGCCGCTGGTGGCCGAAAGCATCCGCAGCTGGCAAAGCGGACAGCGTCTGCCGCTTGAGCTGATCGGTGAATTTAACTGGCCCTTCACAAAGGGTGATCCCACTGGGGCTGCGTGATAGACTATGCCGCCTTGAAGTTCAATGTCGTGAGTATTCCAATGTCAGAAAGCCCAAAAAAAGTGATCGTCGGGATGTCCGGCGGTGTCGATTCCTCCGTTTCCGCTTACCTGCTGCAACAGCAGGGCTATAAGGTGGAAGGCCTGTTCATGAAGAACTGGGAAGAGGACGACGGCGAGGAATATTGTACTGCCGCCGCAGACCTGGCCGATGCCCAGGCCGTGTGCGACAAGCTCGGCATTGAGCTGCACACCGTTAACTTTGCCGCGGAATACTGGGACAACGTTTTTGAGCTCTTTCTTGAAGAGTACAAAGCGGGCCGCACGCCGAACCCGGATATTCTGTGCAACAAAGAGATCAAATTTAAAGCCTTCCTCGAGTTTGCCGCTGAAGACTTAGGTGCCGACTACATCGCCACCGGGCACTACGTACGCCGCGCCGATGTGAACGGCAAAAGTCAGCTGCTGCGCGGTCTCGATGGCAATAAAGATCAGAGCTATTTCCTCTATACGCTCGGCCATGAACAGATCGCGCAAAGCCTGTTCCCGGTCGGCGAACTGTCCAAGCCTGAAGTGCGCCGCATTGCCGAAGAGCTCGATCTCATCACCGCGAAGAAAAAAGACTCCACCGGCATTTGCTTTATCGGCGAGCGTAAATTCCGCGAATTCCTGGGCCGCTACCTGCCTGCCCAACCGGGCAAAATCATCACCGTCGACGGCGACGTAATTGGCGAGCACCAGGGGCTGATGTACCACACCCTCGGCCAGCGTAAAGGCTTAGGCATCGGCGGCACCAAAGACGGCAGTGAAGAGCCGTGGTACACCGTAGACAAAGACGTGGAAAACAACGTTCTGGTGGTGGCTCAGGGTCACGATCATCCGCGCCTGATGTCCGTCGGTCTGATTGCCCAACAGCTGCACTGGGTCGATCGCGAGCCGTTCAGCGGCACGCTACGCTGCACGGTGAAAACCCGCTATCGCCAGACGGATATTCCGTGCACCGTCACCCGACTTGATGATGACCGAATTGAGGTTCGCTTCGACGAGCCCGTTGCAGCCGTTACGCCTGGCCAGTCCGCTGTTTTCTACAGCGGTGAAGTGTGCCTCGGCGGCGGCATTATCGAGCAGCGCCTGCCGCTGCCGGTTTAAGACTCAGACAGCACAGAGAAAGGAGTTTTCGTGGCGAAGAACTATTACGACATTACGCTGGCTCTGGCAGGGATCTGCCAGTCCGCCCGTCTGGTTCAGCAGCTGGCGCATCAGGGCCATTGCGACAGCGATGCCCTGCACGTGGCACTGAACAGCGTTATCGATCTGAACCCGGACTCCACGCTCGGCGTCTTCGGTGGCAGCGAAGCCAATCTTCGCCTCGGCCTGGAAACGCTGCTCGGCGTGCTGAATGCCAGCAGCCGTCAGGGGCTGAACGCCGAACTGACGCGCTACACCTTAAGCCTGATGGTGCTGGAACGAAAACTCTTTGCCGCGAAGGGCGCGATGGACACCCTGGGTGAGCGCATCGCCGGGCTCCAGCGCCAGCTTGACCATTTTGATTTGCAGTCTGAAACGCTGCTGAGCGCCATGGCCGCGATTTATGTCGATGTCATTAGCCCGCTCGGCCCTCGCATTCAGGTCACCGGTTCTCCTGCCGTGCTGCAAAGCGCGCAGGTGCAGGCCAAAGTGCGAGCCGGTTTGCTCGCAGGGATACGCGCCGCAGTGCTCTGGCACCAGGTCGGCGGCGGTCGTCTGCAGCTGATGTTTTCCCGTAATCGCCTGACCACTCAGGCCAAACAAATTCTTGCTCATATAACTCCGGAGTTGTGATCTATGGAATTATCCTCACTGACCGCCGTTTCCCCTGTCGATGGACGCTACGGCGATAAAGTCAGCGCGCTGCGCGGCATTTTCAGCGAATACGGTCTGCTGAAATTCCGTGTGCAGGTTGAAGTTCGCTGGCTGCAAAAACTGGCCGCGCACGCAGCTGTCAAGGAAGTTCCAGCTTTTGCTGCCGACGCAAACGGTTTCCTCGATAAAATCATTGCGGATTTTAACGAAGAAGACGCCGCTCGCATCAAAACCATCGAGCGCACCACCAACCACGACGTGAAGGCGGTCGAGTATTTCCTGAAAGAGAAAGTGGCGGATATCCCTGCCCTGCACGCAGTGTCTGAATTTATTCACTTCGCCTGCACCTCCGAGGACATCAACAACCTGTCTCACGCTCTGATGCTCAAAACCGCCCGCGACGAAGTGGTGCTGCCTTACTGGCGCAAGCTCATTGACGCGGTGAAGGATCTGGCAGAGCAGTACCGTGATATCCCGCTGCTCTCCCGTACCCACGGCCAGCCCGCCACGCCATCCACGATGGGCAAAGAGATGGCTAACGTTGCGTACCGCATGGAGCGTCAGTATCGCCAGCTCAACCAGGTTGAGATCCTCGGCAAAATTAACGGCGCAGTTGGCAACTATAACGCCCACATCGCCGCGTACCCGGAAGTGGACTGGCACCAGTTCAGCGAAGAGTTCGTGACCTCGCTTGGCATCCAGTGGAACCCGTACACCACCCAGATTGAGCCGCACGACTATATCGCCGAACTGTTCGACTGCGTGGCGCGCTTCAACACTATCCTCATCGACTTCGACCGTGACGTCTGGGGCTACGTGGCGCTGAACCACTTCAAGCAGAAAACCATCGCCGGGGAAATCGGCTCTTCCACCATGCCGCATAAGGTGAATCCGATCGACTTCGAAAACTCCGAAGGCAACCTGGGTCTGTCCAATGCCGTACTCCAGCACCTGGCAAGCAAACTGCCGGTGTCCCGCTGGCAGCGTGACCTGACCGACTCCACCGTACTGCGTAACCTTGGCGTGGGCATCGGCTATGCGCTGATCGCTTATCAGTCCACTCTGAAAGGTGTGAGCAAGCTGGAAGTGAATCGCGATCGCCTGCTGGAAGAGCTGGACAACAACTGGGAAGTGCTGGCGGAGCCGATTCAGACCGTGATGCGCCGTTACGGTATCGAGAAGCCGTACGAGAAGCTGAAAGAGCTGACCCGAGGCAAGCGCGTTGATGCTGAAGGCATGAAGCAGTTTATCGATGGTCTGGCGCTGCCGGAGCACGAGAAAGCACGCCTGAAAGAGATGACACCTGCCAACTATATTGGTCGCGCCATCACCCTGGTTGACGAGCTGAAGTAAAGAGTCCCGCCTCTCTTCTCACCCGGGAAGAGAGGCCCCTTCCCCGGTTTATACAATGTTTATCCCCACAACCGCATAATCAGCGTTAAACTCTTCAAATCGAAAATGAAAAAGGGATAACCCATGCGCGTACTCGTTGTGGAAGATAACGCCCTCCTGCGTCACCATTTAAAAGTTCAGCTACAGGAGCTTGGCCATCAGGTGGATGCCGCCGAGGATGCAAAAGAAGCTGATTACTATCTGGGTGAACACGTTCCGGACATCGCCATTGTCGATTTAGGCCTGCCTGACGAAGACGGCCTGTCGATGATCCGCCGCTGGCGCAGCAACGACATTTCGGTGCCTGTTTTGGTGCTGACCGCCCGCGAAGGCTGGCAGGACAAGGTTGAAGTGCTGAGCGCCGGAGCCGATGACTACGTCACCAAACCGTTCCATATTGAAGAAGTTGCCGCGCGAATGCAGGCTCTTCTGCGCCGGAACAGCGGTCTGGCCTCTCAGGTGATCTCCCTGCCGCCCTTCCAGGTCGATTTGTCTCGCCGTGAACTGTCGGTGAATGACGAAGTCATCAAGCTGACCGCGTTTGAGTACACCATCATGGAGACGCTTATCCGCAACAACGGCAAGGTCGTCAGCAAAGATTCGTTGATGCTGCAGCTCTACCCTGATGCCGAACTGCGCGAGAGCCACACCATCGATGTCCTCATGGGTCGCCTGCGCAAGAAAATTCAGGCCCAGTACCCGCAGGATGTGATCACCACCGTACGAGGCCAGGGCTACCTGTTCGAACTGCGCGGATGAAAAACATGCTCCGGCATATTCTGCCGCTCTCCCTGCGCGTCCGCTTCCTGCTGGCAACGGCCGCGGTGGTGCTGGTGCTGTCACTGGCCTATGGGATGGTCGCCCTGGTCGGCTACAGCGTGAGCTTCGATAAGACCACCTTCCGCCTGCTGCGTGGGGAGAGCAACCTGTTCTATACCCTTGCACGCTACGAAAATAATAAAGTCAGCGTGGAGATCCCGGAAAACCTGAATCTGCAAAGCCCGACCATGGCGCTTATCTACGACAAGAACGGCAAGCTGCTTTGGATGCAGCGGGAAGTCCCGTGGCTCATCAGCCGTATCAACCCGGACTGGCTGAAGACCAACGGTTTCCATGAAATAGAGGCGGACGTGGATTCCTCGAGCATGCTGCAGCATAACGATCATGAAGTGATGCGCCAGCTGAAGGAGCTGCGCGAGCAGCAGGATGATTCGGAGATGACGCACTCGGTAGCCGTCAATATCTACCCGGCGACCGCCCGTCTGCCGCAGATGACCATCGTGGTGGTCGATACCATTCCAATCGAGCTCAAGCGCTCCTACATGGTCTGGAGCTGGTTTATCTACGTGTTAGCCGCCAACCTGCTGCTGGTCATTCCGCTGCTGTGGGTCGCGGCCTGGTGGAGCCTTCGGCCCATTGAGTCGCTGGCGAAAGAGGTGCGTGAGCTTGAAGAACACCATCGTGATACGCTTAACCCGGAAACCACTCGCGAATTAACCAGCCTGGTGCAAAACCTTAACCGCCTGCTGAAAAGTGAGCGCGAGCGTTACGACAAATACCGCACAACGCTCACCGATCTCACCCACAGCCTGAAAACACCGCTGGCCGTGCTGCAAAGCACCCTGCGATCGCTGCGCGGCAACAAGCTCAGCGTTGAAGACGCCGAACCGGTGATGCTTGAGCAGATCAGCCGTATCTCGCAGCAGATTGGCTATTATCTGCACCGCGCCAGCATGCGCAGTGGCAATATCCTGCTGAGTCGCGAACTGCATGCGGTCGCGCCGCTGCTGGATAAGCTGACCTCAGCGCTGAACAAGGTTTATCAGCGCAAAGGCGTTAACATCGCGCTCGATATCTCGCCAGAAATCACCTTTGTCGGCGAGCAAAACGACTTTATGGAAGTGCTCGGCAACGTGCTGGATAACGCCTGCAAGTACTGTCTGGAGTTTGTTGAAGTGTCCGCTCGTCAGACCGACGACCATCTGCACATTTTCGTGGAAGACGACGGCCCCGGCATTCCACAAAGCAAACGCGATTTGGTATTTGACCGCGGCCAGCGCGCCGACACGCTGCGCCCGGGCCAGGGCGTGGGATTGTCGGTCGCAAGAGAGATCGTCGAGCAGTACGACGGCAAAATCATCGCCGAAGACAGCCCGCTCGGCGGCGCAAAAATGGACGTGGTGTTTGGCCACCAGCATCCGGAAAGCAAAGAAGGATAAGTCATTTATTTGCCATAGCCTGCATCGTCGGGCAACGGCTTCCGTTATACTCCCAAACAGAAACCTGCCTGTGGAATAAAACATCATGGAATATAACTTATCGCTTAACTGGCCCGACTTTATCGAACGCTACTGGCAAAAACGCCCGGTGGTGCTGAAGCGCGGCTTCACGAACTTTGTCGATCCCATTTCACCGGACGAACTGGCGGGCCTAGCCATGGAAGACGAAGTGGACAGCCGCCTCGTCAGCCACAACGAAGGTAAATGGCAGGTCAGCCACGGGCCGTTTGAAAGTTACGATCACCTCAGTGAAAACAACTGGTCGCTGCTGGTGCAGGCGGTGAATCACTGGCACGAGCCAACGGCAGCGCTGATGCTTCCGTTCCGCGCCCTGCCCGACTGGCGCATCGATGACCTGATGATTTCGTTCTCCGTTCCCGGCGGCGGCGTGGGCCCACATCTCGATCAGTACGACGTATTTATCATTCAGGGCACCGGCCGCCGTCGCTGGCGCGTGGGTGAAAAAGTGCCAATGAAGCAGCACTGCCCGCATCCGGATCTGCTGCAGGTCGATCCTTTCGACGCCATCATCGACGAAGAGATGGAACCGGGTGATATCCTCTATATTCCACCAGGCTTCCCGCACGAAGGTTATTCCCTGGAAAACTCGCTGAACTATTCCGTCGGCTTCCGTGCGCCAAGCGGGAAAGAGCTTATCAGCGGCTTTGCTGACTACGTGCTCCAGCGAGAGCTTGGCACGCACCGTTTTACCGATCCGGACGTGCCCGCACGCGAGCATCCGGCAGATATTCTGCCGCAGGAAATCGATAAGCTGCGCGACATGATGCTCGGCATGATCAACCAACCGGAGCATTTCAAACAGTGGTTTGGCGAATTTATCAGTCAGACCCGTCACGAGCTGGACGTCTCCCCGCCAGAGCCGCCGTATCAGGCCGATGAGATCTACGATGCGCTACAGCAGGGTGACAAGCTCGTCCGCCTCGGTGGCCTGCGTGTACTGCGCATCGACGGTGAAGTGTTTGTCAACGGAGAGAAAATTGATTCGCCGCACCGCCCGGCGCTGGAAGCACTGGCAAGCCATATCGTGCTGACCGCTGAACAGTTTGGCGACGCGCTGGAAGACCCTTCGTTCCTCGCCATGCTTTCTGCGCTGGTCAACAGCGGCTACTGGTTCTTTGAGGACTGATTTTAATTGCTGCCCGGTGGCGCTGACGCTTACCGGGCCTACGGACGACGAAACGACGCTGTTATTGTAGGCCGGGTAAGGCAAGCGCCGCCACCCGGCACTTCTGCGTTTACTTCGCTTTCGCGGTCAGCTCCGCAATCCGCACAATCACTTTGACCGCCTTCTCCATTCCTTCCAGCGTCACAAATTCATGCTTGCCGTGGTAGTTGTAGCCGCCGGTGAAAATGTTCGGGCACGGCAGCCCCATAAACGAAAGCTGCGAGCCGTCGGTGCCGCCACGAATCGGCTTCATATCGGGTTCGATATCGCAGTCGCGCATCGCCTGCTGTGCGATCTCAATGATGTGTGGGTGCTCCATCACCTTCTCGTGCATATTGTAGTAGCTGTCTTCGATGATGAGTTCGATGTAGCAATCCGGATGCAGCCCTTTGCCGACCTTCCTGGCGATCTCCATCATCTTGCGCTTGCGGGCCTCAAACTGCTTGCGGTCAAAGTCGCGGATGATGTAATGCATCTGCGCGGAATCTACGCTGCCCTTGATGCTGGTGAGATGGTAGAAGCCTTCGTAGCCTTCGGTTTGTTCCGGGCTCTCTTCGGCAGGCACTTCAGCATGAATGCGCGAAGCAAGCGACAGCGCATTGACCATCACGCCTTTGGCGGTGCCCGGATGCACGTTGTTCCCCACGATTTTGATAGTCACGGACGCGGCGTTGAAGTTCTCATACTCCAGTTCACCCACGCCGCCGCCGTCGACGGTGTACGCCCAGCGGGCATCAAATGCCGCCACGTCGAAGTGTTTGGCACCTTTGCCGACTTCTTCGTCTGGCGTAAAGGCCACGCGAATGTCGCCGTGCGGCACGTTGTTGGCTTTCATGACGGACAGCGCGGTCATGATTTCCGCCACGCCCGCTTTGTCATCGGCACCGAGCAGCGTTTTGCCGTCGGTGGTGATCAGCGTTTGCCCCAGCAGCTGATGCAGCACAGGAAACATCACCGGCGAGAGCACTTCATCGCCTATGCCCAGCGCAATATCGCCGCCGCGATAGTTCTCCACGATCTGCGGATTCACGTTTTTACCGCTAAAATCGGGGGAAGTATCCACGTGAGAAATGAATCCGATAGCCGGAATATCGCCGGGCACGTTGGCAGGCAGCGTTGCCATCACCGTGCCCTTCTCGCTCAGGGTGACGTTGACCAGCCCCATTTCTTCAAGCTGCGTCTGAAGCAGGCGTAATAATTTCCATTGCCCTTCGGTGCTGGGCACCTGACGCACGCCAGGCTTCGACTGGGTGTCCAGAGAAACATACTGCAAAAACCGCTCAAGTAATTTATCCATGTCGTCGCCCTCATTTTTTGTGACCACATTATCAGTAAGCGCCGGGGGCCGGATATTGCGTCAGGTCACTTTTGGCCCGGCAATTACGATTTTTTTTCAGTCACGTACGCGAATGGTTTAAAGGTAGCCCACAAGGGTGCAGAATGATTGGCGATTTCAGAGGATTGCCGTAGAATGCCAGCCCTTAATTATGTGCCAAACCTCTAAGGTGGTTAACCACACACCCCGTAGCGACCGCTTTTCGCTACGTTTACATGGGACAGCGTAAAAAATTGAATACACAATCGCGTTCGCTTTCGCCGCTGGTCGAACTGGCGGGGATTTGCAAAGGCTTTGAAGGTAAAACAGTCATTTCCGATCTCAATCTCACCATTAATAACGGTGAGTTCCTGACGCTGCTTGGCCCCTCTGGCTGCGGCAAAACCACCGTATTACGCCTGATTGCCGGACTCGAAAGCGTCGATAAAGGTCGTATTCATCTTGAAGATGTCGATATCACCGACGTCCCTGCGGAAAACCGCCACGTTAATACCGTGTTCCAGAGCTACGCCCTTTTCCCGCATATGACGGTGTTTGAAAACGTCGCGTTTGGCCTGAGAATGCAAAAAACGCCCGCCGACCAAATCACCGCCCGCGTGACGGAAGCCCTGCGCATGGTACAGCTCGAAGCGTTTGCCCAGCGTAAGCCGAATCAGCTTTCCGGCGGCCAGCAGCAGCGTGTGGCAATTGCCAGGGCGGTGGTGAACAAACCTCGTTTACTGCTGCTGGACGAATCGCTCTCGGCCCTCGATTACAAGCTGCGTAAGCAGATGCAGAACGAGCTGAAGGCCCTGCAGCGCAAGCTCGGCATCACCTTTGTGTTCGTCACCCACGATCAGGAAGAAGCGCTGACCATGTCGGATCGCATCGTGGTGATGCGTGACGGTAAAATCGAGCAGGACGGCACGCCGCGTGAAATTTACGAAGAGCCGAAGAACCTGTTCGTCGCCGGATTCATTGGCGAAATCAATATGTTCAACGCCACCGTCATCGAGCGTCTGGATGAGCAACGCGTTCGCGCCAGCGTCGAAGGTCGCGAGTGCAATATCTACGTCAACTTTGCGGTGGAGAAAGGCCAGAAGCTGCACGTCCTGCTGCGCCCGGAAGATTTGCGCGTCGACGAAATCAACGACGATAACCACGTGGAAGGGCTGATTGGCTACGTCCGCGAACGCAACTACAAAGGCATGACCCTGGAATCCGTCGTCGAGCTGGAAAACGGCAAAATGGTGATGGTCAGCGAGTTCTTCAACGAAGATGACCCGGACTTCGACCACTCTCTGGATCAAAAAATGGCCATAAACTGGGTCGAGAGCTGGGAGGTGGTGCTGGCCGATGAAGAACACCAGTAAATTCCAGAAGGTGGCGATCGCCACCATTGTCGGGTGGCTGGTTGTTTTTGTGTTCCTGCCCAACCTGATGATTATCGCCACCAGCTTCCTGACCCGCGATGACGCCAGCTTCGTCAAAATGGTCTTTACGCTGGACAACTACACCCGTCTGCTCGACCCGCTCTATTTTGACGTTCTGCTGCACTCGCTGAACATGGCGTTTCTCGCCACCCTGGCGTGTCTGATCCTCGGCTATCCGTTCGCCTGGTTTCTCGCCCGGCTGCCGCAAAGCGTGCGCCCGCTGCTGCTGTTTCTGCTGATCGTACCGTTCTGGACCAACTCGCTGATCCGCATCTATGGTCTGAAAATTTTCCTCAGCACCAAAGGCTATCTCAATGAATTCCTGCTGTGGGCTGGGCTCATCGACACGCCGATTCGCATTATGTTTACCCCTTCGGCGGTGATTATTGGTCTCGTCTACATCCTGCTGCCGTTCATGGTGATGCCGCTCTACTCCAGCATAGAGAAACTCGATAAGCCGCTGCTGGAAGCCGCCAAAGATCTGGGGGCCAACAAATTCCAGACGTTTCTCCGCATTATTCTGCCGCTGACCATGCCGGGGATTATCGCCGGCTGCCTGCTGGTGATGCTGCCGGCAATGGGGCTGTTCTACGTCTCTGATCTGATGGGCGGCGCGAAGAACCTGCTCATCGGTAACGTCATTAAGAGCCAGTTCCTGAACATCCGCGACTGGCCGTTTGGCGCCGCCACCAGCATCACGCTGACGCTGGTGATGGGTCTGATGCTGCTGGTTTACTGGCGCGCGGCGCGCCTGCTGAACAGGAAGGTGGAACTCGAATGATCGGTCGACTGCTGCGCGGCGGCTTTATGACCGCCATCTATGCTTACCTCTATATTCCGATCATCATTCTGATCGTGAATTCCTTTAACAGTTCGCGCTTTGGCATCAGCTGGCAGGGCTTTACCACCAAATGGTACAGCCTGCTGATGAACAACGACAGCCTGCTGCAGGCGGCACAGCACTCGCTGACGATGGCGGTCTTTTCCGCCACCTTCGCCACGCTGATTGGCTCACTGACGGCGGTGGCGCTCTATCGCTACCGTTTCCGCGGTAAGCCGTTTGTCAGCGGGATGCTGTTTGTGGTGATGATGTCTCCGGACATCGTGATGGCGATTTCCCTGCTGGTGCTGTTTATGCTGATAGGTATTCAGCTCGGATTCTGGTCGCTGCTGTTTTCACATATCACCTTCTGCCTGCCGTTTGTGGTGGTCACGGTCTATTCCCGCCTTAAAGGTTTTGACGTGAGAATGCTGGAAGCGGCAAAAGATCTGGGCGCCAGCGAAATCACCATTTTGCGTAAAATTATTCTGCCGCTGGCGATGCCTGCTGTAGCCGCGGGCTGGCTGCTCAGCTTTACCCTGTCGATGGATGACGTGGTGGTTTCCTCGTTCGTCACCGGCCCGGGATATGAAATTCTGCCGCTCAAGATTTACTCTATGGTCAAGGTCGGCGTCTCACCTGAGGTGAACGCGCTAGCGACCATTCTGTTAGTGCTTTCTCTGGTTATGGTGGTTGCCAGCCAGGTTGTTGCTCGTGATAAAACGAAATCTCAGGGGACATCGAAATGAAAAAAATGCTTGCCGCCGCGGCGCTGGTGCTTGGAATGGGTGCCGCGCACGCCGATGACAGCAAAACACTCTATTTCTACAACTGGACCGAATACGTGCCGCCGGGCCTGCTGGAACAGTTCACCAAAGAGACCGGTATCAAGGTTATCTATTCGACCTATGAATCGAATGAAACCATGTACGCCAAGCTGAAAACCTACAAGGACGGCGCATACGACCTGGTGGTGCCGTCGACCTATTTCGTCGACAAAATGCGCAAGGAAGGCATGATCCAGAAGATCGACAAGTCGAAGCTGAGTAACTTCAGCAACCTCGACCCGGAGATGCTCAACAAGCCGTTCGACCCGAATAACGACTACTCCATTCCGTATATCTGGGGCGCCACGGCGATTGGCGTCAACAGCGACAGCATCGACCCGAAAACGGTTACCAGCTGGGCCGACCTGTGGAAGCCGGAATACAAAGGCAGCCTGCTGCTGACCGACGACGCGCGCGAGGTTTTCCAGATTGCGCTGCGCAAGCTTGGTCTTTCCGGCAACACCACCGACCCGAAAGAGATTGAAGCGGCGTACAAAGAGCTGCAAAAACTGATGCCAAACGTCGCGGCGTTTAACTCTGATAACCCGGCAAACCCGTACATGGAAGGCGAAGTGAATCTGGGGATGGTATGGAACGGCTCAGCGTACGTTGCCCGTCAGGCGGGTACGCCGCTGGAAGTGGTATGGCCAAAAGAAGGCGGCATTTTCTGGATGGACAGCCTCGCTATTCCGGCAAACGCCAAAAACGTCGATGGCGCGCTGAAGCTGATTAACTTCCTGCTGCGTCCGGACGTGGCAAAAGAGGTTGCCGAAACTATCGGTTATCCGACGCCAAACCTCGCCGCACGTAAGCTGCTGGATCCGAAAGTCGCCAACGACAAATCGCTCTATCCGGACGCGGACACCATTAAACACGGCGAATGGCAAAACGACGTCGGCGATGCCAGCCGTCTTTACGAAGACTATTACCAGAAGCTGAAAGCGGGACGTTAAGTCAGCTATTGTGTGCCGGATGCGCTAACGCTTATCCGGCCTACAAAACATCAACCTGCAACGAACCCGTAGGCCTGGTAAGCGACAGCGCACCGGGCAATTTTTTCAAAGCCCTTTCAGCAACTTCTCGACAAACTCAGGCACCACCGAGCTTGCCAGCCCGTAGCGCTTTTCCTCAAACTCGCTGCCAACCTGGCTCGGTTCGAGGTTAAGCTCAACGGTGTGTGCACCCTGCAATTTGGCCTCATGGACAAACCCCGCAGCCGGATAAACATGGCCGGACGTGCCGATAGCAATGAAAACATCGGCCATCGCCAGCGCTTCATAGATATCATCCATGCCGAGCGGCATCTCTCCGAACCACACCACGTGCGGGCGCAGCGGCTGCGGGAACTGGCAGCAGTGGCACTTATCATCAACGGTGATGTCACCCGTCCACTCCAGCACCTGACCGCTCCAGGGGCAGCGCACTTTTAACAGCTCGCCGTGCATGTGCAGCACGCGCGTGTTGCCCGCACGTTCATGCAGGTTGTCGATGTTTTGCGTGACCAGCAGAAATCTGTCGCCCAGCGCTTCTTCCAGCTTTGCCAGCGCCAGATGGGCTGCATTCGGCTGAATGTCAGGCTGCTGGAGCTGTCGACGACGGTCGTTATAAAATGCCTGCACCAGCGCCGGGTCGCGGGCAAAACCTTCAGGCGTTGCCACATCCTCTACGCGATGTTCTTCCCATAAGCCGTCAGTGGCACGGAAGGTGCGGATCCCGGATTCCGCCGAGATCCCTGCGCCCGTCAGCACCACCACTCTCGGTTTGTCCATCTCCTCCGGCGTAGCCCGGTCTCTGAAGAATACTCGCTGACGCAGCCTGTCGTGCAGCCGGCGTTTGCTGAGGCGAAAACGACTAAGTCGATGAAAGCGACGCGACTGCATAGTAACCCCTGTATTAATCCGTAAGATGCAGGAATGCGGCACCGCGCATTCCTCCGGCATCGCCGTGACGCGCACGCTCAATGCGTGGCACGCGAGCCACCGGCAACAGATGACGCGGCAGGCGTGCCGCCACTCCGTCTGTTATCGCACTAAAGTTAGACAATCCACCGCCGATCACCAGCAAATCCGGATCGACAATGGTCATAATATTTCCGAGGCACACCGCAAGCAAATCCAGGTAGCGCTCCACGTGCTCGCGGGCTTTGGCATCGCCCTGCTCCCAGAGCGCGACGATCTCCGGCGAACTCAGAGGCTGCTGATAATAATGCTCATACAGCCACGCAAAGCCGCGTCCGGAGAGGTAATTTTCGATGCAGCCCAGCTGGCCGCAGCCGCAGCGCGTGAGCGGGAAATCGCGCCCAACCACGTCAAGAGCGTCAACGGGCAAACGAATATGGCCAAACTCTCCGGTGATATAGCTGTGACCGGTTATCGATTTACCGTTAAGCACCACGCCACCGCCCACGCCGGTGCCGAGGATGAGCCCCATCACCAACGGGTACTGCGTGAATTCATCATCCCAGGCTTCAGAGAGGGCAAAACAGTTAGCGTCGTTGTCGAGGCGTACGTCGCGCTCAAGGCGGGTGGAAAGGTCTTTGCGCAGCGGTTTACCGCTGGCGGCTGGCACGTTGGCGGCGTAGAGCGTACCGTCGGCGGTTTCCGGCATGCCCGGAATACCAATACCGACGCTGCCTTTGACGCCAAAGCGCTCGTCGGCTTCCGCCACCAGATCGCACACGGCTTTCAGGAAGGATTCATAGCTGTCGCGCGGCGTGGCCGTGCGTTTTTCCCACTGAAGCCGACGCTGTCCGTCAAACACCCCAAGGGCGATTTTGCTGCCGCCAATGTCAAATCCGTAGTACATAGCCATTCCTCTTTACTGACCAAAAAGGTCAGGACGTAAAGAGTGGATTGCGAAAGCGCTTCGTAGGCCCGCGCAAGCGAAGCGCCGCCGGGCTCAATGTCGGGTGGCGGCTTCGCCTTACCCGACCTACAAGTTCATCTCCCGCAATCCACTGAATTACTGGCCACTTAACACTCGAGCAGGATCAATCCGGCTGGCGCGACGGGCAGGATACCAGCTCGCCAGCAGGCTCAGCAGCAGTGCCGTGACCAGCACATAAAAGACATCCAGCCAGTGCAGTTCAGACGGCAGGAAGTCGATAAAATAGATGTCACCGGACAGGAACTGGTGACCGATAAGCTTTTCAATGCCGTTGATGATGACCGTCAGATTGAGCGCGCACAGCACGCCAATCACCACACCAAGTACGCTGCCGAGCAGTCCGGCCAGCAGGCCATACCAGACGAAAATGGCGCGGATCAGGCCATCTTTGGCGCCGAGCGTACGCAGCACGGCGATATCGCTGCTTTTGTCTTTCACCGCCATCACCAGCGTCGAGACGATGTTAAAGCAGGCCACGCCGATCACCAGGATCATCGCCAGATACATAATCGCGCGGATCATCTGAATGTCGCGGTACATATAGCCATAAGTCCCTATCCAGCTCTTGATGTACACATAGCTGTTGGTCACTTCGCCCGCATCACGCACCAGCTTGTTGGCGTTGAACACGTCGTTCACTTTGATGGCTATGCCGGTCACGCTGCTGCCCATATCGAGATACTGCTGGGCATCCGGCATTGGGATCATGGCAAAGCTGTGATCGAGCTGACCACTAAGCTGCAGAATGCCGGTCACGTGCAGGCGCACGCGCTTAGGCTGCAGCAGCTGATGCTCTTTATCAGAGTTGGGGATCATGATGGAGACCCAGTCGCCCTGCTTCACCTTCAGCGCATCGGCCACGCCTTTGCCAAGAATAATCTGCTGCTCCCCCGCTTTAAAGCCCGCCCAGGCGTTGTTCTGCACGTAGTTCGGCAGCGCGCTGAGCCTGCTTTCCTGCCGTGGATCGACGCCTTTAATCTGGATCGCACGCAGATTGCTGCCGCTCTCAATCAGCCCGGTAAAGTTGATGTAAGGAGCCGCCGCGGCAATACCCTTAACTTTCTCAACGTTGCTCAGCGCTTCGTTCCAGTTGGTCCATGGCTGGTTAACCGGTTCGATTTCACCGTGCGGCACCACCGCCAGAATGCGGTTATTGAGTTCGCGCTCAAAGCCGTTCATGGCGCTTAATCCCACGATCAGTACCGCCACGCCCAGCGCAATACCGACGGTGGAGATAACTGAAATCAGCGAAACCATGCCGCCGCGACGGCGCCCGCGGCTAAAGCGCAAACCAATAAGCAGGGATAACGGAGACGCCATCTTACTCCGCTCCCATCAGGGTCAGTTCGGCGTTCAGGTGACCGTCACGCATCTCCAGCTGGCGGCTCATGCGCTTCGCCAGCTGTAAGTCGTGGGTGACCACCAGAAACGCAGTGCCCTGCTGTTTGTTCAGCTCACCGAGCAGCTGGAAAATGCTGTCGGCGTTGCGGGCATCAAGGTTGCCCGTGGGTTCATCCGCCATCACCAGACGCGGGTTATTCACCAGCGCACGGGCAATCGCCACGCGCTGACGCTCACCGCCGGAAAGTTCGGAAGGGCGGTGGCTGCGGCGATGATCGAGGCCCACAGCCGCCAGCATTGCACGGGCGCGTTCCTGAATTTCAGCCGGTTTCTTTTTACCAATGAGCAGCGGCATCGCCACGTTCTCTTCGGCGGTGAAATCCGGTAACAGATGGTGGAACTGATAGATAAAGCCCAGCTCGCGGTTGCGCAGATCGGCCTTTGCCGCCAGCGACATTTTTGACAGCGGCTGACCGCTGAACACCACGTCGCCGGACGTTGGCGTATCCAGCCCGCCGAGCAGGTGCAGGAGCGTACTTTTGCCGGAGCCTGAGCTGCCGACAATCGCCATCATTTCCCCTTCCCCGATGCTGAAGCTGACGTTGTGCAGCACGTCGGTCTGCACGGTGCCTTCCTGATAGCGTTTGCACAGGTTGTCGCACTGCAACAGGATCTTATTCATAACGTAAAGCCTCAGCGGGTTGGGTGGCGGCGGCGCGCCAGGAAGGATAAAGCGTAGAAAGCAGCGCCAGCAGCATCGCCACCAGCGCAATGACGATGACCTGGACGGGTTCAATCGCCACCGGCAGCGCACCGCCATCAACGAACGCGCCAATAATCGGCATTAAATTGTTGAGCTGGCTTGCCAGCAGCAGGCCGAGCAGCGCGCCGAGCAGCGCGCCAATCACGCCTGCGCTGGCGCCCTGCACCATAAACACCGCCATAATCTGGCGCGGCGTCAGGCCCTGGGTTTGCAGAATGGCGACTTCGCCCTGCTTCTCCATCACCATCAGGCCGAGCGAGGTAATAATGTTAAAGGCGGCCACGGCTACGATCAGGCTCAACAGCAGGCCCATCATGTTTTTTTCCATGCGCACGGCCTGGAACAGCTCGCCTTTACGCTCGCGCCAGTCCTGCCATTTGGTACCTTCAGGTAACTTTTGCGCGCTGAGCGTGTCCACTTCCAGCGGCTTATCGAGCCACAGACGCCAGCCGGTAATATTGCCGAGCGGGTAGCGCATCAGGCGTGAACCGTCCTGAATATTGACCAGCATCTGGTAACCGTCGACTTCGCTGTTAGCGGCAAAGGTGCCAATCACGTTAAACAGGCGCTGGCTTGGCACGCGGCCCATCGGCGTGAACTGGCTTGCCGACGGCACCATAATGCGGATTTGATCGCCGCGCTTAACGTCCAACTGCCCGGCAAGCTGCTCGCCGAGAATGACGTTGTACTGGCCGGTTTCCAGCGCGGTCTGTTTGACGTTAACGAGATATGGCGTCAGCGGATCGTTTTGCGCCGGGTCAATGCCCAGCATCACGCCGACCGCAACGCTGCGCGGGCTCTGAATCACCACGTCACCCGTCGTCAACGGCGCAACGCGCGTCACACCCTGCAATTTCGCGTCATTTTCGGGGATTTTCTGCGGATCGAGCGATCCCTGTTGCGCGCTGAGCACCGCCTGCGGCATCAGCCCGAGAATGTTGTTTTGCAGCTCGCGTTCAAACCCGTTCATGACCGAAAGCACGGTCACCAGCGCCATCACCCCAAGGGTAATGCCGATAGTCGACAGCCAGGAAACAAAGCGACCGAAGCGGTCCGCTGCGCGCCCACGCATATAACGCAGGCCAATAAATAGTGCGACAGGTTGGTACATGTATTCCGTCTGGTTGCGGTTGGCAATCGCACGAGTATATAAGCGAAAGACCAGAGCGTAAACGGCAGAACGCGGATCCGTGCAGCCTGACCTTTATCTGAAAATGAATGAAATACAGAATGTTACCCGTTACACCTGCGATGAACTTCTTAGGATGGTCCCCTGTTTATGGCAATCAGGAACCCGGACCGTTATGAAAGAAAAAGCACTATGGATCAATCAAATCAAGGGGCTATGTATCTGCCTTGTGGTGTTTTACCACTCGGTGATCACCTTTTATCCACACCTTCACGCCTGGCAACACCCGTGGTCGGAAACGCTGGCAAAGTGCTGGGTCTACTTCAATCTTTACCTTGCCCCTTTTCGAATGCCGGTCTTCTTTTTTATCTCCGGGTTTCTGATTCAGCGCTACATCGACGGCGTCTCCTGGCGTGAAAGCTTAGGCAAGCGCGTCGGCAACATTCTGTGGGTACTGGCGCTGTGGGGCTTTATCCAATGGCAGGCGTTAAGCCACATTACCCATTGGCTCGCACCGGAGCGGGATGTCAGTAGCAGCGCAAACGCGGCCTACGCGGGCAGCCCCGGAGAATTTGTACAGGCAATGCTCACCGCCAGTACCAGCCTCTGGTATCTGTATGCGCTGATCGCCTACTTCGTATTCTGCAAGCTGACTTCACGTGCAAAAATACCCATGCTCGCCGGGCTGGCCCTGCTCAGCGTCGTCATCAATTTCCTGCCAACGCCGTGGTGGGGCATGAACAGCGTGCTGCGTAACGTTATTTATTATGCGCTGGGCGCCTGGTTCGGCACGCCGCTGATGACGTGGATGAAAACGTTTGATATTCGCCGCCGCTGGCTGCCGCTGGGGATCTTTGCGTTTGCCGCCGTGGTCCTGTGGTTTATGCGCACGCCATTGCTGCTTTCGCTGTTGTCGATTTTCATCATTATGAAGGTATTTTATGCGGTCGGACGGCGCTTCCCGCCGTCAGAAAATTCGCTGCTGAACGTTGTCGGCTCAAACACCATCGCGATTTACACCACTCACCGCATTCTGGTGGAAATTTTCAGCCTGCTGCTGCTCGGCTGGCTCAGCGCACAACCCCGCTCGCCGTCGGTTGAGTTGAGCATTCTGCTGTTTTATCCGTTCCTGAGCCTGCTGCTGTGCGTCGCGACCGGAATGCTCGCCCGTCGACTCTCTCAGCGAGTGGCGGGTGATATTCTCTTTTCTCCCCCGAGGGTTGCGCTGAACCGGTAGCGATCGAGGGCTCATTTGCTAATGTCGGTCGATCGAGGATAATAACCTTCATTGAAGAGCGGCGGTTTGCCCCCATAATCAGGGGTAAACCTTTACGGGACCCCGACATTATCTATGCCTGAAGCACAACAACGATACGCCCTGCCCGTTAAAGCGGGCGAACAGCGTCTGCTGGGAGAGTTAACCGGCGCCGCCTGCGCAACGGAAGTGGCGCAGATTGCTGAACGTCATTCCGGCCCGGTGGTGCTTATTGCCCCGGACATGCAAAACGCCCTGCGTCTGCAAGATGAAATCAGTCAGTTCACCGATGAACTGGTCATTAACCTCGCCGACTGGGAAACACTGCCGTATGACAGCTTCTCGCCGCATCAGGAAATCATCTCCTCGCGCCTGTCTACGCTGTATCAGTTGCCGACCATGCAGCGCGGCGTGCTGATTGTGCCGGTGAATACACTGATGCAGCGCGTGTGCCCGCATAGCTATCTGCACGGTCACGCGTTAGTGATGAAAAAAGGCCAGCGTCTGTCGCGTGATGCGCTGCGGGCTCAGCTTGACAGCGCCGGGTATCGCCACGTCGATCAGGTCATGGAGCACGGTGAATATGCCACCCGCGGCGCGCTGCTGGATCTGTTCCCGATGGGCAGCGACCGTCCTTACCGCCTCGACTTTTTCGATGATGAAATCGACAGCCTGCGCCTGTTTGATGCCGATACCCAGCGTACGCTGGAGGAAGTCGAGGCTATCAACCTGCTGCCCGCGCACGAATTTCCGACCGACAAAAACGCCATTGAGCTGTTCCGCAGCCAGTGGCGCGATAAATTCGACGTTAAGCGAGACGCCGAACATATCTATCAGCAGGTAAGCAAAGGCACCCTCCCCGCCGGGATCGAATACTGGCAGCCGCTGTTCTTCAGCGAGCCTCTCACGACGCTGTTCAGCTATTTTCCGGCCAATACGCTGCTGGTGAATACCGGCGATCCGGAAGCCAGCGCGAAGCGTTTTGAGGCCGATACGCATGCCCGCTTTGAAAATCGCGGCGTGGATCCGATGCGTCCATTACTGCCGCCGGAAACGCTCTGGCTGCGCACTGACGAACTGTTCAGCGAGCTGAAAAAATGGCCGCGCGTGCAGCTCAAAACCGAACAGCTGGCCGATAAAGCCGCCAACGTCAATCTCGGTTATCAGACGCTGCCGGATCTGGCAGTACAAGCGCAGCAGAAAGCGCCGCTTGATAACCTGCGTCGCTTCCTGGAGGCCTTCGACGGGCCGGTCATTTTCTCGGTGGAAAGCAAAGGTCGTCGCGAAGCGTTAGGCGAGCTGCTCTCACGCATTAAGCTTTCGCCAAAACGCATCCAGCGCCTCGATGAGTGCGAGGGTGCGGGCCGCTATCTGATGATTGGCTCTGCCGAGCATGGCTATATCGACACGCTGCGCAACCGGGCGCTGATCTGCGAAAGCGATCTGCTGGGTGAACGCGTGGCGCGTCGTCGCCAGGATTCCCGGCGCACCATTAACCCGGACACGCTGATCCGCAACCTGGCGGAGCTGCATGAGGGCCAGCCGGTGGTGCATCTGGAACACGGCGTAGGCCGCTACGCCGGGATGACGACGCTGGAAGCCGGTGGCATCACCGCTGAGTACCTGATGCTCATCTATGCCAACGACGCCAAACTCTATGTGCCGGTCTCGTCGCTGCACCTGATTAGTCGCTATGCGGGCGGTGCAGAGGATAATGCTCCTTTGCATAAGCTGGGGGGTGACGCCTGGGCGCGTGCGCGGCAGAAAGCCGCGGAGAAAGTGCGTGACGTAGCTGCCGAATTGCTCGACATTTATGCCCAACGTGCCGCGAAATCAGGCTTTGCCTTTAAGCACGATCGCGAACAGTACCAGCTGTTCTGCGACAGCTTCCCGTTCGAAACCACCCCGGACCAGGCCCAGGCCATCAACGCCGTGCTGAGCGATATGTGTCAGCCGCTGGCGATGGACAGGCTGGTATGCGGCGACGTGGGCTTCGGGAAAACGGAAGTTGCGATGCGGGCTGCGTTCCTGGCGGTTGAGAACAATAAACAGGTCGCCGTACTGGTGCCAACAACGCTGTTGGCACAACAGCACTTCGATAACTTCCGCGACCGTTTCGCCAACTGGCCAGTGCGTATCGAAATGCTCTCTCGTTTCCGCAGCGCCAAAGAGCAAACGCAGATACTGGAAGCAGCCAGTGAGGGCAAAATCGACATTCTGATTGGTACCCATAAGCTGCTGCAAAGCGACGTGAAGTGGAAAGATCTCGGCCTGCTGATTGTCGATGAAGAGCACCGCTTTGGCGTGCGTCACAAGGAGCGCATTAAAGCGATGCGCGCCGACGTCGATATTCTGACCCTGACCGCCACGCCGATCCCGCGCACGCTGAACATGGCAATGAGCGGCATGCGTGACCTGTCGATTATTGCCACGCCGCCTGCGCGACGGCTGGCGGTGAAAACCTTCGTTCGCGAGTACGACAATTTAGTCGTGCGCGAGGCCATCCTGCGTGAAGTGCTGCGCGGCGGGCAGGTTTACTATCTCTACAACGACGTAGAAAACATTCAGAAGGCGGCGGACAGGCTGGCGGAGCTGGTGCCGGAAGCGCGGATTGCTATCGGACACGGCCAGATGCGCGAGCGCGAACTGGAAAGGGTAATGAATGACTTCCACCACCAGCGTTTCAACGTGCTGGTGTGTACCACCATTATCGAGACCGGGATCGACATTCCAACCGCCAACACCATTATTATCGAGCGGGCCGACCACTTCGGTCTGGCGCAGCTTCATCAGCTTCGCGGGCGCGTCGGGCGTTCACATCATCAGGCCTATGCCTGGCTGCTGACACCGCATCCGAAAGCGATGACCACCGACGCGCAGAAGCGTCTGGAAGCCATTGCGTCGCTCGAAGATCTGGGCGCGGGCTTTGCGCTGGCAACGCACGATCTGGAGATTCGCGGTGCAGGCGAGCTGCTGGGCGAAGATCAGAGCGGTTCAATGGAAACTATTGGCTTCTCGCTGTATATGGAGCTGCTGGAAAACGCCGTCGACGCGCTGAAAGCCGGGCGCGAGCCGTCGCTGGAGGATCTGACCAGCCAGCAGACGGAAGTCGAGCTGCGGATGCCATCGTTGCTGCCGGATGATTTCATCCCCGACGTCAACACTCGTCTGTCGTTCTACAAACGCATCGCCAGCGCCAAAGGCGAAGCGGCGCTGGATGAGCTGAAAGTGGAGCTGATCGACCGCTTCGGCCTGCTACCGGATGCGGCCCGCAACCTGCTGGATATCGCCCGACTCCGCCAGCAGGCGCAGAAGCTTGGGATCCGCAAACTGGAAGGCAACGAAAAAGGCGGCGTGGTGGAGTTCAACGAGAAAAACCACGTCAATCCGGCCTGGCTTATCGGACTGTTGCAAAAGCAGCCGCAGCACTATCGCCTGGACGGGCCAACACGCCTGAAGTTCTTCCAGGATCTGACCGAGCGTAAAAACCGCATGGACTGGGTGCGCAACTTCATGCAGCAGCTGGAAGAGAACGCCGTCGCATAATCTTCTCTCACCCGGCGGCGCTCGTCGCCGGGTTTCTCCCCTGAATTTACACACTCTTTGCAAAGCACTGAAACATCAAGACACGGACTGACACCATAATGAGCGTTTTCCTGCTCAATCGCCGTTATGGAAGTGCTGTGATGATGATTCAATCGCGTTTTCTGCGCTCGCTTGCCCTGCTCGCTGTCTTCATGACCGCTATCGCGGCGCAGCCTGCGCAAGCCAATACCTGGCCTCTCCCCCCACCCGGCAGCCGCCTGGTGGGCGAAAATCGGGTTCACGTCGTTGAAAATAATGGCGGTTCACTTGAGGCTATTGCCAAAAAATACAATGTTGGCTTCCTTGCGCTGCTTCAGGCGAATCCGGGTGTCGATCCTTACGTACCACGACCGGGCAGCGTGCTGACCATTCCGCTGCAAACTCTGCTGCCAGATGCACCGCGCGAAGGCATCGTCATTAACCTCGCCGAACTGCGCCTTTATTACTACAAGCCGGGCACCAATAGCGTGACGGTCTACCCTATTGGCATCGGCCAACTGGGCGGTGATACGCTTACGCCAACCATGGTTACCACGGTATCCGATAAACGCGCCAACCCGACCTGGACGCCAACGGCCAACATTCGGGCGCGCTATAAGGCTAACGGTATTGATTTACCCGCGGTGGTGCCCGCAGGTCCGGATAACCCTATGGGGCATCATGCGATTCGACTGGCCGCTTTTGGCGGCGTTTACCTGCTGCACGGCACTAATGCGGACTTTGGTATCGGCATGCGAGTGAGCTCCGGCTGTATTCGCCTGCGCGATGGCGATATCGAAACGCTGTTTAAACAAGTCACGCCGGGCACTAAAGTGAACATCCTTAATACACCGATTAAGGCCTCCGTTGAGCCGGGCGGCGTGCATCTTGTGGAAGTGCATCAGCCTTTATCGAAGCATATCGATGACGACCCGCAGGTATTACCGATTTCACTCAACGCCGCGTTGACAACGTTCAGGAATGCGCCACAGACAGACGCTCAGGTGATGGAGCATGTGATGGAGGTGCGATCCGGGATGCCGGTGGATGTCACCCGACACAGCGAATCTCCGCTGCAAAATATGTAAAAAAAACACCGCGACTTATGTCGCGGTGCTCTTTTAAGGCAGTGGCATTGCCGAGGGTTTTAAAATAAGGCGAACCTTATTTATAAATTACCGCCGTCCCGTGCAGGGTATTCGGTCCGGTAACAGAGGTAATACGGTAGGATTTGGCACCCATTGCATCCGCTTTTTGCGCCAGCTGGTCTTCCAGAGAGCCCAGATTGGTGCCCGCATCAGCAGAAATCACGCCCACTTTATGTTGGTCTACAGGGGTGGACTGCACTTCTACAGCAGCAAAGCTTGCGAATGACAGAGAACTCAGTACGGCTGCGATGGCCAGGGTTTTGATGCTTTTCATATTCTTATACCTATGCAGATGAATTTTGGCTGGTCGTTATTATTAACTTAACGATCGATACAGAAATCATAATGTGATCCAGGTCACACGTCAAATTATTTTCATAACGATTACTATATAAATTAATAATGCCTTATTTTTCATATCAATAGGATTATTTTATTTTGTGCAACAGGCCGCTGGTTATGCCCGGAGTTTGTTTTTATAATGGAGGCTTAACACAACCACAGAGGACCAGCGGCACCATGACAACTGACGTTGCAAGTTGCACAAAAAAAAGCCGTGGCCGACCAAAAGTGTTCGACAGGGAAGTGGCGCTTGATAAGGCTATGACGCTCTTCTGGCAGCATGGGTATGAGGCAACATCCCTCGCGGATTTAGTCGAAGCCACCGGGGCAAAAGCCCCCACGCTGTATGCAGAGTTTGTAAATAAAGAAGGCCTGTTCCGGGCCGTACTGGACAGGTACATTTCTCGCTTTGCAGATAAGCACGAAGCGCAGCTGTTTTGCGAAGAGAAGTCGGTCGAAACCGCGCTGCGTGACTATTTCACCGCCGTCGCGACCTGCTTTACCAGCAAAGATACCCCGGCGGGATGTTTTATGATCAACACCTCCGCCACTCTTGCGGCTTCGTCGAAAGAGATCGCCCATACGATCAAGTCACGTCATGCCATGCAGGAAAAGACGCTGAGACAATTTTTGCACCAGCGCCAGGCTAAGGGCGAAATTCCGGCGGGTAAAAGTACTGATGAGCTGGCACAATTTCTGAGCTGTATCCTGCAAGGAATGTCGATCAGCGCCCGCGAAGGCGCAAGCTTTGAGACGCTGATGCAAATCACCAACACCACGCTTCGTCTGTGGCCGCAGATGCTCAAAGTCTGATCCCGTGCCATAAAAAAGGCCCCTCAGCCTGAGCGAATGAGGGGCCAATTAACACGTAAGGGCAATGCTTTTTTACGCTTTGTTATTCAGAACAAGCTGACCATTGCTGTCGAGTGGGATCTGAGTGCCCGGGTCCTTATCCATACGGATTTTCCCCTGCTGATCGCCAATTTTGTAGGTTACATCGTAACCCAGCATTTTATCCGACTTGTCGTACACCGTTTTACAGCGCTGCTGCGTGGTGGTGTAGGTGTCGCTATCCTGCATAGAGCCCTGGATCTGGTTACCTGCGTAACCGCCACCCAGCGCACCGGCAATGGTCGCGACGTCCTTACCACGCCCGCCGCCAAACTGATGGCCTATCACCCCACCGGCTACCGCGCCCAGCACTGAACCGGCAATACGGTTTTCATCCTGCACCGGACGACGGTGCGTTACGGCGACGTTACGGCACTCCTGACGAGGTGTTTTGACGGTCTCTTTAATCGGGGTGGCGGAAATAACTTGTGCATACTGCGGGCCACGATCTAATACGTTCAGACTGGCCACCGCTGCCACACCCAGCGCAGCAGCTACGCCAATCCCTATACCCGCTAACATTGATTTATTCACGGGAGTTCCTCCTTTGTTGCTGTTGGTAACAATTTTGCAACCATAAGGACGAGGTGGATATAAGAAAAGGGATGAAAAATTGCCGCTTATTCTGCTGGTGAATGTGATTCAGAGAAGTCCGAAGGCTGTATGAGAAACTGGCAGCAGATATCACCAAAAAAAGACCCGGACTCAGCCGGGTCTTCATCCGTTAGTGCAGCTTCAGGCGAGGACGAATCACCCGGTTGATGCTGCCTACCAGCATCATCAGCCCGGTTTTGAAGTAGCCGTGTAGCGCAATCTGGTGCATACGGTAGAGAGAGATATAAACGAAGCGCGCAATGCGCCCTTCCACCATCATCGAGCCACGCATCAGGTTGCCCATCAGGCTACCGACGGTTGAGTAGTTCGACAGCGACACCAGCGAACCGTGATCTTTATAGGTATACGCTTTCAGCGGTTTGCCTTTGATCTGCGCCAGGATGTTGCTCAGCGCCAGGCTTGCCATCTGGTGCGCCGCCTGAGCGCGCGGTGGCACAAATCCGCCTTCAGGGCGCGCGCAGGAAGCGCAGTCACCAATGGCGTAGATGTCTGCGTCACGGGTAGTCTGCAACGTAGGTTCCACCACCAGCTGATTGATGCGGTTAGTTTCCAGCCCGCCAATCTCTTTCATAAAGTCCGGCGCTTTAATCCCTGCTGCCCACACCATCAGATCGGCGTTGATATACTCGCCTTCCTTGGTATGCAGCCCGCCCGCATCGGCGCTGGTGACCATAGTCTGGGTCAGCACACGCACGCCCATTTTGGTAAGCTCGCTATGCGCCGCACCGGAGATACGCGGCGGCAGCGCAGGGAGAATGCGCTCCCCGGCTTCCACCAGCGTCACGTTCAGTGCATCGTTGGTCAGGCCTTTGTAGCCGTAGCTGTGCAGCTGCTTCACGGCGTTGTGCAGTTCAGCCGAGAGTTCTACCCCCGTCGCCCCGCCGCCGACGATAGCAATATTGACCTTGCCGTTCGCGCCCAGGTTGCTGGAGTGCTTCAGGAACAGGTTGAGCATCTCCTGGTGGAAACGACGCGCCTGATGTGGGTTATCAAGGAAAATGCAGTTTTCCTTCACGCCCGGCGTATTGAAGTCGTTGGAGGTACTGCCGAGCGCCATCACCAGCGTGTCATACGGCAGCTTGCGCTCCGGCACCAGCAGCTCACCCTTCTCATCGCGCAGTTCGGCCAGAGTGATCGTTTTGGCTTCGCGATTGATGTCCATTACCGACCCCAGCTGGAACTGGAAGTTGTGGTTACGGGCGTGCGCCAGGTAGCTCAGCGCGTCCACGCCTTCGTCCAGCGATCCGGTCGCCACTTCATGCAGCAGTGGTTTCCACAGATGGCTGTGGTTCCGGTCTACAAGCGTGATTTTCGCTTTTTTGCCGCGGCCAAGCTTTCTACCCAATTGAGTAGCCAGCTCCAGCCCGCCGGCACCACCACCCACAATCACAATCTTTTTCAATGGCGTAGTCAACGTGACCCCCTAAATTATTAACCAATTGTTAACTAAAAGTTATTAAAATAGCCCTTAATTAACAATAAGTTACCGACCTGAAACCTGACATTAATGTGAAGAATATCACGCGAGGTGCATTGGTCATACCAAAATTGATATGAATCAAGTTTTCTCGCTGAAAAGTTGAGCAAGTGTAGTCGATCGGGAGAGGTTTTTGCGCCTGGAAGCCGAATGCCACCAGGCGCAGAGCGGGATTAGCCGAGGGTTTTGAACGCTTTGATACGCTGCAGGTGCGGGGAAATGTTCTTGAACTTGTGCGTCTGCACTTCGTCCCAGATGATTTCGTAGTAATGATGCAGCAGATCCGCCGAACGTTGGCTGTTCAGGGCTTCATCCTGGCGGGAGAGCACCACCAGGCAGCGATCGCGGTTTTTTTCACGGAAGTTGCTCACGCATTTAGTGGCGATGTCGCTGTATTCTTCCGGACGGTCGATCTTCCCTTCCATGTTCTCATTCGGGAACAGGTTCGGGTTAAAGATAACCTGTCGAATATCACACAGAAAACCAATGCGCTCAGCCCAGTAGCCGCCGAGCCCGACGCCGCAGATAAGCGGCCTGTCGTCAGCGTTGAGCTGCAGCATTTTGTCCACTTCCTTGAGCAAGTGCTGCATATCATGCTTCGGATGGCGCGTGCTGTAGCTTATCAGGCGAACGTCCGGGTCAATAAACTGCAGCTGCAGTACTTTCTCGTGGTTTCCCGGACTGTTTGAGTCAAAACCGTGCAAATAAATAATCATACATCCTCACAACACTGCTAATCCCGTAGCGGGAGATTAAGGAGCGGCTTTGTGGGCCTGCCAGCGTTCGTGCAGTTCATTCAGCTGCGCGCTGACCGTCTTCCAGCGAGCGGAATCCATCAGCTCCTGACGGGTAAATGAACCTTTATGATACAATTTCGTAACACGTTCAGCTTTGATCGGCGACAGGTTATCCAGCACGCTGACCGCGCCTTTACGATTATTGCAGACCAGGATCATATCGCAACCTGCATCCAGAGACGCCTGGCCGCGCTCCGCATAGCTGCCCATGATCGCCGCACCTTCCATCGACAAATCGTCTGAGAAAATCACACCATCAAAGCCCAGCTCGCCGCGGAGAACGGTTTTCAGCCAGTGTGGCGATCCGCTTGCCGGACGTGGGTCGACGTCGCTGTAAATGACGTGCGCAGGCATAATCGCATCGAGACGATTTTCGGTAATCAGCGTCTTGAAAACAGCCATATCTTTCTCGCGAATTTCCGCTTCATCACGCGGGTCACGCGGTGTTTCTTTATGAGAATCAGCGCTGACTGCGCCGTGTCCCGGGAAGTGTTTTCCCGTGGTTTTCATCCCTGCATCGTGCATGCCGTCAATGAAATGGCGCGCCATCGCCAGCGCTTTATGCGGATCGGCATGATAAGAACGTTCGCCAATGGCAGCGCTGATATGACCGACGTCCAGCACCGGCGCAAAGCTGATATCGATATCCATGGCGATCATCTCGGAGGCCATCAGCCAGCCTGCGGCTCTGGCCATTTCGCCGCCCTGCTCCATACCCAGCAGCTCAGCGAAGGATTGTGCAGCCGGCAAGCGGGTGAATCCTTCACGGAAACGCTGAACGCGTCCTCCCTCCTGATCCACTGCGACAACCAGATGGTTTTTCGATGCCGCACGGATCTGGCGCACCAGCTCCCGAAGCTGCGCCGGGTCGTGGTAGTTACGAGTGAATAAAATCAGCCCGCCAACCAAAGGATGCGCCAGAATTTCCCGCTCTTCTGCATCCAGTTCGTAGCCTTCTACATCCAACATCACTGGGCCCACAGTTCTCTCTCCTGTCCTTTATTCGTCATCTGACGCCAGCCCTCATCGGCCAGCGCAATAAATTGTTGGTCGCCGGTCTGCTGCCAGCGGTACTCATACCAGGTGGTCATCAGCATCTGCGTCCAGGGCCGCCATCTTCCGATCTGCCGTATTAACAGCGTTTGATCCAGATGCGCCTGCTTTGCATAAGCGGCGATGAGCGCCGTTTTGTCTTCCGCCCAGACCGCCGCCAGTTCGAGGGCAATATCGCCGTCTGCGGCGTATTCCCAGTCAATGAGCCTTAGCCCTGCGGGCGTGTCGATAATATTCCCGGCATGGATATCCATGTGCAGCGGCGCCAGCCGTAACGGCTGCGGCTCGCCCCGCTTTCGTAGTTTTTTAAGCAAACGAAGCCAGTGCGGCGTGCGGCGCGCAGGACTTGCGCCCTGCCAGTAGCGTTCAAGCAAAGGCAGAATCGCGACTCGCCAGCCAAAGGGCTTTTGCTGATGCAGATGATACAACAGCGCCGCCGTGGCGTCGGCATCCGGAAGCGTGGAAGGGATCGCACCTTCAAGGTATTCCACCGCCATCCAGCCAGAAAAGTAGCCGAGCGGCCTTGGGGCAAGTGAGGCTGGCAGCGCGTGGAGCGCACGATACTGGCGCAGAAAATGAAAATCAGGGGCTGACGGATCGTGATGCTGTCGCAGTACGATCCGCTGCCCCTGACGTTCGATGATGCAGCTTGCTCCACTCAGCCCCGCCGTGGCGGAGCGAGCCAGAGGATGAAAGCCGAGAAAGTAGCGTGACAGGCATTTGTCACGCGTAAGCTTACTGTTGCGCAACCGCACCTTTACCTGACCAAAGGATCTCGCCCGTCTGGACCATCATCAGCTGCATGGAAAGCACCGGCGAATTGACGTTGCCCGTGGCATTTGAATAAAGCACATACTGCGCGCCAACGGTACGGGCCAGGCCCATTGCTTTATTGCGGGAGCCCAGGCTGTCCTGCGGGGAAAGGCCCAGCTGCTGTTTCGCGACGGCCAGCTGCTGTGGCGACACAAGCGTAAACGTCGTATTGCCTTTCAGCGCACTGGCCAGCACGCCGGTCGCTTCCGCCGTATTCAGCGAACCGTTGGTGCGGTTATTCACACTGTCCACCAGCAGCACGCTGCCCGCGGTGACGCCGTCGGCCTTCAGCATTTTCGCCACCAGCGGCTGTGCTGCACCGTTCCAGTCGTAGTGACGTACGCGCGGAGCAGGCTGTTCAGGCTGCGTGGCGCCGTTTTCAATCGGGCCTGGCTGAGTGGGAATCGTCGGCACCGTCGGCACCGTGGTTGGCGGCGTCTGGGGTTGTTCCGGCGTCGGTTTTGCTTCCTCTACCGGCGCTGGCTGCTCACGTTGCCCCACGCACCCTGACAGAAAAATGGCCACCGCCGCGATAAACGCATAGCGACTCAGTTTGCTCATTACTTTTTACCCCTCAAAGATAAAGATAAAGCCGGACTTTATGCGCACCCAGACTGTTTGCGCTGCCGTAAAGTGTGACCGAAGAGTGAGCCGGGATTGTCACCGTACGCGGTGCTTCCAGCGGATGCATTTCCAGCCCTCGAGCGTCATACCAGTAAAAACGATAGTGAACGGTGACCGGCGTGGCGCGTTCGTTATAAAGCCGAGAGGACGCTGTTGCCTGAATTTCTGATGTGGTTAAGTCCGGGTTTTCGGCACTGATCCCGGCCGCCAGCACGTTCGCTTCCATCACCAGCGTTTGCTGCTCTCCCACAGGGATTTCCGGGTGCGAGCCGCAGCCCGCCAGCAACGCCGCCGTCAACAGGACAGCAATTCGGCCACCTTTCATTGTCTTATCCTTTGTGCGCAAGCATAGGGCCCAGCGGACGGCCACCCAGCAGGTGCATATGAATGTGGTAGACTTCCTGACCGCCGTGGCGGTTGCAGTTCACAATCAGACGATAGCCCTCTTCAGCAATACCTTCCGCTTCAGCGATTTTCGCCGCCACCGTCATCATGCGTCCTAAGGCCAGTTCATGTTCAGCCGTGACGTCGTTAACCGTGGGAATCAGCACGTTAGGGACGATCAGAATATGGCTTGGAGCCTGAGGCGAGATATCACGAAAAGCCGTCACCAGTTCATCCTGATAAACAATATTCGCCGGAATTTCACGACGAATGATTTTGCTGAAAATCGTTTCTTCTGCCATGGTCTGTTCCTTTTTGTAGATGACCGTTTCGTCTTGGGTCTTTTACTGACAACGTAAGAGTATGAGCGACTTACTTCATCTCTTTCAAGCCGTACCCGCTTTTTTCTTCCCCATTCCTGGATTGGCTGCTGGTTGCTTGAACACTCCTCCTTTATTTCATCTCTCAGCAGATTTCAAAACAAAGTTTCAGGTGCACGCTTACATTTGTTTACACCAGTAATATGAATGCGTATATTTCGCATTTGCATTTTCATGCAGCATCACACCTATAACACAGCCAACATAAGGGTTTATCGATGTCTTTCACTTTTGACACCAGAGAGAAGCCGCAAAAACTGTCCATGTCGCCTTCCCGCCTCGCCGCCTGCATAGCGTTCGCACTGTTGCCTGCCGCCGTTTATGCGGCAGATAACAGTAAAGAAGAAACGGTGGTGGTTGAAGGTACAGCAGATAACGTATCCGATAACGCTCAGGATCAGGATTACAGCGTCAAGACCACCACCACTGGCACCAAACTTTTATTAGTGCCGCGCGACATTCCACAGTCCGTGAGCGTGATCAGCCAGCAGCGCATGAAAGATCAGAATCTCCAGACCATCGGCCAGGTTCTGACCAATACGACCGGCGTCACGGCACAGGTTCAGGACAGCGACCGTACGGTGTTTTATTCACGCGGCTTCTTCGTCAGCAACTATGCCTACGACGATTTGCCAACCTCCATCAGTGAAGTGTGGAACTTCGGCGACACCGCCACCGACACCGCCATTTATGACCGCATCGAAGTGGTACGCGGGGCAACGGGCCTGATGAGCGGCACCGGCAACCCGGCGGCCTACGTCAATATGGTGCGCAAGCACGCCGACAGCCGTGATTTTCAGGGCAACGCCACCGTAAGCTACGGCAGCTGGGACAAACAGCGCTACGTGCTCGATTTACAGGCCCCTCTCGTGGAGTCCGGGAACGTGCGCGGGCGCGTAATTGCAGGCTATCAGGACAACGACTCCTGGATGGACAACTATCACTACCGCAAAAAGTTTCTTTACGGTGTTGTGGATGCCGACATAACCGACAGCACCACGCTGTCGCTCGGCTATGAATATCAGGAAAGCAGCACCGCCAATCCAACATGGGGCGGCCTGCCAACGTGGTATGCGGACGGCAGCAAAACCCATTACAACCGAAGCGACACCGTGGCACCGGACTGGGCATACTCCGACAAAGACAGCACCAAAGTCTTTGCCAACTTCACCCAGCGCTTCGACAACGGCTGGGAAGCGCACGTTAACGGCATGCACGCTGAAACTAATTTCGATACCAAACTGATGTACATGTCCGGCTACCCGGACAAAGACACCGGCGGCGGAATGGTGGGCTACGGCGGCTGGAACCGCGGCGAACGTAAACAGGATGCGGTGGATGCCTTCCTACGCGGCGGCTTCGAGCTGTTTGGTCGCCAGCATGAAATGATGGTCGGCGGCAGCCTCAGCCACCAGCGTAACCATTACGACAACTCAATGCCCGACGCCCTCTATGGCATGGTCGATATCGGCAGCTTCAAAAACTGGAACAGTAATATTGCCGATCCGCAGTGGACTGCGTGGAAGCTCTACAGCAAAGATGATATCAACCAGTCTTCGGCGTATACCTCCGCGCGCTTCTCGCTGCTCGATCCGCTGCACCTGATCCTGGGTGCTCGCTATACCAACTACAACATCAAGTACAATCCGGCTGGCGCACCGGATACCCGTCTGGAAAGCACCAAAGATGACGTAACGCCGTATGCAGGCCTGGTCTATGACATCAACGAGGACTGGTCAGCGTATGCCAGCTATACCAATATCTTCCAGCCGCAGGACAAACGCGACGCCAACGGACGCTATCTCGATCCGACCACCGGTAAAAGCTACGAAGCTGGGGTTAAAGCCGACTGGTTCAACACTCGTCTGACAACCTCGCTGGCGGTGTTCCGTATCGAGCAGGATCACGTGGCGAACAATACTTACACCTATTTGCCCAGCGGTGAATCCATCTATGAATCGCTCGATGGCGTGGTAAGTAAAGGGGTGGAGTTTGAACTGAACGGCGCGCTGACGGACAACTGGCAGCTCACCTTTGGCGCGACCCGCTACGTGGCGGAAGACAAAGAAGGTAATGCGGTCAGCTCCGATCAGCCACGCACGACGTTCAAATTGTTCACCCGCTACCAGCTGCCGATGCTGCCTGAGCTCTCTGTCGGCGGTGGTATGAACTGGCAGAACAAAACCTGGGCGAAGGTCGACGGCGGGCCAAACGGCCGTGACTACATCGATCAGGGCAGCTACGGCCTGGTTAACCTCTTTAGCCGCTATCAGGTGACGAAAAACTTTGCCCTGCAGGCTAACGTCAATAACCTGTTCGACAAAGAGTACTACGACTACGTTGGGTCCTATCTCGTGTATGGCGCACCGCTGAACTTCTCGGTATCTGCCAGCTACGACTTCTGAGATTTACACCAGCTCCGAGCGGTCTGATGCCCTCACCCCGTCCCTCTCCCACGTGGAGAGGGTGCAAACACTAAAAACCTTCTCTGAAGAGAAGGTTTTGCAGTTTACCTCGTAAAAAAGGCAGCCTGATGGCTGCCTTTTCTTTTCTCCCCAAATCACACCTTAGTTGTTGCGGATGTAATCATCCATTTCGGTTTTCAGGTTATCGGACTTGGTGCCGAAAATAGCCTGAACGCCGGAACCTGCAACAACCACACCTGCCGCGCCCAGTTTCTTCAGGCCAGCCTGGTCAACTTTTGCCACGTCGGCAACGCTGACACGCAGACGAGTGATACACGCGTCGAGGTTAGTGATGTTTTCTTTGCCGCCGAATGCCGCAATCAGAGCTGGGGCCATTTCACCGCCGGCTGCGCCTGCTTTGGACTCTTCGGTTGCATCTTCACGACCCGGGGTCTTCAGATCCAGCGCTTTAATCAGCACGCGGAACACGGTGTAATACACCGCTGCATAGCACAGACCAACGATCGGGAACAGCCACAGCTTGCTGCTGTTGCCAGACAGAACGATGAAGTCGATCAGACCGTGGGAGAAGGACGTACCGTCACGCATACCCAGCAGGATACAGATTGGGAACGCCAGACCCGCCAGAATCGCGTGAATGATGTACAGGATCGGAGCCACGAACATGAAGGAGAATTCGATTGGCTCGGTGATACCGGTCAGGAATGAGGTCAGCGCAGCGGAGATCATGATCCCGCCCACTTTCGCGCGGTTCTCTGGTTTAGCAGAGTGCCAGATAGCGATAGCGGCAGCAGGCAGACCGTACATTTTGAACAGGAAGCCGCCAGACAGTTTACCTGCAGTCGGGTCACCAGCCATGTAGCGTGGGATGTCACCGTGGAACACCTGGCCTGCGGCGTTGGTGTATTCACCAATCTGCATCTGGAATGGAACGTTCCAGATATGGTGCAGACCGAATGGCACCAGGCAACGCTCAATGAAGCCATAGATACCGAACGCAACAACCGGGTTCTGGTACGCAGCCCACTGAGAGAATTCCTGAATAGCCGTACCAATTGGTGGCCAGATGAAGGACAGAACAACACCCAGGAAGATAGCCGTCAGGCCGGAGATAATCGGAACAAAGCGTTTGCCCGCAAAGAAGCCCAGGTACTCTGGCAGCTTGATGCGGTAGAAACGGTTGAACATGTAGGCAGCAATAGCACCAGCGATGATACCGCCGAGAACACCAGTATCGGCCAGGTGTTTCGCTGCGATCTCTTCTGCAGGTAAATGCAGAACCAGCGGTGCAACCACGGCCATGGTTTTCACCATGATGCCATAAGCAACAACCGATGCCAGCGCAGATACGCCGTCGTTATTGGTAAAGCCCAGCGCCACACCGATAGCGAAGATAAGCGGCATGTTGGCGAAGACAGAACCGCCCGCTTCCGCCATAACATGGGAAACGACGGCTGGCAGCCAGCTGAAGTTTGCAGAACCGACGCCCAGCAGGATACCTGCGATAGGAAGAACGGATACTGGCAGCATCAGCGATTTACCGACCTTCTGCAGGTTAGCAAATGCATTCTTGAACATAATTGAGAGTGCTCCTGAGTATTTGTGCTTTTTCACGCTTTCACGCATTGGCGAAGGGGGAGAACTTCGCCGTGTACAGGACATCTGAGTGTCCTTTTATTTATTACGCAGAGTAAAATAATTCGGATTATTTTTGTTTGACAGCCATCACGTTTCAGCCAGCAATCGCAGAAATCCTTGCACTATTTTACAAAAGTTGTTTCTGAGCGTTACAAACGGGACGTACACCGCCCTTTTTGAGGCGGTGAACTTTACTCGCTTTAAATATTAATTACGAGCTTTAAAATAAGCTGACGAATCAGGCAGATTGCAGGCGGGCGGGGTCGATCTGGAAGAGCGCGGCGAAGTTTTCGGTGGTCTGTTGCGCCAGTTGCTCAAGCGACACCCCTTTCAGCACGGCCATGTACTCTGCAACATCGCGAGTCATCGCCGGCTGGTTCTCTTTCCCACGGTGCGGTACCGGTGCCAGGTACGGTGAATCCGTTTCCACCAGAATCCTGTCGAGAGGCACATAACGTGCCGCATCGCGCAGTTGCTCAGCATTGCGGAACGTCACGATGCCGGAAAACGAGATATAGAAGCCCAGATCGAGCAGCTTGCCCGCCGTCTCTTTGTCCTCTGTGAAACAGTGTAGTACGCCTCCGCAATCCGTCACTTTTTCATCGCGCAGGATCGCCAGCGTGTCTTCCCGTGCATCCCGCGTATGAACGATGACCGGTTTGTTCAGCTCACGACCAATACGGATATGATGCGCGAAAGACTCCTGCTGACGGAGTTTAGTTTCCGGCGTGTAATAATAATCGAGGCCCGTTTCCCCCAACGCGACTACGCCCTCTTCCGCCGCCATCCGGCGAAGGTCTGCAACATCATAGCTTTCATCCTGGTTCAGCGGGTGAACGCCGCAGGAAAACACAACGTTGTTCCGCGTACCGACCAGATCGCGCATCCCGCGGTATCCCGGCAAAGTGGTTGCAACCGCCAGACAGAACTTCACGTCGCGCGCCGCGGCTTTCGCCAGCACGTCGTCCACGTCTTTGTGCAGGGACTGATAATCGAGGCCATCGAGATGGCAGTGCGAGTCGACTAAGAACATGATGTCTCTCTTAATATTGTCTTTATACAGGTGATGTTTAATGGAATGGCGTCGGCAGCGGGCTCGTAGCATGGAGCCAGTGTTCCCAGCGCAGCAGGCGATCGTTGAGCATGAGCTCCCGGTTGAGTCCGGTAACGCTCTGGAGCTGCTCCCGACACTCGCAGGCGTCGCGGGCCATTGCCTGCAAGCGCGCTGCGGAAACCTGACCCGCCACTCGCTGAATCAGCGGCCCGGCATCCACATTGGTTAACAATGTAATGCCCTGCTGCATTTTTTGCGCATCCAGCAGCAGCGAAGTCAGCCAGTAAAGCCGCTCCGCTACGTTGTCGTTATTAAGCACCGGCAGCAGCGAAAGCCAGTCACCGCTTTGCAGCGCGCCATCCAGCGCAGCGCAGAGCTGCTGACGGGCAGCAGAATGTTTTTCCTCAAGCAGTTCGAGCGCGGCTGCAGGCGCACCTGCGGTTAAGCGTAAGGCCGTCAGCAGGCTCTCTTGTGACATTGTCACTTCCCGACCGAGCCAGGCCAGACCGTAATTTTCAGCCGGCGGGGCGAGATGGAAATGGCGACAGCGGCTACGCAAGGTGGCAAGCAGCCGGGCGGGCTCTTCACATTGCAGGAAGAACCAGGTGTTTTCCGGCGGTTCTTCCAGGGTTTTCAGCAGAGCATTCGCTGCGGCCTCTGTCAGCAAGGCCGCATCGCTCAACCAAACGACCTTCGCCCCACCAAGCCGGGCACGCTCATACAATTTTTCGGTAACGTCACGTACCGCGTCGATGCCAAGCGTACTCTTACCTTTTTCAGGCTCAAGCTGATAGTAGTCGGGATGCGTGCCCGCCTGCATTAGCTGGCAGCTGTGACATTTCCCGCAGCTTTTTTGGCCTTCCGGTGTGTGGCACATCTGGAAGCGCACCAGCGCATAGACCAGCGCCTCCGCACCCAGGCCGGGCAACGCCTGCACTAACAGCGCGTGGTGACCACGACCGGACTGGTAGCGGGTGACCAGCTGTTCAAACGGCGGGCGCAGCCACGGATACCATTTCATGCGCCCTGCTCCTCAACCCAGGCGGCCAGCATGCTGCGAATATCCTGCATCACTGTTTCAAGCGGCTGCGTCGCGTCAATGGTACGAATAGTCGGATCCTGCGCAGCCAGCTCCAGATAACGGGCGCGGGTGCGATGGAAGAAGTTGAAGGATTCCTGCTCAATACGATCGAGATCGCCGCGAGCTCGGGCACGCTTTAGACCCACTTCCGGCGTAACGTCGAGGTAGAGCGTAAGGTCCGGGCGGAAATCACCGAGTACCGCATCACGCAGCGTGGTGAGCAAGTGCTGATCGATACCACGTCCGCCGCCCTGATACGCCTGCGTTGAGAGATCGTGGCGATCGCCAATCACCCATTTGCCTTCAGCCAGCGCCGGTTTAATGACTGTTTCAACAAGCTGTACACGAGCGGCATAGAACATCAGCACTTCCGCTTTATCAGTAATGACTTCATCGCCGACGGATTTGATATCCAGCACCAGGCTACGCAGTTTTTCCGCCAGCACGGTGCCACCAGGTTCGCGGGTGAACACCAGCTCACGGATGCCCATCTGCTCGAGGGTTTCCACTACCAGATTACGCGCGGTGGTTTTCCCTGCGCCTTCCAGGCCTTCGATGACGATATATTTACTGCGCATTTTTTTCCTTAAGTACTTTCAGGTAATCCTGCACCGAGCGGTTATGGCTCGCGAGATTGGTATTAAAAGTGTGCCCGCCTTTGCCGTCGGCCACAAAATAGAGATACGGCGTTTTTGCCGGATGCGCGGCAGCATTCAATGAGGCCTCACCCGGCGTGGCAATCGGACCTGGCGGCATTCCGGCAATGACGTAGGTATTGTACGCCGTTGGCGTCTCGAGATCCTTGCGGTTCAGTTTGCCATTATAGCTTTCACCCATGCCGTAGATCACGGTCGGGTCGGTTTGCAGACGCATGCCGATACGCAGGCGGTTGATGAACACAGACGCGACTTTGTCGCGCTCAGCGGCAACGGCAGTCTCTTTTTCGACGATCGAAGCCATGGTCATCAGCTGGTTTTTATCCTGATACGGCAGGTTGTCCGTCCGTCCTTCCCAGGCCTCATCAACTGCCTTCACCATTTTCTGATGCGCGCGCTTGAGGATCTGGATATCCGTGGTGTTGGCCGTGTACATCCAGGTATCTGGCCAGAACCAGCCTTCCACCCAGTCGGCATGCTCCAGCTTCAGCGCTTCGGCAACGGTGGCATAGCTGTCGTCTTTCAGCGTGTGCCTGACGTAAGGCGCTTCTCGCAGCTGTTTAAGGTAATCGCTGACGCGCATTCCTTCGATAAAGCGCAACGGGAACTGAGCCTCTTTTCCGCTGGCCAGAAGCTGCAGCATATCGCGCACGCTCATCCCTGGCGTCAGGCGATAAGTACCGGCTTTAAAGTGAGAGAGCTCTGGCTCAACGCGAAGCAACCACTGAAATACGCGCGGACGATTAATGATTTTTTCCACATAAAGGGAATCCCCCAACGCCATACGACCAGTACCGGCCTTGAGGGTAAAAATAGTGTCTTCTTTAATCAGAATTTTGCTTGTCGCAAACTCACGAACTTTCCACATTCCGACGCCAGCGGCAAGGACAAACGCAACCAACAGCAGGAGGACAAACCGAAACATTTTCTTCATGACTTCTTCGACTGCTCACAAAGGGGGGCCAAAAATTCAAACAGCTCGCGCGACAGATAGCGAGCCTCAGCAAACTGGTTTACGGGCACAACGGGCATCAGCGCATTGCAGATCAGCACTTCATCAGCCTGACGAACGGCATCCTCCCGGGCACTGACTTCGACAACGTGAAAACGACTTTGTGCCAGTACGGAGAGACAATGCTGCCGCATGATACCGTTAACGCCAGCGTGCTCCATGCGAGGAGTAAATACGGTATTCCCGGCTCGCCAGAATAAATTAGCCGCACAGCATTCCGTAACCCAGCCTTCGCTGTCAAGCACCAGAGCCTCATCGGCCTGCGTCTGCTCAAGTTGCGCGCGAATCAGCACCTGCTCCAGGCGGTTGAGATGCTTGAGGCCAGCCAGCATCGGGTTACGCCCGAGTCTGACCGGGCTTAGCGCAAGCGTAATACCTTGCTGCCGCCACTGGGGATAATGTGCCGGTGCGGGAGAGAGGCTAAGAATACGCGTTGGGGAATAACACGCCGAAGGGCTGTAGCCCCGGCCCCCTTTTCCACGGGTGATAATGACTTTCAGCACGCCATCCTGCTGTGTCTGCGCAAGCGCGCGCATTTCCTGGCTGAGCGTGGGCCACTCAGAAAAAGGGATCAGGAGTGCGCGGCAGGTATTCTGCAACCTTTGCAGGTGTTGCTCTAAAAACTCGGGAACGCCACGCGAGATGCGGACCGTGGTAAAACAGCCATCACCAAACTGGACGCCGCGGTCACTCGCGGCAAGTGAATCCTGTTCCACACCATTAATCAAGACCATCGCAGCTCCTTATCAGTGGCCCGTAAGTCTGGCAGGGGGAACACGGGATCTCAAGCGGAAAAAACGCAAAGAAAAGGCCTGCATGGCAGGCCTTTATCATCAGGGCGAATCATCAGACCTTTTTGAAGATCAGCGATCCGTTGGTGCCGCCAAAGCCGAAGGAGTTACACAGGGTGTACTCCATGCCGCTGACCTGGCGCGCTTCGTGAGGAACGAAGTCGAGGTCAATCCCCTCTTCCTGGTTATCCAGGTTGATGGTAGGCGGAACGGCCTGGTCGCGCAGGGCCAGAATCGAGTAGATCGACTCAACCGCACCCGCAGCACCCAGCAGGTGGCCGGTCATGGATTTGGTGGAGCTGACCATTACGCGGCTGGCTACATCACCAAACACAGATTTAACGGCCTGTGCTTCAGCAATGTCACCCGCAGGGGTGGATGTACCGTGGGCGTTCACGTAGCCAATCTGGCCAGGCTCAATGCCCGCATCACGAATGGCATTCACCATCGCCTGCGCTGCACCTGCGCCATTTTCCGGCGGTGACGTCATGTGATAGGCATCGCTGCTCATGCCAAAACCAACGAGTTCAGCATAGATTTTCGCGCCGCGCTTTTTCGCGTGCTCATACTCTTCGAGCATCAGGATACCTGCCCCGTCGCCCAGTACGAACCCATCACGGTCTTTATCCCACGGCCGGCTCGCCGCCTGAGGATTATCGTTACGGGTTGACAGCGCGCGCGCCGCACCAAAGCCACCCACGCCGAGCGGGGTGCTGGCTTTTTCAGCACCGCCAGCCAGCATCGCATCTGCGTCGCCGTAGGCAATCATGCGTGCCGCATGGCCGATGTTATGCACACCGGAGGTACACGCCGTGGCAATAGAAATGCTAGGGCCACGTAAACCAAACATGATGGTCAGGTGACCGGCCACCATGTTAACAATCGTGGACGGGACGAAGAAGGGGCTAATCTTACGTGGACCGCCGTTAACCAGCGAACTGTGGTTTTCTTCGATTAAGCCAAGACCGCCGATACCCGAGCCGATTGCGGCACCGATACGTGAGGCGTTCTCTTCCGTCACTTCAAAGCCAGAATCCTGCATGGCCTGAATGCCAGCGACAATTCCATATTGAATGAAGGCATCCATCTTGCGCTGATCTTTACGCGAGATAAATTCTTCACAGTTAAAATCCTTTACTAAGCCAGCAAATTTGGTTGCATAGGCGCTAGTATCGAAATGGTCGATTAGGCTGATGCCGCTCTGACCGGCAAGAAGAGATTTCCAGGTGGACTCTACGGTATTGCCGACAGGAGACAACATGCCAAGTCCGGTCACAACTACACGACGCTTAGACACGCTTGTCCTCCAGGGAGGGATGATAAAAAAGAGAAAAAAAGGGGCAACAGATAAAACTCAGGCGGTCGAGTGACCGCCTGGAGATGTTCACTTACGCCTGGTGGCCGTTGATGTAATCAATGGCAGCCTGAACGGTGGTGATTTTCTCAGCTTCTTCGTCCGGAATCTCAGTATCAAACTCTTCTTCCAGAGCCATTACCAGCTCAACGGTGTCAAGAGAATCAGCGCCCAGGTCTTCAACGAAAGATGCGGAGTTAACAACTTCTTCCTGCTTAACGCCCAGCTGTTCGCCGATAATTTTCTTAACGCGTTCTTCGATAGTGCTCATACTCTTAAATTTCCTATCAAAACTCGCTTTCGCGATGGTTTTCGTAGTGTATAAAATGTTGAAAAATTTGCAACTAAATCCCGGCAGGTCTTACCACGATTTTACGCTATTTTGCGGGTGTTTGCCCTCATAACGCAAATCATTTTGCACATATTGCTGCTCAGAATCGCACAGAGTGCGCGGTTCCTGAGCATTTTGTGCAAACTACGGTCAGACCATGTACATCCCGCCGTTGACGTGCAGAGTTTCACCAGAGATGTAACCTGCTTCATCAGACGCTAAGAATGCAACCGCACTGGCGATTTCTTTTGCATCGCCAAGGCGACCCGCTGGAACTTGCGCCAGAATACCCGCACGCTGATCGTCTGACAGCGCACGCGTCATGTCCGTTTCAATGAAGCCCGGAGCAACAACGTTCACCGTAATACCGCGGGACGCAACTTCACGCGCCAGCGATTTACTGAAACCGATCAAGCCCGCTTTCGCCGCAGCGTAGTTGGCCTGACCAGCATTTCCCATGGTACCAACCACAGAACCGATAGTGATAATACGACCATGACGCTTTTTCATCATAGCTCGCATTACCGCTTTTGACAGACGGAAAACTGATGACAGGTTGGTTTCGAGAATGTCGTTCCACTCATCATCTTTCATTCGCATTAACAGGTTATCGCGAGTGATTCCGGCATTATTGACCAGAATATCCACTTCGCCAAACTCTGCGCGAATATTTTCCAGAACAGATTCGATAGATGCCGGATCGGTCACATTCAACATCAGACCTTTACCGTTTGCACCCAGATAATCGCTGATGGCCTGAGCACCATTTTCGCTGGTAGCGGTTCCGACAACTTTCGCGCCACGGGCAACGAGCGTTTCAGCGATAGCACGGCCAATGCCGCGGCTTGCACCGGTAACCAGCGCAACTTTTCCTTCAAAACTCATGGTTTTGCTTTTCCTCTTCTTATTGCTCAAGCGCCGCTGACATCGCCGCCGGCTCGTTAATGGCCGAGGCAGTCAGGGTGTCAACAATACGTTTTGTCAGCCCGGTGAGGACTTTACCCGGGCCCACTTCATACAGGTGTTCAACGCCCTGGGTAGCCATAAACTCAACGGTTTTGGTCCACTGTACCGGGCTGTAGAGCTGGCGAACCAGCGCATCACGAATCGCGTCTGCGGCCGCTTCACACTTCACATCCACGTTATTGATAACCGGGATCTGCGGTGCATTAAAGGTGATTTTTGCGAGTTCAACAGCCAGCTTCTCAGCGGCAGGCTTCATTAGCGCACAGTGTGAAGGAACGCTCACCGGCAGAGGCAGCGCACGCTTAGCGCCCGAAGCTTTACAGGCGGCACCAGCACGCTCAACGGCTTCTTTGTGCCCGGCGATAACCACCTGGCCTGGAGAGTTGAAGTTTACCGGGGAAACCACCTGCCCTTCAGCAGACTCTTCGCATGCTTTGGCGATAGCTGCATCGTCCAGACCGATGATCGCAGACATGCCACCCGTACCTTCAGGCACGGCTTCCTGCATGAATTTTCCACGAAGTTCGACCAGCTTCACCGCATCAGCGAAGGCAATCACGCCAGCACAAACCAGCGCTGAGTATTCACCAAGGCTGTGACCAGCCATCAGCGCAGGCGCTTTACCGCCCTGCTGCTGCCAGACACGATACAGTGCGACGGAGGCAGTCAGCAGCGCAGGCTGAGTCTGCCAGGTTTTGTTCAGTTCTTCTGCCGGGCCCTGCTGGGTCAATGCCCACAGGTCATAGCCGAGCGCCGCAGAGGCTTCTGCGAAGGTTTCTTCGATAACCGGATAGCTCGCAGCCATATCGGCTAACATGCCAACGGTCTGAGACCCCTGTCCCGGAAACACAAATGCAAATTGCGTCATCTTATAATCCTTAATTAGAAACGAACCAGTGCAGAGCCCCAGGTGAAACCACCGCCGAAGGCTTCGAGCAGCACAAGCTGACCGCGCTTAATGCGGCCATCGCGTACGGCTTCATCAAACGCGCACGGCACGGATGCAGCGGAAGTGTTGCCATGACGATCGAGCGTGACAACCACGTTCTCCATCGGCATGCCCAGCTTTTTCGCCGTCGCGCTGATGATGCGCAGGTTAGCCTGATGCGGCACCAGCCAGTCGAGGGCAGTACGCTCAAGATGATTAGCCGCCAACGTCTCTTCAACGATGTTAGCCAGCTCTTTCACCGCGACCTTGAAGACTTCATTCCCTGCCATGGTCAGGTGAATCGAGTTTTCCGGATGAACGCGGTCTGCGTTCGGCAGCGTCAGCAGCTCGCCGTAGTTACCATCCGCATGCAGGTGCGTGGAGATGATCCCTGGCTCTTCTGAAGCACTGAGTACGACGGCTCCTGCGCCATCGCCAAAAATAATGATCGTGCCGCGATCGGTTGGATCGCAGGTGCGAGCCAGCACGTCGGCACCGATAACCAGCGCGTGCTTCACGGCACCAGACTTCACATACTGATCGGCAATGCTCAGCGCGTAGGTAAAGCCTGCGCAGGCGGCCGCAACGTCAAACGCCGGGCAACCCTTAATCCCCAGCATGGACTGGATTTGGCATGCGGCACTTGGGAAAGCATGGGTCGCAGATGTGGTTGCCACTATAATCAGGCCAATCTGTTCAGCATCGATACCCGCCATGTCCAGCGCGCGCTTAGCGGCTTCATAGCCCATGGTTGAGACAGTTTCATCTGGCGCGGCGATACGACGCTCACGGATACCTGTGCGGGTGACAATCCACTCGTCAGACGTATCCACCATTTTTTCCAGATCGGCGTTCGTACGCACTTGTTCAGGCAGATAGCTGCCGGTACCTACAATCTTCGTATACATGTACGCTCAGTCTTTTGGTGGTAATACAGATTCGAGGCGAGCGGCGATCCGCTGTGGGACCTCACGCTGCACCGCCTGCACTGCCTGTTCAATCGCCACGCTAAACGCGCGCTGATTGGCTGCACCATGACTCTTAATCACCGTGCCGCGCAATCCTAACAGACAGGCGCCATTATACTGGTCGGGGTTGAGGTGACTGAATCGCCTTGAGAGGCTTTTTTGTAACCAATGCTTCAAAATTTTCAGCCACCACGGTCGTTTTTTCCCCTCGCCCTGAGATTTCAGCAGGGAAAGAAACATTCTGACAACGCCTTCCATCGTTTTTAATGTGACGTTTCCCGTAAAACCGTCACAAACCAGCACATCAGTTTTGCCGGTTAATAATTCGTTGGCTTCGAGATAACCAATATAGTTGAGGGATTCGACATTTTTCAGCATCGCAGAGGCATCGCGAATGCTGTCGAGCCCCTTGGTCTCTTCTTCGCCAATGTTCAGTAGCGCAACGCGCGGTTTCGAGATGCCAGCCACTTCTTCGGCCATCACGGCGCCCATCACCGCAAACTGCACCAGCATGGTACTGTCGCAATCGACGTTGGCACCTAAATCCAGCACCACCGTTTTGCCTTTTTGCTGATGCGGTAAAATCGTCACCAGCGCCGGGCGCTCAATCCCTTCAATAGGTTTAAGCAGTAATTTTGCCAGCCCCATCAGCGCACCGGTATTGCCGGCACTGACGCAGGCCTGGGCCCTTCCTTCTTTCACCAACTCAAGCGCAATACGCATCGAGCTTCCCCGGCTGTTGCGAATCGCCTGAGCCGGGCGGACATCACTGGCAATAACTGACTGGGCAGGGATAATCTGCAGACGTGAACGTTGTTCGAAGTCAGCTTTGGCAAGTAATGGCGTTATGGTGTCGGGGTCACCGACGAGAAGAAGCGAGAGCTGTGGGTTAGCGTGCAGTGCCTGCAAGGCTGCAGGCACCGTCACGGAAGGGCCAAAATCGCCCCCCATGACATCCAACGCTAAGGTCAGACGTGTCAAGGTTTCGTCGCCGCCTGGTTCGGTGTATCCCCCGCTTGCGCGGGGAAATCCTCACTAAGCTTCATCACGCTTGCGCGTGATTACTTAGCGATAACCTTGCGACCGCGGTAGAAACCGTCGGCAGTGATGTGGTGACGCAGGTGTTTCTCACCAGAAGTCTTGTCTACAGACAGGCTGGTAACTGCAGTCAGAGCGTCATGGGAACGACGCATGCCACGTTTGGAACGAGTTGGTTTATTCTGTTGTACGGCCATGGACCTTACTCCTCAATTACTTACGCTTTAAGCTGGCTAATACGGCAAATGGGTTTGGTTTTTGTGCCTCTTCAGGCAGTTCGCCAAAGACCATGTCCGCGTCGGACACTTCACAGTGTTCAGAATCATGCACCGGAACCACAGGCAAAGAGAGGATAATTTCATCCTCGACTAAAGCCCGCAGATCGATTTCACCGTATTCGTTAACCTGAATCGGTTCATACGCTTCCGGGAGTGCTTCAGCCTGCTCATCATTTTTGACCGGGCTGAAACAATACGTTGTGTGAACGGCAAGGGGGAACGGTTTCCCGCAGCGCTGGCATTCGAGAGTCACCGCCACCTTTGCATCGCCCTTAATAACGGCGAGACGCTGGTTGTCGATGGCGAACGTCATGTCGCATTCCACATCACTGTCCACACTGACTACAGACTCGGCAAGACGCTCCACCTGCTCCGGGGTGTAAACACCCTCGTAGTCGAGGCGTTTTTGAGCGGTGCGAACCGGATCAAGAGTCAGGGGTAATTTTACCTTTTGCATAGGGCGCGCATATTAACTTTGTAACGTCATAGAGTCAAAGAAAAAGGCACCCGCGGGAGCCTTTTGCCAATTATTCGCACACATTGCGGCCTGTAGTTTAAAATGTCGCAATCCGAATCACCAGATCCTGGTTAAAAAATTATGCCGCAGCTTATTCTAGCCTCCACCTCACCTTATCGCCGCGAACTGCTGAAAAAGCTCGAGGTCCCCTTCCAGTGCGCCGCTCCTGAAGTTGATGAGCTTGCCCTGCCCGGCGAATCTCCGCGTCAGCTCGTATTAAGACTGGCCCAGGCCAAAGCGATGGCGCTGGCAAAACGCTTCCCCGATCATCTTATTATTGGATCCGATCAGGTCTGCGTGCTGGGTGGGAAAATTGCCGGTAAACCGCACACCGAAGAAAAGGCGCGTAGCCAGCTGCGTGAGGCCAGTGGACACGTCGTGACCTTCTATACAGGACTGGCGCTCTATAACAGCGCTAACGGTCACCTGCAAACCGAATGCGAGCCGTTTGACGTTCACTTTCGTCATCTGAGCGACGCTGAGATTCATCATTACATCCAGAAAGAGCAGCCGCTGAACTGTGCCGGCAGCTTTAAGAGTGAAGGGTTAGGTATTTCTCTGTTCGAGCGTCTGGATGGGCGCGATCCGAACACGCTGATAGGGTTGCCGCTGATTGCCTTATGCAAAATGCTGCGTAATGAGCAGTTTAATCCGCTATTACGTTGACTGAACAACGTCGGGGGACTGCGCTCACCCGACCGACAAATAGCAGAACGCCCCTTTCGGGGCGCTGGGGTATCACTTCTGGCTTCGTAACACCTTCAGACAGTGCTTGAGCCCATTGTCCATTGGCGCTTCAATACGCAGCGTTTCACCTGTTCCAGGATGCGTAAACTTCAGCGCGGCGGCGTGCAGGAACAGGCGGTTTAATCCTGTGCCTGCCAGTTGCTTATCAAACTCCCGGTCGCCATATCTGTCGTCAAACGCAATCGGATGACCGGCGTGAAGCGTATGAACGCGGATCTGGTGGGTTCGTCCGGTTACCGGGCTACAGCGAACCAGCGTCGCAAACTCAAATCGCTCTTCAACCTTAAAACGGGTTTCCGAAGGTTTTCCTTCCTGGCTGACGCGCACGATGCGCTCGCCGCTTTGCAGAATGTTTTTCAGTAATGGTGCCTGCACCACTTTCGTATGCGACTGCCACTGGCCGCGAACCAGCGCCAGATAATCTTTCTGCATACCTTTCTCACGCAGCTGCTCGTGTAATGAGCGAAGCGCAGAACGTTTCTTCGCAACCAGCAGCACGCCTGATGTATCGCGGTCAAGACGATGTACCAGTTCAAGGAACCGCGCTTCAGGGCGCAGCGCACGCAGCCCTTCAATCACGCCGAAGCTCAAGCCGCTGCCGCCATGCACCGCCGTGCCTGATGGCTTATTCAGCACCAGAATATGGTCATCTTCATAAAGGATAACGTCGCTCAGTGCGGCAACTTTTTGCAGATGCGGCGATACCGCGTCCTCTTCACGTTCGGCTACGCGCACCGGCGGGATACGCACTTCATCGCCCGCTTCCAGCTTATATTCCGGCTTCACGCGCTTTTTATTTACGCGCACTTCACCTTTACGCAGGATGCGATAAATCATGCTTTTTGGCACGCCCTTCAGCTGGGTGCGCAAAAAGTTGTCAATTCGTTGCCCCGCCTCATCGTCGGCGATGGCAACCATTTTTACGGTCGGTGTCTCAGTTTTCATGGGGGGCGATTCTAAAGAGGCACAGGCATTCGCGCCACTCCTTTTTCTGTGCTTATATTAACTTCGTTGCGGTACTCATTTTTTGATGCACTGACTGGATTGCTGCTTATTAGAGCAATCGGTTCCGGGAAGTGAAAAAACTGTGAGTAACTGGGTGATAAATGGTAAAAGTCATCTTGCTATAACAAGGTTAGCAGGGAATAATGATGCCGTTTTCCGTGCTGAGTCCTTGTAAGTACAAGCAGTAAACGGAATGACCCATTTTGTCTGAACGATTTTTTATGCAGCAATGGCGTAAGACGTATTTATCTTTCAGACAGTTAGCGGGCTGCGGGTTGCAGTCCTTACCGGTTGATACTCTCTATTTCAAGCTGCAGGAAGGCGGCAAACCTGGGATCTCCAGGCGCTACTCCAGTAGATGGCTGGGGTAAGCAGGTGAAGCCAACGCACCTGCAACTTGAAAGACTATGAGTATAGAAGGAACCTTCTCTGGAGAATTTTCCCAGGCTGTTCCCCTGAATAATTGCGCTGTGTTTCCGTTTGAAACACAGGCTACCGACACTTTGCGCCTCTTAAGCGAGCGACAACCGTGAGGTTGGCGACGTGAACAGTCACGAGGCCATCGGTTTACCCCCGGCAAGGAAAACTCTGCCCGTAGCTTAGTCGTCAATGCAAGAATAATGAGTAAGTTACGATGAAAAGAATGTTAATCAACGCCACTCAGCAAGAAGAGTTGCGTGTCGCCCTCGTTGATGGGCAGCGTCTGTACGATCTGGATATCGAAAGCCCAGGACACGAACAGAAAAAAGCGAACATCTACAAAGGCAAAATTACCCGTATTGAACCCAGCCTTGAAGCCGCATTCGTTGACTACGGTGCCGAGCGTCACGGTTTCCTCCCCCTCAAAGAAATCGCCCGCGAATACTTCCCTGCTAACTACAATGCTCATGGCCGCCCGAACATCAAAGATGTGCTGCGTGAAGGCCAGGAAGTCATTGTGCAGATCGATAAAGAAGAGCGTGGCAACAAAGGCGCAGCGCTGACTACCTTTATCAGCCTTGCGGGCAGCTATCTGGTACTGATGCCGAACAACCCACGCGCCGGTGGTATTTCCCGTCGCATCGAAGGTGACGATCGTACCGAACTGAAAGAAGCCCTTTCCAGCCTGCAGCTGCCGGACGGCATGGGCCTGATCGTGCGCACCGCAGGCGTCGGCAAATCTGCCGAAGCGCTGCAGTGGGATCTCAGCTTCCGCCTGAAGCACTGGGAAGCCATCCAGAAAGCCTCCGAAAGCCGTCCTGCTCCGTTCCTGATTCACCAGGAAAGTAACGTTATCGTGCGTGCTTTCCGTGACTACCTGCGTCAGGACATCGGCGAAATCCTCATTGATAACCCGAAAGTGCTTGAGCTGGCTCGCCAGCACATCGCCGCGCTCGGTCGTCCGGATTTCAGCAGCAAAATTAAGCTCTACACCGGTGAAATCCCGCTGTTCAGCCACTATCAAATCGAGTCGCAGATTGAATCTGCGTTCCAGCGCGAAGTGCGTCTGCCGTCCGGTGGTTCTATCGTTATCGACAGTACCGAAGCGCTGACCGCTATCGACATTAACTCCGCGCGTGCAACCCGCGGTGGCGACATCGAAGAAACCGCTTTCAACACCAACCTGGAAGCAGCCGATGAAATCGCTCGCCAGCTGCGTCTGCGTGACCTCGGCGGCCTGATCGTTATCGACTTTATCGACATGACGCCAGTTCGTCACCAGCGTGCGGTGGAAAACCGTCTGCGTGAAGCCGTCCGTCAGGATCGTGCGCGCATTCAGATCAGCCACATCTCTCGCTTCGGCCTGCTGGAGATGTCCCGTCAGCGCCTGAGCCCGTCGCTCGGTGAGTCCAGCCATCACGTTTGCCCACGCTGTAGCGGCACCGGCACCATCCGTGATAACGAATCTCTGGCGCTGTCTATTCTGCGTCTGATTGAAGAAGAAGCGCTGAAAGAGAACACCCAGGAAGTCCACGCGATCGTTCCTGTTCAGGTAGCGTCTTACCTGCTGAACGAAAAACGTGCGGCCATCAGCGCCATCGAAACCCGTCAGGGTGGCGTGCGCTGCATCGTCGTACCAAACGATCAGATGGAAACCCCACACTACTCCGTGCTGCGCGTTCGTAAAGGCGAAGAGACTCAGACCCTGAGCTATCTGCTGCCGAAACTGCACGAAGAAGAGATGGCAATGCCGTCTGAGGATGAACCAGCTGAACGTAAACGCCCTGAGCAGCCTGCTCTGGCAACGTTCGTGATGCCGGATGCACCTCCTGCACCGGTCGCTGAAGTGGCGAAAGCCGCTGCACCGGAAGCAAAAGCAGTAGCCCCTGCTGCACCGGGTCTGGTTTCCCGCATTCTCGGTGCGCTGAAGTCAATGTTCAGCAGCGAAGCGCCAGCCGTGGCTGAGCCTGAACCGGTTAAAAAAGAAGAGAAACCAGAGCGCCAGCAGGATCGTCGCCGTTCTCGTCAGTCTAACCGCCGCGACCGTAATGACCGTGATCGCAACGACCGTCGCGATAACCGTGGCGAGCGTGGTGACCGCGATAATCGTGGTGAGAACAGCGAAGGTCGCGAAGACAACCGCCGCAACCGTCGTGAGAAGCCGCAGCAGAACGCTGAAACCCGTGAAGCACGCCAGCAGAACGTGGTGGAAGACGCAGATAAAGCGAAATCCCGCGACGAGCAGCCGCCGCGCCGTGAACGTAACCGTCGTCGTAATGATGACAAGCGTCAGGCACAGCCGGACGTAAAAGTTCAGGCCGAGCAGCCAGTTCAGGAAACCGAACAGGAAGAACGCGTTCAGACTATGCCGCGTCGCAAGCAGCGTAACCTGGCGCAGAAAGTCCGCATCGAAACCGCCGCAGAAACCGCGGAAAGAACCGCAGCTGTTGGTGAAACCGCAGCCCCGCTTGAAGCTGTTCCGGCTACCAGCACTGAGCTTGCTAAAGTCGATCTGCCAGCCGTCGTTGACGTACAGGCTGAAGACGAAAACGCAGAAGGTCGTGATACCGCAGGCATGCCGCGTCGCTCCCGTCGTTCTCCGCGCCACCTGCGCGTGAGCGGCCAGCGTCGTCGTCGCTACCGCGATGAGCGTTACCCGACCCAGTCCGCCATGCCGCTGACCGTTGCCTGCGCATCGCCAGAAATGGCTTCCGGTAAAGTGTGGATCAGCTATCCGGTGGCTCGCGCTCAGGAGAACCTGGCAGAAGAGACTCGCGAACAGGAAACCGTTGCGCCAGTCATTGAAATTGCCCCGGTCGAAGCGCCAGCGCCAGTTGCTGAAGCAGCTGCACCAGTCGCAGCTGATGAACCTGCTGTAGTGGCAGAACCGCAGGCAGTGGAAGCTGAAGTAACAGCACCTGTTGTGGAAACCACGCATCCGGAAGTGATTGCTGCGCCTGTTGATGAAGCGCCGCAGATCATTGCTGAAGTGGATGCTGTTGTCGCAGAAACCGTAGCGGAAGAAGCGAAACCAGCCGTGGCAGAGCCCGCCGCAGTGGAAGAAGTGGAAAGCGTTATCGCTGCAGCTCAGCCAGCGGCGGTAGAAGCGCCAGCGCCAGTTGCCGCACCAGCTCCGGCAGTTGAAACGCCGGTCAAGGCTGCCGTTGCTGAACAACCAGCCGTGGTCGCTAACAAACACGCAACCGCCCCGATGACGCGTGCACCAGCACCGGAATATGTGCCGGAAGCACCGCGTCACAGCGACTGGGTTCGCCCGGCCTTCGGCTTCGAAGGTAAAGGCGCAGCCGGTGGCCACAGCGCCACCCACACGGCAACCGCCGGCCCTACTCGCCCACAGTCAAACGACTAAGCGACAAAAGCCTCACTAAACCGCCTTCGGGCGGTTTTTTTATGTCCTGAGACATCCCTGATGCCGGATGGCGCTTCGCTAATCCGGCCTACAAATCCCCCGTAGGTCAGGTAAGCGCAGCGCCGCCTGGCAGCGTTTTGTCGCCCGTAATCAGATAAAAAAAAGCCCGCGCCGGGGTGAGTGGCGCGGGCACAGAGAACATGGCTTTTTCAGGGCATGTTCAAAACCGGGCTATTTATTCAACTGGAACAGCGACATGCCCTGCATATCGGTAAAGGCTTTGTAGGACGCCTGAAGCGCTGCCTGCTGCATGGTGTAGTTGGAAATGGTGGCGTTCCAGTCCACATTGACCAGGTCGCTCATCTGCTGAGTCTGACTCAGCTTACGGTCATCGCCCAGGGCGTTGAGCTTATCAAGTTCGTTCAGCTGCGTACCCACTTCTGCCTGCACGCTCAGCACGTTGTTCAGTGAATTACGCAGGCCGCGGTTGGTTTCATCAATGGTTGCCTGGGCCGTCGCCTGAGCGGCATCGTCGTCTGCCACCGGCGTTTTCAGCGCAGCAATCGCGCTATCGAGTAGCTTAAACAGGTTTTGTTCCGGCAGCGTGCCATCCGGGTTCTTCACCGCATTTGGCGTAACGGCGTCGAAAATTTTGTCGCCGGTATGACCGATGACCATCGAACGGGAAGAATCCACCTGCTGCTCGACGTTAGTGGTGCCGCCCGTATAGGCTCCGGTTGCTGAGTCAAACGGCGCGCTGTCCGTTTTATACCCGGCAAACATATAGCGACCGTTACCGTCCTGGCTGTTCGCCAGGTTCATCAGCTGATCGCGAATCCCCTGTAGATCGGTCGCCAGCGACGCGCGGTCATCGTCGCTAAGCGTGCCGTTCCCGGCATAGACGATTTTTTCCTGTGCCGTCTGAATGGCAGTCGTCACGGAAGAAAGCGTGTTGGTTTCCTGCGAGATACGCTGCGTGGCAAAGCTGCGGGCAGAAGCAAACTGTGCGGTCTGCGCCTGGGCCTGAGACAGCACTACGGCCTGAGAGGCAGCAATAGGATCGTCTGAAGGGCGGTTCACGCGCAGGCCAGTGGACATCTGCTCGCCATATTTCAGCCAGGAAGATTGGGAGTTAGTAATGCCGCCCATCGTCTGCTGGTACATCATTAAGGTACTGATACGCATCCGTCACGTCTCCTTAGCGAATATTGATCAGCGCGTCGAAAAGCGTGCTGGCGGTCTGCATTACCTGGGCATTCGCCAGATAGTACTGCTGATACAGCTGCAGGTTGCCGTACTCTTCATCGAGGTTAACGCCGGAAATGGACTGCTGCTGTTTGGTAAGCTGCGTCACAACGTTGCCCTGAGTGGTGCTGCTGGTTTCCAGCGTCGAGGTTTTGTTCCCCACGTCGCTGACCAGCGAAGCATAAGCATCGTTAACGGTTTTATTGCCGCCCACCAGCTTACTGTTTTGCAGGTCAAGCAGCGCCTGGCCATTACGGTTATCGCTTTCGCCACTTTCCGCGTCATCAACGCCCATCGCAATCTTGCCGGAATCACTCAGCGCCACGCTCATGTTGACGATGGCGTTAGCGACCGGCTTCACGGTGAAGCTGTCGTTTTTGTTCGCCGAGCCGCTGACGCTGATGTTCAGACCGTCAAAACTCAGGCTACCGTCGCTTTCGACCGTCGGCGTCACTGGGGTGTTATCGGACAGACGCGTCACCTGCCAGCTGGTGCCGTCGAAGCTCACCTTGTAGTCGGTCGCCTGGACCTGAGTGCTATCGGTAATTTTCGCACTCAGCGTGGCATCACCTGTATTTTTAGTGTTGCTGAGCGTTGTCGGGCCGCCAATATTGAAGAAATTCCCGCCGACATCACCGTTGGCATCAATCCCCTGCGCATTCTGTTTGTTGAATGCATCGGCAAAGGCCTGCGCCATCTGATTCAGGCTATTGCGCGTCTGGTCGAGATCCTGGGAGCGGAAGGTCAGCAGACCGCCGAGTGAACCGGTGGTCAGCAATTTTTCAGGGATTTCAATATTGCCTGCGACGTTATCAACGTACGCGACCGTGGTGCGCGACGGATCGGCGCTGCTTGGCACAGCCGCCAGCTGGTGAGCATTACTGCCCTGCACCAGGTTGTAACCGTTGGCCATGGTGATGTTATACGTGCCGCCGTCCTGCACGTTCACTTCCACGCCCACCAGCTGGTTGAGCTGGCTGACCAGCTGATCGCGCTGGTCCAGCAGGTCGTTAGGCGAAGCTCCCGCCCCGACGCCGGTCAGTTTGGATATTTTGTCGTTCAGCGTCGCTATCTGCTGCGAGTAGTTGTTGATCTGCGCCACCGACGAGGCAATCGCGCCGTTAACCTGTTTGTCCTGATCGCGCAGATACTGATCGGTGGTCTTGAACTGGTTTACCAGCCCCTGCGCTTTTCCAAGTACAGACTGACGCGCGGCCGGATCTTCAGCATTGCTGACCAGCGTTTGCAGGCTGGCGTAGAAATCCTGCAACGTTGCGGAAATGGAGTTGGTGGTGTCCGACATCAAATCGTCAATTTTCGACATCTGCTGATAGCGCGTGGTCAGACCGCTACTCTGATTCTGCGCCGCGTTCAGCTGATTGGTGATGAAGGCATTGTACTCGCGCTGTACGCTGGAGACCGTTACCCCATTGCCCACCCAGCCGCCTGCGCCCAGCGTACTGTTCGCCGCCGAAAGTATCGTCGTCTGGCGGGTATAGCCGGACACGTTATAGCTGGCGATGTTGTTACTGACGGTATTCAGCGCCGCCTGAGCCGCACCGAGGCCGCTCATTGCGCTATTCATTAAACTGGACATGGAGGTTCCTTTATTCTTTTAGACACGAGTCCTGACCAGAATTATCGGCACCGGTCAGCTGAACTTGAGCGGTTTCAGAACAGATTTTCGATATCGTTGCCGTAGGCTTTGCTCACCTTTTCGCCCATTGATTTAAGCTGCTGGATCATCCCCGTAAGCTTGCGGGCATAGTTCGGGTCAGTGGCATAACCTGCTCTTTGCAATGCCTGAGCGCCCTGCTCTGGCGTTGCCGCCGAGGTGACTGCCGCATAGCGCGGGTTGCGGGTCAGCAGGCCGACGTAATCAGACAACGCTTCCAGATAAGAGCCGTAAACGCGGAAACGGGCTTTCACCTTCTTCATCTCCCCGTTTTCATATTCGGTGGTGGTGATCTCCGTAACCTTGCCTTTCCAGTCGGACGATGCTTTCACCCCGAAGAGGTTGAAGCTCGGCTCGCCGTTTTCCCGGCGAATCTGCCGCTGCCCCCAGCCAGACTCCAGCGCCGCCTGGGCGAGAATCAGGTGATGCGGGATCCCGCTCTGCTCACTGGCAAGTTTTGCCGGAAGGGAAAGCTGGGCGAGGAAGTCGTGGCTGTCGCCCGGCACGTCTGCGGCATCGCTGGCATCCGGAGCTTTCGGCATCGCCTTGCGCACCATCTGCGTCAGCGCCGAATTTTGATAGCTGGTGACGGTTGCAGGATCGAACTTAAGCGGCACCTGGGCAGGCGCATCACTCGGCCCACCCTGGGCTGCGGTCATCTGGCGGACCATTTCATCCGCCAGCCCAAGCCCTTTGCCCGCCGTCATCTGCTGAGCAATTTGCTGATCGTACATACTGGTGTAAAGCCGCGTCTGATCGCTACTGAACAGGCCGTCTTTCGGCAGCGCCTCACGCATGCTTTTCAGCATCATCTGCACGAACATACCCTCGACCTGCCGGGCCACTGGCCTTAAGTTTGCCTGTGGATCTTTCCCGGCCTTCGCCTTCAGGTCGTTCAGCGACTGCGCGTCCCAGGCCGCGCTCGCCATCAGCTTGCTGTCGCCCAGCATCAGATAATTTCCACTTTGGCACGCAGGCAGCCTGCGCTCTGCATCGACTGGAGAATCGACATCAGCTCGATTGGCGATGCGCCCAGCGCGTTCAGCGCCCGCACAACGTTGTTCAGATTGGCGCTGGAACGAATGCTCTGCATCGCGCCGCCGCTCTGTCGCAGGTCGATCTGCGTCTGTGGCGTCACCACCGTTGAACCGCCGCCAAACGGCGTATCCGGCTGGCTGACCTGGGCGGAGCGGTTGACCGTGACCGACAGATTGCCCTGCGCGACCGCACAGCTGTCGAGCGTCACTTCGCGGTTCATCACCACGGACCCGGTACGGGAGTTGATGATTACTTTCGCATCCTGCGGCGTAACGCCCACTTCCAGATTCTGAATATCCGCCAGCAAACGCACCTGATTACTGCCGCCGCTGGAGGCGCGGATCTGCACGGTACGCGCATCGAGCGCCGTGGCGTTACCATAGCCGCCGCGGCGGTTGATGGTGTCGGCAATCTGCTGAGCCATGCCGAAATCATCTTCGTTCAGCTGCAGATTGATGGTATTGCCTGCGCCGAACTGGCTCGGCAGCTCGCGTTCAATGGTCGCGCCGCCGGTGATGCGCCCGCCGTTCAGCTGGTTCACCTGCACGCTGCTGCCGCCTGCCGCCGCCCCGGCACCACCGACCAGGATATTCCCCTGCGCCAGCGCATAGACCTGGCTGTCGACCCCTTTCAGCGGCGTCATTAACAGCGTGCCGCCGCGCAGGCTTTTGGCGTTACCCATCGATGACACCACCACGTCAATGGTCTGGCCCTGACGGCCAAACGCCGGAAGCTGGGCGGTAACCATCACCGCCGCCACATTTTTCAACTGCATGTTGGTGCCCGCCGGCACGGTGATCCCGAGCTGCGAGAGCATGTTGTTCAGGCTTTGGGTGGTAAACGGCGTTTGGGTTGTCTGGTCGCCGGTGCCGTCAAGGCCCACCACCAGGCCATAGCCAATCAGGGAGTTTTCCCGCACGCCCTGCACGCTGGTGAGGTCGCGAATGCGGTCGGCCTGGGCGAAGGTCGCCACCAGAACCAGGGCAATGCCCGCCAGTGTTTTAAACATGTTCCACCTCGTTACATCGGCGATAAGTTAAGGAAGAAACGCTGGAGCCAGCCCATGTTCTGCGCTTCATTGATGTAGCCGTTGCCAACATATTCGATACGGGCATCCGCCACCTGCGTGGACGGCACGGTGTTGCTGCCGCTGATGGTGCGCGGATTGACGACGCCGGAGAAGCGAATAAATTCGGTTCCCTGGTTGATGGCGATTTGCTTCTCACCCACCACGTGCAGGTTACCGTTTGCCAGTACCTGATCGACCGTCACTGTCAGCGTACCGCTGAAGGTGTTGCTGGCATTGGCCCCTCCTTTACCGTTAAAGGAGTTGCCGCCAGAAGCTTCCACGTCGGCGCGCGCATTGCCAAACAGGCCCTGCAAATAGCGCGGCACGGTGTCGAAGCCGAAATTCGTTTTGCCATCGCGGCTGGCGTTTGCCGACGAGCTTTTCGACGCGCTGACGTTTTCCTGCAGCTGGATGGTCAGCGTATCGCCAATGTTGCGCGGACGACGGTCTTCAAACAGCGGCTGATAGCCGTAGTTAATGGGCTGCGCGCTCTGGAAAATTGAGCCATTGACCACCGGCACCGGGCCGGGTACGGGCTGCGCGGTTGTCGCCCCTTCCACCAGCGGTTTTGAGGGGATCCATGCGCATCCGGCCTGAGTCAGGGCCAGGACCACGAAAAGCGGATAACGAAACGCTGAGGATTTTTGCATTGCTCTTATCTTCTGAATCAAAAAACCGGTGCAGGACATCTGCACCGGTAACGTCTTACAGCTGAGTGAGTTTCTGCAGCATCTGGTCGGTGGTGGACACCGCTTTGCTGTTGATCTCATACGCGCGCTGTACCTGAATCATATTGACCAATTCTTCCGCCACGTTGACGTTAGAGGTTTCAACATAACCCTGGTAAAGCAGGCCCGCGCCGTTCAGTCCGGGCGTCGTGTCGTTCGGCGCGCCGGAAGCCTGTGTTTCGGTGTAGAGGTTCTCACCGATGCTCTCCAGGCCTGAATCATTCATAAAGGTGGTCAGGTTCAGCTGACCGACCTGTACCGGGTTAGTTTGCCCCTGCTGAGTAACGCTCACCACGCCATCACGCCCGACGGTAATGCTCAGGGTATTCGTCGGAATGGTGATCGCTGGCTGCACCTGATAGCCACCCGCCGTCACCAGCTGGCCGTTCTGATCGACCTGGAACGACCCGTCACGCGTGTAAGCAGAAGTCCCGTCCGGCAGCAGCACCTGGAAGAAACCTTCACCTTTGATGGCCACGTCCTTGCTGTTGTCGGTCTGCGACAGGTTACCCTGCGTGTGGATACGCTCGGTCGCTACCGGGCGAACACCGGTACCGATTTGCAGGCCAGAAGGCAGCGTTGTCTGCTCGGACGACTGCGCGCCAGGCTGGCGCACGGTCTGATACAGCAGATCTTCAAATACCGCACGCTGACGCTTGAAGCCGTTGGTGCTGACGTTCGCCAGGTTGTTGGCGATAACGTCCATGTTGGTTTGCTGGGCGTCGAGGCCGGTTTTGGCAATCCATAATGAACTGATCATGTTTTTTCCTGTGTCTAGCTCATGGATAACAGCTGATTGGCTTTCGAAGCGTTGTCATCCACGCTGCTGATTACCTTCATCTGCATTTCGAAACGTCGGGAGCTGGCAATCATGTCCGCCATCGCCGCCACCGGTTTAACGTTGCTGCCTTCCAGCACGCCAGACTGCAGGCGGATAGTCGGATCGGACTGCAACGTCTGACCACGCGTGGCCTGCGCTGCCGCAGTCAGACGGAACATCCCGTCGTCACCGCGAGTCACCTCGTTATCCGCGGCTTTGACCAGCTTCAGTTTTGCCACTGGTGAAATGGTGTTTGCCGGATCGCCGGGATTCAGCGCAGACACCGTGCCGTCAGCGCCGATGGTTATCTGCGCCCCCTCCGGAACCGTCACCGCACCGCCGCCGTCACCCATGACTGGCAGGCCCTGAATGGTGAGCTGCCCGGTGGACGATACCTGAATGCCGCCGTTGCGGGTGTAGCCTTCAGCGCCATCGGCCGTTTGCACCGCCAGCCAGCCATCCTGTTGTAAGGCCACATCGAGCGGGCGTCCGGTGTAGTCCAGCTGGCCCGGCGTCATGTCGGCGCCCGGCGTAGAGGCGGTCACCAGCGTACGGGTCTGATACGTTTCGCCGTTGACCGGCACCGCACGCAGCGCGGTCAGCTGAGCACGAAAGCCCGGCGTGGAGGCATTGGCGAGGTTGCTTGCGGTCACCCCCTGCATCTCCATCGTCTGGCTTGCCGCGCCCATCGCGGTATATATCGCGTGATCCATAAAGCCGTCCCGTCAGGCGCTTAGCGCAGGTTAACCAGGGTGTTGAGGATCTGATCCTGGGTCTTGATGGTCTGCGCGTTCGACTGGTAGTTACGCTGCGCGACAATCATGTTCACCAGTTCTTTGCTCAGATCGACGTTGGACGCTTCCAGCGCGCCGTTGGTCAGGGTGCCGAAGTTACCGGTGCCTGCGGTGCCGAGCAGCGCCACGCCGGAAGACTGCGTTGCCGACCAGACGTTATCGCCTTCGGACTGCAGCCCTTCGTTGTTAGCGAAGTTAGCAAGCGTGATCTGCCCCAGCAGTTGGCTCTGTTCGTTGGAGTAGTTACCGACCACGGTGCCGTCATCGTTGATCTGGTAGCTCACCAGGTTGCCCGGCTTATAGCCGTTCTGGTTGGTCGCCACGATATCGTTGGAGCCGGTGTTCTGCTGCATGGAGTTGGCAAGGCTTAGCGTGAAGCTGCCGCTTGCCGACCCGTTCAAGCCCGCCAGAGCAATATCGAAAGCGGGTTGAGCATTAGCCGTGGCATTCAGAACCGGTACCTTCTCGCTGGCCGGGTCTGCTGGATCGGAAAGCTGGTAGGTATAACCCGTAACGGTATCCAGCGTTCCATTGTCGCTAAAGCTCATTTGCGCGGCTTTGACCGCCTTTGCACCTGCTACGCTGGAATCCTGGGTATAGACATCCCATTTATTGTCTGCGGTCTTTACGTAATACAGATTGACGTCATGGGAGTTACCCTGAGAGTCAAACACCGTCACGGTGCCTTTCTTGTTGTAGGTATCCGCATCGGTCGCATCGAACGGCGCTGTCGACGGAACGGCGTCCGTGGAGTTCAGGTTGATCTGCATAGAGCCCGTGGTGGTGGCTTTTGCCGCCATCAGCGTGTTCGGAATGCTTAAGCCTACCGGGTTTGCGCCCTGCTGAATGGTCGGCGGCGTGCCGGTAGCCGGATAGCCGGTCAGCTGCAGGCCCTGCATGTTCACCAGGTTACGGTTTTCGTCCAGCTTGAACTGGCCGTTGCGGCTGTAGTAAACGGAGCCGTTGCTGTCCACCAGGCGGAAGAAGCCGTTCTGGCTAATTGCCACGTCCAGCGCGCGACCGGTGCTGGTCGTGGTGCCGTCGTTGAAGTCCTGGGTGATACCTGCCACTTTCACGCCCAGACCCACTTTGGAGCCGGCAAACATATCGGCGAACGAAGCGGTACCGGCTTTGAAACCGTAGGTCGCGGAGTTGGCAATGTTGTTGCCAATCACGTCGAGATTGGTGGCAGCAGCGTTCAGGCCGCTGACCGCTTGAGAAAAGGCCATGTCTTAACTCCTGATGAGGTTAAATAATCTGACGAACTTCGTCGAGCGTGGTGGTGCCATACGTGCCGAGATCCAGCAGATTACCGCTGCTTCCCTTCGTGACCCCTTGCACCAGTGCGAACTGGAGCGGCTGGGCGACCAGCTGCGTGCCGTTGGTGCTGGCGGCAATCGAGACGCTGTATGCGCCGTCCGGAACGGTAGAGCCATCGGAGGCGGTACCGTCCCAGGTGAAGGTGTGAACCCCTGCGGTCTGGCTGCCCAGATCCAGGGTACGAACCACTTTGCCCGTGCTGTCAGTAATGGTGGCGGTCGCTTTGTCGGCGGCCTGCGTCAGCTCAACGCCAAACGGCGTGGTGCTGGCTTTGCCGTCCGTGTCGGAACCGGCGAGCACCACGGAGCCCGGGATCATCACGCCGTGACCAATCAGGTTCGACGCCTGCAAAGACTGGCTGTTGTCGATCTGCCCGGAAATAGAGCCGAGCGTGGTGTTGAGTTTTTCAATTCCGCTGACGGTGCTGATCTGCGCCAGCTGAGAGGTCAGTTGGGCGTTGTCCATCGGGTTGGTGGGATCCTGGTTTTTTAGCTGGGCCACCAGCAGCGTCAGGAAACTGCTTTGCAGGTCGGAAGCGCTGCTGCTGGTTAAATCCCCACTGGAGGTGCTCTTCTGAACACCGGTATTGGTTGGATCGTTGACGTTCACGGCAATAGACATCGTTTTCTCCGTTACTGACCGAGGGTCAGCGTCTTGAGCATCATGCTCTTGACGGTATTGAGCACTTCCACGTTGGCCTGGTAGCTGCGGGAGGCGGACATGGTGTTGACCATCTCTTCCACCACGTCGACGTTAGGCATCTTCACGTAACCTTTGGCATCCGCCAGCGGATTTCCCGGCTGGTAAACCAGCTTGAACGGATCCTGGCTTTCCACCACGTCGGCCACCTTCACGCCGCCGGTGGCTGCCCCGACGGGCGCATCCACCTGAAACACGACCTGTTTGGCACGGTAAGGCTGCCCGTCCGGTCCGGTGACGCTGTCGGCGTTGGCGAGGTTACTGGCCGCCACGTTCAGACGTTTGGACTGCGCGGTCAGCGCCGAGCCCGCCACGTCGAAAATATTCAGTAAAGCCATGAATTAATTCCCCTGTAGCACGGTCATCATGCTTTTGATTTGCCCGCCCAGCACGGTCAGGCCGGTCTGGTATTGCAGGCTGTTGTCGGCAAATTGCGTGCGCTCCCGATCCATATCCACGGTGTTACCGTCCATAGAGGGCTGATCGGGGACCCGATACATCAGGTCTACAGAAGGAGCAGAAATCGCCTGGGCTGGAATGTGGCGTTCTGAGGTCAGCGTGAGCGACACGCCGGTGGTCTCCGCGCGTCCGCGATCCATCACTTTTTTCAGTTCTGAAGCAAAATCCACATCGCGCGCCTGATAACCTGGGGTATCGGCGTTAGCAATGTTGGCAGCCAGGATTTCCTGACGCTGGGCGCGCAGGTTCAACGCTTCCTGTTGAAAACGTAGCGCGGCGTCGAGTTTATCGAGCATGTCTCCTCCGCTGATGGCAATAGTTCATTCAGCGTTCAGATTAATCCCAATTTCATCCCCCCATCGTCGGAATAAAAGCAAAATGCAGCGCTATTTGTTGCGTTGATGTTCTTCACATCCAGGTAAAATTTGCGCATTGCTGATAAACCGGAGTCACGCATGCGAAACCTGAAAAACACGCTCACGCTGGCGCTGATGCTGATGAGCCCGGTGGCCTTTGCGCAGGATTTAACGCAGCAGCTGAACGCTTTTTTCGCTCAGCGTCTGGCAGGATTCAGTGACTCGGTGATGGTCAGTCTGCGCAACCCCGGCAATGTGATACCGCAATGCGAACAGCCCGCGCTAAGCGTTATGGGCAACAATAAGCTGTGGGGAAACCAGACCGTGCAGGCACAGTGCGGAACGGAAAAGCGCTATCTTCAGGTCTTTGTGGAAGCGATGGGAAACTATGTCGTCGCCGCACAGCCGATTGCCAGGGGCACGACGCTGGAACCCGGCAGCGTGACGCTCAAGCGCGGCAGGCTTGATCAGCTGCCGCCGCGCACGATGCTGGATATTAATCAGGCGCAGAATGCGGTCTCGCTGCGGGATCTGGCGGCTGGTCAACCCGTACAGCTGTCGATGCTGCGGCAGTCATGGCGGGTGAAGGCCGGGCAAAAAGTACAGGTTTACGCCCGCGGCGACGGCTTTAGCGCCAATGCTGAGGGCCAGGCGCTGAACAACGCCGCCGTCGCACAAAACGCGCGAGTGAGAATGCCTTCAGGCCAGGTGGTGAGCGGTCAGGTAGACGCTGATGGGAATATTCTTATTAATTTATAATGACCTTAAAGAATTCGTGAAGCCTGCCGATAAATAATCAACAACTGATGATGGCAGACCGTAACGCCACAACACCTCGATGAGGACAGGATAATGAGCATTGATCGTACATCGCCCCTGAAGCCCGTTAACGCCGTTCAGCCGCGTGAACCGAATGAAGCCCAGGCGCAGAAAGCCCGACTGGATAAAGCATCTACCGCTAACAGCACCAGCGTCACGCTGAGCGAGGCCCAGTCCAGCCTGATGCAGCCGCGCAACAGCGACATCAACATGGAGCGCGTGGACGCGCTGAAAACGGCTATCCGCAACGGTGAACTGAAAATGGATACCGGCAAAATCGCCGATGCGCTGATTTCGGACACCCAGAGCTGGCTGCAGAGTAAATAAACCGATGAGTCGTCTGTCAGAAATACTGGATCATATGACAGTCATCCTGAACTCGCTGAAAGAGGTGATGGATGCCGAGCAGCAACAGCTTTCGTCAGGCAGCGTGAGCAGCAGCGCCCTGCAACGGATCACCGAAGAGAAAAGCTCGTTGCTGGCGACCCTCGACTATCTGGAAAAGCAGCGCCGTATGGAGCAGGAAGCGCAGCGTTGTGCTAACGACGACGTGGCCGAGCGCTGGCAAAACATCACCGAGAAAACGCAGCATCTGCGCGACCTCAATCAACACAACGGCTGGCTGCTGGAAGGTCAGATCGAGCGCAACCAGCAGGCATTGCAGGTGCTGAAGCCCCATCAGGAACCGAGCCTCTACGGTAAGGATGGCCAGACCTCGTCCACGCCACGGGGCGGCAAAAAGTTCTCCGTCTGACCCCTCCCTTATTAAAGCAGGTCGCAATGCTGCTCTCCGGCAACGGCCCTGCCTTTACTTTTTCTCTGCGTCGTACGTTCGTGCCAGCCAGGCCTTAACCGCCGCGCTGCTCTCTTCCTTTCTGCTGATGACCATCAGATTGGCGGTCAGCTCTGGCGCTATGAGCTCCCGATACGTCAGGCCTGGTACGCTGACCTGGCGCAGCGGTGCGGGAACCAGGGCAATACCCAGCCCGGATGCCGCAATCGCCAGCACGTTCAGGCTGCTTCCGGTGCGGTGAGCAATATTCAGCTTTTCCCCCAGCGCCTGCGCGAGCAGCACGCTGAGTTGCTCATCGGGATCGTGCGCTTCGTATAACACCAGGGGCTCATCTGCCAGCATGGCAAGCGTCACCTCCGCTTCGCCAGCCAGAGGATGTTCCTCCGCCATCGCGACCAGCATGCCCCACTCGCCTGTTTTACTGGCGTACAGTCCCTGCCCGCGCAGTTGGCTTAAATCCGGTGAGTAGCCAATATCCAGCCCGCCCGCCAGAATGGATTCAACCTGATGCTGCGGTGTCATTTCCTCAAGGCTTATCTCTACGTCCGGAAAGGTCTGATGAAAATGGCGTAAATCCCGCATCAGCGTCCCGCTGAAAATGGCATTTCCGGCGAAGCCAATGCGCACTTTGCCTGTTTCGCCGCGCAGCGCTCGCTGCGTGGCTTCGCGGGTTAACTCAGCTTGCTCAAGCGTGCGTCGAGCCTGCACTTCAAACACTTTTCCTGCATCCGTGAGCTCAACGCGACGGCTGGTACGTTCAAATAACGCGCCGCCAAGCTCATCTTCCAGAGCACGAATTTGCATACTCAGCGCTGGCTGGACGATATTCAGAGCCTGAGCCGCGCGCCCAAAATGCTTTTCTTTCGCCACGGCGAGAAAGTAACGCAGCTGCCTGAGATCCATTTTACCCCTTTAATCAATTTTAATGATTGATTGGTCAATAATGCATATTGGATGTTATCAATCGCAGGCGCAATACTTCTGCCACGCTCTTAGCGAGTCCTACATTACCGGAGAAAACTATGTCCACATACCATGACGACCGTTTGCAAATTACTGATCTGATGACCGGCTGGATCCACCGCGACCTGTCACAATGGGACGCCCTGCGTGGGTTGTTCCACCCGGATGGCACCATCGAAGTGACGTGGTTCGAAGGCTTGTTCGGCGAATTTGTTGATGCCTCAGCCAGAATGGGCGCCTCCTCGCTGAAAACCAAGCACCTGATCGGCACCCCGGTTGTCACCTTTCATCATGACAAAGCTATTGTCGAAACCAACGCCATGATTATTGGCGAAAATATCGATTTGAACCTGGGCTGCTGCGTGCATAACCGCTTCTACGATTTGGTCGAAAAACGAGACGGCAAGTGGAAAATCGTGCGTCGACAGAGCATCTACGACATGGGCAGCTTTACCTTCCCGCTGGGGCTGGTAGAGATTGATATGAGCGTTGCCAAGAAATACCCGCGGGAATATGCGGCACTGGCGTATGTTCTCGAAAAAAGCGGCTTCCCGGTTAATCGCGTGTTTGCGACGCGAGGCAGCGAGCTTGAGAAGAAGATGAAGGCTGAGGGTGAAGCGTGGCTTAAGGCTTGATGCTTTTGCCGGGTCAAGGGACTGCGCAGCCTGATGCCCTCACCCCCGGCCCCTCTCCCACAGGGAGAGGGGTGCAAACATTAAAAAATCCTCTCAAAAGAGGATTTTTGCTATTTACCCTGCCGTACGGCGCACAAACTCCTTCACGCGGAAACCGAGCACCAGAAGCGTGGCAAAGTAAGCGGCAATCCCCGCCACCACCACCGCCATCAGGCGCAGGATGCGCAACGGCATTGTCCCCTGTGACCACTCCGGCATGATGTACATCATCCCCAGCAGTACGGCGGCCATCACCACCACGGCGGCAATCAGGCGCGCCAGGAAGGTGCCCCAACCCGGCTGTGGGGTGAAGATTTTTTGCTTACGCAGCTGCCAGTAAAGCAGGCTGGCGTTCAGACAGGCGGCCAGACCAATCGACAGCGAAAGCCCCGCATGCTTCAGCGGGCCGATAAACGCCAGGTTCATCACCTGAGTGAGAATAAGCGTCACAATAGCAATCTTAACCGGCGTTTTGATGTCCTGACGGGAATAGAACCCTGGCGCCAGCACCTTCACCACGATAAGGCCAATCAACCCCACGGAATACGCCACCAGCGCGCGCTGAGTCATTGCAGCGTCGAACGCGGTGAATTTGCCGTACTGGAACAGCGACACGGTGAGCGGTTTCGCCAGAATCCCCAGCGCCACGGCGCTCGGCAGCGCCAGCAGGAAGCACAGGCGCAGCCCCCAGTCCATCAGGCGACAGTATTCATCATGATTGCCGCTGGCGAAGCTTTTCGACAGCGACGGCAGCAGGATGGTGCCAAGCGCCACGCCCAGCACCCCCGACGGAAACTCCATCAGGCGGTCGGCATAATACATCCAGGAAACTGACCCGGAAACCAGGAAAGAGGCGAAAATGGTGTTGATGATGAGCGAAATCTGGCTGACGGAGACGCCGAGAATGGCCGGCCCCATCTGCTTCACTACGCGCATTGAACCCTTATCTTTCAGATTAATGCGCGGCAGCACCAGCATGCCGATCTTCTTCAGGTGCGGCAGTTGATAGAACAACTGCAACACGCCGCCGACGGTCACCGCCCATGCCAGCGCCAGTACCGGCGGGTTGAAATACGGCGCGGCAAATAGCGCGAAGCCAATCATGCTGACGTTTAAAAACGTCGGTGCAAAAGCCGGAACAGAGAAACGGTTCCAGGTATTCAGGATAGCCCCAACCAGCGAGGCCAGGGAAATCAGCAGGATGTAAGGGAAAGTGATGCGCAGCAGCTGGCTGGTTAAAGCGAACTTATCGGCGGTATCCGCAAAGCCCGGCGCGGTGATAGTGATGACCCACGGAGCCGCCAGCATCCCGACGACGGTCACTACCGCGAGGGCGAGGGTTAATAAACCCGATACGTAAGAGACAAACACGCGGGTGGCGTCTTCGCCCTGCTTGCTTTTGTACTCCGCCAGAATTGGCACGAATGCCTGAGAAAATGCCCCTTCGGCAAAGATTCGGCGCAGCAGGTTCGGCAATTTGAACGCCACAAAAAAGGCATCGGTTGCCATTCCCGCCCCAAAAACCCTTGCCACAATGGCATCGCGCGCAAAACCGAGCACGCGAGAAAACATGGTCATCGAGCTGACGGCCGCCAGCGATTTTAATAAATTCATTAACGTGAGATTCCACATCCGGGAACAAAGCGCCGTCTGAAAGGGGTGAACGTTAACGCTCTGTCGGGAAAGCCCGGCGGCACTTCGTTTGCGCGGGCCTACAAGCAGCAGCGACGCGTTTGTAGGCCGGGTCAGTGGAGCGCTACCCGGCAGAAGTGGGTTAATCGTTGCACGGCCCGATAAGGCGGCGCTGAAAAGTGGCGATAGTCTACCTGGATTAGCGGTAATTTCTACTGGCAGATGTTACAGCCTCTTACTCGCGGCTTGCATCCTGCCAGAGCTTTTCGACGATGCGCTGGGCAGCAATGGCCTGCTCGCCCGCCGTTTCCGGAACGGTCTGATTTTGCACGCACTGGATAAAGTGATGCGCACAGCCGACAAATCCGCGCTGTTCAAGCGTGCTTTGCCAGCCCGGCACCGGACGAGTCAGCACGCCGCTGCCCCGCTCTTCGCGCCAGTCGCGCATATCAGTGATGTCGATTAAGCCACCGTCGGTCACCGCCTGCACCCACTCACGCTGGCTGCCCGCCCGTCGGTGCATACTGGTGGTGATTTGCATCTGCGGCAGAGTGAAATAGTGCTCGGCATAGAACATCTCTCCCTGCTCGGTGGTCTGCAACGTGCCGCCGCTCAGCTGCGGTTTACCGCCAGCCAGCCACAGCGCGGTGTCCACCACGTGCAGGTAATCATCAAGGAGGGTGAAGCGCAGATCGCCAGGCCCAACGCTGTCGGTGCGATGCTTGTCCATGCGCAGCGACGCGCCCTTGCCAAGGTTTGCTTTAAGCTCGCGATAAAGCGGCGCAAAACGGCGGTTAAAGCCTACCATCAGCGTCAGCTTTTTCTTTTCTGCCAGCTCAATCAGGCGCACTGCATCGCTCAGTTTGTCGGCCAGCGGCTTATCCACGCAGACGTGAACGCCCGCATTGAGCAGCTCACTCACCACGGCGTAGTGCGTGGACGTTGCGCTATGCACAAAAACCGCATCGCACTGCGAAGCCAGGTGCTGGAGGGAATCAGCCAGCGGAATGCGGTACGTTTCGCAGATGCGCAGTGCCTTTTCGCGCCCCGGAGACCAGGTCGCCTGCAGCGTCCAGCCATGCGCTGCGGTCAACACTGGCAGCCACGCTTTTTGAGCGATTCCGCCAAGACCCACCACGCCAATTCGAAGTTTTGCCGTCACGGTCAGTCCCCCAGATGAGCCAGTAAGGAATCGAGGCGCTGCTTGAGCTCCTCCACTTCCCCTTCCAGCGCTTCCACTCGGGCCACAAGATCGTCCGTCGCCGGGGCGACTGCCTCCACGGTAGTAATCAGACTTTCCACATCTCCGCTAAACAGGTGCATATAGCGATGCTCGCGTTTGCCCGGTTCGCGCGGCAGGCGTGCGACAAACGGGCCATCGTCGCGGGTGGCTAACTGTTCCAGCGTGCTTTCCACTTCCGCCGTATCCGTAAACTCATGCATGCGCTGACCGCGGCTTCGCAGTTCACCGGGAGTTTGCGGGCCACGCAGCAGCAGGGTGGTAACGATCGCAACTTCGCCCGAGGTAAGTTTCAGATCGCCAAATTCAGAATTACAGAAGCGCTGTTCGTATTTAGTGACACGATTGCCAAACCCGCTGACCGTACGCAGATAGTGGCGCTTGACGAGCTGATCTAACCAATCCTGCACTTCGCTTTCGCTAAGGGACATCACCGGCTCGCGGTTGCTTTTCTGATTGCAGGCGAGGGTCACGGCGTTAACCGACAACGGATATTGCTCCGGCGTAGTCACCTGCTTTTCGAGCAGACAGCCAATCACCCGCGCCTCATGCGCCGTTAACTGATACTTCATGATTTCTCCTTAGCGACCTGCCGTCCACTCGCGGGTGGTCAGCGCCGTCAGAACATGGTCACGCCACTGCCCGTCGATCAGCAGATAGTCTTTGGCGTAGCCCTCTTTTTCAAAACCGAGTTTTGCCAGCAGCGCACCACTGCGCTGGTTGTGCGGCATATAGTTAGCCATGATGCGGTGGATGTGCTGGGTTCGCTGCATGTAGCGAATGGCGGAGGTGAGCGCTTCGTACATCAGTCCTTGCCCTTGCCATTTTTCGCCGATGGAGTAGCCCAGATAGCAGGCATGGAAAGAGCCGCGCACGACGTTAGAGAAGTTGGCCACGCCGACGATCTCTTTCTCTTCCGGATCCAGCAGCACAAAATAAAACGCCGATCCTTGCTTATGAAATTCGTTGATCATCGATAAACGCGCCTGCCAGCCGGATGGATAGCAGTGGCTGTCATCGCGTACGGGCTCCCAGGGCTTCAGGAACGCCTTATTTTCAGCGTAATAATCGGCAAGACGCCATGCGTCACGGTCATGAACCAGGCGCACCACCAGCCGGTCTGTTGTTAAACGCACTTTCGGCACGTTACTGCGATAGCCAAACATCTTCCCCTACCCTTTTAAATCGCCATTAACATTACTATACCTGCCCATCACCGCCTTGGGAAAACAGCGACATACGATTTTCTGCGGCACTTCTGCTTTTCGATAAATAAACTCTATCAAAATTGTCTTTTGATAAAAAAATATTGTTGCGCTCGCCGCCGGAAAAACAGACTTCAGACGGTACAATGGGTCTTCTCACCGTCTTATTCCCCTGGAGGGGAAATGCCATCGCGCATCTCACAGGCTCGCAGCCTGGGTAAATATTTTCTGCTCGTCGACAACATGCTGGTCGTGCTTGGCTTTTTTGTTGTCTTCCCCCTGATTTCCATTCGCTTTGTTGACCAGATGGGCTGGGCCGCGCTGATGGTCGGCATCGCACTCGGATTACGTCAGCTGGTTCAGCAAGGCTTGGGCATTTTCGGCGGCGCGATAGCCGATCGCTTCGGCGCCAAGCCGATGATCGTCACCGGCATGCTGATGCGTGCAGCAGGTTTTGCCACCATGGCGATTGCGCAGGAACCCTGGATGCTCTGGCTCTCCTGCATCCTTTCCGGGCTCGGCGGCACACTGTTCGACCCGCCACGCGCGGCGCTGGTCGTAAAACTTGTGCGTCCACACCAGCGAGGACGCTTCTTCTCTATATTGATGATGCAGGACAGTGCAGGGGCGGTTATTGGCGCCCTGCTCGGCAGCTGGCTGCTGCAGTACGATTTCCGTCTCGTGTGCAGCGTGGGCGCAGTGCTGTTTATTCTCTGCGCGGCATTTAACGCCTGGTATCTCCCGGCATGGAAGCTTTCGACGGTGAAAACGCCAGTGCGTGAGGGGCTGTCGCGGGTGATGAGTGACAAACGTTTTGTCACCTATGTGCTGACCCTGACCGGCTACTACATGCTGGCGGTACAGGTGATGCTGATGCTGCCGATTATGGTGAACGACATCGCCGGAACGCCCTCGGCAGTAAAATGGATGTACGCCATTGAAGCTACGCTATCGCTGTCGCTGCTTTACCCTATCGCACGCTGGAGCGAAAAGCGTTTTCGCCTCGAGCATCGTCTGATGGCCGGATTGCTGATTATGACGCTGGCGATGCTGCCCATCGGGCTATCCGGCAACCTGCAGCAGCTGTTCACCCTGATTTGCCTGTTCTACATCGGCTCAATCATTGCCGAACCGGCGAGAGAAACCCTGAGCGCCCAGCTCGCGGATCCTCGCGCACGCGGCAGCTACATGGGCTTCAGTCGTTTGGGCCTCGCCTTCGGCGGTGCGCTCGGGTACGCGGGCGGTGGCTGGCTGTTTGACGCCGGTAAAGCCATCGCCCAGCCGGAGCTGCCGTGGGTAATGCTTGGCGTAATTGGCATCATCACGTTTTTGGCGCTGTGGTGGCAGTTCAGCGCCAGGCGCGCCTCAACGGGGATGGTCGAGCCAGGGGCTTAGCGTTAACTGCGGTAACAATTCAGCGGATTCTGCTGGCACATCTTTGGCTGACAGGGCATGCTGCTTTGTGTCAGGATGAGACAAAGGCATCATGTTGAGGAACCCCATGAAAAAGATGTTGATGGTCGCCACGCTGATCGTGAGCGGCCTGTTGGCAGGCTGTAACCAGCTGACGCAGTACACCGTAAGTGAACAGGAAATTAATCAGGCGCTGCAAAAGCGCAATAATTTCTCCAAAGATATTGGCCTGCCAGGCGTGGCGGACGCACACATTGTGCTGACGAATCTCACGAGCGCTATCGGGCGTGAGGAGCCGAACAAAATTACGCTCAACGGCGTAGCGAATCTCGATATGACTTCGCTGTTTGGCAACCAGAAAGCGACCATCGATCTGAAGCTCAAGGCGCTCCCGGTCTTCAACAAAGAGAAAGGGGCTATTTTCCTCCAGGAGATGGAGGTGGTGGACGCCACGGTGAAGCCTGAGAAGATGCAATCCGTGGTGCAGACCATGCTGCCTTACCTGAATCAGTCTTTGCGCAGCTACTTCAATAAGCAGCCGGCTTACGTTTTGCGAGAAGATGCAAGCAAAGGTGAAGCGCTGGCGAAGAAATATGCCAAAGGCATTGAGGTCAAACCCGGCGAGATAGTTATCCCCCTCACCGACTAGGCCGTATCATCATAAACGGGTGCCCTGGCGCCCGTTTTTTTTACAGAAAGGAGTGCAAAGGAAAACGTTTCCGTTTAACCTTAGTGCCCGGCAAAAATAGCCCTTCTTAACCAGCCGGAGCCCTCTATGTCATCCCAGTCCCAGATCCTGAAAATCCGCCGTCCCGACGACTGGCATATCCATCTCCGCGATGGCGATATGCTGAAAACCGTGGTGCCTTACACCAGCGAAGTGTACGGCCGGGCGATTGTGATGCCTAATCTGGTGCCGCCGGTCACAACCGTTGACGCCGCCATCAGCTATCGCCAGCGCATTCTTGATGCCGTACCTGCGGGCCATGAATTTACGCCGCTGATGACCTGCTATTTAACCGACACGCTCGACCCGAATGAGCTGGAGCGCGGCTTCAATGAGGGCGTATTCACCGCCGCGAAGCTCTACCCGGCCAACGCCACCACTAACTCCAGCCACGGCGTGACCAGCATCGATGCTATCATGCCGGTGCTTGAGCGTATGCAGAAGCTCGGCATGCCACTGCTGGTACATGGCGAAGTGACTCATGCGGAAATCGACATCTTCGACCGCGAAGCGCGTTTTATCGAAACCGTTATGGAGCCAATGCGCCAGCGTCTGCCCGCGCTGAAGGTGGTGTTCGAGCATATCACCACCAAAGATGCCGCCGAGTACGTGCGAGACGGTAATGAGCTGCTTGCCGCAACTATCACGCCGCAGCACCTGATGTTTAACCGTAACCATATGCTGGTCGGCGGCGTGCGCCCTCACCTCTACTGTCTGCCGATCCTCAAGCGTAATATTCACCAGCAGGCGCTGCGTGAGCTGGTCGCCAGCGGGTTTGAACGCGTATTCCTCGGTACCGATTCCGCACCGCATGCCCGTCATCGTAAAGAAGCCAGCTGCGGCTGCGCAGGATGCTTTAACGCGCCGACCGCACTTGGCAGCTATGCCACCGTGTTTGAAGAGATGAACGCCCTGCAGCATTTTGAAGCGTTCTGCTCGCTTAACGGGCCACGCTTCTACGGCCTGCCGGTGAATGACAGCTTTATTGAACTGGAGCGCAAAGAGTGCCAGGTGACCGAAAGCATCGCGCTGACGGATGACACGCTGGTTCCGTTCCTCGCGGGTGAAACCGTACAGTGGAGCGTCAAACGTTAAAAATTGTTTGTCCCCTGTTGTAAGTTTCTCAAACTAACTGTATAAATATCCAGTATATTACACAGGGGGCACATTATGCGTATTGAAGTGACCATTGCCAAAACCACCGTTTTACCCGCGGGCGCCATTGATGCGCTCACCAGCGAGCTTTCCCGCCGTATTCTCAGCCAGTTTCCGGACCGGGACGGTCAGGTGAGCGTGCGCTATGCCGCCGCCAATAATCTCTCCGTCATCGGTGCGCCAAAGGAAGACAAAGATCGCATCAGCGAAATTCTTCAGGAAACCTGGGAGAGCGCTGATGACTGGTTTAATCCTGCCTGAATCGCTGAATAAAATTAAACAAACGCTCCATTCTGTGTCATTTTTTGCCGGGTCGCCCCGGCTTTTTTTGTTTTTTTATTCGCTTCTTTTTTAACCTTTTTCTGATTGCATCGCTTTTTCTTTTAAAAAATAGCGAACTAACTGACGCTTTATTGTTCAAAAAAACGAAAGATGCAGAAAAAGATGTTGCGGATAAGCTAAAAATTCGAATATTTTCTTGATTGTTGATATAATTAGTTTGCTTCAGAAAACACGCATTGAACCTCGAACCGTTGTCTTTAAACACGCAAATAAGGGGTTATGATGGAAAAGAATAATGAAGTCATCCAGACCCATCCCCTCGTCGGATGGGACATCAGCACCGTAGACAGCTATGACGCGCTGATGCTGCGCCTGCACTACCAGAACCCCGCACAATCGAGTCATCACGAAGCAGAGATCGGTCAGACGCTATGGTTAACGACCGATGTGGCCCGCCAGTTTATTTCTATTTTAGAAGCGGGCATCGCCAAAATTGAATCCGGCGATTTCCAGGAAAACGAGTATCGAAGGCATTAGCGCTTAATGCTGAAATTCACGCCACAGGCACCTACGGGTGCCTTAATTATTTCTGCCTTGTCACGCACATTCAGATTAATTACCCTGCTGAATAAAGAAAAGAGCTGAGAGATACGCATGAACTACGATCTAATTATTATCGGCAGCGGTTCTGTCGGTGCCGCCGCAGGTTTTTATGCGGCCCGCGCGGGGCTGTCGGTTCTGATGACCGATGCCCATCTGCCACCGCATGCTGAAGGCAGCCATCATGGCGACACACGACTGATTCGTCATGCCTATGGCGAGGGCGAAAAATATGTTCCGCTGGTACTGCGGGCACAGACGCTGTGGGATGAGCTGGCTGAAATCAGCGGCGAAGAGATTTTCGAAAAGACCGGCGTCATCAACCTCGGTCCGGCGCACTCTGCTTTCCTGGCAAACGTTGAGCACAGCGCCCGCCAGTTCGGCCTGAACGTTGAAAAGCTGGACGCCACGGCGCTGATGGCCCGTTGGCCTGAAATTCGCGTGCCTGAGGATTACATCGGCCTGTTTGAACCGGCCTCCGGCGTATTGCGCAGCGAACTGGCGGTAAAAGCCTGGGTGGAACTCGCCCGGGAAGCAGGCTGTGCGCAGCTCTTTAATTGCCCGGTGACGGCCATAAAGCATCATGCCGACGGCGTCACGGTAGAAACAGCGGAAGGGAGCTATACGGGAAAACGCCTGCTGGTCAGCGCCGGAACATGGGCAACAAAGCTGCTGCCGGACCTCCCTGTCCAGCCGGTACGTAAAGTGTTTGCGTGGTTCCAGGCCGATGGCCGTTACAGCCGGAAAAACAACTTTCCGGCGTTTACCGGCGAACTGCCGAACGGCGATCACTATTACGGCTTCCCGGCAGACGATAACGAGTTGAAAATCGGCAAGCATAACGGCGGGCAGCCCATCACCTCTGCAGAGGAGCGCAAACCGTTTGGTGCAGTGGCAACGGACGGCTCGGAAGCATTTAACTTCCTGCGCACAGTTCTGCCAGGCATCGGCGGCTGCCTTCACGGTGCCGCCTGTACCTACGACAACTCGCCAGACGAAGATTTCATTATTGATACCCTGCCCGGCCAGCCATCGACACTTGTCATCACCGGGCTCAGCGGACACGGCTTTAAGTTCGCTCCGGTTTTAGGTGAAATTGCCGCTGACTTTGCCCAGGGCAAAACGGCGGCATTCGATCTTTCGCCCTTTAGCCTGTCGCGCTTCAATCGCTGACAGACAGCAAAAAGCCCGGCGCATGGCCGGGCTTCTGGTAACAACACAATGCTGCAACGTGCATATCATTATCTGGTGAACAACATCCGCGAACACTTCGTGGTATGGATTGTTCTGTGGCTGCTGCTGGCCGTCATCGATCTGGTTTACATCTTTTTTTACTGACCTTTACTCGGGTCAGGAATGCCCAGTTTCGTATTCAGCCGCCCGCGCGATTTATTGAAAATCTTATTGCCGTTTTCGCGTCCGGCACGGCGGCGGCGCTGCTCTTCCTCTGGTAGCGCCCGCTCTTCCTGACAGAGATCGCTACAGCAACCACTGTACTTCTCAGCACACGCCGGACACTGAATGAACAACAGGTGACAACCGTCGTTCAGGCAGTTGGTGTGCGTATCGCACGGCGTACCGCACTGATGGCAGTGAGCAATAACGTCGTCGGAAATACGCTCGCCCATGCGTTCATCGAAGACAAAGTTTTTGCCGATAAAGCGTACCGGCAGGCCCTGTTCACGCGCGCGTCGGGCATATTCGATGATCCCCCCCTCAATATGCCAGACTTTGCTGAAGCCTTTGTGCTTCATAAACGCGCTGGCCTTCTCGCAGCGGATCCCGCCGGTGCAGTACATGACGATTTTTTTATCGCGATACTCTTCCATCATTTCGACAGCTTTTGGCAACTGATCGCGGAACGTGTCGGCGGGAATTTCCAGCGCGTTCTCAAAGTGGCCTACTTCATATTCGTAATGGTTACGCATATCGATAAAGACCGCATCCGGATCGTCAAGCATGGCGTTGACTTCCGCCGCCTTCAGATAGTCGCCGACGTCGCTTGCGTCAAAGGTTGGGTCATCAATGCCGTCTGCCACGATGCGTTCACGCACTTTCATGCGCAGCACCCAAAAGGACTTTCCATCGTCGTCGAGGGCAACGTTAAGACGCAGGTTGTTCAGCGCCGGATCGAAGGCGTAAAGCCGTTCACGAAACGCCTCAAATTTGCTTTGCGGAACGCTGATTTGCGCGTTAATGCCTTCATGAGCCAGATAGACCCGGCCAAACACGCTCAGCGCAGAGAGCGCCTGATAAAGCGCATCGCGGGTCGATTGTGGGTCAGCAATGGTGAAATATTTATAGAATGAGACTGTGGTGCGCGGCTCGGTTTCGGCCATCAGCTGCGCTTTCAGTTGCTCATTCGAGATGCGGTTATGCAACACTGGCATGGTGTGGTTCCTGCATTATCGATGAGAAAATTCGCGGCCCGCATCATATAGCATGCGCTGCGAATTTACATCCCCACATTTTGCGCTACATTTCCCTCACCTCAAATAATCAGATTAAATAACAACTGCCGGAAAAACCGCCTCGTATCCGACCTGGTTTGGGTGAGGGGCAAAAAAATGCGATAATAGAACCGGTTGTCAAAAAGAACAGGAAACAAATGACGCATTTACCGAAATTTTCTGCTGCGCTGCTTCACCCTCGCCATTGGCTGAGCTGGCTGGGCATTGGTGCTTTATGGCTGGTGGTTCAGCTTCCTTACCCTCTGCTGTACCGTCTTGGCAACTCTCTGGGCCGTCTGGCGCTGCGTTTTATGAAGCGGCGCGCGCGCATTGCCTACCGTAATCTGGAACTTTGTTTTCCAGATATGGACGAAAAAAAGCGCCATCAGTGGGTCGTGAAAAACTTCGAATCCGTCGGCATGGGCCTGATGGAAACCGGCATGGCGTGGTTCTGGTCCGATAAGCGCATGGCACGCTGGAGCGAAGCAACCGGCGTGGAGTACATCCATGCGCTGGAAGCCGAGAAAAAAGGCATTCTGCTGATCGGCATCCACTTCCTGACGCTGGAAATCGGCGCCCGCATGTTTGGCCTGCACGCTTCACCGGGCATTGGCGTCTACCGCCCTAACGACAACCCGGTTATTGACCTGGTGCAGACCTGGGGACGTATGCGCTCCAACAAAGACATGCTCGATCGCAAAGATTTGAAAGGCATGATCCGCGCGCTGAAAAACGGCGACGTTATCTGGTATGCACCCGATCATGACTACGGTCCGCAGGGCAGCGTATTTGTGCCGCTTTTTGGCGTCGACCAGGCTGCAACCACTTCAGGTACCTACACCCTGACGCGCATGTCCAAAGCCTGCATCGTGCCGTTTGTGCCGCGCCGCAAGCCGGACGGCAAAGGCTATGAGCTGATTATTCTTGAGCCAGAGTGCTCGCCTCCGCTCGACGATGCCGAAACGACCGCCGCATGGATGAACAAAGTGGTCGAACAATGCATTCTGATGGCACCGGAACAATACATGTGGCTGCATCGCCGCTTTAAAACCCGGCCTGAAGGCGTGCCTTCCCGCTACTGATTTCCTCAGTGTTACTCTTCCGGGCAGCGCAGGCTCGCCCGGCATACCTCTTCTGATCGACAACTATCGCTATATTTTCTCTTCCTGCTCTGTTTCGTTGATTGCAGTCATGATTTAGCAGGCGCATAATTAGCCTGCTTATTACCTCATTACTGATTAATTTATGCTCTCCTCAGATGTCCCCATTAGCTGGAAGCGGAATCTCACTATTGCCTGGATTGGCTGCTTTCTCACCGGCGCCGCATTCAGCCTGGTAATGCCTTTTCTGCCGCTTTACGTTGAACAGCTTGGCATTACGGGCCATAGCGAACTGAATCTGTGGTCAGGACTGGTCTTCAGCATTACCTTCCTGTTTTCGGCAATTGCCTCTCCCTTCTGGGGCGGCCTTGCGGATCGTAAAGGCCGCAAAATCATGCTGCTGCGCTCCGCTCTTGGGATGTCGATTGTGATGGTGCTGATGGGGCTTGCGCAGAACATCTGGCAATTTTTGCTGCTGCGGGCGCTGCTGGGACTGCTCGGCGGCTTTGTACCCAACGCCAACGCGCTTATTGCCACGCAAATCCCTCGCCATAAAAGTGGCTGGGCGCTCGGTACACTTTCTACGGGAGCGGTTAGCGGCGCGCTGTTAGGCCCTCTGGCGGGCGGGCTGCTGGCAGACAGCTACGGCCTGCGTCCCGTATTCTTTATGACCGCAAGCGTCCTGTTTCTGTGCTTTGTACTGACGCTGTTTTTGATTCGCGAGCAGTTCGAGCCGGTACCGAAAAAAGAGATGCTGCACGCAAAAGACGTTATTGCCTCGCTGAAAAGCCCGAAGCTGGTGCTGAGCCTGTTTATCACCACGCTGATTATTCAGGTTGCGACTGGATCCATTGCGCCCATTTTAACGCTCTACGTCCGCGAGCTGGCGGGCAACGTCAGCAACATTGCTTTTATCAGCGGAATGATTGCCTCAGTGCCCGGCGTCGCGGCGCTGATGAGTGCCCCACGGCTGGGCAAACTCGGCGACAGAATCGGCCCGGAGAAGATCCTGATTGCCGCGCTGGTGATTTCCGTTCTGCTGCTGATCCCGATGGCGTTCGTCCAGTCACCGTGGCAGCTCGGTCTCCTGCGTTTCCTGCTTGGCGCAGCCGATGGCGCGCTGCTTCCTGCCGTTCAGACGCTGCTGGTTTACAACTCCACCAACCAGATTGCCGGACGCATCTTCAGCTATAACCAGTCGTTTCGCGATATCGGCAACGTCACCGGACCGCTGATTGGCGCCTCTGTCTCTGCGAGCTTCGGTTTTCGCACGGTATTTTTCGTCACGGCGAGCGTAGTGCTATTTAACGCTATCTATACCGGCCTCAGCCTGCGACGTACACGGCAGACGCTGCCTTCTTCTGCGGAAAATGACGAAGAGCGTCAGACGGCCAGTTAATCCATCCGGATGATTTTTCATTCATCGTCCTTGCACAACCGAATCTTCGTCTATTCTTTCCTGAAAACCACGTCAACCTGCAGGGAGAATGAGATGACCATGTACGCCACGCTCGACGAAGCTATTGATGCGGCACGCGAAGAGTTTATCGCCAACAGCCCTGATGCCGGAGAAGGTGATATTTCCGTTCAACAGCTGAACCTCCAGAAATACATTCTTCAGGATGGTGACATCATGTGGCAGGCGGAGTTTTTTGCCGACGAAGGGGAAGAAGGTGAATGCCTGCCGATGATCAGCGGTGAAGGTGCGCAAAGCGTGTTCGACGGTGATTTCGACGAAATTGAGTTGACCCAGGAGTGGATTGAGGAGAACACGCTGCACGAATGGGATGAGGGCGAGTTTCAGCTTGAGCCACCGCTGGATACCGAAGAGGGCCAGACGGCAGCCGACGAATGGGATGAGCGCTGATTACTCGTAGGGGCCGTGGTGGACGTCAATCGGCAACAGCAGCGTGTCGAACACCAGAGAAAACGGCAGATCGAGGATCGTGATATAGCGCCAGGCCGAATCACGGACGTCCCACTGCACGCCGGGATAATACTGATTGCCGTGCCCCTGCCCCGGGATTGTCCGGCTAATAATACTGCCACAGCCGCTCAGTAGCATGGCCATCAGGCAAACTACGATTATTTTCACCGGATTTCTCCACTCAAACATCTGACAGAAAAATACCGGTCATTTGACCGGTATCAGGCACGGATAAATGTCTTCATTGTCTGATGGCGCTTCGCTTATCAGGCCTACAAAATCACAGATTCATGACGTTTTGCAGGCCCGGTAAGCATGCGCCACCGGCCAATTTCTTCTGACATTACTTTGTCTTCAACGCCAATGGGTTCATAGCGATGGTCTCGTAATGGCTTACCCAAGAGGAATATTTCTCCGGCGATGACCAGACGCGGTAATGCAGGCGCGCCATGGTCATCGGGTCGCTCAGCAGCACCAGACGACGATCGCGGCTCAGCTTGTCCGGCGTGTCGTTCAACGCCTGTTCAACGTGACGATCGCGGGCAATCTCGAGCACCTTACTTTCGCGGTGACGCGCCGTTGCCATGGCGGTAGCCAGGGCGTTAAACGACGGGTTGAAGACCGCGTGCATGAAGCCGTCATCCAGCGAACGAGCGCGGTTGAGCTCCACGAAGCTGTCGGTATCCTTCAGCACCTGCGGCGTGTCGTACTCTTCCGGGATCAGGAACAGCTTCGCACGCTTGCTTCGCAACCCAACCGTTGAGCGGCTGGAAATCGCCGACACGAACGGAGAGAGGATCAGCGAGAAGACGATCGGCGCCAGCCAGAACAGGAAACGCAAATCGAGCCACGCCATTCCTGCCGCCCAGACCAGACCGAGCAGGAGCTGAGAACCGTGGCGCATAAACGCTTCGCTCCACGGCGTGGAGTCATCGTCACGCTGCGGCGAATTCCAGACTACTTCCCAACCAAGGAATGCGCTGACCACAAACACGGTATGGAACAGCATGCGCACCGGCGCCAGCAGCACGGAGAACAGCACTTCCAGCAGAAGAGAAAGGGTTACGCGGAAGAAACCACCGTACTCTTTCGGACCTTTGCACCAGATAAGAATAATGCTCAGTAGCTTAGGCAGGAACAGCAGCACCATGGTTGAGGCAAACAGCGTAATCGCCAGCTCCGGGCGCCACTGCGGCCACACCGGGAACAGCTGTCGCGGCTGCAGGAAGTACTGCGGTTCAGTCAGCGCATGCACCACCTGCAGCGCAGTCGACAATGCCAGGAACATAAACCACAGCGGCGCAGAGAGATAAGACATGACCCCCGTCAGGAACACCGCACGGTGAACCGGGTGCATCCCCTTCACGAGGAACAGACGGAAGTTCATCAGGTTCCCCTGACACCAGCGGCGGTCACGCTTCAGCTCATCCAGCAGGTTCGGCGGCAGCTCTTCATAAGATCCCGGCAGATCGTAGGCAATCCAGACACCCCAGCCTGCACGGCGCATCAGCGCGGCTTCAACAAAGTCGTGCGACAGAATAGAACCCGCGAAGTTACCCTCACCCGGCAGCGGTGCCAGCGCACAGTGCTCGATAAACGGCTTCACGCGGATAATCGCGTTATGGCCCCAGTAGTGGGATTCCCCCAGCTGCCAGAAGTGCAGACCGGCGGTGAACAGCGGACCATAAACGCGCGTCGCGAACTGCTGGCAGCGCGCATACAGCGTGTCCATACCGGACGCTTTCGGCGAAGACTGAATGATCCCGGCATTGGGGTTGGCTTCCATCAGACGCACGAGGCCGCACAGGCAGTCGCCCGACATCACGGAATCTGCATCCAGCACCACCATGTAGCTGTACTGGTTGCCCCAGCGGCGGCAGAAGTCATCGATGTTGCCGCTTTTACGCTTCACGCGACGACGACGACGACGGTAGAAAATCTGCCCTTCGCCCTGCACTTCAGCAATCAGCTCCATCCAGGCTTTCTGCTCACGCATACAGATATCCGGATCGTAGCTGTCGCTCAGAATGTAGACGTCAAAGTGCTCCTTGTTGCCGGTCGCTTTCACCGATTCCCAGGTGGCACGCAGACCCGCGAATACGCGGTCAACGTCTTCATTACAGATTGGCATGATAAGCGCGGTGCGATGCTCAGGATTTAACGCTTCATCACCCACGGTGGAGGCGGAAATACTGTATTTATCGCGCCCGATGAGCAACTGCAGGAAGCCCATCAGCGCCGTCCAGAACCCGGCAGAAACCCAGCAGAACAGCACGGCAAACAGAATCAGGATCCCCGTTTGCAGCACGTAAGGCAGCAGCTGCATAAAGGATACCCACAGATCCTGCCCGCGCATGTCCAGCGGGTTCACCAGCGCCCAGCCCTGGTACGGCAGAATAGTTTTCATGTACCAGGTCGCGACGACGGTTTGAGCCAGAGTCAGCAGCAGCAGGATGTAACGACGGATGGTCCCGACGGTACGCCATTTGGCTTCACGCTCACGCTCTTCCTGAGTCAGACGGGCCAGGTAGCGCGGCTGTACGTCGCGCCCCAGCATTCTGTCCCAGAAGCGGCCAATCGGGTTGGTACGCCACGGATCGGGGAACATGGAAGAGCGAGTCGCTTTCGGCATCGCTTCAAGCTGCGTGCGCCCTTCGTCATCTTTGACAAGCTGCCCGTCCGCGAGTGAGTCCGGCCACGCCTGCTCAAGACGCGCTTTTACGGAGCCAAGCGGCGAATCATCTTCACGCGCAATCGAGGTATGGTCCGTATCCAGCGCCTCGTGCAGAGCACGAAAATCGGTGGTCGGCAGTGCCGCTTTCTCAGCGTCTGAGAGCGGCATTGCATTGATATACTCGGTTATCTTATTCATTGGCAGGTAGCTGATAGCTCCAGGTTTCACTCAGCGTCTGGTCGCCATTGACCAGCGCCGCACGCATGTCGGTCGTTTTCTTCACGTCTTTGACTTTCACGCGCATCGTCAGGCGCCAGCCTTTGGTTACCGGGTTGTAGCGAACGTTGCTGTCCACGATTTCCCCATTGTCACCAATGCTGGTCTGAGCCGTTACTGCGGTGTCCTGCGGCATTTTTTTCATTTCCGCACCGGTGAAATCAACCACGAACGCGATGGTACCGTCAGGCTGGCGGATCAGGTTCGACTGCTTCACATCCCCCGTTGAACGACGGGTCTGCATTACATAGGCGCTGTCCGGCGCGTGCAGTTTGTCCTCGTCACGGGTGAAGGTGATGCTGTAGCTGTAGTTCATCTCTTTCCCGGCGTCCGGCAGCTGATCCGGCGTCCAGTAAGCGACGATGTTGTCGTTGGTTTCGTCGTTGGTAGGAATTTCTACCAGCTCAACTTTACCTTTGCCCCAGTCCCCTTTCGGCGTGATCCACGCGCTTGGGCGCAGGTCGTAACGGTCGTCCAGATCTTCATAACGAGAGAACTGGCGGCCGCGCTGCAGCAGGCCAAAGCCTTGCGGGTTTTCGGTCGCATAGCTGCTGATGGCCAGATGTTTCGGGTTGTTCAGCGGACGCCAGATCCATTCGCCGTTCCCCGCGAGAATCGACAGGCCGTTGGAGTCGTGCAGCTCCGGACGGAAATTGGTGGTTGGTGATGGCTGATTCGGCCCGAACAGGAACATGCTGGTCAGCGGGGCGACGCCCAGTTTGCCGACTTTATCGCGCAGGTAAACTTTGGACTGTACGTCCACCACGGTGTCACGGCCCGGAATCACCACGAAGCGGTACGCGCCGGTCGCACGCGGGGAGTCCAGCAGTGCATAAATAGTCAGGCGTTTATCGGTTGGTTTTGGACGCTCAATCCAGAACGTGCGAAAACGCGGGAACTCTTCGCCGGACGGCAAAGCGGTGTCGATCGCAAGGCCGCGGGCGGACAAACCATAGGTCTGCCCCTGACCGAGAACGCGGAAATAGCTGGCTCCGAGCATGCTGACGATTTCGTCGTTTTTATCTTTGCTGTTGATCGGATAGAGCACTTTAAAGCCGGCAAAACCCAGATCCTTGACGGTGTCTTTATCGTGCTGGACGTTGCCAAAATTGAAGTAATCCGGGCTGTATTTGATTTTTTTAACCGTGGTCGCCGTCACTTCGTTGATGGTAACCGGGGTATCGAAATACATTCCCTGATGATAGAACTCGAGCTTGAACGGTGTCTTAACCTTGCTCCAGTACGCTTTATCGTGGTTGAACTGAATTTGCTGATAGTCCGCGTATTTCATGTCGCGGAAAACAGAGGGCAGGTTACTTTTTGGGGCTTCGTAGCCCTTGCCGGCGAGTGATTTCGCTTCCTTCGCGACATCATCAATACTGAACGCCCATGCAGATGAAGTACACAGGGACAACATTACGGCTGCGCCTAACCAACGCAGTTTCATCATCTGTGGTTTATTTTTCATAATTAGTAAGCACTTCCCCCTTTGTGTGCTTAAATCGATCCGATCCATTTTACTGGAAACTCAGGCAATCCGACAACATAATCCCCATTTTGTTCGGCTCAAAGGCCTATGGATTAAACAACCTGCCGCACCTGTCTTATTTTTACGCACAACTCTTAAAGACAGGTTCCCGGACTTCGTGTAGGGTTGCTCGAATTTAGCCGTTACTGCCTTGTCCGATAAGACGATTAGTCTGAGATTTCATTGACTTTATGAATACTATACCAACCCAACGTGAATATTTTCTCGATTCCATCCGCGCCTGGCTGATGCTGCTCGGGATCCCTTTTCATATCTCGCTGATCTATTCCAGCCACACCTGGCACGTGAACAGCGTCGAGCCGTCGTGGTGGCTGACGCTGTTCAACGACTTTATTCACTCCTTCCGCATGCAGGTCTTCTTCGTTATTTCCGGCTATTTTTCCTACATGCTGTTTTTGCGCTACCCGATGAAGAAATGGTGGACCGTGCGCGTGGAACGCGTCGGCATCCCGATGCTGACCGCCATTCCGCTGCTGACGTTGCCGCAGTTTTTAATGCTGCAGCACGTCAAGGGAAAGACGGAGTCCTGGCACACGCTCACCGGTTATCAGAAATACAACACTCTGGCGTGGGAATTGATTTCTCACCTTTGGTTCCTGCTAGTGCTGGTTGTCCTCACGACGCTTGGCCTGGCGCTGTTCCACTGGATCAAAAAACGCCAGAAAGCCTCACTTGTCGCCTTCTTCGATAACGTAACGATGGGGAAACTGAGCTGGCTGTTCCTTGCGCTGGGCGTCTGTTATGCCCTCATCCGCCGCACGCTGTTTCTTGTTTACCCGCCAATTCTGAGCGACGGGATGTTCAACTTTGTGGTGATGCAAACCCTGTTCTACCTGCCGTTCTTCATTCTCGGTGCGCAGGCGTTTGTTAATCCGCGGCTGAAAGATCTGTTTACCACCCCTTCACCATGGTGCATGGCAGGCGCACTCCTTGGCTTTATCGCCTATCGCCTTAACCAGCAATATGGCTCAGGCGATGCATGGATGTACGAAACCGAGTACGTGATCACCATGGTCCTGGGTCTGTGGATGGTGAACGTGGTGTTTGCATTTGGCCATCGGCTGCTGAACTTCAAATCCACCCGCGTGACCTACTTCGTGAACGCTTCACTGTTCATCTATCTGGTGCACCATCCCTTGACGCTGCTCTACGGGGCGTGGATAGCGCCAGTGATCCACTCGAATCTGCTCGGGTTTATTACCGGGTTGGTGTTTGTGGTTGGTATTGCCGTCATCCTGTACGAACTGCATTTACGCGTGCCGCTGCTACGCTTCCTGTTTTCCGGTAAACCGCAGACGCCGCAAAACAAGCCGCAGGCCGCGTGATAAACATAGCCAGGCTGTTCGCACAGCCTGGCTAGAGCAGCCACTCGACAGGCAGAATATAAGCCACCAATACCAGCAGGCGCTGCCATATCGTCGCCATCGGCTCTTTACGCAGCACCTTCTCTCCTCCGTTTTCCCTGTCGACCCAGTGAATTTTTCCCCAGCGCGTCAGTCGCAGCTTCCAGGCGGCATTAAGCTGACTGTGCAAAAAGCGGTGATGGATCCGCTGAGCCAGACTTTCACTCTCAATAACCAATCCCATTTCGGTGTTAAGTAACGCCGAGCGCGGGTCGAAATTAAACGATCCAATAAACACGGTTTTTCCGTCCACGCTGAATGTTTTAGCATGCAGACTGGAGCCGGAGTTCCCGGTCAAACCACGGTCATGGATTTCGGGGCGAGATTGGTACGTGGGTTTGATTTCGTACAGCTCCACGCCGTGACGCAGCAACTTCTTGCGCCAGCGGGCATAGCCCGCATGGACCACCGCCACGTCGTTTGCCGCCAGCGAATTGGTCATGATCGCCACTTTCACCCCTTTGCGGGTCAGATTAAGGATCTGCGCAACGCCCGCACGCCCAGGGACAAAATAAGCGGAGATAATATCGATATGGGATTGCGGTGTCCCCATCACTTTACGCAGGCGCTCCCCCAGCAGCGTCCGTGGAGCGGCTTTGCCCTGCCCTTTACGGGGATCGTCACTGAGCAAACGGGTACGCGCCCGGATAAACGGCAGCGTGCCCTGACCCAGCCGCCTGGCGATTTCTGTATTTGCCACTTTCTCGAGATAGCGATCGGCAGCGGCCTGTTGTTCATCGCTCAAAGGCGGTAAAGCCTGCGGGACACTTTCCGCTGGCAGCACCTGCCTTAGCGGCGAGACGCACGCCGACTGCCAGTAGCGCTCGAAATCCTGCTCCACATCCCTGACAACGTGCCCTGTAGCAAGCACATCCAGGTCAGCAAATAACGGCTCTTCACCAATGCCAAAATAGGCATCCCCGACGTTTCGGCCGCCCACGATAGTGGCCTCACAGTCCGCGCTAAAACTTTTGTTGTGCATCCGGCGATTGAGTCGCGCAAAATCGGTGAGATAGCCCAGCATCCGTAGCGTCCGGAAAGAGAAAGGATTGAACAGCCGCACTTCTATATTCGGATGGGCGTCAAGGGCCAGCAGGATGTCATCCAGCCCGGAGGTGTTATTGTCATCCAGCAGCAAGCGAACCTTCACATCCCGCCCGGCGGCGTCCAGCAGCGCCTCAAAAAGCAGCCGTCCGGAGACATCGTCCTCCCAGATATAGTACTGAATATCCAGCGTCCGTTCGGCCAGCTGCGCCAGCAGATAACGCGCGGCAAAGGCCTCAAGACTATCTTCAAGCGTATGGATCCCACAGCATTCTGTCAGAACCGTATCAGCGGGAGACAGCGTGCGGTACAGAGGGGTCATGCATTTCTCCTGCCGGATGTTAACTCTGCAACAAGTCTAGTCGAAGCAGGAGAAAGTGCTTACGGGTAAGGAGGTTATCGGTAATCGACGGTGACGATACCGAGGGTTTTCTGTGAGTTGAGATACCGCATGCTGACGGTAGCCGCTTCGTTGTTAACCGGTTTGCCCGAAACGGCCTGTTGATATGAAATGGTCGAAGTCCGGACCTGACCATCACGATAGCAGCTCATGGAGATGTGCTGAGAAGTGGTACCAATGTTACATGGATCTTCGACAATCGCGCCGACAAAATGAATGACACCGCCCTGCGTCTGAGAAGATGAAGCCATTGCCGCTCCGACAAAAAGCGCGGAGGACAAACAGACAACGAAAAACAACTGCTGAGTTAAGGTTTTCATCGCGTAGCTCCGAGAATGAAATCGTCCCTGAGACTGTGTAAGCGCACGTTGCCCTGCCCCGTGCGAACTGCATCACGACACGTAAACCCTTAACATAAAAGTAATCAGCCTTATGAATTTATGCCAACCAGTCCATTCATAAAATTAATTTTTCACTAGGTCCTTTCCGCGGTGGGCCATTGCGCCGTAAGGTTCAACGACTGGCCATCCGTCAGCGTGACCACCACTTTTACCGTGTCGTTCTGCGAGATAGTTAATTGCATACGTGATACATCTATCGGTTGATTGGCGGGTAAACTTAAGTTTTTTCTCTGCTGAATGTTGCTGGTTCCGCCCATGCCTTCACGAACAGTCTGAATACTGACCTGACACTGGCAAGGCTGAGTAACGGTGACCTGTGGGGTAATAATGTAGTTATCGCCCTGATGGCTGACGTTAAAGACGATGCTGTTGGTTAATGCTGCGGCAATCAATAAGCTGTTCATGATGTTCTCCAAAAAAAAACAGGGCACAGGCCCTGTTTTTTTATAGTTCGAAAGCCAGATTAATGCTGGTAAACGTTCGCCCAGTTAGCGGAACCGTTCTGGGTTACGTTCACAATAGAGCTGTCAGCTGTCTGGGTTACGCTGGCGCTGTTGCCGCCACCCCAGCCGAACAGGTTGCTCTGAGAGACGTTAATGGTGGAGTTTTCACCCGTCTGGTAGTTGCTGGAAGAGTTACCAAAGCCAGACTGAGACACGTTAATGTCGCTGTTATAGGCACTGCTTTGGGTCGCGGTAGCCAGGTTGTTAAAGCCCTGCTGACTGATATTCACATCAGCATATTTAGATGCACTTTGGTCAACGCTTGCGCCGTTATTCCCACCAGCCTGATAAATATTCACCGTTTCATTGCTGGAGTTTTGTGGCAAAGATGGGCCACCACCGCCAGGGCCGCCATGGCCAGGACCACCCGCAAATGCAGCACCAGAAACAAGAACCATTGCAATCATAGACATTTTAATATTCATAAAACCCCCATTGGCTTGATAGTATTCGCCGGCGGTCGCTTAACGTGTAATAACACGTACGGCCATTTGCGACGAGTTTTGCACAATAACTGTTTTACTACCTACGGACTGCTGTTGTGAAATACTTGCGTGATTACCTGAACCTCGTTGAATAATAACGCCGGTATTCCCATAGCCTGATTGGCTAATATCTGCATCATTACTATTTCCGGCCTGATCTACGTAGGCCAGATTGTACCCACCGGACTGCGACACATCGGATTGGTTGTTGTTACCTCGTTGAGAAACAACAGCAATTTGATGACTGCCGTCCTGCTGAGCATTCGCGCCATTCCCATAACCTCGCTGATCAACAATAGCGGTTTGATTCGTGAAGTCAGAGTTAAGCCCATTGGCGACCAGATTATATTCTGAGCTGGCCAGATCATAACCCGATGCAGCTGCAAATCCAGGTATCGCCAGCAGTGATAACGACAGAAAATACGCTTTCTTCATCATGTTCCACCCGCTTGAATCCTGGCTACTTCTGTTACTGTTAAATAACGCCGCGATGGTTGTTAATGCGACGTTACGATGAACAGTATGTTGCGGCCCAAAATTAAAAGGTGTCACCCGCAAGGTTGATTCTATTTTTTTCGGATCATTCCTAAGTATGAGAATTACGCTATGTCCTCGTGTTTTAATAGAATTATTCTTCGCTTTATTTTCACAAGCATTCTCAATAAACAGATAATCTTTAAAATCAACATGTTTAGCACGCCACAGAAAAACCAAGCGCGGCGATCTGGATCGCGATCTCATTTAGCCAAAATTTCATAAAGCTAAAATCGTTACACATCACGCCATTATTAAAAGAATGATTACATTCAATTGATTGAAAATATATTACATACAAATCATCAAGATAGAGTTTTTGTGTGACTTATAAAACTGATGCGGAATTATTTTTATGTACAACTTTATCATCACTTCTAAATGATCAATTAGCCGCCAATTTACATTTTAATATTCAAGGTTACATCCTGTTACAGTGTTTGATCTTGCTTAAAAATTAGTAATGACTAGATTGAAATCAGAAGTACCGCATAATGATTTATTGACATTTTACCCTCTTTAGGGTTTCGACTTTAAACGTATACACAGCAATGCAGCCTTAATCAGTACTTCTGGAACCCCTATTTTTCGGGGAAACTGATAGCTGCTATAAAACATTGGAGTTTCATCATGTTAAATGAAGTCCATCGTTTAGGCAGTACGCTCGTACTCTTAACCAGACCGTCTCTGCAAGCCAGCGCATTATTACAATACCTAAAGTCAACGTTGGATATTTCAGGAAAAGTACAGAATATTCATCGTATTATTGAAGAGACGGTGCCCAACAGCATCATGATCTTCGATATGATGGAGGCGGACAAAAGGCTGATTAGTCACTGGCAGGAGAATTTAGGCAGAAAAAACAACGGGATGAAACTTGTATTACTCAATACCCCGGAGGAGTACCCGTTCAAGGATATAGAAAACTGGCCGCATATCAACGGCGTCTTTTATAACAATGAAACAGAAGCACGTTTAACCGAAGGGTTAAACATGATAATGCATGGCGAATGTTATTTTTCGCATAAGCTCGCCAGCTATTTGATTACACATTCAGGTAACTACCGTTATAACAGTGCGGAAAGCGCGATGCTTACGCAACGTGAACGGGAAATACTGAATAAACTGCGGGTCGGCGCCTCCAATGTGGAAATTGCCCGTTCGCTGTTTATTAGCGAAAACACCGTTAAAACCCATCTGTACAATCTATTCAAGAAGTTAGCTGTTAAAAACCGGACCCAGGCCGTCTCCTGGGCCAACGATAATCTCAGGCGTTAAGTTAACAGGCAAACACCATGAAACGTTCCCTGTGCTGGCTTGCGGCGGCAAACCTGCTGTTGCTTGCGCCCTCCGTGCACGCTTCGCGCGCCGTCGGAGAAGTAGAAATACCGGGTATCGTTGCCGACCATACTGTTTCGTCAGTGGGGCATGATTTTTATCGCGCCTTTACTGATAAATGGGCCAGCACGACGCGGGAAAATTTATCCATAAATGAAAGACCCAGCGCTCGCTGGGGAAGCTGGATAACCATTACAGTAAACCAGGACGTTATGTTTCAGACATTTTTATTCCCAATCAAACGGGATTTTGACAAGACCGTAGACGCAGCACTGCAAATAACTCAGGAAGCAATCAATAAACGTCAAATCGACCAGTCTTTGTTAAAAACGGACGATCTGGCACACGATGAATTTTAATATAGAGGGTGGAGGCAATCATGCGTATCGCCTGTACTGTCGCTTTGCTCGCATTTATTACACCAGCAAGTTGGGCCGGTAATATGGTTTTTCAGTTCGTCAACCCGAACTTTGGTGGAAACCCTAATAACGGCGCATTTTTGCTGAATGAAGCTCAGGCGCAAAATTCATATAAAGCGCCTGGCGGTGATGATTACGGTTATTCGGCCCCCTCGGCGCTGGATAATTTTACCTCAGCCATCCAGTCACAGTTGTTGAGTGGCCTGCTGGGTAACGTCGCGACCGGGAAGCCCGGGCGGCTCGTCACCAACGACTTTATTGTTGATATTCAGAACAGCAATGGCCTGCTCACGTTAAACGTGACGGACAGAAGTACCGGGAAAACCTCGACGATTCAGGTGTCCGGGGTAACGCAGACCGCGAGTGACGAATAGTCACCGACCCGAACAGGAAAATAATCATGAAACGTTTATTTGTACTTCTGGTGGTCATCTTACTCAGTGGCTGTCTCACCGCCCCGCCGAAAGAGGCGGCAAAACCGACGTTATTACCGCGGGCACAGAGCTATCGCGACCTGACTCACCTGCCGGCCCCGCAGGGCAGGCTGTATGTGTCTGTCTACAATATTCAGGATGAAACCGGGCAGTTTAAACCTTATCCGGCAAGTAACTTCTCCACGGCCGTACCTCAAAGTGCGACAGCGATGTTGGTTACCGCGTTAAAAGATTCTAAATGGTTTATTCCGCTGGAACGCCAGGGATTACAAAACCTGCTTAATGAACGCAAAATTATTCGCGCAGCTCAGGAAAACGGAAACGTAGGGGAAAATAACCGTGCGCCGCTTCAGGCATTAAGCTCGGCGAACGTGATTATTGAAGGCTCGATTATTGGCTACGAAAGTAATGTTAAATCCGGTGGGGCTGGCGCACGTTATTTCGGTATTGGTGCCGATACGCAATACCAGCTTGACCAGATTGCCGTTAACCTTCGCGTCATTAACGTCAGCACCGGGGAAGTGCTTTCCTCTGTGAATACCAGTAAGACCATACTGTCTTATGAAGTTCAGGCCGGCGTCTTCCGCTTTATTGATTATCAGCGTTTACTGGAAGGTGAAGTGGGATATACCTCGAATGAACCGGTTATGCTGTGCCTGATGTCAGCGATCGAAACGGGCGTCATTTACCTGATTAACGACGGTATCGAACGCGGATTGTGGAACCTGCAAAGTTCCTCCGACGTCAATAACCCTATTCTCGCGAAATACCGCGATATGGCCTCCCCTCCGGAATCCTGATTCGGATTCAGGCAAAAAAAAGCGTAGCCCTTAAGCTACGCTTTTTTATTACTGCTTCACTGTGGTATCCGGGGCCTGCCGTCTGACGATCCACGCCGCCAGCCACAGTCCGCTGTTCTTCATGGCGTAGCCGAAAAGCAATCCCACCGCGAGCGATGGCACCACCAGCTTCCAGTCACCCTGTCCGGCAAACGTCGCGCAGGCGCCGATAAAAGTGCCAGGCACAAACGAAAGCAGAACCTGTTTCGCCTGTACACACATCAGAAACGCCACCACGCCGGTCATGACGTAGCCAAGAATCTCCAGATGCGGTGCCATCGCGCTACCGTGGATAATCACCAGCGCCCACGCCACGCCGCTCATCACCGTCGCGGAAGCAATAGCCAGGCCTTTCACCCCACCTTGCGGGCACGCGAAGTACGCAGTACAGCCGAGAAAACCGGCCCAGCTGAGCAGGCCAAGAGACACGGCGACCCAGCCCCAGAGACCGGAGAGAATGCCTGTTGTCAGTGCAAGAGAGAGGAGTATGTTCATGCGGCGCATCATAGCAGATGCATCGCATTCAAATGAGATCGGACGCACAATATCTGCAACACAGAAAGTAACGTTACATTTGCAATGCGATGTAAATCACACTTTACTCTTCAGTATCTTCAGAGATCTCATCCCACATCGCGGCGATCGCTTCGCGGGTTAGGGTCGCCATCGTACGCCAGAACGGCGTGGTCGCATGCGCTTCCACTTTCCCCAGGAAGGTACCGACCCACGGCAGCAGGTAATCGGAGAAAAGCGTGTCTACTGCTTCACTCTCGTCTTCTGCGGCGTTGTCTTCCAGCCAGGAGGCTGCCAGCAGCAGAGTGCCAATATGATCCGCCGGCGTATCGCTGAGCGGCATACCGCGGGAAGAAAGGAAACTGCGCACTTCGGCTTCCGTTGCGCCTTCGACCCATGCGCTGCGATAAGGCGAAACGCTGCACTCGTCGCCGACAAACAGGGCGTTGTAATCCGTCGCCAGGGACTGCATGTCGCAGCTCTTTTGCAGACGCTCCAGCAGTTCATCCTGCTCCAGCGGCCAGCTCGCCGCCAGTTTGCCCTCACGAATCAGGGTGAACAGCGGGACCAACAGCGGATCCTGCGGCTGACGATAATATAAAGAGCCCAGCACGCGGCAGAGGATTGAAAACTCGTTCATTCAGTTATTCCATTGAGAAAAATTAAAGTTCGGCCAGCTCGTTAATCGGCGGCATGCCGCGCGACTCGAGGAAATTCAGGAAACGGCGCGGTGTAACGTTGAGAATTCGGTCTTCCGGAAAATCGACGGCATCAAGAATTTTGCGACACTCGGTAAATTCACCCAGCGTAAAGGCCGTGTGGGAATCCGAGCCCAGCGCGACCCAGCCACCGGCATCTCGCACCGTGGCCGCTACGGTCCGGCAGTTATCTTCACTGCCCGGGCGGGAAGATACAAAGGAAGAATTGTTGATTTCCAGCGCCACGTGATGTTTTGCCGCCGCCTGTGCCACGGCCTGGATATCAATCGGGAATTTCGGGTTGCCGGGATGGCTAATCATATGCACGTTACCGCTGGCGATGGCCGCGATCATCGCTTCGGTATGCGTGGCTTTATCCTGTGGCGGGAAAACCGGCTCGTGGAAGCCCGCAATGATGAAATCAAGCGCCGTCAGCATCGGTCCCGTGCAGTCAATTTCGCCCAGGGTGTTTTTAATGTTCGCTTCAATACCCCGTAAAATGCCCACGCCGTCCACCATTCTCGGCCAGATACGCATATTCACGAAGTGCCAGTAGTGCGGCGCATCGGCCATGTCCGGGCCATGATCGGTGATGGCAAACAGCTTGATACCTTTACGTTTGGCTTCGGCAATATAGTCATGAAGGGTGCTGTAAGCGTGGGTGCTGGCGACGGTGTGCATATGCAGGTCAACAGGATACATCACATTCTCCTTTCTCTTATTAAGGCCAGGCATAGCAGGAGTGCCCGGTCTTCTTATTAAGCCCAAGCATAGCAGGAATGCCCGGCCTTTATTAGCGAAAAACCCGGCCAGGCCGGGTTGAACTCAGTATCCACGGGCTCTGTCTACCTGCCCGGTGACGGCCTCACCTCGCTCCAGTCCGCTGATAGTTTTACTGATATAGGCGATGGCTTCCTGCGGACGTGTGACCGCAGCAACGTGCGGGGTCATTGCCACGCGAGGGTGCCGCCACAGCGGACTTTCTACAGGCAGAGGCTCGCGGCTAAACACGTCCAGCATCGCGCCTTTAAGCTTGTTGTTCTCCAGCGCTCGCAGCAGATCGTCTTCATTAACATGCACGCCTCGTGCAAGATTCAACAAATAGCTGCGGTCCTGAAGTTGCTCAAGTAACGCATGATTAATGATACCAACGGTTTCCGCCGTATTTGGCAGCAGATTGATAAGGACCCGCGTTTCACGCAAAAAATCGCCCATTTCGCCAGCGCCGGCAAAGCTTGTGACGTTTGGCCACGCTTTACGGCTGCGACTCCAGACGCGCACCGGGAAGCCCCACGCCAGCAGACTTTCAGCAACTTTGCTGCCAAGTACGCCCGCCCCCATGATACCAATAGTAAACTCTTCACGCGTATATTCAGGGAGCGGCTCCCAGCGAGTTTCGAGCTTTTGCGCCTGATAATCATCAAAGCGACGGAACCAGTGCAGTATCTGGCTGACGGCATATTCCTGCATTTGCAGCCCCATACCGGTATCTTCGAGGCGGAATAACGGAATCGACAGCGGGAGCATCTCCGGATGCGCCTTCAGCTTGCTGAGGATCGAGTCCACGCCCGCGCCAAGCGCAAAGACAGCTTTCAGGTCACGCCCCTGTAGCATTTCCACTGGAGGATGCCAAACCAGCGCGTAATCAGCATGCCGGTTGTCGCCCGGTTTCCATTCACGCACTTTCGCCCCCGGGAGGTTTTTCTCCAGAGCGTTTATCCACCATGCGGTGTCAAAGGTGGGATGGTAAAAGATGATCTCCATTGCAGACTCCTTATTAAAGCGCCTTTCTGACAGCTGCCAGCGCATTTTTTGATTGTTTTATAGTGGGTTGTCAGCATAACAAATTTCAGGAAGCTGTCAGGTGTAAAAGCGGATGCTGAGAAAAAAAGCGGATTGCGGTTATTCCGAAAGCAGGTTGGTGGAAGTTTGGCTAATCGGGAGGATTTTCAAAAAAGTTGATTGACGCAAGTGCCGCTTTTCCTTACATTACCGCCCGTCCCGGCAGCGCCGGGAAGACAATATGGTGAGGTGTCCGAGTGGCTGAAGGAGCACGCCTGGAAAGTGTGTATACGGCAACGTATCGGGGGTTCGAATCCCCCCCTCACCGCCATATTTAATGAGAGTGCCCAGTTAACAGCTGGGCATTTTTATTTGTATTTTCTGCCCGACAAGGGGGGATGAGAACTCCCGACCGGGGTTCGACAACGAGCTTCAGCTCGTTGGACAGACCGGACGCTCGCGGACGGGCTGCCCGAAGGGTGAGCGCAGCGAATCAATCCCCCCCTCACCGCCA
>DKMD01000002.1:117472-127693 GCA_002470465.1 Pluralibacter sp. UBA7423
CTCGTACGAAAGTACGGGCTTCTTTTCGCCTGTGGCACCGCCTCCGTCGTTATCCCTGCCTCTGCCGCGCGCCCAGATAAGTAAAAATACCTGGAAAGCCAGGTATTCATGCCAATTTCACCCACGCGTTCAATTTCTTAGTATGCCCCATCAAGAACTTCCTGACGCATAAGCAAGCATCGTCTGCTGATTTGTGACAGGACAACAAGGGGATGTAGATGAAAAACAAAATCGCTTTACTGACGCTGGCATCGTTGCTCTGTGCTAACCATGCTATGGCAGCAACCAGTGACGAAGGATATTATGTTTCAGCGAAGTACTTATCCACTGAACAGCACGCCAGCGATCAGGACCTCAGCAGCCGTCCTGGCGTCGGACAGTTTGTTGGCGGTAAAGAAAAAGACCGGCTGAATGGCGCTTCCCTGGCGGCAGGCTACCAGTACGGTAACGGCTGGAGAACCGAAGGCGAGTATACTTTCCGCCAGAAGTCAGAGTTCACCAGCGGTTCGACAACGTTCCCCAGTAGCTATAACCATTTACAGCTTAAAACCGAACGACTGATGTTTAATGTGTACCGGGATTACGACCTCGGCTATGGCATTTCAGTATTTGGAACAGCTGGCGTAGGGGTGGCAAAAGTCAAAGCTGGCGGCTGGCAGGGTGTTTCATCACGTGAATATGCCGACAGCACGCAAAACAATCTTGCATATTCATTAGGCGCTGGCTTCAGCTATTCTCCGCTGGAGCGGCTGAGCATTGACGTCGGCTACCGGTATACCGATATGGGGAAAGTCGAAAGTGGCTACAACACCTTCAGCAATGTGCGTGGCCTGAAAGACGAGCAAATGAAAGCCCGGCTTACCGCCAGCGAATTCACCCTCGGCGCTCGCTACCTCTTCTGATCAGAAAAGTGTGAGCTTTTATCGCCTTTTGCGATGTCCACAGGGGTCAGCTGAACGGCAGGATAGCCGTTCAGCATGGTCAATGAATACCTACTGAGCAAAACGCAGCCTGACCTGAAAAACAAACGGAACTCACCAGTGGTGGGCCAGGTGCGAATCCAGCTTAAATCTGATAATCAATCGCGGCCTCTTCCGGCTCCATCACCTGACGCTTAATCTCATCGACTGACAGCCCTGCGTTGCACAGCTCCAGGAAACGCCAGACGTAGTTGCGTTGCAGCTGACCACGCTTTAGCCCTAACCAGACGGTATTAGCATCAAACAGATGATGCGTATCCAGCCGCGTCAGGCGTCCGGACTCCTGCCCGTCAGCGGACTGTTCAGCCACCAGCCCGACACCAAGCCCAAGCTCAACATAGGTTTTGATCACATCGGAATCCTGGGCGCTCAGCACAATATCCGCCACCAGCCCTTTGCGATTAAAAGCTTCATCAATGCGCGAGCGTCCGGTGATCCCCTGACGATAGGTAATCAACGGCCAGCGCGCGATGGCCTCCAGCGTTAGCGGAACCGTCTGAGAGAGCGGATGCCCCTCGGGCACCAGCAGATTGTGGTGCCAGCGAAACCAGGGGAAAGCCACCAGCGTCGGATCGTTGCTCAGACGCTCGCTGGCGATGCCGATATCCGCCCCGCCGTTATGCAGCAGCGTTTCAATTTCCTGCGGCGTGCCCTGGATTAACTCCACACGAACGTCTTTGAACAGTTCACGAAAGGCCTTGATAACGGGCGGGAGGCTGTAACGCGCCTGCGTGTGCGTGGTAGCAATCGTCAGCACGCCGGATGCGTCATTGGTAAACAGATCGGCGAGACGACGAACATTACTCGCTTCGTTGAGAATGCGCTCTGCAATCACCAGCAGGGCTTTGCCTGGCTCGGTCATCCCCAGCAGGCGTTTGCCGCGGCGAATAAAAATTTCAATCCCGAGCTCTTCCTCCAGCTCACGGATATGGCGGCTGACGCCAGACTGCGAGGTATAAAGCATATTGGCGACCTCGGTCAGGTTGTAGTCCTGCCGCGCCGCCTCACGAATAATTTTCAGTTGCTGGAAATTCACCCTTCCCTCCAGGGACCTTCAGACATACCGCTATTGTTAGAGTCTGGGCCCCTGGCGAACAAATAATAAAAACCAGCATCTTATTCCATTCAGATATATATCAGCTGACCAGCTGCAGTTCGCGATTCTCAAGCGACGGACGGCTGACCAGCGACAGCAGGATCTCTTTCACCGCCTGAGCCTGTGGCGATAATGACCCGCGCGCCGACATATTCAGCGACAGCGGCAGGCTCATTGACGGCGTAGTGATCCGCGCCATCCAGCCATTCGCCGTGGCGCAGAGTGAACGGGCCGCAGACTCCGGTAACACCGTCACGCCCATCCCGCTGGCAATCGCTGCGGTCAACGTGGAGATAGACTCAATTTCACCGATGATTTTTGCCGTCAGGCGGCGCAGGGAAAATGCTTCATCCACGCGCGCACGCACGGCGCTATAGTCACGCGGCAGGAACAGATTCATTCCCGCCACCGCCAGCAGATCTACGCTCTGCCCCGGACAATCACGAGTACCTACCAGCCATAAATCTTCTTTGAGCAGCTGCTGACTGATGATCCCCGCCACCGGAGAGCGCTCATAGAGCACGGCCATATCCAGCTGGCCGTTCAGCAGTTTGTCATTCAGCACGGTGCCGCTATTTTCATGCAAATAGACGGTGACGTCCGGCAATTCATTTCGCACTGCCTGCAGCAACGGCATGGTGATCGAAGAGGCCGCCGTACCTGGCGCAAGGCCAATCGATACCTGCCCGCTCAGCGTCTGACCGATATTGCACACGGCCATCTGCGCCTGTTCACACTGGCGTAAAATGGTACGCGCATGGGTGTAAAGAATTTTTCCGGCTTCCGTCGGCGTCACGCCCCGCTTAGTACGGATAAGGAGCTGCTGATCCATCTCGCCCTCCAGCGTCGCCACCTGCTGGCTCAACGCAGGCTGCGCGATGTGCAACACCTCGGCCGCCTGGGTCAGGCTGCCGATATCGACGATTTTCACAAAGTACTTCAGTCGTCTTAAGTTCATTTTGCCTCCGGTTCGGGATGCCAGTGCCACTGCTGGCGATTCAGTTGTCGGAGAAGTTGCAATATGCTTGCCAGTTTTTGACCAACCGGACAAAACGGCCACGCAGGCCGCAAAATAAGAGATGCTAATAATATCGGCGCTTTTAGTAACCGATAAGCGGATAGCGCTATGCCCCATCAGGGAGAGCGCTGCACCAGCAAGGTGCGGGCTGTGCTTATTTTCAGCAAACAACATCACTTTGCTGAAATTGTCAGCAGTTGAACGCATCCGGTGAAGAGAGGCTTTGACATGGCAGGCGAGCATCGCTACTATTCGCCCCGTTCAAACGATTCCTCTGTAGTTCAGTCGGTAGAACGGCGGACTGTTAATCCGTATGTCACTGGTTCGAGTCCAGTCAGAGGAGCCAAATTCCTGCTTTCATGCAGCCTGCGAATCCATCTCTGGTATTGATTCAAACGGTTATCGCGAAAATCCTCAGTCTCTCCCTACTGATAAAGCCTTTAAAGTCTCTGATTCCCACAGCCTGTCAGACCCGACAAATCACGTTATTGCCATCTCAAAGAGTCACTTAAGCCGCTTCGCTTCTGCTACTTCTATACCGCACCGCCAAACTTCTTGCGCCAGGCGTAGAAGGTGGTATCTGAACATGCAGAGATCGCTTGCCCGCTTAGCCCGGAACTCACCACGATTGCCATTCAGGCAGAAGCGCCAGCAGAGTGGTTAAAAATCACCGCGCTCTGGCACGACAGAGAGCGTCTGTTCTGAGGCCTCTCCCGACGCGCCCCGGCGATAATAGCCGGGCGCTACGGCCATCACCCGCTTAAAAGCGCTGCTGAACGCGCTTTCGGAAGCATACCCAACCTTCGCCGCAACTTCGGCAATCGACTCCCCCGCCAGCAGCTCGCGCCGCGCCAGATACATCCGCCACTGCGTCAGGTAGGCCAACGGCGGCATCCCCATCTGTTCACGGAACCTCACCGCAAGCGACGTTCTCGACATTCCGGCCTGTTTTGCCAGGTTTTGCAGGCTCCATCGGCGGGAAGGCTCGCCGTGAATGCAGCCCAGCACCAGAGAGAGTCGCGGATCGGCAAAGCCTTTCAGCCAACCCTTATCGTCATCCGTGGCGTGGGCAAGCCAGGCCCGCAGCGTCTGGATGAAGAGCAGTTGCGTCAGCCCAGCGATCGCGCTGGCCCGTCCGGGACGATGGTTTTGCATTTCGACCACCAACTGTTTGAGCAGCCAGGCGAGCGGTCCGGCCTCAACGGCGCTGCCGCGGACGTGGATCAGCGGCGGCAGGCCGCTCAGCAGCAGCGCCTGGCGATCGGCATCCACCCGGACTTTACCGCCCAGCATGGTGAAATCCTGCCCGCTCCCCAGACGATACTGGTCGCCATCGTCGCGGGCGATCGGCTCCGTACCGGCACCGTGTATCAGCCTGGCATCGCTGGCCAGCGTCAGAGTGCGCGTCCCGTTAGTAATCAGGACGTCGCCGCTCTCCGCCAGCTGCGGCGCGGACGCATCGTCCAGCGAATACCAGCAGCGCCCCTGGGTAAGCGCGCAAAACTTTATCGCATCCAGATTGGCGAAACGCCTCGCCCAAGCACCGCCGGCCACCAGACGTCCGGACAGGTCGCACCTGACCTGAAGAAAATCCAGCAGATCGGAGAGCGGGTCAGGCGGTAAATTTGAACTATCACGCATATAAATTGCACTTTCAAGGCTTCATCGTACAGTGGCGTCACTCTACCATGTGATTACCCCTTCGTCCTGGAGAACCTTTATGTTCACCCCACAATCCCCTATAGCTTCAGGTTTCAGCGCAGCTTCCATCCCCGATGAGGTGATGCGCCATATCGATCTTCGTGGAAAATACGCTATCGTGACCGGCGGTCATTCAGGCATTGGTCTGGAAACCGTCAGGGCACTGCGCGCCGCCGGTGCCAGGGTGATGGCCCCCGCCCGCGATGTCGCTCAAGCGCGGGCCGCCCTTACCAATATGCCGGATGTCATGGTGCAACCATTGGATTTGATGGATCCGGACTCCATTAACCGTTTTGCCGATGCGGTGCTTGCCAGCACCGATAGCGTCGACATTCTGCTGAATAACGCCGGTATCATGGCTCCGCCGCTCTCCCGTGACGCGCGCGGCTATGAATCGCAGTTTTCCACCAACCATCTCGGTCATTTCCAGCTGACTCTGCGGCTCTGGCAGGCGCTTGCCGCTGGGGGTAACGCGCGTGTTGTCACCTTATCCTCTTTAGGCCACCGCTACTCGCCAGTCTGCTTCGAGGATATCCACTACACGCAGCGACCCTACGATCCCTGGCGTGCCTATGGTCAGTCGAAAACGGCCAACGCCCTGTTTGCCGTCCATCTCGACAAACTGGGCCGCGAGTCCGGTATTCGCGCTTTCGCGGTCCATCCCGGCAGAGTTCCCACAACCCGACTGAGCCGCTTTATGACCCCGGAGGAGAAGGCGGCGGTAGCCCAGGCAGCGCAGGTGGGGCCAGACTTTGTTCCTTCACCTCTGAAGACCCTCGCGCAAGGGGCTTCGACCAGCCTATGGGCCGCCACCAGTCCTCAGCTGGCCGGAATGGGCGGCGTCTATTGCGCCGACTGCGATATTTCGCTTCTGGTCGCCGACGACAGTCCCGACGTCAGCGGTGTACGTCGTTGGGCGATCGATCCCCGCCAGGCCGAACGCCTGTGGGCGCTGTCGCTGGAGCTGATCGGAGAATAATTTTCTATACAGACAGGAGAACGTTATGCCACTCAATCACTACATTACGTTGGGGCGTTCCGGGCTACGGGTCAGCCCGTATTGCCTGGGAACGATGACCTTCGGCGAAGACTTTGGCTGGGGGGCCAGCCCGGAAGCGTCGTTTGCCATGCTTGATGAGTACAGAAGCCGCGGAGGCAACTTTGTCGATACCGCCAATATCTACACCGCCGGCCATTCGGAGCAGATTGTCGGCGACTACATCAAGCAACGCGCACTAAGACGCGATGAGCTGGTGCTGAGCACGAAGTTCTACTGCAACCTCTTCCCCGGAGACCCAAACGGCGGTGGCGCGGGGCGTAAGGCGCTGATCCAACAGTGCGAAGCCTCGCTGCAACGCCTGCAGAGCGACTATATCGATATCTACTGGCTGCATAACTGGGATCGTAACGCACCTGTCGAAGAGACGCTGCGCGGACTCGACGATCTGGTCACTGCCGGCAAAATTCGCTACGTCGGGTTCTCGGATATTCCGGCGTGGAAAACTGCGCAGGCGCAGACGATCGCAGCCTTCCGGGGTTGGGCACCGATTATTGCGCTCCAACTGGAATACTCCCTGCTGGAGCGCACGAGCGAGGGCGAACTGTTCCCGCTGGCGCAGGAGATGGGCATGGGGATCATGCCCTGGTCGCCGCTGAAGAGCGGATTTTTGAGCGGCAAATTCCGCCGCGACGACGGCGGCAACGTTGATACTCGTCGCAGCGGTCTGGTGGGCGTACCCTCGCCGGCAGATTACGCGGTGATTGAAACGGTCAGCGAGATCGCCTCAGCGCTTAACGTCAGCCCGGCGGCGGTAGCGCTGACCTGGGTCAGGTCGCAGCCTGGTATCAGCGCCACGCTGATTGGCGCGCGGCGGCTCGATCAGCTGAAAACCAACCTCGATTCGCTTGAGGTAACGCTGTCGGCGGAACAGCTTGCCCGTCTCAGCGAGGTCTCAAAACCCACGCTGAATTTCCCGGCCGACAACAACGCCACGCTGGCGCCGATGCTCGCCTTCTCCGGGATGACGGTGGACGGCAAAACGATTCCCGCCTTCACGCCGCACTCCTCCTGAGTATTTACGCCAAACGATCGGCGCGGATTGCCCTCCGCGCCGGTGGGTTTAGCCCATTTCGCTGCTAATGGCTTTGCGCAAAGCCGGCAAATTATCGCCGGTAATGGGGCTTACCACCGCATAGTTGTAATGGCTGTCGCTCCAGTATTGCGCGACCAGGCCATCGCTCTGCCGCGCCCCTTTGTTCAGTGGAGTCGCCCGATGACGAATATACCAGGCAATCCGCTCCCCTCCGGTGGTTTCATACAGCACCAGCGCCGATGCACCCTGCTCGCTGGCCATCAGCCTGGCGCCAATAAGCTTAAAGCCATAGCGTTCAAGATTCGGCGGCAGCGTACCGCTGATAAAGTAGCGTCTCAGCCAGTTTTCCAGCATTGGCGGCTCGCTGGTACGGATATCCATACTGGCAAGCTGAGGAAGATCGCCAAACAGTTTATAGGCCTGTACCGCGTCTTCCATCGGCAGCATCCGCGACTGAACGTGCTCTCTAAGCTGCCAGCCGCCCAGGCTTCCCGCCCCCAACGTCAGCACCAGCGAAAAGGCCAGCGCCAGGCGCTGAATACGCCGCTGCCGCAGGCGAAAGTGTAGCCTGGCGGGGTCAGAGTTTGCTGACAGATAGCGAACATCCGTCTGGTTCACGGCGCGCTGCAGACGCAGTTTATCCTGTCGCCATCCCTCCACCTCCCGTGCCATGGCGGGATGTTCGCGCAGCCAGGACTCGATTTCCCGGCTGGTCCGTTCGTCGGTTTCACCATCTAACCAGGCATGAAACAGGCTTTCATCAGGCAGATTGCTCATTTTAATCTCCTTAGCACTACGGGTGACGCATGCTCCTCAGTCAACTGCCGCAGCTGCTTACGGGCTCTGGACAAGCGCGACATCACCGTTCCGAGAGGGATATTGAGCGCTTCGGCGGCATCCCGGTAGCTCATCTCCTCTACGCTTATCAGCAGGAGCAACGCCCGGCTCTCTGCGGGTAGATGGGCAAATAACGCCAGCATTTCGTCAGCCATCACGCTGTTTTCACCGGTAATATCCGTTTTATCCTCCCCCTGAAAAAACATCAGCAGCTTTTGCCAGCGCTTGCGCCGCCGCTCTCCGTCAAGAAACTGGTGCCAGAGGATTGAGAACAGCCAGGTGCGCAGATTCCGTACTTCTTCTCTGTCTGCCGGGCCGTCCAGCGCTTTGATCAGCGTATTCTGCACCAGATCTTCGGCAGCCATGACGTCCCGCGTCAACCATAGCGCAAAGCGCTGAAGGTGCGGGAGCAGTTCGCGAACGTCCTCATCGCTCAGCGACAGCATTATTCACCCTCCCGGACGCCGACGAACGCCGCTCATACTGCTGAATACCCCGTCACGCAGGATCAGCCCATGCAGCAGCGCGGCGGCGACATGCGCAAGGACTACGGCGAACAAAGCAAACGCCAGCAGCGTATGTAAAGGACGCAGGATGGCATACAGAGTGATGTTTACGGGCAGCAATGCCGGTAATACCACCCCGCCCCACAGCGTTACGGGATAGCCTGCGGCGGAAAGCATCGCCCATCCGACCAGCGGTTGAGCAACCATCAGCAGATAAAGCGCCAGATGAGAAAGATGGGCCAGCACTTTTTGCCCTCGAGGTAAGGAACCCGGCAGCGCCGGTGCACCGTATCGCCAGCGGAGAAAAATACGCAACAGCACTAATACTTCGATAGCCGCGCCAAGAGGTCTGTGCACGGCGAGCAGCAGCGAGTGACTGGATGAAACCGTTGAGACCATCGCGACGCCGATAAACAGCATCGCCAGTATCGCCAGCGCCATCAGCCAGTGAACAAGGCGCAGCAGCGGGTGGAAGATCGTCGCCTGAGTTTTCATTAACGCTTCTCCTGACCCTGACGGGTTTCTTCGGTCGTTCTCAGATTAAAAGATTTTGCATAAGCCGCAGAGCGCGCGTTCAGCAGCGGATCGTCGGAACCGGCAATCCCGTCCGGCAGGATAAGCGGATCGTAGTTAATATTATTGCACGCGCCCCCCTGCTGATCTTCAGCCTTGTGAATCACCACTGTCCCCGCTACCAGAGAAGGATTCTCCTGCGGCCAGGCCTTCGTCGCATCATTGACCGGATCTCCCGGCTGGGCGACGGTGATCAGCAGATCCCAGGATAACGGTCCCGCGGCCAGGCGCGTTTTCAGTTCGCTGGAAAGGTAATTTTTATCCTCTTTATCCTGCGCCGAAACAGGTTGCCACGGAGAGTGCGGCACCAGGCTCCAGCGCACAAAATGGCTTTGGTTGTGCGCATCAATAAAGCGGAAGGCGTTCAGGCTGTTGTATTGTTCCTGCGCCCAGCTAGCGGCCAGAACGTGCGTTTTCGCCCACTGGAAGAAGGGTTTAGCTTCCGGATGCGCCTGCATAAAGGCCTGCATTTTCTGCGGATCCGGTTTTCCACTCGCCGCCAGCGGACGGGTGGCGATCTGTTGGTCATAAAACCCCTGCGGGGTAGCGACGCTAAAGAATGGCAGCGCATTCATGCCGCTGCGCCACTGCTCGCCATCAGTTAGCGTAAACGCCAGCGCGAAACTTCTCACCGGCACGGCGTAATCCGGCGCGCCCGGATTGCCGCCGGCAATGGCCAGCCTGCCGATGACCGGCACAATTCCTGGGCGAAAGACTGTCGCCCGCGAAAGCGTTGCGGCCTTGCCGTTGGAAATAAACTCGCCGCTCACGCAAATGCCTTTGGCATGATTGCGGCGAAAGCCTGGATGCACGCCGCCATTTTTTTCCAGCACCTCAATGAGCGTATTCGCCGAGAGCCGGTTCGGCGTCAGCCAGCCGCCAGCCCAGACAAAGAGCAGCAGCAGGACTACGGGAATACCGCCGACAAGCAGCAACAGGAAAATTTTTTTCGCAAAAACGCGGTCAGGTGTTTTCATCTTAGAAGCTCAGTCACAATAGAGTCTACACAAGACGAACGAGGAACGGATTTATTCCTGGCGGTCGAAAATTTTTTTCCGGATAAGCCATCACCATAAACTTTTTGATGATTGTCGGGCATAAAACGGCCACCGCCTGGCGTCGGTGTTCATTGCTTAACCTGTTGCACCAATTCCAGGAAATTATTCTTGACCGTACAGGTTCAACTCCCTATAGTACCGCCCCGTTGCCCCCGAGAGGTCAGGCAGCAATACAATATGGTGAGGTGTCCGAGTGGCTGAAGGAGCACGCCTGGAAAGTGTGTATACGGCAACGTATCGGGGGTTCGAATCCCCCCCTCACCGCAACATTTAAAGAAGCGCTCGTAAGAAAGTACGGGCTTTTTTTTTCGCCTGTGGCACCGTCTGTGAGTGGATAAGACCTTAAGACAGGGGTTAGA
>DKMD01000008.1 GCA_002470465.1 Pluralibacter sp. UBA7423
GATTGGCGTGGGCGATAAAGTGAATATGCTGCAGTACAGCACCTATTCCGTTATCTCTCCGGAAGGCTGTGCTTCCATTCTTTGGAAAAGCGCTGATAAAGCGCCGCTGGCCGCAGAAGCGATGGGCATTATTGCCCCGCGCCTGAAAGAGCTGAAGCTTATCGACACCGTCATCCCGGAACCACTGGGCGGCGCACACCGTAAGCCGGAAGTGATGGCTGCGAGCCTGAAAGCGCAGATCCTGGCGGATCTGGCCGATCTCGACGTGCTGAGCACCGAAGATCTGCTCAACCGTCGCTATCAGCGTCTGATGAGCTACGGCTACGCGTAAGAAAGCGTAAAGAGTGCTCTGAAAAAGCCACACTGCGTGTGGCTTTTTTTATTTCCGCTATCCACCTGCGCTATGATTAACGGAGGTTTTTTCCAGGAGGAATGCGTGAATATTATCGCCATCATGGGGCCGCACGGCGTCTACCACAAAGATCAGCCGATTAAAGATCTTGAAGCGGCACTGACCCAACAGGGATTCAAAATTATCTGGCCGCAGAACAGCGCCGATCTCATTAAATTCGTTGAGCAAAATCCGCGGATCTGCGGGGTTATCTTCGACTGGGATGAGTACGGCGAAGACCTGTGCAGCGACATCAATCAGCTTAACGAATACCTGCCGCTGTATGCCTTCATCAATACCCATTCGACGCTCGACGTCAGCATCAACGATATGCGCATGGCGCTGTGGTTCTTTGAATACGCGCTCGGCGCGGCAGAAGACATCGCCACGCGTATAGGGCAATACACCAAAGAGTATCTCGACAACATTACCCCGCCGTTTACCCGCGCGCTGTTCAACTACGTGAAAGAGGGCAAGTATACCTTCTGCACACCGGGACACATGGCGGGTACGGCCTATCAGAAAAGCCCGGTCGGTTGCCTGTTCTATGACTTTTTTGGCGGCAATACGCTAAAGGCGGATGTCTCCATTTCCGTTACCGAACTGGGTTCCCTGCTCGATCATACCGGCCCACATCTGGAAGCCGAAGAGTACATTGCCCGCACCTTTGGTGCTGAGCAAAGCTATATGGTGACGAACGGCACCTCGACGTCGAACAAAATCGTCGGCATGTACGCCGCTCCGGCGGGAAGCACGCTGCTTATCGACCGCAACTGTCATAAGTCTTTGGCGCATTTACTGATGATGAGTGACGTGGTGCCGCTGTGGATGAAGCCAACGCGCAATGCACTGGGGATCCTCGGCGGTATTCCGAAGCGTGAATTCACCCGCGAGACAATTTCGCAAAAAGTAAATGCAACTGCCGGGGCGAAATGGCCGGTTCATGCGGTGATCACTAACTCCACCTACGACGGTCTGCTCTATAACACCACCTGGATTAAAGAGACGCTCGACGTACCGTCGATTCACTTTGACTCTGCCTGGGTGCCGTATACCCATTTTCACCCGATTTATCAGGGAAAAAGCGGTATGAGCGGCGAGCGGGTACCGGGGAAAGTGATCTACGAAACGCAGTCGACGCATAAAATGCTGGCGGCGCTGTCGCAGGCGTCGCTTATACACATCAAAGGCGATTACGATGAAGATACCTTCAACGAAGCCTTTATGATGCACACGTCCACGTCACCGAGCTATCCGATAGTTGCTTCAATTGAAACCGCTGCGGCGATGCTGCGCGGCAATCCGGGTAAGCGCCTGATTAATCGCTCGGTTGAACGTGCGCTGCATTTCCGCAAAGAGGTTCAGCGTCTGCGTGAAGAGTCTGATGGCTGGTTCTTCGATATCTGGCAGCCGGAAAACGTCGATGAAGCAATGTGCTGGCCGGTATCACCGGGCGAAGAGTGGCACGGTTTTGCCGATGCTGATGCCGAACATATGTATCTCGATCCGGTAAAAGTGACCATTCTGACGCCGGGTATGGACGAGCAGGGCAACATGAGCGATGAAGGGATCCCGGCTGCGCTGGTGGCGAAGTTTCTTGATGAACGCGGCGTCGTGGTTGAGAAAACCGGGCCGTATAATCTGCTGTTTCTGTTCAGCATCGGCATCGACAAAACCCGTGCGATGGGGCTGCTGCGCGGCCTGACGGAGTTTAAAAGATCCTACGATTTGAATCTTCGCGTCAAAAATATGCTCCCGGATCTGTATGCTGAAGATCCTGATTTCTACCGCAATATGCGTATTCAGGATCTGGCGCAGGGGATCCATAAGCTGATTCGTCAGCATCAGCTGTCCCATTTGATGCTGCGTGCGTTTGACGTGCTGCCCGAAATGAAAATGACGCCGCACCAGGCCTGGCAGCGGCAGATCAAAGGAGAAGTTGAGACGATCGAAATCGAACAGCTGGTGGGGCGCGTATCGGCTAATATGATCCTGCCCTATCCGCCAGGCGTGCCGCTGCTGATGCCGGGGGAAATGATCACCGAGGAGAGTCGCGCCGTGCTCGATTTTCTGCTGATGCTTTGCTCGATTGGCCGCCACTATCCCGGTTTTGAAACCGACATTCACGGCGCAAAGCGCGATGAGGATGGTGTGTACCGGGTACGAGTCTTAAAAGAGGCCTGAGTGCTTGCCTCAGGCGGGCCGGGGCAGGTAACGTGCTGCGACACCTCAAAGGAGAAAACATGCTCGGTTTAAAACAGGTTCACCATATCGCTATCATCGCCAGCAACTACGCCAACAGTAAGGCGTTCTATTGTGACATTCTCGGCTTCACGCTGGAGAGCGAGTTCTATCGCGAAGAGCGAGACTCCTGGAAGGGCGATCTGGCGCTCAACGGCCAGTACACTATCGAGCTGTTTTCTTTCCCTTTCCCGCCTGCGCGCCCGTCGCGACCCGAAGCCTGTGGCCTGCGTCATCTGGCCTTCAGCGTCGATGATATCGATGCGGCGGTCGCTCATCTGGAAAGCCACGGCGTGAAGTGTGAGGCGATTCGTGTCGATCCGTTCACCGAACGTCGGTTTACCTTCTTCAACGATCCGGACGGCCTGCCGCTGGAGCTGTATCAGCAATAAATCATGAATCTTAACTCCCTCGTCGATGCGTTACATCCCCACCGAAACATTTTGGTCGCCTTTAGCGGCGGCCTGGATTCGACGGTCCTTTTGCATCAGCTAGTGTATCTGCGTGAACGCACACCTGATTTACAGTTACGCGCAATTCATGTCCATCATGGGATCAGTGCCAACGCTGATGCGTGGGTGGAGCACTGTCAGCAGGTTTGTACCGACTGGCAGGTACCGCTCATTGTCACAAGAGTCAGCCTCGCCGATGACGGAAAAGGGACAGAGGCTCACGCGCGTGAAGCCAGGTATCAGGCTTTCCGCGAGGCTTTGCGCCCTGGAGAAGTGCTGGTAACCGCGCAGCATATCGATGATCAATGTGAAACGCTGCTGCTGGCGCTGAAGCGGGGAAGTGGCCCTGCCGGGCTGTCGGCGATGGCCAATGATTCAGCGTTTGCCGGCACACGTCTGCTCAGGCCATTGCTTAACGAATCCCGGGTATCGCTGGAGTATTGGGCTATTTCACACCAGCTGAGCTGGATTGAAGACGAAAGCAATCAGGACGATGCTTACGATCGCAACTTCCTGCGTCTTCGTGTCGTCCCTTTGCTTACTGAGCGCTGGCCGCACTTTTCTCAGGCCGTAGCACGTAGCGCGTCGCTGTGCGGTGAACAGGAACAGCTCCTGGATGAATTGCTTGCCGAAGAACTGGCGGCGTTGACGGGGGAATATGGGCAGATTGCGATTGAGCCCCTGTTGGCGGTCAGCGAGATCCGGCGAGCCGCCATTCTGCGCCGCTGGCTGGCGCAGCATCAGATGACGATGCCTTCGCGTGGCATGCTGGAACGCCTGTGGCAGGAGGTCGCCCTCGCGCGTGAAGATGCCGCCCCGCTGCTGCGCCTGGGGAACATTGACGTTCGCCGCTATCAGCAGCAGCTGTGGTTGGTTGCCGCATACAACCGTGAACTTTATTCGCAGCAGGCCTGGGCGGATACGGACCAGCCACTCTTGCTGCCAGGTTCCGGCGTGCTTCGCCTGGTTACCGGAGAGGAGATTCGCGCGCCGAAAGCGGATGAACCCGTAAGTATTCGTTATGCCGCTTCAGGAACGCTGCATATCGTTGGGCGTCAGGGTGGGCGAAAACTCAAGAAAATCTGGCAGGAGATGGGGGTCGCACCGTGGTTACGGGATACCACGCCGCTGCTTTTTTATGGTGATACGCTGATTGCAGCGGCGGGTTACTTTGTGACGGTTGAAGGGCAGTACAGGGAAGGAGAGGTCGGGCTGGCGCTTATCAGACAAAAAAACGGGCAGTAACACTGCCCGTTCAGGGGTTATTCGACGCTCACCACGACGGTACCGATTTCCGGGTGGCTGAAGCTTGCTATCTTGTCGAGTCGCAGTTCCCGGCTTTCGCCTGAGATCTCAACCACCAGATATTCGACGTTTTTTCGTGAGACTAAGTCACTGGCTTTCGCCTTCAGCGCTTCGCCATCCTTCAGTTCCAGTGCCAGAACAAGATGGTGCTGACAGGCGAGTTCGAGATTGTCATAGTCGTCACAGTTGATCGGTTGATAAGACTCATTCGTTGACATAATCGCTCACCAGTAAGTTTGCCGCCGCATACGCGGCTTTTTCCCTGACCGACTCTGAAATCGCGTCATCTGCCGCCACTTCATTCAATACTTTTAGCACACAACCCAGCGCATCCGGAATATATCCCAAGTCCCCGCTGGCTATTTCCGCATACCGCTTGCGTATTAACTCACAATAGTTTTCCACATGTCCTCCTGTCAGCGTTCTGACTTAACTGTGGGATGCAAGTTTAAGCCTACGAAGATAAACTCTGTTTAGCAAGGTGACTATACCATACTCATTTAAGCAATATCAGCAGGATGAGCGGTTCAGCGCTGAATTGGCGACAGCCTTTTGCGGCCGATTTCGGTACAATGGCCGCCAATTTTCAGGAGTAAAATCATGGCGCTGAAAGCGACTATTTATAAAGCGGTGGTGAACGTTGCCGATCTCGACCGTAACCAGTTCCTCGATGCCAGCCTGACGCTGGCTCGTCATCCGTCGGAAACCGAAGAGCGCATGATGCTGCGCCTGCTGGCATGGATCATGTATGCCGACGACCGGCTGCAGTTTACCCGCGGCCTCAGCGCGGAAGACGAGCCGGAAGTGTGGCTACTGAACGATCATCTGGGCGTGGATCTGTGGATTGAACTGGGCTTGCCGGACGAGCGGCGAATCAAAAAAGCCTGCTCTCGTTCGAAACAGGTGGCTCTGTTTGCCTACAACAGCCGTGCGGCAGAGATTTGGTGGCAGCAAAATCAGGCTGCGCTTTCGGGATTTGATAACCTCACCGTCTGGTATTTCGACGATGCCCAACTCGCGCAGTTGATAGCATTCGCTGCGCGTAACATGACGCTGCAGGCGACGCTACAGGAGGGCACGCTATGGCTCTCCGACGCTCGGAATAATCTGGAAATTATTCCCGTTAACTGGCAACAACCGCAATGATCGTTATCTCCCGTCAGGTGGCTATTGCTGACGAAGAGGTGGAGATCACCGCTATTCGTGCGCAGGGCAACGGCGGACAGCACGTGAACAAAGCCTCTACGGCTATTCATCTGCGCTTTGACATCCGGGCCTCCGGCCTGCCAGAGTATTACAAATCGCGCCTGTTAGCTGCCAGCCACCATTTGATCACGGCTGATGGCATTATTATTATCAAGGCGCAGGAATATCGCAGTCAGGAAATGAATCGGGAAGCGGCGCTGGCACGACTGGTGTCAGTCATTCAGACGTTAACCGCCGAACAGAAGCATCGCCGTGCAACCCGCCCGACCCGCGCGTCGAAAGAGCGGCGTCTGGCGTCAAAATCACAAAAATCATCGGTGAAAGCGATGCGGGGAAAAGTTCGCCATGGCGGCGAATAACTCGATGAATTAAAAGCATAAGGAAATTAAAGTGAAGAAGGTACTGGTCGCCCTCGCAGCGATGGGCATACTGAGCGTATTGCCGGGCTGTAATAATCGTTCAGATGAGCAAACTCTGAAAGCCGGGCAGGAAGCTGCGCTACAGCCGATGCAGCAGAGCTGGCGTGGTGTGCTGCCATGTGCGGATTGCGAAGGCATTGAAACGACGCTGTTCCTCGAAAAAGATGGCACCTGGATAATGAATGAGCGCTACCAGGGTGTGGCACATGAACCTTCGTCATTTGGTTCTTATGGCACCTGGGCACGCACTGCCGAGAAGCTGGTGCTTACTGACAGCCAGGGTGAGAAGTCCTACTACCGCGCGAAAGGCGATAAGCTGGAAATGCTGGACAGGGAAGGGAACCCTATTGTCTCTAAGCTGAACTACACGCTGGAGCCGGTTAAATCCAGCCTGCCGAATACGCCAATGGCCATGCGCGGCATGTATTCCTACATGGCCGATGCCGCCACCTTCACCGATTGTGCAACCGGTAAACGCGTTGCCGTGGCGAATAATGCGCAGCTGGAACGTGACTATGCCGCCGCGCGTGGAACGGCAACGAAGCCGGTGCTGCTGACGGTGGAAGCGCACTTTACGCTGGAGCCAAACCCGGACACGGGCGAACAGGTCAAGACGCTGAAGACGGATAAAGACGCGAAGTTTATGCCTGGGAAAGAGTGCAGGAATTAAGTTAGCGCAGATAAATGAAAAAGGCCTCGCACTGCGAGGCCTTTGTGTTTTTAGCCTTTGATGGCCTTCACCAGGTAGTTGAGGATCTCCCCGGTTTTAATCATCTGCTTCTCGCCGTTGCGACGGTATTTGTATTCGATGTCGTCGCTGTCGAGGTTACGATCGCCGATGACGATAGTGTGCGGAATGCCAATCAGCTCCATGTCAGCGAACATCACGCCCGGACGCTCTTTACGGTCGTCCATCAGCACTTCGATGCCCTGCGCGCGCAGTTCAGCGTAGAGTTTCTCCGCCAGTTCCTGCACGCGGTAGGATTTGTGCATGTTCATCGGCAGGATAGCGACCTGGAACGGAGCGATGTTGTCCGGCCAGACGATACCGCGCTCATCGTGGTTCTGCTCAATGGCCGCTGCGACCACACGCGTAACGCCGATACCGTAACAGCCCATAGTCAGCGTCTGGTTACGACCATCTTCACCCTGAACGGCAGCCTTCATCGCTTCGGAATATTTGGTGCCGAGCTGGAATATATGGCCAACTTCGATACCGCGTTTGATAAGCAACGTACCTTTGCCGTCCGGGCTTGGATCGCCCGCCACAACGTTACGAATGTCTGCTACTTCCGGCGTCGCTACATCGCGATCCCAGTTAATGCCGAAGTAGTGCTTGCCGTCCACGTTTGCGCCAGCGGCGAAATCGCTCATGGCGGCAACGGTACGGTCAATTACCACCGGAACAGGCATATTGATTGGACCCAGAGAGCCCGGACCTGCGTTGGCGACGGCACGGATTTCTGCTTCGGTCGCGAAAGTCAGCGGACTGGCGACCTGCGGCAGTTTCTCCGCTTTAACTTCATTCAGCTCGTGATCGCCACGTACCAGTAGCGCGACCAGCGGATAGCTGCTGCCTTCAACGGCTTTCACCAGCAGCGTTTTCACGGTTTTTTCAACCGGCAGACCAAACTGCTCAACCAGCTCAGCGATGGTTTTGGCATTTGGCGTATCGACCAGCGTCATTTCCTTCGTCGCGGCTGCGCGAGGTTCTTTCGGTGCCAGCGCTTCAGCGAACTCAATATTTGCCGCAAAGTCAGAGGCGTCAGAGAAGATAACGTCATCTTCACCGCTGGAAGCCAGAACCTGGAATTCATGAGACGCGCTGCCGCCAATCGAACCGGTATCTGCCTGAACGGCGCGGAAATCCAGACCCATACGGCTGAATATTTTGCTGTAGGCTGCATACATCGCGTCGTAGGTTTCCTGCAGGGATTCCTGAGATGTATGGAACGAGTAGGCGTCTTTCATGACGAATTCACGGGAACGCATTACGCCGAAGCGTGGGCGTACTTCGTCACGGAATTTTGTCTGGATCTGGAAGAGATTCAGCGGCAGCTGTTTGTAAGAGCTCAGCTCATTACGTATCAGGTCGGTGATCACTTCTTCATGCGTTGGGCCGAGCACAAACGGACGATCGCCGCGATCGGCAATACGCAGCAGCTCAGGACCGTACTGTTCCCAGCGGCCGCTCTCTTCCCAGAGGTCAGCGGGCTGAACCACCGGCATCAATACCTCAATGGCACCGGCGTTGTTCATCTCTTCACGCACGATGTTTTCGACTTTTTTCAGGACGCGCACGCCGGTCGGCAGCCAGGTATATAACCCGGAAGCGAGCTTGCGAATCATCCCGGCGCGCAGCATCAGCTGGTGGCTGATAACCTCGGCGTCGGCAGGTGTCTCCTTCAGCGTGGAGAGCAGGTATTGACTAGTACGCATGTTATTACGGTTCCATTTGAACGATGGGCGCAGGCGGGGTTGCCCGCCTGATACAAAAAAAGTGGTTTAGTTTATCAGCCTGGCAGAGTTGTCAAAAGAGAGGAGGCGAAAATTAGCGAGCTTCTAAAGCAAAGACTTCGAACCCCGCATCGGTCACGCGCCAGCGGACGTTAAAATCGTGTAGCCAGACGGCGTAGGTTTTCCCGGTTTCCTCGCCTTTACGATAGGCCGGACGAGGATCCTGAGCCAGCACGTCGGCAATAAACGCACGCAGATGAGGGTAGCGCTTTTCCAGAACAGGAAACTGGCTTTCCAGTTCCGCTGTGAAGCTGATATTAACGCTAGCCACAGGCGCCTGCTGGGCGTAGCTCGCCTGCGCGTCCGGCAACGCTTCGGCGAAAGGCAAATAAGGTTTGATATCAACAACTGGCGTGCCGTCGACCAGATCGAGGCCGCCCAACTGCAGAATGACCTGATCTTTGTGGCAGCGCACGCCTTTCAGCTCAACAAGCGACATTCCAATAGGGTTCGGGCGAAACGTCGAACGGGTGGCAAACACGCCCATTCTGGCGTTACCCCCTAAGCGCGGTGGACGCACGGTAGGTCGCCAGCCACCTTCCATGGTTTGATGGAAAACAAACAGTACCCAAAGATGGCTGAAATCTTCCAGACCCCGAACGGCGTCAGTCTGATTGTAGGGTGGAAGGAGGTGAAGCTCGCCGCTGCCGTATTGTACCAGGCCAGGCTGGCGGGGTACGGCAAACTTCTCTTTATAGGGTGAGCGGATAACGCCTATCTGCTCGAAGGAAAATCCACTCATTGCGCCGAAACGTTGAGGGCGGTGCCAAGGCAGACGGCCTGGCGGTAGCAGCCAGGCGTACCGCTGGTGACTTCACAGCTGTGCAGAAGAACGGCGTTGGCCCTCATTTTTGCTGCGTTGATTTGCAGGCGTTTGCGGGCTGTCGGGATATTCGGTGGGGAGTCCTGATTAGAGGCCTGGCAGGATTCGCCGCTGACTTCACCGAGATCGCGGAACGGTTTCCCGACCAGCTCTTCGGCACTGTTATAGATTCTTACTGGCGCAGGGCGCGTAGCTTTTGGTTTCGCTGGCTCTGTTTTGGCAGGCGCGGCGGTGCTTTGTACTGGTTCGACAGGAGATCTGCTCAGCATTGAACAGCCGCTCAGGATGAGCGTTAAGAAACAGATCGGTAAAGCACGCATAGGATTCCCTCAATAAATAAAAGCCGACCGTTTTGAATCAGGCGGCGGCCAAAAATGACAAGACGGGCATAAAGCCCGTCCTGAATAATATTACTTTGTGAAAAGATTACCAGCCTTTAACGGCACCACCGTTGAAGATCTTGTTCGCAGCTTCGTACACTTCATCAGAGTGATACGCTTCAACGAATTTCTTCACGTTTTCCGCATCTTTGTTGTCTTCGCGGCTCACGATCAGGTTCACGTATGGGGAGTCTTTGTCTTCAACAAAGATGCCGTCTTTTGCTGGCGTCAGGCCAATCTGGCTGGCGTAAGTTGTATTGATAACGGCCAGAGCAATCTGAGCGTCGTCAAGAGAACGCGGCAGCTGAGGCGCTTCCAGCTCAACAATT
>DKMD01000003.1 GCA_002470465.1 Pluralibacter sp. UBA7423
CCCGGCGGCTTGTTTGCCGTTATTCCGTGTCAGTGGAGGCGCATTATAGGGGGTAATTCTGAGACGGCAAGTATAAATTCAAAAAAACTTTCCGACCGCTCAAATTCCAGGCTTTACGCTGGTTTTACGCCCAAATTGCGCACAAGTTGCGCGATTTCGTGGGCGAAATGGGTAACCTGCTGCCAGTCGGTATACACCACCTCTTTACTGGTATCCGTTTCGCCGCCCGTCATTTTCATTATCAGGCGGATCATCATGCGGTCATACCAGCTATAGCGCGGGTAACGCAGTGCACCAGCAAAGACGGCGCAGCGATCGGGTTCCCACGGTGAGCCCAGCAAAAACTTGCGAGTATAGTTGTTAGTCTGTGGCGTGCGCTTTTCAGGTTTGCGTGCAACCAGGTTCACGGAATAAAACGCGCTCGGCAACTGCTGCAATGCCTGCTGATTCTTTTTGACAAAGCTCTCCAGAGCGGAATGGAAATGACCGTAACGAATAGATGCGCCAATCACGACGCCGTTGTATTCCTGCCAGTCAATGCTCTGCGCACGATGCAGGTTCACCATGTCGACATCGAAAGCCTGCTCTTTTAATTCTGACGCAAGTGAGGCTGCAATCTCACGCGTTTGCCCGTCCCGGGTAGAAAAGAGAATCAATATTTTCACAAACGCTCCTGTTATTCGCGCCAGAAAGTCGGTGTAAACAGCACCAACAGCGTAAAGACTTCCAGACGACCAAACAGCATATTGGCAATCAGGATCCATTTAGCCACGGGATTCATGCTGGCGAAGTTATCCGCCACTACGCCCAACCCGGGACCGAGGTTATTCAGCGTTGCAACAACGGAAGCAAATGCTGAGAAATCGTCAACGCCCGTCGCAATGATAGCCAGCATACTGACGATAAACACCAGCGCGTAAGCAGAGAAGAATCCCCATACCGCTTCGAGTATGCGTTCCGGCAGCGCACGGTTGCCAAGCTTGATGCTGTAGACGGCATTCGGGTGCACCAGGCGTTTTAATTCACGGTTTCCTTGCTTAAAGAGAAGCAGGATACGAATAACCTTCAGGCCACCGCCCGTCGAGCCCGCACAGCCACCGATAAATGCTGAACATAAAAGCAGTACCGGCAGGAACAGCGGCCAGCGCGCAATGCTGTCCGTGGTAAATCCTGCGGTTGTCGCCATCGACACCACCTGGAAGAACGCCTGGTTGAGCGTTGTGAGCGCCGAGTTATAGACATCGTGGAACCACAACACCAGCGTACAGATGATAACCAGCGTTAGCTGCACGCCAATAAACATGCGAAATTCCGGGTCGCGCCAGTACACCTTCAAATTGCGACCGCTTAATAAAGAGAAGTGCAGACCATAGTTACAGCCCGAGATCAGCAAGAAGATAGCAATAATGCTGTTGATGGTAGGACTGTTGAAATAACCCACGCTGGCATCGTGCGTAGAAAAGCCGCCGATAGCGATGGTGGCAAAGCTGTGACCAATGGCGTCGAACGCAGGCATCCCGGCAAACCACAGAGCCAGCGCACAAGCGACGGTCAGCAGAACATAAATCAGCCACAGCGTTTTCGCCGTTTCGGCAATGCGCGGACGCATCTTATTGTCTTTTAGCGGCCCCGGCATTTCTGCACGATAGAGCTGCATCCCCCCAACGCCAAGAATAGGCAGGATGGCCACCGCCAGCACGATGATCCCCATCCCGCCAAACCATTGCAGCATCTGCCGGTAGAAAAGAATCGCGTGGGGTAAAGAATCCAGGCCCACCAGCGTGGTTGCGCCGGTCGTTGTCAGGCCAGAGAAAGATTCAAAGAAGGCATCAGTGATGGTCAGATTAGGCTGTTCGGCAAAGATAAACGGCAGCGCACCGACGCTGCCCAGCACGGTCCAGAACAGCACAACAATCAGAAACCCTTCGCGGGATTTCAGCTCCCCTTTTTGCTTACGGTTCGGCCACCACAGCATCGCGCCAATCGCCAGCGCGACGAAAAAGGTCTGGGTAAATGCCCGCCCGGCCCCGTCTTTATAGATCAACGCAACCAGCCCAGGCACAATCATGGTGCCTGAAAACAGAATGACCAGCAGGCCGACGATTCGGGTTATGGCACGAAAATGCATCTCTGCCGCTTCCTTTGATAAGCAAAAAGTAGACCGGGGATTATTCGTCAATCCTGCATAATTGCAATGAACCGCGACTAAAATCCGCCAGCTTTGCGGAAAAAGCCGTCAGTTCGGCCTGCGGAAGTGCCACCTTAAGATGCACATCGGCCTGATAATCGCTGCTGACGATTTTCCCGGAAAATTGCGCCAGAAGCGCCTCGATACCGGACAGCTGTCCGTAATCGCACTGCAAAGTATATTCGGTTAACGGCGTCTTGCGCTGCGTGGTGAGCTCCGCCAGCGCCTGATGCACGCCGCCGCCGTAGGCTTTCACCAGCCCGCCTGTCCCCAGTAAAATTCCGCCGTAGTAACGAACCACTACAGCGGTAATTTCCCCGATGCCGCTGCCCATCAGCTGTGCCAGCATCGGCTTGCCTGCCGTTCCGGCCGGTTCCCCGTCATCTGAGAACCCAAGCTGTTGCGAATCGTCGGGCGGCCCGGCGACCCACGCCACGCAGTGGTGGCGCGCATCCGGATGCTCAGCCCTGACGGACTCGACAAACGCTTTCGCCGCGTCCACTCCCTCAGTATGGGCAAGCAGCGTAATGAAGCGGCTTTTTTTGATCTCTTCGACCACGGTCACCGGCGCGGCCGGGATGAGCCAGCTGTCCATCAGGCCAGCTTCAGATCCCGGGTCATGTTTTCAATACTGTTCTCGTGGATCACGACATTATCTTCGATACGAATACCGCCGAATGGCTTCATTGCTTCAATTTTCTGCCAGTTGAAGTGCTTGCTGAATTGCCCTTCACGCCACGGCGCCAACAGGGATTCAATAAAGTAGATGCCCGGCTCGATAGTCAGCACCATGCGCGGTTGCAGAATGCGGGTGCAGCGCAGATACGGGTATTTCGACGGCGCTGCCAGATGCGTGCCGGTATCATCCTGCATAAACCCGGCTACGTCGTGTACCTGCAGGCCCAGCGGATGGCCGATGCCGTGCGGCATAAATGGCCCTGTCAGATCGTTTTCGACCATAGCTTCTTCGCTCATATCGGTCACAATCTGATGCTTACGCAGCAGCTTAGCGATGCGTTGATGGAACTGAACGTGGTAGTCAACATAGCTCACACCCGCTTTCAGGGTGTCGATAAGCGCCAGCTGTTCAGCATTCACATCTTTAATCAGTTGAGCAAACTCGGTATCGCTGTTACCCGCCCACGTACGGGTCAGGTCGGCTGCATAGCCGTTGTATTCGGCACCGGCGTCCAGCAGGAAACTGCGCATCTCAGACGGCGCGCGATGATCAAGTTTGGTGTAGTGCAGAACCGCAGCGTGCTCGTTCAACGCGACGATATTGCCGTAAGGCACGTCGGTGTCACGGTGGCCCGTTGCCGTCAGGTACGCCTGATTGATGTCGAATTCGCTCATTCCGGACAGGAACGCTTCATGGGCCGCTTTGTGCCCGTTTACCGCCGTTTTCTGCGCTTCGCGCATGCAGGAAAGTTCGTAGTCGGTTTTATAAGAGCGGTAGTAGTGCAGGTAATCAATCACCCCTTTCGGATTAATGTTCGCTGCCGCAATATCCAGACCCAGCGCACGTTCCGCCACAGGCCCAATATAAGCAACGTTGCCGCGCGCCGCAGGCAGCTGGCTGCCGATGCCGTCCGCTTTAGGCAGGGCGATAACCTCAACCTCTTCAGTCCAGAACGAAGTCGGCAGCGGTTCCACGTTGTGCCAGTAATCCACCGGCAGGTAGAACCACAGCTTCGGCTTGTTCACGCCGTCCACCAGCAGCCAGCAGTTTGGCACCTGCGTGACCGGCACCCAGGCCTTGAACTGTGGGTTCACTTTGAACGGATAGGCGTGATCGTCAAGAAAGACGTTGAACAGCTCGCCGGAATGAATCAGTAAGGCGTCGAGCTTAAATTTTTCCAGTACGTTACGCGTGCGCTCCTGCAACGTAGCAATATGATTCTTATAGAGTGTGGCCAGTGAATCCATGTTTTACCCTTCTCTTTTTTTGAGGCGAATTCCCGCATCTTAGCACATCGGTTTCGCCGTGCGTGATTTCTGCCGAGCGTGATCCAGACGTCATTTTTTTAATGACTAATTTGCATTTTATTAACATAAAATCCACACTCCGTCTCATCTGGTAAGACCAGTAACTCTACTGGATTCAGGAGACTGACATGCTCTACAAAGGCGACACCCTGTACCTCACCTGGCTGGAAGATGGCATTGCCGAACTGGTGTTCGATGCCCCCGGCTCGGTTAACAAGCTCGATACCGCAACCGTAGCCAGCCTTGGCCAGGCGCTGGACGTCCTCGAAAAACAGCAGGATCTGAAGGGCTTACTGCTGCGCTCCGAAAAAGCCGCGTTTATCGTCGGTGCGGACATTACCGAATTCCTCGGCCTGTTCCTGGTGCCACAAGAACAGCTGAGTCAGTGGCTGCATTTTGCCAACAGCGTATTTTGCCGGCTGGAAGATCTTCCCGTCCCGACTATTTCCGCCATCAACGGCTACGCGCTGGGCGGCGGCTGTGAATGCGTACTGGCAACCGACTATCGCCTGGCAACCCCAGATCTGCGCATTGGCCTGCCGGAAACGAAGCTTGGCATCATGCCTGGCTTCGGCGGCTCTGTGCGTTTGCCACGTCTGCTCGGTGCCGATAGCGCACTGGAAATCATCGCCGCCGGGAAGGATGTGGGTGCAGACGAAGCACTCAAACTCGGCCTGGTTGATGGCGTAGTGAAGCCAGAAAAATTGCGCGAAGGCGCCATTGCTATTCTGCGTCAGGCCATCAGCGGCGATCTGGACTGGAAAGCCAAACGTCAGCCAAAGCTCGAGCCGCTGAAGCTCAGCAAAATTGAAGCCACCATGAGCTTCACCATCGCCAAGGGCATGGTGATGCAGACGGCAGGCAAGCATTACCCGGCACCCATCACTGCCGTAAAAACCATTGAAGCCGCAGCCCAATTAGGCCGTGACCAGGCGCTGGTACTTGAAAACCAGAGCTTTGTGCCGCTGGCGCATTCAAAAGAGGCTCGTGCACTGGTTGGCATTTTCCTTAACGACCAGTTCGTCAAAGGACAGGCGAAGAAGCTGACCAAAAACGTCGACACCCCGAAACAGGCCGCCGTGCTTGGTGCCGGGATCATGGGCGGCGGCATTGCTTACCAGTCGGCCTGGAAGGGCGTGCCGGTGATCATGAAGGACATCAACGATAAATCGCTGACCCTCGGGATGAACGAGGCTGCCAAGCTGCTGAACAAACAGCTGGAGCGCGGTAAAATCAATGGACTGAAGCTCGCGGGTGTAATCTCCACTATTCACCCGACGCTCGACTACGCCGGATTTGATCGCGTGGATGTCGTGGTTGAAGCCGTTGTGGAAAATCCAAAAGTCAAAAAAGCGGTACTGGCTGAAACGGAAGAGAAGGTTCGTCCGGACACCGTCCTGGCCTCCAATACCTCCACCATTCCTATCGGTGAACTGGCAAGCGTGCTGCAACGCCCGGAAAACTTCTGCGGCATGCACTTCTTCAACCCGGTGCATCGTATGCCGCTGGTCGAAGTGATTCGCGGCGAGAAAACCTCTGACGAAACCATCGCCAAAGTGGTCGCCTGGGCCAGCAAAATGGGCAAAACGCCAATTGTGGTCAACGACTGCCCGGGCTTCTTCGTCAACCGCGTACTGTTCCCTTACTTTGCCGGTTTCAGCCAGCTGCTGCGAGACGGTGCCGACTTCCACAAAGTCGACAAAGTGATGGAGAAAGTCTTCGGCTGGCCGATGGGCCCGGCGTATCTGCTGGACGTGGTAGGTATTGATACAGCGCATCATGCACAAGCCGTGATGGCCACCGGATTCCCGCAGCGCATGCAGAAAGATTATCGCGATGCCATCGACGCGCTGTTTGAAGCCAGCCGCTACGGTCAGAAAAACGGACTCGGCTTCTGGCGCTACAAAGAAGACAGTAAGGGTAAACCGAAGAAAGAAGAAGACGCCGCCGTTGAAGCGCTGCTGGCAGAAGTCAGCCAGCCGAAGCGTGACTTCAGCGACGAAGAGATCATCGCCCGCATGATGATCCCAATGGTCAACGAAGTGGTGCGCTGTCTGGAAGAAGGTATTATCGCCACGCCGGCAGAAGCCGATATGGCGCTGGTTTACGGCCTCGGCTTCCCTCCGTTCCACGGCGGTGCCTTCCGCTGGCTGGATACGCTTGGCAGTGCGAAATACCTCGATATGGCGCAGCAATATCAGCATCTCGGCCCGCTGTACGAAGTACCGGAAGGCCTGCGTAGCAAAGCACGCCACAACGAAGCATATTATCCACCGGTTGAACCTGCCCGTCCGGTGGGTGAGCTGAAAACGGCTTAAGGAGTCACAATGGAACAGGTTGTCATTGTCGATGCAATTCGTACCCCGATGGGCCGTTCAAAAGGCGGCGCATTCCGTAACGTGCGTGCAGAAGACCTCTCCGCACATCTGATGCGTAGCCTGCTTTCCCGTAATCCTTCTCTGGATCCGGCGGCGCTCGATGATATTTACTGGGGCTGCGTGCAGCAGACCCTGGAACAGGGCTTCAACATCGCCCGTAACGCTTCACTGTTAGCCGAAATCCCGCATTCTGTCCCGGCGGTAACCGTCAACCGCCTGTGCGGATCGTCCATGCAGGCACTGCATGACGCAGCCCGCATGATCATGACCGGTGATGCGCAGGCCTGCCTGGTCGGCGGCGTCGAACACATGGGTCACGTACCGATGAGTCACGGCGTGGATTTCCATCCCGGCATGAGCCGCAATGTGGCAAAGGCGGCCGGGATGATGGGTCTGACGGCGGAAATGCTGTCGCGCCTGCACGGCATCAGCCGTGAAATGCAGGATCGGTTTGCCGCCCGCTCTCACGCCCGCGCATGGGCAGCCACGCAGTCGGGCGCGTTTAAAAATGAAATCATCCCGACCGGCGGGCACGATGCCGACGGCGTGCTGAAGCAATTTAACTACGACGAAGTGATCCGTCCGGAAACCACGGTCGAAGCGCTCTCGGCTTTACGCCCGGCCTTCGATCCGGTCACAGGAACGGTTACCGCAGGCACCTCATCAGCGCTTTCCGATGGCGCTGCCGCAATGCTGGTCATGAGCGAAAGCCGCGCCCGCGAACTGGGACTGAAAGCGCGTGCACGTATTCGTTCCATGGCAGTCGTGGGCTGCGACCCGTCCATTATGGGCTACGGTCCGGTTCCGGCGTCGAAGCTGGCGCTGAAGAAAGCCGGATTGTCGACCAGCGATATCGACCTGTTTGAAATGAATGAAGCGTTCGCCGCGCAGATCCTGCCGTGCATTAAAGATCTGGGGCTGATGGAGCAGATCGACGAGAAGATCAACCTCAACGGCGGCGCGATTGCTCTCGGCCACCCGTTAGGCTGCTCCGGTGCCCGCATCACCACCACGCTCCTGAACCTGATGGAACGCAAAGATGCCCAGTTTGGTCTGGCAACAATGTGTATCGGACTCGGTCAGGGGATTGCGACGGTGATAGAGCGCGTCTGAGACAGCAAAAGCCGGGGCGATGCCCCGGCTATGAAAGGGTAATGCGTAAGAGTAATACTGTTTAGTTGCCGTTTTTCCCGCCTGTCAGGGGCGGGTTTTTTATTTCTGCTTTTTCGCTGTTAAATAAACGCGAATGCATCACCAAACAGACGATCTTCACGCGCGCCGCGCTCATTGCAGAACAGGTCACGGGCAATTTTTGCCATCTCAAAACGACCGGCGATATAGATATCGTGCTCTGCCAGCGTACCGTAATCCTGCAGCACTGCGGTCAACACGGTTCCGGAACGCCCGCGCCAGCCCTCTTCCGGCTGTTCAACCACCGGCTCAACGCGCAGGTTTGGATGAGTCACGCTCAGCGATTCCAGTTCGGACAGGTCATACAGATGCTTCTCTTCGCGACCGCCCCAGTAAATGGCAATCTCGCGGTTTGGGTTCTGCGCCAGCGCGGCCAGCAGAATTGAGCGTACATAGGAGAAGCCAGTCCCGCCGGCAATCAGCACCAGCGGGCGCTCTTCATCGTCGCGCAGCCAGGCTTCACCGTGAGGCATATCGACGACAATTTCACGCTCTTTGAGGATCCTGTCCATCACCGCCATCGCGTACAGATTCAGCTCGGAGGCGCCAATGTGCAGCTCGATGCTGTTCTGCTCAGCAGGCGTAGAGGCCATGGAGAACGGGCGCTTGTCGCGCTCATCCATCACCACCATCAGATACTGTCCCGCGCGGAAGGAAAAGGCCGCTTCCGGTTCTAAACGAACGCGGTATACCGTGTCGGTAATGGCATCTACCGAAGTGACTTTACAGCTTAAGGTTGTCATGCGCTCCCTCTGTCGGGTCTATAAGCAAACACGGCGGCGCTCAGGCGCTCTTGCCGTCGTTAAAGATGGCCAGCTCATCCCAAATGGCGTCGATGCGTGCCGTCACTTCGGGATCTTTCTTGATCGGACGTCCCCACTCGCGTTGGGTTTCACCAGGCCACTTATTGGTGGCATCCAGCCCCATTTTCGAGCCCAGGCCGGAAACCGGCGAGGCAAAGTCCAGATAATCAATCGGCGTGTTTTCTACCAGCACCGTATCACGGGCCGGATCCATACGCGTGGTGATGGCCCAGATAACGTCGTTCCAGTCACGGGCGTTCACGTCATCATCGCAGACAATCACAAATTTGGTGTACATAAACTGGCGCAGGAACGACCAGACGCCCATCATCACGCGTTTGGCATGCCCGGCGTACTGTTTTTTCATCGTTACCACCGCGAGGCGGTAGGAACACCCTTCCGGTGGCAGATAAAAATCAACGATTTCCGGGAACTGCTTTTGCAGAATTGGCACGAAGACTTCGTTCAGCGCAACGCCCAACACCGCAGGCTCATCCGGCGGACGGCCAGTATAGGTTGAGTGGTAAATAGCATCTTCGCGCTGGGTCACATGGGTAACGGTAAATACCGGGAAGCTATCGACTTCATTGTAATAACCCGTGTGGTCGCCATAGGGCCCTTCCGGCGCCATTTCGCCCGGCTCAATGTAGCCTTCCAGCACAATTTCAGCGCTGGCAGGCACTTCCAGATCGTTCGACAGGCATTTCACTACTTCCGTTTTGGTGCCGCGAAGCAGACCTGCGAAAGCATATTCTGACAGCGTATCCGGCACTGGCGTGACCGCGCCGAGAATTGTCGCCGGATCGGCGCCGAGCGCCACGGATACCGGGAACCGCTCACCCGGGTGAGCCGCGCACCACTCCTGGAAATCCAGCGCGCCGCCACGATGGGAAAGCCAGCGCATGATAAGTTTGTTCTTGCCAATCAGCTGCTGGCGATAAATACCCAGATTCTGGCGATCTTTGTGCGGACCGCGGGTCACCGTTAAACCCCAGGTGATCAGCGGCGCGGCGTCTTCCGGCCAGCAGGTCATGATGGGAATGCGGGTTAAATCGACGTCATCGCCCTGCATTACTTTTTGCTGGCAGGGCGCGCTACGCAGGCGTTTGGTCGGCATGTTCAGGACTTGCTTAAACTGCGGCAGCTTGTCGAACAGATCCCGGAAGCCCTTCGGCGGCTCCGGCTCCTTCAGAAACGCCAGCAGTTTTCCCACTTCACGCAGCGCACTGACCTCTTCCTGCCCCATCCCCAGCGCCACCCGGCGCGGTGTGCCGAACAGGTTGCACAGCACTGGCATGTCATAGCCCTTCGGATTCTCGAACAGCAGCGCCGGCCCGCCCGCACGCAATGTGCGATCGGCAATTTCGGTGATTTCCAGATGAGGATCAACCGGCAGAGAGATACGTTTCAGCTCGCCCTGCTGTTCCAGCTGTGTCAGAAAGTCGCGTAAATCATGGTATTTCATGGGGTCAGTCATGGCCTCTTTGTAAGCGCCTCATTATACGGCCTTCGGGCGCGGGATGCTGTAATTTTGTTAAATTCGCGTGAATTCCTGGCACCTGAAACGGCGACAATCCCTTTCGCTATCGGGCCTGGCTTTTGTTATGCTTCCCCACAGATTCACGGAAAAGAGCCATTATGCAAGCCTGGTATTTACTGTACTGCAAACGCGGGCAACTTCAGCGTGCCCAGGAACACCTTGAGCGCCAGGCGGTGAATTGCCTGATGCCGACTATTGCTCTGGAAAAAATCGTCCGGGGTAAGCGTACTACCGTGGATGAGCCGCTGTTTCCCAACTATCTGTTTGTGGAGTTTGACCCGGAAGTCATTCACACCACCACCATCAACGCCACCCGCGGCGTCAGCCATTTTGTTCGTTTTGGCATGCAGCCTGCAACGGTGCCTTCGGATGTCATTCATCAGCTCTCCATTCATAAGCCAGAAGGAATCACCGATCCGCAAACGCCCTATGCGGGCGATGACGTGGTGATCACTGAAGGCGCCTTCGAAGGGCTACAGGCTATTTTCACCGAGCCTGACGGCGAAGCACGCTCCATGCTGCTGCTTAATCTGCTGAATAAACAGGTATTACAGAGCGTGAAAAACACCGATTTCCGCAAAGTCTGACGTTAAAAATCTATCCCAAACAAGCGCTTCACATTTTCATCGGTGCGGGCAGAAAGCGCCTGTGCATCTTCTCCGCGCCATTGCGCAACGCGTTGTATAATATGCGGCAGATGCGCGGGTTCATTACGACGGGAAGCAGGTTTAGGCGACAAATCTCGCGGTAGCAGCCATGGTGCATCAGTTTCCACCATCAGCCGGTCGGCAGGAATGAGCGGCAGCATGTCCCGCAGCCCGAGCCCCCGCCGCTCATCACACACCCACCCCGTAATCCCAATACAGAGGCCGTGGTTAAGGCAATCCACAAGCTCTTCTCGCGTTCCGGTAAAGCAGTGGAGAACGGCACCGGGCAGCTTATCAAGCCAGGGTTTTAATAACGTCATGAACCGCTCATGCGCTTCACGGCAATGCATAAAGACGGGCATATTCAGCTCAGCTGCCAGCGCCAGCTGAGCGCTGAACGCCGTTTCCTGCTCATCAGGAGTGGAGAAGTTACGGTTAAAATCGAGCCCACATTCCCCCACTGCTACCACGCCGGGCATCTGAGCCAGGCGACGAATTTTCTCTTCCACAGCCAATGACCAGCTGCTGCTGTCATGCGGATGAACGCCCGCCGTTGACCAGCATCGGGCATAGCGCTGCGCCAGTTGCTGCGCGGCTTCGCTTTCTTCAGGATTCGTGCCGGTTATCAGCATCCCACTAAGGCCTGCTGAAAATGCACGGGCTACCACTTCATCACAATCATGGGAAAACTGGGCACTGGTAAGGTTAACGCCAATATCAAACATGGTGACTCCATACAACAACCGCCCTTTCGGGCGGCTGGATTACTCTTCTTTTTCGGCGGCTTCGTTTTCCGCCGCTGCGTCTTCATCACGCGACAGTCGTTTGCCGGTGTAGAAGCGGGCAAAGAACACCCCGACTTCAAACAGACAGTACATCGGGATGGCCAGCAGCGTTTGCGAGAACACATCCGGCGGCGTTAACAGCATTCCGACAACGAACGCGCCAACCAGCACGTAGGGGCGCTTCTTACGCAGATCGTCCGGCGTGGTAACGCCAACCCAGCACAGCAGCACGATGGCCACAGGCACCTCAAACGCCACGCCGAAGGCCATAAACAGCCCCATGACGAAATCGAGATAGCTGCGGATATCCGTCGACACCTGTACGCCAACGGGCGCGGTGTGCGTCAGGAAGCCAAACGCCAGCGGGAAGACAACAAAGTAGGCGAACGCCATACCGATATAGAACAGCAGCGTGCTGGACACCAGCAGCGGCACCACCAGACGGCGTTCATGCTTGTACAGCGCCGGGGCAACAAACGCCCACACCTGATACAGAATCACGGGAGCCGAAAGGATCACCGACACCATGAACGTCAGCTTAATCGGCGTAAAGAACGGCGACGCCACGTCGGTGGCAATCATCGTTGCCCCGGCCGGCATCTGGTTGATCAGCGGTGCAGAGACCAGCTGATAAATGTCGTTAGCGAAGTAAACCAACGCCAGGAAAATCACGAATACCGCGATGATGCAGTTGATGAGGCGCTTACGCAGCTCAATCAGATGTGCAATCAGCGGTTGAGTCTCTTCTACGCCCATGGTTACGGTTTATCGCTGTTTGCAGGGGAGGAATCGGAAGCCGGTGCGGCCGCTGGCGATTTCATTTTGGCCTCGGTCACAGCGGAATCCGGCGCTTTTTCGACGGTTTCAGCCGGTGCCTGAGGCTCAGCGCTGGCCTGATGTTCCGCCGTCACCGGCGTCACGCCTTCGCGCTGGGCTTCGCTACCCTTCACCAGTGGATTCAGAATGGTGTTGGCTTCATCGCCTGCACGCTCCGCATCATGCTGAGTGTAAGAACGCTTCATGGACTCCGCCGCTTCGCGCAGTTCGTCCATCGACTCTTTCAGCTCAGGAGAAAGGTTACCGATGCTCGCCTTCTCCACCTTCTTCAGGCTGTCCTGAAACTCCTGGAGCTTCAGTTCCTGAGCCAGTTCATTTTGCACCGTCGTCGCCAGCGAGCGAATCGCCCGGATCCAGCCTGCAACGGTTTTCACAGCCACAGGTAAACGCTTCGGCCCAAGGACAATCAGGCCAATAACGAAGACCAGCAGCAGTTCACTGAAACCAATATCGAACACGAATTACACCTGCTCTTTATCGTGGCGTTTTGCATCGTCTTTGCTGGCGTCATCCTGCTTTTCGGAAAGCGATTTCGCCGGGAAATCAGCATCCTGTGCAGATGACTCTTTTTTATCCTGCTTGTCGTCATCATCACCCATGGCTTTTTTGAAGCCTTTGATAGACGCGCCCAAATCGGAACCCAGTGAACTCAGCTTTTTCGTCCCGAAAAGCAGAACCACAATCACGACGATAATTAACAACTGCCAAATACTGATACCACCCATACCTCTTCCTCCGTGTCAGATGATAGTGAAAAACCGGCGTGCAGCTTACACACCGACGTCCGAATGATGCAAAAATCAGCGGCTTTTAAACCAGCCGAGAAGCCAGACAACGATCCCCGCGCCCATGAGCCCGGTGGGCTGAAGCCCCAGGTCAGGACGGGTAATCATTAACAGCGTACCGCTCAGCATGAAGACAGCCCCTACGCCAAACAGATAGCGGGATTGCCCCTGCCGGACCCGGTTCGCACCCAATTCGTACGCGATTTTATCAATGCTTCGCTGAAGACTTTTGCCCTGGCGCAAGCTGTCATAGATCAGTTCAGGCATTTCCGGCATTTTTTCAATCCAGAACGGCGCTTTCTCTTTAAACGCACGCACCAGCGCCGGGATCCCAACCTGATCTTTGAGCCATGATTCGAGGAAAGGTTTCGCCGTCTTCCACAAGTCTAACTGAGGATAGAGCTGGCGTCCTACCCCCTCAACGTAAAGTAGTGTTTTCTGAAGTAAAACCAGCTGCGGCTGCACTTCCATATTGAAACGGCGCGCGGTGTTAAACAGATTGAGCAGAACGTGACCGAACGAGATTTCTGCCAGCGGCTTCTCAAAGATAGGCTCGCAGACGGTGCGGATAGCAAATTCAAACTCTTCGACGTTAGTATCCGGCGGCACCCAGCCAGAATCCACATGCAGTTCAGCCACCTTGCGGTAATCGCGGTTGAAGAAAGCGATAAAGTTTTCCGCCAGATAGCGCTTATCGTCCTTGTTCAGTGAGCCGACGATGCCGCAGTCGATGCCGATATACTTCGGATTTTCCGGGTGCTCGTAGCTAACGAAAATATTGCCCGGGTGCATGTCCGCATGGAAGAAGCTGTCGCGGAACACCTGAGTGAAGAAGACCTGCACGCCGCGCTCGGCCAGCAGCTTCATGTTGGTATTCTGTTTTTCCAGCGTCTCGATATCCGACACCGGAATGCCGTAAATCCTTTCCATCACCAGCATGTCTTCACGACAGTAGTCGGAATAGACTTCCGGCACGTACAGCATCGGGCTGTCTTCAAAGTTGCGGCGCAGCTGAATGGCGTTAGCCGCTTCACGCAGCAGGTTTAGTTCATCCAGCAGCGTTTTTTCATATTCGCGGACCACTTCCTGAGGGCGTAAACGGCGACCGTCCGGCAGCAGGCGAGGCACCCAACGTGCCAGGCGGTAGATGAGCTTCATATCCGCTTTGATAACCGGCAGGATATCCGGGCGAATCACCTTGATGACCACCTCTTTGCCGTTTTCTTTCAGGCGCGCGGTATGCACCTGGGCGATGGAGGCTGAAGCCAGTGGTTCAACCTGAAAATCGTCAAACCAGCTTTCGACGGGAATATCGCCCATTGATTTTTCGATTTGCTGCTGCGCCAGCCTTCCGTCAAACGGTGCGACGCGATCCTGTAGCATCGCCAGCTGATCGGCAATAAGCGGAGGGAAGAGGTCGCGGCGGGTTGAAAGCATCTGCCCGAATTTGATCCACACCGGGCCAAGCTCCTGCAGCGCCAGACGCAGGCGTTCGCCTAATGGCTTATCTTTATGGCGGTTAGGCATCCAGAACAGCATCCGCCGCCAGATTCGTAGCGGCAACGTGATACGCATTTTGGGAATGAGCTCATCAAGCCCGTAACTCAAAAAGGTGTGGATGATAAAATACAGGCGCCGCATTTCCCCTGGCGTCATTTCCCCTCCAGTTTTTCCAGCCTCTTGCTTAACGCTTCCGTCGCACGCTCCACGGCGGCGCATTCTTCAGCAAACCAGGCGACTTCAAGCTGACCTGGCGCCATCCGCCACTCTTCAGTGATGGCCTCAGCCACATAGCGCTGCTGACGCTGCAGGCCCCGCTGCAAAAATTTCGCCCCGCCGCGAAGCACTTTACTGACGCCTTCGGCCGCAATATCACCGGTATAGGGAGCCAGCAGTTCTGCGGGGTCAAACTCGGCTAAATCAGCCAGCGCGACAAAGTTCTGCACCACCTGGAGATCGCCCTGGACTTCAAGATCGCCCGAGCGAATCAGAGTTGTCAGCTGCTGGCGATTACGCAACTGCGGCAGCACGCCGAGGCGGGTACTGACGGTACAGTCCGCCTCGCCTTCCCAGGCGCTCAACACGTCAATCTGCTGCGCGCTGAATGCCAACACCAGCGGAGAGGTGAACTCTTTAAGCTCAATACGCAACACTTTGCCCAGCAAACGCTGCCGGGCCGGCTGCAGCGCGCGTTCGCGCCACAGAAACGTGTTGAGCGCACCCTCAATGCCTGCGGTGACCAACGGTTGAAAAGGCATGGCGAACTCCTGTCAGAACTTATAGCCGCGATGCAGGGCGACGATACCGGCCGTCAGATTGTAGTAATCGACGTTGTCAAAACCAGCGTCCTGCATCATCGCTTTCAGGGTTTCCTGATCCGGATGCATGCGGATAGATTCCGCCAGATAGCGATAGCTTTCGCCATCTTTTGCCACCACTTCGCCGACTTTCGGCAGCACGTGGAAGGAGTAGGCATCGTAGGCTTTACTCAGCGGCTCGATAATGGGTTTGGAGAATTCCAGCACCAGCAGGCGTCCGCCTGGTTTCAGCACGCGATACATGGAACGCAGCGCTTTATCTTTATCAGTGACGTTACGCAGGCCAAAAGAGATGGTGATGCAATCAAAGGTGTTATCGGGGAACGGCAGTGCTTCAGCGTTGGCCTGAACGTATTCCACATTGCCAATCACGCCAATGTTGCGCAGCTTTTCACGGCCCATCTTGAGCATGGAGGCGTTAATGTCTGCCAGCACCACGTTTCCGGTTTCACCGACGAGGCGTGAGAATTTTGCCGTCAGGTCGCCCGTACCGCCTGCCAGATCCAGCACTTTTTGCCCACGGCGCACGCCGCTGCAGTCGATGGTGAAGCGCTTCCACAAGCGATGGATCCCGAACGACATCAGGTCGTTCATGACATCATATTTAGCGGCAACAGAATGGAATACATGTGCCACCATGTCCTCTTTCTGCGATTTGGCAACCGTCTGGAAGCCAAAGTGCGTCGTTTCCTGTGAATCCTCAACCATCTCAATGCCTGCCTTTGAAGAAAAGATTCCCCGGAGTGTAACAGATTGAGCGCATTTCCCCTACGCCTCAACCGTGCCGCGACACCCGTACAGACGCATCATCAGGCGGCGCGTCCGGCGCGAATAAATTCTCTTCGCTATCATTTAGCGCCTTACGCTCAGCGTCAAAAGCAGCCTCTTCAGCAGTAGCTTGTTCAACCAGTTCCGGATTAATCTCACGCTTCACCTCCACGCCCAAATCGCGGAACGATTCGGCCTGCGCCAGCAGATTTCCACGCCCTGAAGCGAGCTTTTTCATCGCCTGACGATAGTTATCCTGCGCTTTATCGAGCCCCTGGCCGATGGCGGACATGTCGTCCACGAACAGGCGCATTTTGTCGTACAGGCGACTCGCACGATCTGCAATTTGCTGCGCGTTACGACTCTGATGCTCGTAGCGCCAAAGGTTAGCTATGGTGCGCAGCGCCACCAGCAGCGTGGTGGGGCTGACCAGCATGATGTTGTTCTTCAGCGCTTCAGTAATGAGCTCCGGCTGCCTGTCAATTGCCAGCAGGAAAGCGGGCTCAACCGGAATAAACATCAGCACGTAGTCGAGCGAACGCAGCCCCGGCAGCTGCTGATAGTCTTTACGCCCCAGCAGGCGAATATGGTTACGAAGAGACGCGATATGCTCCTGAAGCGCCGACTCACGGGAGTATTCATCTTCGGCGTTAAAATAGCGTTCGTAGGCGACCAGGGTCATCTTGGCGTCGATCACCACGTCTTTACCCTGCGGCAGACGCACAATGACGTCGGGCTGCATACGCGCACGAGCTTCGGTTTCGATGCTGACCTGAGTCTGGTATTCGTACCCTTCCCTCAGCCCGGACGCTTCAAGCACGCGAGTCAGCACGACTTCGCCCCAATTCCCCTGGGTTTTGTTATCGCCTTTCAGCGCTTTGGTGAGGTTAACCGCCTCCTGCGCCATCTGCGCATTCAGCTGCTGAAGATTACGAATTTCATGGGCAAGCGTGTGGCGCTCCTGCGCCTCTTTTCCGAAGCTGTCCTGGACCTGACGGCGGAAGCCATCAAGCTGTTCACGCAGCGGCGTCAGCAAACCGTGCAAACTTTGGCGATTTTGCTCATCCACTCGGCGATTGCTGTGCTCAAAAATACGGTTAGCGAGGTTTTCAAACTGCTCGCTCAGGCGCTGTTCGCTGTTGACCATCTGGCGGATTTTGTCTTCAGCATGCAGCTGAGTGGATTCAAGACGGGTAGTCACCTCACGCAGATCGGCTTCCAGCGAGGCATTGATATCCCGCAGGCTGCGCAGCTCGTTGTTCAGCAATTCACACTCGTCGCGCCAGTGGGCATGCTGAGCCAGCTGTTGTCTGGCCGCGCTGAGCTCCATTTCCAGCTCGTGGCGATCTTCAAGGAAATCGGCCCGCTGCCTGTCCGCATGGGATTTTGTGGCTAACCAGCCAAACACGCCCCCGACAAGCAGTGCTACCACTGCGCTAATGATGATTGAAATGTCCACCGCTCCCCCTGCGTCAACGACTTACCGGCACAACATAGAATTGTGCTGTATAAACGTCCAGTTGGAAAGGTCTTTCCTGCGAGGCAATACGCAAAAAGAAAGGCCGAACGCGTCGGCCTTTTATCGAAGAGAGGAAAACTACAGCAGACGACGGGCCGCTTCGACCACGATTTTGACCGCGTGGCTTTCCGTTTTCTTCATCGTTTCCGCATTAGGGATTTCTTGCTGGGTGCGGTTGACGATAACGCCCGCAACCATCCCGGCGCGCAGGCCCTGGCTGGAGCACATGGTCAGCAGAGTGGCGGACTCCATCTCGTAGTTCATCACGCCCATCGACTGCCACTCTTCCATGGAGCCTTTGTAACGGCTGACTACGCGACCAGAGAAGGTGTCGTAACGCTCCTGACCCGGATAGAAGGTGTCGGAAGAAGCGGTCACGCCGATATGGGTGGTTGCGCCAACGGATTTCGCCGCTTCGACCAGCGCGGTAGTACAGGCAAAGTCAGCCACCGCCGGGTATTCCATCGGCGCAAAATGCAGGCTTGCGCCATCAAGGCGAACGGATGCGGTCGTCACCAGCACATCACCAACGTTGATGTTTGGCTGAATGGCGCCAGTGGTACCCACGCGCAGGAACGTGCGGATACCAAGCTGAGCCAGTTCTTCTACCGCGATAGAGGTGGACGGGCCGCCGATACCGGTTGAGCAGACGATAACGGGTTTACCATCGAGTTCTGCACGCCAGGAGGTGAATTCACGGTGCGATGCCAGCTTAACCGGCTTATCCATCAGCGCGGCGATCTTTTCCACACGCTCCGGATCGCCCGGGACGATCGCGAGCGTTGCCCCTTGTAAATCGTTCTTGGTGAGGCCGAGATGAAAAACATCAGACTTAGACATAAAAAACTCCTCTCTGGATCGGTTTATCAGCAGAAGCAAAAACGCACTTTACCGAAGCTTCAGGCACATTTTAGTGACACCCATCACTATGGATGAAAATGTTTGCATTGATTTTCTTTATAAAAGTGATTTACATCACATTAACAAGCGATAACGATGAGCACTGCACATAAGATAGCCGTTTTCTGGCACTGTGAATCGTCAACCTGCGGACTATATTTACCACTGCGCTAATTATTGGTACGGAGAATGCCATGACTGAAAAAACTGGCTTTGCACCTGCTGCGGCCCCTCACGCCTCGACCATCGTTCACACGCCTGACGATGCTATCGTCGCGGGAGAAACCTCTATTCCTTCCCGCGGCGAGAACATGCCTGCTTATCACGCCCGCCCCAAAAATACCGGCGGCCCGCTGCCGGTGGTCATTGTGGTGCAGGAGATTTTTGGCGTGCATGAACACATTCGCGACGTCTGCCGCCGACTGGCGAACGAAGGCTATCTGGCGATTGCACCTGAGCTCTACTTCCGTCAGGGCGACCCGAACGATTACGCCGATATCCCTACCCTGTTCAGCGAGCTGGTAACGAAGGTGCCGGATGCGCAGGTGCTGTCCGATTTAGATCACGTCGCCAGTTGGGCTTCACGCAACGGCGGTGACGCCAATCGCCTGCTGATCACCGGCTTCTGCTGGGGCGGGCGAATTGCCTGGCTCTATGCCGCCCACAACCCGCAACTGAAGGCTGCGGTGGCCTGGTACGGCAAACTGGTGGGCGAAAAGTCCCTGAATTCCCCCAAGCATCCGGTTGATGTCGCCACTGACCTCACCGCCCCGGTGCTTGGCCTGTATGGCGGGCAGGACACGGGTATTTCACTTGAGAGCGTGGAGACCATGCGCCAGGCGCTGCGGGCCGCCAATGCGAAAGCCGAGATCGTCGTCTACCCGGATGCCGGGCACGCGTTTAATGCAGATTATCGCCCGAGCTACCATGAAGAATCTGCCAAAGATGGCTGGCAGCGTATGCTGGCGTGGTTCAGCCAGTACGGCGATAAAAAAGCGTAAAAAAAGCCCGGTGTGGCGGTTACGCCTTACCGGGCCTGGGATGATTTCAACGTCCCTGTAGGCCGGGCAAGCAATGGCGTCGCCCGGCAATTCATCTCCACTACGCGTGACGCAAATTCTGCGCCGCCTGCACCATGTTCGCCAGTGCAGCGCGGGTTTCAGGCCAGCCGCGCGTTTTCAGACCGCAGTCCGGGTTCACCCACAGGCGTTCGGCCGGAATACGCTGAGCGGCTTTCTTCAGCAACGCTTCAATCCATTCCACGCTTGGCACGTTCGGGGAGTGAATGTCGTACACGCCCGGCCCAATTTCGTTCGGGTAGTCAAACTCTTCAAACGATTCAAGCAGTTCCATATCAGAGCGTGAGGTTTCAATAGTGATCACGTCCGCATCCAGCGCCGCGATAGAATCCATAATGTCGTTGAATTCGCAGTAGCACATGTGTGTATGGATTTGCGTTTCGTCTTTCGCCACGGCGGCGTTGATGCGGAAAGCTTCCACGCCCCATTGCAGATACGCCGCCCAGTCGCTGCGCTTAAGCGGCAGGCCTTCGCGCAGGGCCGGTTCGTCAATCTGAATAATGCCGATACCTGCGGCTTCCAGATCCGCCACTTCGTCACGCAGCGCCAGCGCGATCTGCTTAGCGATAGTTTCACGGCTCACGTCTTCGCGCGGGAAGGACCAGCAGAGAATGGTTACCGGGCCCGTCAGCATGCCTTTAACCGGTTTGTCAGTCAGAGACTGCGCATACTTCGCCCATTCAACGGTGATCGCTTCCGGACGACTGATATCACCAATCACAACCGGCGGCTTCACGCAGCGGGAGCCGTAGCTCTGCACCCAGCCGTTCTGGGTAAAGACGAAGCCGTCGAGGTGTTCGCCAAAGTATTCCACCATGTCGTTACGTTCTGCTTCACCGTGCACCAGCACGTCCAGACCTAAGCGTTCCTGCTCGGCAATCGCCTGTTTGATATGTTCAGCGATCCCGGTGCGATAGTTATTGGCATCCAGTACGCCTTTTTTGAAGTCCAGGCGCAGGCCGCGAATCTCAGTAGTCTGCGGGAAAGAGCCGATAGTCGTTGTCGGCCAGGCTGGCAGCCTGAAACGTGCGCGCTGCGCTTCAGCACGGACTTCGTACGCATTTTCTCGCTGGCTGTCTTTTGCGGTGATCGCCGCCAGACGCTGCTCTACCGCCGCATTATGCACGCGGGTGGAGTGACGGCGAGCCTGAATCGGCACGCTCCATTCTGTGATGGCTTTAGTATCACCACTGTTCAGCGCATCTCGCAGCAGGGCCAGCTCTTCGCATTTTTGCAGGGCAAAGGCAAACCAGCTCTTCACTTCTGCATCCAGGCGGGTTTCCACGCTGAGATCGATCGGGCTATGCAGCAAAGAACAAGAAGAAGCCACCCACAGATCGCGTTTGCCGACGATCCCTTTAATTTGCGCATATTTCTCCGTCAGATCGGCACGCCAGACGTTACGGCCGTTCACCAGGCCCGCCGAAAGCAGCCAGTCAGCAGGCAGACGCTTGTGCAGCTCAGACACGTCATCTTTACCATGCACCAGATCGACATGCAGACCCTGCACTGGCAGCGCGGTAATGGTGTCCAGATTTGGCGTCACGCCTTCGAAATAGGTCGTCAGCAGCAGTTTTATTTTGCCCTGCAATGCTTCATACGCGGGCTGGAAGGCGTCGAGCCATGGGCGCGGGAGTTCCAGCACCAGGATTGGCTCGTCGATTTGCACCCATTCCACGCCGCGTTTTGCCAGCTCCGCCAGCACCTGCTGGTAAACCGGGAGAATATCTTTCAGGAGGCTCAGGCGGTCAAACTGTTCACCTTTCACTTTCCCCAGCCACAGATAGGTGATCGGGCCAAGCAGCACGGGCTTCACCTTGTGGCCGAGCGCCAACGCTTCGTCCACTTCATCCAGCAGCTGTGTCCACGTCAGTTTGAATTCCTGACCTTTGGTGAATTCCGGCACCATATAGTGATAGTTGGTGTTAAACCACTTAGTCATTTCAGCGGCTGCGGCTGGTTCGCCGGTTGGCGCACGACCGCGACCGATGCGGAACAGAGTGTCGATATCCACTGAGCCGTCTTTGTTCTGATGACGAGCCGGCACGTTGCCCAGTAGCAGGCTGGTGGTCAGAACATGGTCGTACCAGGCGAAATCGCCCACCGGCAGTAAATCCACACCGGCGTCTTTCTGCTGTCGCCAGTGACGGGTGCGCAGCTCACGCCCGGTGTTCAGCAGCTCTTCACGGGAAATGTTGCCTGCCCAGTAGCTTTCCTGAGCTTTTTTCAGCTCGCGGCGCAGACCAACGCGAGGAAATCCGAGGGTATGGTTTTTGATAGTCATGTCGTTGCCCCTTGAGGAAATTTGTTATTTGGACGTCCAGATGTTTACACATCCATAATTGGCGGTTACTGTATATTCCTCAAGCGCAACATTTTCATGCCGAAGTGAAGGACTTTCATGATCGAGATTAAACACCTGAAAACGCTGCAGGCGTTGCGGAACAGCGGCTCGCTTGCGGCAGCAGCGGCAATGCTGCACCAGACGCAGTCGGCGCTTTCACACCAGTTCAGCGATCTGGAACAGCGCCTTGGCTTCCGGCTGTTCGTACGTAAAAGCCAGCCGCTGCGCTTTACGCCGCAGGGCGAGATCCTTTTGCAGTTGGCGAATCAGGTATTGCCGCAAATCGGCCGTGCTTTACAGGCCTGCAATGAACCGCAGCAAACGACTCTGCGTATCGCCATTGAGTGCCACAGCTGCATTCAGTGGCTGACGCCCGCGCTGGAGAACTTCCGCGCAGTCTGGCCGCAGGTAGAGATGGATTTCAAATCCGGCGTGACGTTCGACCCACAGCCAGCCCTTCAACAGGGCGAGCTGGATATTGTGCTGACCTCCGACATCCTGCCGCGCAGTGGCCTGCACTATTCGTCGATGTTCGATTATGAAGTGCGTCTTGTGCTGGCCCCGGAGCACCCGCTGGCGTCACGAACCCGTATTACGCCGGAAGATATCGCCAGCGAAACGCTGCTGATCTACCCGGTGCAGCGCCAACGGCTTGATATCTGGCGGCACTTTCTGCAACCAGCAGGCGTCAGCCCGTCGCTGAAGAGCGTCGACAACACGCTGTTGCTGATTCAGATGGTAGCTGCGCGGATGGGCATTGCGGCTCTGCCGCACTGGGTGGTGGAAAGTTTTGAGCGCCAGGGTCTGGTGGTGACCAAAACCCTGGGCGAAGGTCTGTGGAGCCGACTGTACGCCGCCGTGCGCGACGGCGAGCAGCGTCAGCCGGTAACGGAAGCGTTTATTCGCTCAGCGCGGAACCACGCCTGCGATCATCTGCCGTTTGTGCGGAACGCGGAGCGACCCAATGGCGATGGACCCACAGTGAAGCCACAATCACCAGCGCCCCTGTGATAAAGCTCGGCCAGTGCGGCTGCTGTTGCCAGATGGCGAAATTCACCAGCAGCCCGGCAGGCACGTGCATATTGTTCATGATGCCAAGCGTCCCGGCGTCCACCTGCGTGGCGCCGTAGTTCCACATAAAGTAGCCAATCCCGGAAGCCACCACGCCGAGCCACACCAGAATGCCCCACTGTAGCCCCGTCGTCGGCAGCTTTTGCGGATTCCCCAGCGTAAACCACGCCACCAGCGCCACAAGAAATGCCCCCATGTAGAACCACGCGAAAGCGTTATGCTGCGGCATCGGGTGAATCTCCATCAGGCGTTTGTAACCTACCATGCCGATAGCAAAGCTGATATTGGAGAGCTGCACCAGCAGCAGGCCCGTCCAGAAATGCGGGCTGATGTGATCATAACGAATGATGGCTGCGCCAATCACCGCGAGACCCGCACTCAGCAGGTAGCCCCAGCGCAGTCGACGCTTGCTGATTAAGTCATAAATCAGCGTGATATAGAGCGGCGTCAGCACGGTAAACAGCAGGAATTCAGAAACGGTCAGGTAGAGATAGGCGCGGAACGCCAGCAGATACATGATGCCAAGCTGCATCGCGCCCACGAGCATGTACAGCACCAGCACCCGCAGCGACTGACCACGGGCGCGCAGGAACGGTAAAAACACCAGCGCCGCCAGGGCCACGCGGGCCAGCACGGAGAAAACGCTGTCGACGCTGCCCGCCAGGTATTCGCCAATCAGGCTGAAGGAGAATGCCCACAGCACGGTGGTGATAATCAATAATGCCACGATGAAACTCTCTGAGGTGAGTGAGCGCTCATTGTAGCGGAGTCCCCGGTTGACAACTGAACAAATTACACGCAATCACGTTTATTCCTGGCCTTTTCCCGGGATGAATTAGGCTATTACTGATAGTTCATCAGAGAAATCAGGGGAATACTGTTTCTCTTCCCCCATCAGGAGTGATTCAGGATGGACTCTGTATCCGAAGCCAGTTGTATTTCCCCCCTTCTGACTCAGCTAAATGCCTCGCGTGCCCGGCTGAAAAAAGCAATTCATACTCGCCAACTGGAGATGTGGTATCAGCCGATCGTCGTGCTGCAAACCGGACACGTCATCGGTGCAGAGGCGCTCATCCGCTGGCCCCAGCCTGACGGCAGGCTGCTGTCTCCGGACAGCTTCATTCCCTTCGCTCGTGAAACGCAGCTGCTGAGCCCCCTGACGCAATGGGTTATCGGGCAGGTGTTCAGCGATCTTGGTGCCTGGCTGCGCCAGCATCCGCAGCACGCTGTTTCGATTAACGTCGAACCTGAAGATCTGCAATCTCCCGAACTGCTCTCGCACCTGACGCCGCTGTGCCACGGTTACGGCGTGCGTCCGCAGCAAATTGCGCTGGAGATCACCGAAAGCAGCACGATTAACCCACAGGTTATTGCGCCCATGGTGGAACGCTATCGCCAGGCCGGGCATGCTGTCTATCTGGATGATTTTGGCAGCGGCTACGCCAATCTGAATTATCTCCAGACGATAACCTTTGACGTGCTGAAGATTGATAAGACGCTTGTAGACCCTCTCCCGGGCAAAAATTTGCTGCCGCAGGTGATTGATCTTGCGCGTTCGCTGTCGATGGAACCGCTGGCGGAAGGGGTGGAAACGCAGGCCCAGGCTGCATGGCTGAAAACCCACGGCGTGAAATACGCCCAGGGCTGGTTATACAGCAAAGCCCTGACGAGCAGGGCTTTTATGCGCTGGTGTGAAATGCGCTGCGTTACGGCTGATTGAGATAGAGACGACGCAGGTAATGCGGCACGGCGTCATCGGCATTGCTGCCAATCACTTCCAGCTCCGGGTGGGAATCTTTCAGGCGCTGATGCGCGTTTTCCATGATGCAGCCCTTGCCCGCCATTGAGAGCATCTCGGCATCATTCATACCGTCGCCAAAGGCGATACAGTCCTGCAAACCGTAACCCATCATCTTCGCCACGGCTTCCAGCGCGTGCCCTTTTGACACGCCGCCCGCCATCACCTCCAGGCAGGTCAACGTTGAGAAGCTCACGTTCACCCTGTCGCCCCAGCGTGCATTGATGGCCTGCTCAAGCGGCAGAAGCACCTCATGGTCTGGCGAAGTGAAGAAAACTTTGCTGACGCCCTCGGCTTCCAGCAGGCCTGGCTCGTACAGCTCGTAGTTGAACACCGCTTCCTTGAAGAAACGCATCTCTTCCGGACGATGGCGGTTCATAAACCATTCGTCGTTGCGATAAACGTTGGTCACGATATCCGGACTGTTATGCACCACGCCGAAGAGATCGGTAGCGATATCGGAATCGAGGTTATGGGCAAACACCAGATTGCCATCGGTGTCGTGCACGCGGGCACCGTTGGAGGTGATCATAAACGCCTTGATGCCAAGGCCGTCGCGGATCTGCCCAACGTCAATATGGTGGCGGCCAGTGGCGAACACGAAGTTCACGCCTTTGGCGGTCAGCAGCTTCAGCGTTTCTTTGGTGTAGGGGGACAAACGATGGTCGGGATTAAGCAGCGTGCCATCTAAATCAGACGCAACAACCTGGTACATAGAAAATTTAACCTCTGGGTAAGAGCAACATTAATTATGTCGATCAAAAAACTCGACGATGGTCTGCAGCGCGACTGAGCGCATATCGTCCTTTTCAAAAAGGATCTCATGATAAGCACCTTGTATGACAAGCGGGCTGTCGTCTTCGCAAGGGTGACCTGCGGCGGCGCGAAGCTCGCAATAGCGATTGTGCATGCGGTTATCCACAACCCGTTCTTCTTCCGCCTGAATCAGCAGCGTGGGCGTGTCATCATCCGCAGCCCCGGCCAGGATCTGTTCCCCGGCAAGCACCCCTTCACGCACCCAGTGATACGTGGGCCCGCCGACGCGGATATACGGGTTATCCGCATAAAAACCCAGGTTGCGCCGATAGCGTTCCCGGCTGTGGGTCAGGACATTCAGGCCGAACGGCAGCGCATGCCAGCGACCCGTGCCCATGGCGTAGCTTTCTCTTATCCGCTGATGGCCCTCAGCAAAATCAAGAATGTGCCGCACCATCCAGTCCGGCAGGCGCATGATGATACCGAACATTGGCGCACAAAGCGCGAGCGCATCGCACTGGTGAGGATTGCGCTGTGAGAAGAGTGTGGCAATAGCCCCGCCCATCGAGTGGCCCAGAATATAGCGTTTACGCCACGGGCCGGGCTCGACTTCCTGCTGCCAGAAGGCGGTGAGGTCATCAACGTAATCACTGAAATTCACGACGTGCCCGCGGTGGCTGTCGTCGAGCATACGGCCTGAGAGCCCCTGACCACGGTGATCGATAATGAGCACATCAAAGCCGCTGTGGAACAGATCGTATGCCAGCTCCGCGTACTTTACGTAGCTTTCGATCCGCCCGGGACAAACCACAATCACCCGGTCGTGGTTTTCAGCACGAAAGCGGACATAGCGTACCGGAACACTATCCACGCCTGTAAATTGTGCCTCTTCACGCTGGCGCCAGAAGGTATTCAGAGGCCCCATAGTGAACGCGGCATACGCGTTTTCTCTTGTTTTCCAGTCCATTTTCTGCCGAAACATCGGCTATCCACCCCTGCTTACCGCGGAAGATCGTATTTTAATTGGCTTCACTTACAGCGCCTGCACAATAGCGTATTGTGGCATAAAAACAGACTATTCGGGAGTTTCGCATGACCTTTGAGTGGTGGTTCGCTTATTTGCTGACGTCCATAATCTTAAGCCTTTCCCCCGGTTCCGGGGCCATTAATACCATGACCACCGCTATCAACCACGGCTATCGCGGCGCGGCGGCATCCATTGCCGGGCTGCAAACCGGGCTCGGTATTCACATCGTGCTGGTCGGCGTCGGGCTGGGTACGCTGTTCTCCCGCTCCGTGATGGCGTTTGAGGTGCTGAAATGGGCCGGTGCGGCGTATCTGATTTGGCTCGGCATTCAGCAGTGGCGCGCGGCAGGCGCAATCGATCTCAATGCCGTCGCGAAGACTCAGACGCGCGGGCATCTGTTTAAACGTGCAGTGTTTGTGAATCTGACCAACCCGAAAAGCATCGTGTTTCTGGCCGCCCTTTTCCCACAGTTTATCGTGCCGCATCAGCCCCAGGTGATGCAGTATGCGGTGCTTGGCGTGACGACTATCGTGGTTGATATCATCGTAATGATTGGCTACGCGACGCTGGCGACGAGGATTGCAGGCTGGATCAAAGGGCCTCGTCAGATGAAGGCCCTGAATAAAGTGTTCGGTTCGTTGTTTATGCTGGTTGGCGCGCTGTTAGCTTCGGCGCGCCATGCCTGATTAGCGAGAGATAATAAGATGGATACCGAACCCGGCAAACAGGGTACCGGCCACGCCGTCAATCCATTTAGCCATGCGCTGATAGCCGCGGCGCATGGCTGGCATTGCAAACAGGCTCGCCACCACGGTAAACCACGCAAAGGTTTCCACGATAATCAGCAGGAAAATACCCCAGCGCTCCGCGCCGCCGATGTCGTCTCCGACGAACAGGGAAAATACCGAGCCGAAATAGATAATCGCTTTTGGGTTGGCGAGGTTGGTCAGCAGCCCTTTCAGGAAACTCTTGCCGCCCTGCGCCAGCTCCACTTCCGGGGCTTCCGCAGGCGCTTCGCTTTTCTTCAGCGCACCGCGCAGCATCTGATAGCCCATCCAGCACAGGTACAGGCCACCGCCAACCATAATGATGTTATGCAGCCAGGCCATTTTTTCGAGGATAAGGTGTAAACCAAGCAGCGCCACGCCTGCCCAGACCATGACGCCTGCGGTAATGCCAAGCACGCCCATCATCGCCTCTTTACGGGAGCGGCTGACGGCGGTTTGCGACACAAAGAAAAAGTCCGGGCCCGGGCTCATCAGCGCAATCAGATGCACCATCGCCACGGTGAGAAAAAGCATCAGCATAGGAATAACTCGCGGGAGAATGATTCAGTGAGTGATTATCCTGACACCTTTTTGTTCGCTTGACTACTCTTCATCATCCCCGTCGACATGCGAGCGAATCAGCGCGAGAAACTCCTGCCCGAAGCGCTCCAGTTTACGCACGCCTACGCCGTTGACGCTGAGCATTTCGCCCGGGCTGGTCGGCATCTGTTCGGCCATCTCGATGAGCGTGGCGTCGTTAAACACCACGTAAGGCGGAATGTTTTCTTCGTCGGCGATGACTTTTCGCAGCTTGCGCAGTTTGGCAAACAGCTTACGGTCATAGTTGCCGCCGTAGGATTTCTGCGCCACGCGAGGCTTGAGCGCCAGCACGCGCGGCACGGCCAGCTGTAAAGGTGTTTCAGCGCGTAAAACAGGACGCGCGGCTTCGGTGAGCTGCAGCGCCGAATGCATCGCAATGTTCTGCGTCGCAAAGCCAAGGTGAATCAGTTGGCGGATCACGCTCACCCAGTGTTCGTGAGTTTTATCGCGCCCCATTCCGTAGACCTTGAGTTTGTCGTGGCCCATTTCACGGATACGCTGGTTATTCGCCCCGCGCAACACTTCCACCACGTAGCCCATCCCAAAACGCTGGTTGACGCGGCCAATCGTTGAAAGTGCTATTTGCGCGTCGTTCACGCCGTCATACTGCTTCGGCGGGTCAAGGCAGATATCGCAGTTGCCGCAAGGCTCATGACGCCCTTCACCGAAGTAGTTCAGCAGCACCAGACGGCGGCAGGTTTGCGCTTCAGCAAACGCGCCCATCGCATTGAGCTTATGTCGCTCAATGTCCTGCAACTGGCCGGCAGGCTTTTCTTCGAGACAGCGGCGCAGCCACGCCATATCGGCCGGATCGTAAAACAGCATCGCTTCAGCGGGCAGGCCATCACGCCCGGCGCGACCCGTTTCCTGGTAGTAGGATTCGATGTTGCGCGGAATGTCGAAGTGCACCACGAAGCGCACGTTTGGTTTGTTGATGCCCATGCCGAAGGCCACGGTTGCGACCACGATTTGCAGATCGTCGCGCTGGAAGCGCTCCTGCACGTCCGCGCGAAGGTTGCTCTCCAGCCCGGCGTGGTACGCGCCCGCGCTGATTCCACGGCTTTGCAAACGCGCAGCGGTGTCTTCCACCTTCGCGCGGCTGTTGCAGTAAATAATGCCGGACTTGCCGCGCTGCTCCTGAACGTAACGCATCAGCTGGTCGAGAGGCTTAAATTTCTCCATCAGCATGTAGCGGATGTTCGGGCGGTCAAAGCTGCTTATCTGAATCAGCGGATCGTTGAGGCCGAGCAGACGGACGATGTCACTGCGGGTGGTGTCGTCGGCGGTAGCGGTGAGCGCCATAAACGGCAGCGTCGGGAAGCGCTGGCGCAGCTGGCCAAGGGCGGCATATTCAGGGCGGAAATCGTGGCCCCACTGGGAGATACAGTGCGCCTCATCGACCGCCAGCATCACCGGGTTCCAGTGGCTGAGGTTGTCGAGGAAGTTATCGAGCATCAGGCGCTCAGGGGCGATATACAGCAGGCGGATTTTGCCGGTGCGACAGCCCGCCATCACCTCCTGCTGCTGTTCGCGAGTCTGAGTCGAGTTAAGACAGGCCGCCGCCACGCCGTTCGCAAGCAGCTGGTCGACCTGGTCTTTCATCAGAGAAATCAGCGGTGAGACGACCACCGTGAGGCCATCAAGCACCAGCGCGGGGATCTGATAGCACAGGGATTTCCCGCCGCCGGTCGGCATCACCACCAGACAATCGCGTCCTTCGAGCACCGTCTCGATGATGGTTTCCTGACCCGGGCGGAACTGCTGGTAGCCGAAGGTTTCCTGCAAAACCTGCTTTGCCAGCGTTACCTGATTGATCACTTCCGCCTGCGTCACGCTCACCCCTACCCTGAAATAAAAACAGGCGCTATTTTCAGCGCCTGAGAGTCAGAGTGCAACGATTAAAACAGATCGTTAAGCATTACGCCGACGCCAACGCGGGTCTGGTTGAAGTTGTAATCAATCAGAGATTCGCCGTAGCCGCTGTAGACCTGAGTATAAAGACGCATATGTTTGGTCACCGGATAGCTGATGCCAAGCTCAGCGCCGCCGTAGCCGGTATTCCAGTTATACTGCCCTTTGGCGCTCAGCACCGCATCGCCCAGCTGGTAGCCAATTTTCAGCTGGTAGTAGCCCATGTATTTGGTGATATCCGGGTTGTCGTCGGTGTCGCCAATCACAAACCACGGCTTCACTTCGACCATCATGTTGCCATTTTGCGCCATCAGGCGAGTGTACATGCGGTTCCAGCTGCGTGAAGTCGGGTCTGAGCGTCCGTTGGAGTCGTGGTTATAGCCGACCTCCACATCGCGTAACGTCCAGTCGCCAAGACGGTAGTCGGTCGCAAACCCGACGAACACCTGCGGCTCGTAGTTGGTTTCGCGGAAGGGGGAAGATTCCCCGGTGTTGGAAAGCTGCCACCAGGATTTTTGCGTGTAGGACGCACCAAAGACGGAGTTATCACCAAAGATCCCACGCCAGATGGGGAACGCCAGGCTGAGCTGATATTTCACCTCATCCTTACGCGCGTTGTCCGCCCAGTTATAGGTCTGGATCGCTTCTTTGTTGATGTCGCTGCTCCAGGTATAGAGCAGGTAGTTGGTGTCATATGGATAGAGCGTGAACGGGTTGTCGTGCTCCTGTAACAGGTTGGCGATGATGCTGCCGCGCACGGCGGGCGTATCATGCACGTCCTTGATTGTTGCTTCCTTCGCGTAAACGCTAAGCGGCAGCCCTGCCACCGCCAGTAACCAACCCAGCCTGGTTCGCATCACGATGTTCTCCTGAGAAATTTTTTTATTAAGATTTATGCTGGGCGTCATTCTACATACTTATCGGCATCTTGAGCGGTAATCGTTTCTGAAAGTAGCAATCAACATTTCATAGGCATAAAATCAACATTTCATTAACCAATGGACAGGTTGCTATGTCGAAAGAATTGACCGCCGAAGAAGCGCTAAAACTGGTCGGCGATATTTTTGTGTACCATATGCCCTTCAACCGCGCGCTGGGGCTCGAACTGGAGCGCTACGAAAAAGCCTTCGCCCAGCTCAGCTTTAACAATCAGCCGATGATGGTTGGCAACTGGGCCCAGAGTATTCTGCACGGTGGCGTGATCGCCTCCGCGCTGGACGTAGCCGCAGGCCTGGTCTGCGTGGGCAGCACGCTCACCCGCCACGAGACGATCAATGAAGATGAACTGCGCCAGCGCCTGTCGCGGATGGGCACCATCGATCTACGCGTCGACTACCTTCGCCCCGGTCGGGGAAACCGCTTTACGGCCACCGCCAGCCTGCTACGCGCGGGTAACAAAGTTGCGGTAGCGCGAGTCGAGTTACATAACGAAGAGCAGCTCTATATTGCCAGCGCAACCGCCACTTATATGGTGGGTTGAGGGCAGAAAATCGGGTAACATCGGTTTACTTTTTTGTAACGGATTTTCCCATGGATGCTAAACAGACGCGGCAGGGCGTGCTTCTCGCCCTGGCCGCTTATTTTATTTGGGGCGTGGCACCAGCGTACTTCAAGGTGATCCACTACGTGCCTGCCGATGAGATCCTGACCCACCGTATCATCTGGTCATTTTTCTTTATGATTGCGCTGATCTCCATCAGCCGTCAGTGGAGCGGGATCAAACGCCTCTGCCAGACGCCCAAAAAAATCCTGATGCTGGCCGTTTCCGCGGTGCTGATTGGCGGCAACTGGCTGCTGTTTATCTGGGCGGTAAACAATCAGCATATGCTGGAAGCGAGCCTGGGCTACTTTATTAACCCGCTGGTCAACGTCGTGCTGGGGATGATTTTCCTCGGCGAGCGCTTCCGCCGTATGCAGTGGCTGGCAGTGATCCTGGCAGCCTGCGGCGTGCTGGTGCAACTCTGGACGTTCGGCTCACTGCCGGTCATCGCGCTGGGCCTGGCCTTCAGCTTCGCATTCTACGGCCTGGCGCGTAAAAAAATCGCCGTCGATGCGCAGACCGGGATGCTGGTCGAAACGCTGTGGCTGCTGCCGGTGGCAGCGATTTACCTGTTCGGCATTGCCGACAGCGCCACCAGCCATATGGGGCAAAACCCGTGGTCGCTGAATCTGCTGCTGATGGCGGCAGGCGTGGTCACCACCATCCCGCTGCTGTGCTTTACCGGTGCGGCAACTCGCCTGCGGCTTTCCACGCTGGGCTTCTTCCAGTACATCGGCCCAACGCTGATGTTCCTGCTGGCGATCGTGTTCTACGGAGAAACCCCGGGCGCGGATAAAATGATCACTTTCGCCTTCATCTGGGTCGCTCTGGCCGTATTTGTGATGGATGCAATTTATACCCTGCGCCGCACGCCAAAAGGCTGACATCTCAGGCTTTGCCGGTTTCCGGCAAAGCTCTTCCGGTAAAATTCTTTGTGATTTCAACCGGCTTCTCACATCTTCAGGGCATGTGCTCTTAACGATATGAAAGCCGGATGCAGCTCCCCAATACTGATAAACGCGCCGCCTGGCTTGATGACGAACAGCGGCAGACCGTGCGACTCCTCGCCAGAGGCTGGCTGTGGCGCAGCGAACTGCCTACCTGGCTGCTGATGGGCGTGATTTACGGCGGCTGGTTTACGACGGTTACGTATCACGCCACGCTGGGGCTTTTTGCCTCGACCACGCTGCTTATCTTCTTCACCACCTGGTATATGTCTTTCCAGCACGAGCTGATTCACGGGCACCCAACGCGCTGGCCGCGCGTCAATCAGCTGTTTGGCCTTTTGCCGCTGGCAGTGTGGTATCCCTTTGGCCTCTATCGCGATTCTCATCTTGCCCACCATCGCAATCAGCTGTTAACCGTTCCGGGCGAAGATCCTGAAACTTATTACTTTTCTGCCGAACGCTGGCAGCGGTTCAGCGAGTGGCAGCAGCGTGTTATTCACCTGCGGAACACTTTTCCGGGCCGCCTGCTGTTGGCCCCGCTGCTGGATATTTTTGGCGTGCTGGCGGGCATGGCAACCTCCTTCCGGCAAGGGGAGCGACGCGCGATAGCGATGTGGCTGGTGCATTTCTCACTGCTGGGGCTGATGTGCGCCTGGCTGGCACAAAAGGAGTTTTCCGTTCTCTGGTATCTGCTGGCGGTCAGCTACCCGGCGCTGGCTGTGACCAAAGTGCGCTCGTTTCTGGAACACCGTGCAGCGGAAGATCCGCTGGCCCGATCGGCCATCACCGAAACCTCGCTGCTCTGGCGTCTGCTGTTTCTCAATCTGAACTATCATTCGGTACATCACGATTTGCCCGGCGTGCCGTGGTACGGCCTGCGTAAAGTGTGGCTGCGCGATAAAGCACGCTACGCCACGCGCAATCAGGGTTTCGTGGTAAAAGGCTATCGCGAATGGTGGCGCAATTATCGGTTCCGGCCAGTGGACGTCACCGTTCATCCGGCAAGCGGCGGGGGAGAACAGCATGAGCGCTAATATTGCCTTTCCGATGTACGACATTCAGCCTGCCGCCACCGATGCGCTGGCGAAAGCCGTTCAGCGCTATTTTCCCGGCGCACGCTTTCAGCGTCCGGCCGATCTGCTTTCACACTGGCGTGATGACGATTTACTGCTGAGTCAGACCTGCGGCTATCCGCTGGTCACGCTGCTGCCGGACGTTCAGGTCGTTGGGCAGTTTCACTACACGGCTCCGGGCTGTGAAGCGGGAAACTACCGCAGCACGCTGATGGCGAGGCGGGAAGATGCCGGGCAATCTCTGGCCGATTTTCGCGGGCGAATTGCTGCTGCAAACTCACCTGATTCACAGTCGGGCTATCATGCGCTGCGCAACAGCACCGGTCACGACGACGCGCATTTTCGCTCAATTGTCTGGAGCGGCAGCCATCGCCACTCGCTGGCTTTGCTGCAAAACGGCACTGCGGATCTTGCCGCTATCGACTGCGTCAGCCTGGCGCTTTTTGAACATTACATACCGCAGGCGCTTACTGGCCTGAAGGCGATCGGTGAAACGGCGTTAACGCCGGGCCTGCCGCTGATAACCTCAAAGCACACCTCGGCAGAAACGCTGGCAGCGCTGCGAGAAGTTTTAGGCAAGCTGGCAGGAGAGAAGGCGATCGCGGAACCGTTGCTTATCGGCGGCTTCAGCGCTGCAAGCCGCCGTGATTACGATATAATACTTAAAGCCAGTTCTTACGCTTGAAGTAGAGGTACGGGGCGAGGCCCGCGAGGATCATCACCACAATCGCCGCCGGGTAGCCGAAGCTGAAGTGCAGCTCGGGCATAAACTCAAAGTTCATCCCGTAGCTTGAAGCCACAAGCGTCGGCGGCAGGAACACCACCGAGACCACCGAGAAGATCTTGATGATGCGGTTCTGCTCAATGTTGATAAAGCCCATCGCCGCCTGCATCAGGAAGTTCACCTTCTGGAACAGGGATTCGTTGTGCGGCAGCAGAGATTCGATATCTCGCAGGATTTCACGCGCCTGCTCCAGCTGAACGGCCGGTAAACGCGCTTTGCGCACCAGGAAGTTCAGCGCTCGCTGGGTATCCATCAGACATAAACGCACCTTCCAGCCGATATCTTCCAGCTCCGCCAGGGTGGAGAGCGCTTCATCGTACTCATCGCCCTGATGGCCTTCCATGATCACCCGACTCAGCTTTTCCAGATCGCTGTAGATGTTTTCGATTTCATCCGCCAGCTGTTCGATTTTGGTTTCGAACAAATCGAGCAGCAGCTCAAACGCGTTGCCGTCCACCATCTCCTGGTTGCGGGAACGCATGCGATACAGGCGAAACGCGGGCAGTTCGCGCTCGCGCAGGGTGAACAGACGGCCTTCGCGAATGGTGAACGCCACGGTAGAGTTCCCCGCGTGATCGTCCGCATCTTCAAAGAAGAAGAAGGAGTGAATATGCAAACCGTCTTCGTCTTCAAAGAAACGAGCGGACGCTTCGATGTCTTCCAGTTCAGGGCGTGTTGCCAGGTTCTGACCGAGCTCTGTCTGTACGCGGTTACGTTCTTCATCGTCCGGCTCCACCAAATCGACCCACACCGAGGTGGCGAGGTGCTTGATGTCATCGGACTCAAGACGCGTTAAGCGATTGTTTTCCAGTTGAAATGCGCTCAGCATGACCGGGACTCCCAATGCAAAAAATGATCGGACGGTACGTTGGGCACACAGAAACAATGGGGGTTTCAGACCATTAAGCCTGACTCAGTGCGACGGGAAAAACGCGTGTCGCTGACAACCTCTAAGGCCATCAGCGTTGGGTGATAGCCTTAGGAGTTGTTCCTGGATTGCAGGAAGTTGAGCCAGCATCTACTGGGTGTGTCCAAGGTATCAGTCCTCTTAGCGTAATCGTGGGCGCATGTTACGCCAGCCTAAATGAAGCGTCAACACGCAACGAAACGCCAGAGAGTTTTTCCTCCCCTCTGGCCAGTAAGATTAGCAGAACGTTGAAAATTTATGATGAATTTCTGAAAGTTACGCGTTTTCGAGACGGGCGTAGGCGGCAACCAGCCATTTGATCCCCTGCCCCTGAAACGCCACCTGCAAACGGCTGTGCTCACCGCTGCCTTCCAGATTGACGATAGTGCCTTCGCCAAATTTCGGGTGCCGTACGCGCTGGCCCAGCTTGTAGCCGGTGTCGTTTTCCGCCATCGGTGTGCCCATTCGCTGATGGCTCACCGTAGCGCGAAGGCGGACTTCCTCGACGCAGGCTTCCGGCAGCTCGCCGATAAAGCGTGACGGACGGTGATACACTTCTTTGCCGTAAAGGCGGCGGGTTTCTGCGTAGGTCAGCGTCAGCTTCTGCATCGCGCGCGTCACGCCGACGTAGGCCAGACGGCGCTCTTCTTCCAGGCGCCCGCCCTCATCCAGCGACATCTGGCTCGGGAACATGCCTTCTTCCATGCCAACGATAAACACCTGCGGGAACTCCAGCCCTTTCGCCGAGTGCAGCGTCATCAGCTGAACCGCGTCCTGCCAGGTGTCCGCCTGCCCTTCGCCCGCTTCCAGCGCCGCGTGGGACAGGAACGCCTGCAGAGGCATCAGGTCTTCTTCTTCATCGTTGTAGCTGAACTGGCGCGTCGCCGTCACCAGTTCCTCTAAGTTTTCAATACGGGTCTGGCCTTTTTCACCCTTCTCCTGCTCGTACATCATGAACAGGCCGGAATCTTTGATTACGCGGTCAGTCTGCACGTGCAGCGGCATATCCGCCGTTTCCTGGGAAAGCGCTTCGATAAGCTCCATAAAGCGCTGTAACGCGCTGGCTGCACGCCCGGCAAGCGCCTTGTCTTTCAGCAGCTCACGGCAGGCCTGCCACAGCGTCAGCTGGCGATCGCGCGAAGTCTGGCGCACCACGTCGAGCGTACGATCGCCAATACCGCGCGTTGGCGTGTTGACCACGCGCTCAAACGCGGCGTCGTCGTTGCGGTTGGCAATCAGGCGCAGGTAGGCGAGCGCATCCTTGATTTCCTGACGTTCGAAGAAGCGCATACCGCCGTAGATGCGATACGGCATGCTGACCTGCAGCAGTGCCTCTTCCAGCACGCGCGACTGGGCGTTGCTGCGGTAGAGAATGGCGCACTGTTCCAGCGCGCCGCCGTTGTCCTGCCAGGTTTTGATGCGGTTGACCACGAAGCGGGCTTCGTCGAGTTCGTTGAAAGCGCAGTAGAGTGAAATGGGCTCACCGTCAACGCCGTCAGTCCACAGCTTTTTGCCCAGTCGCCCGTTGTTGTTTTCAATCAGGGCGTTAGCAGCGCTAAGGATGTTGCTGGTTGAGCGGTAGTTCTGCTCAAGACGAATAGTTTCCGCACCGGGGAAATCATTGAGGAAGCGCTGGATGTTTTCCACCTGCGCGCCGCGCCAGCCGTAAATGGACTGATCGTCATCGCCGACGATCATCACCTTGCCGGTGTCGCCCGCCAGCATGCGGATCCAGGCGTACTGAATGTTGTTGGTATCCTGGAATTCGTCGACGAGAATATTGGTGAAGCGTTCGCGGTAGTGCTGAAGGATATGCGGCTTATTGAGCCACAGCTCGTGCGCGCGCAGCAACAGCTCGGCGAAATCTACCAGCCCTGCGCGATCGCACGCCTCCTGGTAAGCCTTATAAATACTCTGCCAGGTCTGTTCGACCGGATTGCCGAAGCTCTGAATATGATGCGGACGCAGGCCTTCATCTTTCTGGCCGTTGATGTACCACATTGCCTGCCGTGCGGGCCACTGCTTCTCATCAAGGTTCATCGCCTTCATCAGGCGCTTCAGCAAACGCAGCTGATCTTCGCTGTCGAGGATCTGGAAATCCTGCGGCAGGCTGGCATCCAGATGGTGCGCACGCAGCAGGCGGTGCGCCAGCCCGTGGAAGGTGCCCACCCACATGCCGCCCTGTGACGAGCCCATCAGCTGCGCGATACGGTGACGCATTTCCGCCGCTGCTTTGTTGGTAAACGTCACCGCCATGATCGAATACGGCGAGCAGTTCTCCACGCTCTGTAGCCAGGCGATACGGTGAACCAGCACGCGCGTCTTACCACTGCCCGCCCCTGCCAGCACCAGCAGGTTAGTGCGTTTAGCCGCCACGGCTTCGCGCTGTTTGTCATTAAGGCTGTCGAGCAGGTAAGAAACGTCCATTGGCACCGCCGGGTTGAAATAGGGTAAACAGCGGAACGCCCGGTGGCGCTTCGCTTACCGGGCCTACGCGATTGTAGGGCGGATAAGCTTGTGCGCCTCCGCCAAAACCCTGGAATTTTATACAGAACTGCTGGTGATTATATCAGCGTGGTGAGGGATGCCAACCGTGAAATTTCGATGTGCGGCAGAAGGCGGCTGTCGCGGATTTGCATCAGATCGCCGTCGAGCAAATTGATCCAGCAGGCCTGCATCCCGCAGCGAACAGCACCGGCGACGTCCGTTGTCAGGTCATCACCGACGTGTAAGATCTGCGACAGCGGCACATCCAGCCGCTCTGCCGCCAGATGGTACATATCGCTGAACGGCTTTGAGCGTCCATCCGGGCCCGCGCGCAGAACAAACTTAAAATAGTCGTTCAGGCCAAACAGTTCAGGCTGCGCGTTGCCGTTGGTGATCGCTACAAGCGGCCATTTTTCCGCGAGCTTCGCCAGCGCGTCGTGGGTTTCCTGCGGCACGTCAATGGCGCTGCGCCATTTGGCGAAGTTCGCCATCGCCGCGTTGGCGCCCACGTCAGCTTCGCTGGCCGAAAGCCCGGCGTTGAGCATCGCCTGCTCCACCGCCCGGCGACGCCATTCGGTCACGTCGTGGTAAATTTCTGGCTCCGCCTGGCGCAGCGCATTGCGCAGTTGCTGAAAATCGCTGTTCTCAATCTCGCTAAGGGCGGGATGGTAGCTACGCACGAATGCCAGCGACTCTTTCTCCGTGCGGCGAATCACCTGGCGGTTATCGTAGAGCGTGTCGTCAAGATCGAACGTCAGGGCAGCTATCTGGCCCAATGGACGGTAAAAACGCATTATTTCCCCCGTTTTGCGCGTGGATGCGCTTTGTCGTACACCGAGGCAAGGTGTTGAAAATCAAGATGGGTATAGATTTGGGTGGTCGACAGATTAGCGTGACCGAGCAGCTCCTGCACGCCGCGCAGATCGCCGCTGGATTCCAGCATGTGCGTGGCAAAGGAGTGGCGCAATTTGTGCGGATTCACGTGGCTGTTCAGCCCTTGCTTGATGCCCCACTCCGCGAAGCGCTTCTGCACGTTCCGCGCCGAGATGCGCTTGCCGAGCTTAGACAAAAACAGCGCCTCTTCTTCCGCGCCAAACAGCCCGCGTAAATCCAGCCAGTGCTCGATCCAGTGCACCGCATTGCGGCCAATTGGCAGGCGGCGCTCTTTGCTGCCCTTGCCCATCACCCACACTTCACCGGACTCCAGATCGAGATGCTTCAGATCCAGCCCAACCAGCTCCGATAAACGCAGGCCCGCGCCGTACATCACTTCCAGCATCGCGCGGTCGCGTACCGCCAGTGGGTCGTTGAGATCAATATCCAGCAGACGGTTCACGTCGTCGACGTCGATATTTTTCGGCAGATGGCGCGCGGCCTTCGGTGCAGAAACGGCTTTGGCCGGGTTTGCCGGGAGTTCGCCCTGGCTGACCAGCCAGTCAAAGAAGCTACGCAGGGCAGAAAGACGCAATGAGAGGCTGGCCGGGCTCAGGCCTTTACGGCGGCTGCGTACAGCGAAACTGCGAACGATAGCCACGTCGCATTGCTGCCAGCTCGTAACCCGCATCTCTTCGGCCAGTGCAATGATGGCATCAAGCTGGCGCTGATAGTTGAGTAAGGTGATCGGGCTGAGCTGGCGTTCGACGCCGAGATAGCGCAGGAAGCGCGTGGTCGGTTCCGTCAGCGCTGCGGGCGTCATACGCGCTCGACCCAGCGTTCCAGCAAACCGGGCAGTAGCAGAGAGATTTCCTGCAAGAGATGCGTGCCCTGGCCCGCCTGATAGTGGTGCGCGTCGCGGCTGCTGAACAGCACCACGCCAAGATCGCCGTCGCTGCCGAGCATCGACATGGCAACGGAGCCAATCGCCTTCGCTTCCGGCATCATCACCAGCAGTTCCGGGCCGTTCAGCGAGCCAAGGAAATGCCGCTCATGCCCGAGGCGCTGGATGCGAATCGGTTCGAACGCCTGGCGGGATAGCGCCAGCTGAGTAAATTTTGACGGAGCGCCAATGCGCCAGCGATCGGCGAACAACCGCACGGTGGCGCCCGCAAGGCCAAGCTCACGTGCCCAGCGGTGAAAACGGTTGAGCATATCATCGAGGCTTTCGGCCGCCGCCAGACGCGTTTGCAGCTCCAGCAGACGGTAGAACAGGCTTTCGTTGGCCGTCGCCTGCTCCACCAACAGCGTCATGTTTTCTTCCAGCGCGTTAATGTGATTTCGCGCGCGCGCCATGTGCCATTCAACCAGTGATACCGTGCCGCGCACCGGGTGTGGAACACGCATGTGCTCCACTACCGGGGCGTTACGAATGAAAAATTCAGGATGTTGCAGCAGATAGTCGACGACCGCGCGGTCATCCAGCGCGTTCAGCTCCGTCAGTTGCTCTTCCCCTGGCTGTTTCATAAATGTATAAATCCGTCGTAGACGTGTGCCGCCGGACCAGTCATATACAACGGTTGACCCGGTCCTTTCCAGGCGATATCAAGACGCCCGCCTGGCAATTCCACGCGTACCTCTTCGGCCAGCAAGTCTTGCAGAATCCCGACCGCCACCGCCGCACATGCGCCGCTGCCGCAAGCCTGGGTTTCCCCTGCGCCTCGTTCATAAACGCGCAAGCGGATGTGATTGCGGTTCACCACCTGCATAAACCCGATATTGGCACGCTCCGGAAAACGCTCATGGCTTTCCAGAACCGGTCCTAATGTTTCTACCGCAGCGGTATCGACATTATCGACCTGAATGACGCAGTGCGGGTTGCCCATAGAGACTACGCCGCACAATACTGTCTGCTCGGCAGCACGCATAATATAGGTCTTTTCCGCTTTGTTGGCGCGGAACGGCACCTGTGAAGGCTCAAAGTTGGGCTCGCCCATATTCACCCGCACCAGGTCGTCATCCGTTACGCTTAATACCATGCGCCCGTTGGCGGTACTGACGCGAATATCACGTTTATTGGTCAGGCCTTTGATACGCACAAAGCGTGCGAAGCAGCGTGCACCGTTGCCGCACTGGGACACTTCGCTGCCGTCGGCATTGAAGATGCGGTAATGAAAATCGAGGTCGGGATCGTACGGCGGCTCAACCACCAGCAGTTGATCAAAACCCACGCCCAGATGCCGATCGGCCAGACGGCGGATCAGATCCGGAGAAAAGAATACATTCTGCGTTACCGCATCGACGACCATGAAATCGTTGCCCAGGCCGTGCATTTTAGAGAACTGCATCATTGATTCCACCCACGCAGAAATAGGGCTCAGGGATCAGTAGTTCACCTGAGTCGGGCCACCGTTATCACCCCGATCGTTACGGGTCGGTTCGGTGCTCTGGGTACCAGGATTGACCGGTTGCGTCGGCGGCGCGGCCGTTTTATCGGCCGGCGGGAAATAGAGCGGCCCCTTCAGGCCACACCCTGAAAGGGTCGTTAACGCAGCCAAAAGGATCAGCGGTCGAAAGAGGTTGTTCATGCTTAGAGTGCCTGTGGTTGATGCTTTCTGCTTTCTATCATCGCAGGAGAAGACGTAAAAGCAAGCGTTTAGCACCGGACTGCAACGGGAATTGTTTCGCGTTATACTGCCGCCATCACCTGATAACGGAAAAGAACAATGAACGACAGTGAATTTCATCGCCTTGCAGACCAGCTGTGGATGACCATCGAAGAAAGCCTCGATAGCTGGGACGGCGACAGCGATATCGATTGTGAGATCAACGGCGGCGTGCTGACGCTAAGCTTTGAAAACGGCAGCAAAATCATTATTAACCGTCAGGAACCGCTGCATCAGGTGTGGCTTGCCACCCGGCAAGGTGGCTATCACTTTGATCTGAAAGATGACGAATGGATTTGCGATCGCAGCGGGGAGACATTCTGGGATTTGCTGGAGCAGGCGGCAACGGCGCAGGCCGGTGAAGACGTGAGTTTCAATTAAATCGGAATTGCCGGGCGGCACGTTGTTAGCCCGGCCTACGGCCATGATGCCAGACCCGGTAAGCGCAGCGCCACCGGGCATAATTTTTAAGAGAAATACTGCTGCAATAGCGGGGCCGCGGCATCCTGGTTGGCTGGCGCAACGGCAGCAATGGCCTGCGTACGGAACGGAATGACCTGAGCGCGGTTGTCCACTTTCACAATCTGATAGAACTGCGGCAGGTTGAAGTTGATAAAGCTTGAGCCGTAGGTAAAGCGGTCGTGCGACGAGGAGTAGAAACGACTCACATCGCGCACCAGCTCTTCTTTACTGCCTTCGCAGTGATGGTAAATCTCCGCCCGGTTGCTCTCATCCAGAATATAGATGTTAAAGCCGTTGTCATCGCTGGTGTCTTCAAAGAAGAACTGAATGATCCCTTCGCTGGCAAAACCATCCACCACCGGCGGCAGCTGCACTTGATTGGTTTCCACCTGTACCGACAAGCCGTGCAGTTTGTTATGGGAAATCGCGCCGTAAAACTCGATGGCATTTTCCAGCTTCTGCACTGAAACGTTGAGACGCTCGAAGAACAGTCCCCAGGTTTGTCCTGCCACGCGCAGCGCTTTGAAGCGCCCGGTTTCCTGACGCGTGCTGGAAAGACGCAGCTCAATACATTCTGAAACCAGCTGCTGCACGCGGGTACGAATCAGCCCACGCAGGTGCTGGCTATAGCAGAATACGTCAACGCTGTCCGGCGGTGCGGCATCCTGATGCATTTTGCCGAGTATCGTTTTCAGCGCCTCAATCATGGCCTGCTCGCCGTTGAAGTGCAGCGTACGTACCTCATTCCACGAGTTGCGGTACAGCAGATCGACGCTGCCCACGAGGCAGTTTTGCTCTTCACCGAAGCTGAAGACGTCAAGCTTACGGAAATCAAAATGCACGACCTGATTGCGGAACGCCGCCGTCGGGTCATATTCAAGATTAACGATGATCGCCAGATGGCGGATTTCGCACGGGCTGTAGAGCGCTTTTGGCGTCGGTGCCGGCAATCGCAGCGGGAAGTGATGCGACACGTCGGCCACCATTTCCTGAAGCTTAGCCAGGTCGGCCACGCCGTTGCCCTTAATAAACAGGCGGGTGCGGGAAGTCAGCAGGCCGTTGAACCAGGCCCACGCCACCAGCTTATTAAGATAACGGTTATATTCGAGCGGCTGATGGCTGACGATCGATTCCATGTTTGGTGCACGGTTGTAAAGGTACCAGCCTGTGCGGTTGGCACGGCCCGGCGGCACATGGATAAAGGTCAGGTTCGGCTCGGAGAGATCCGGAGAAATCTGCGGGTTCACCAGCGTGACTTTGCCCGGCAGCGCTTCGAATGCAGCGTACAGCTTACGGGTCAGCACGCCGATATCCTGCGGGCTGGCGGAGACGCTAAGGTTGTTGCGACGCGCGAAGCGGATCAGATTGCGATAGCTCTGCATCATCGCGTCGAGCAGTTCGTTGTGCGCATCGCGCACTTCGTCAATCTTCCAGTTGGCGCGGTTGTCGAGCATCGACAATCGCTCTTCGCTCCAGCCCCACTCTTTCACCAGTTGACCGATAACTTCACGACGCCAGCCCACGCAGGCGCGCTCGCGGCTCAATTTTTCGCACACTTTCAGGTAGAAACAGCGGCGCACCAGATCCAGACGCGTGGTGTCATCAATCGCCTGCAGATAAGTCGTGACGCGTTCCAGCATCATGCAGTACGGGTCAAGACCGAATGAGACGATCTCGCCGTCGTGCAGACGCTGCTTGATGTCTTTCGCCAGCAGGCGGCTGTTCGGGTACTCCCAGGAATAGGCTTCGAGCAGCAGAGTTTTCAGCACCGCTTTGTACGGTGAGTCGATGCTCTTATACAGCTGCCACAGGCTCGCGCCGAAGTACTCTTCCGCGGAGAGCGTGCTCAATCCGCCAAGGTCGAGCCATTCATTCGGCGTCAGTACGCCCTGGGCGTAAAGCTTCATCACGTACTCGTCGTAATGCTCCTCTTCTTCGCACGGCACCATATTCCACAGAATACGTTTGCCCGCGAGGCGCACGGCGGTACGGTAAAATTCATCGAGGAGTAAAATGTGCTGCGTTGAACCGCAGTCTTCACCGCCGAGGCTGCCGCTTTCGTTATGGCGGAAGCGGTTTTCGTCTATCAGGAAGAAACTGACTTCTACGCCGAGCGAGGCGGCCCAGCTCTCCAGCAGACTGCATTTGCGCTGTAGCAGCTGACGCTCTTCGTTATCCAGCCAGGCCTGATGACAGACCCAGATATCGAGATCGGAAGAACAGCTCTGGCCGACCGAAGAAGTACTGCCCATGGAGTAAACGCCGGTAATCGGCAGCTCGCCTTTGGCGGTGTCCTGACGCGGCATGCCGCGGTGCAGCTCCAGCTCATCAAGGTAGTGGCGTTGGGTTTCATCAGGCGTGTAGAGGCAAATGCCTTTGGGTACGTTACCGTCGAGGTAACCCGGCATCAGCGGATGATGGTAATGAAGCAATGTCGGCAGAAGACTATAGACCTGCTGGAAAGCCGGCCCCATGGCAGCAAGCGCGCGATCCACGCGCAGTTGATTGATGGCATCCAGTCTCTGTTTCAGTGTCTCAATATAGAGGTACAAGACGTATCGCCTGATGTTAAACCTGAGTATTGCGAAGGCGGTGCATGGCCTGGAATACGAAGGCTTTTAGAATTTCAACAAGAACCGCTACCGTCTGTCGCCATGATGGTGTTGGTGCGGGCTAACAAACGGTTTAAAACGTGATCAATTTAACACCTTGCCGTTTGACCGTAAAGAAAGTTGCGCTACTCATCAGTTTAGCACTGATTAACAGCTGTAAATTCTTTGACACGTCAAGCGACGCCCTCATTTCGCTTTTTCAGAAAAACTCGAAAACTAACATCCTTATAGCAACAATGTTAGGATGGCTGGCGGACGATAACGACGGTAACAAGCATGTTAGACAAAGTTTTAAGAATTGCCACACGCCAAAGTCCTCTTGCACTTTGGCAGGCACATTATGTGAAAGACAGGCTGATGGCGTGCCATCCAGGGCTCACGGTTGAACTGGTGCCGATGGTGACGCGCGGTGACGTGATCCTTGATACGCCCCTCGCGAAGGTGGGCGGTAAAGGGCTGTTTGTCAAAGAACTGGAACTTGCGTTGCTTGAAAACCGCGCCGATATTGCCGTCCACTCCATGAAGGATGTCCCGGTCGAATTCCCGCAGGGACTGGGCCTGACCACGATCTGCGAACGCGAAGATCCACGCGATGCGTTTGTCTCAAACCGCTTTGATTCTGTCGACGCCTTGCCGGCAGGCAGCGTGGTTGGCACGTCAAGTTTACGCCGACAGTGTCAGTTGGCCGCCCAACGTCCGGATCTGGTTATCCGCTCATTGCGAGGCAACGTCGGCACGCGGTTAAGCAAGCTCGATAATGGCGATTATGATGCGATTATTCTGGCAGTGGCCGGACTGAAACGACTGGGCCTGGAAGACAGAATTCGCCAGGCATTGTCGCCGGAACACTCTCTTCCAGCCGTCGGTCAGGGCGCGGTGGGTATTGAATGCCGTCTCGATGACGAAAACACCCGTACACTGCTTGTCCCACTGAACCATGCGGAAACCGCGGTGCGCGTTAGTGCCGAACGCGCGATGAATACTCGCCTGGAAGGAGGCTGTCAGGTACCGATTGGCAGCTATGCTGAATTAAGCCACGGTGAAATCTGGCTGCGTGCGCTGGTCGGTGCGCCCGATGGCTCGCGGATGGTTCGCGGTGAGCGCCGCGGCCCTGCCGATCGGGCAGAAGCCCTTGGCATTTCGCTCGCGGAAGAGCTGCTGAACAACGGCGCCCGCGAGATCCTCGCCGACGTGTATAACGGAGAAGCCCCTGAATGAGCATTCTGGTCACTCGCCCGTCTCCCCAGGGGGAAGAACTGGTCAGCCGCCTGCGCGCGCTGGGGCGAGAGGCCTGGAGTTTCCCGTTAATAGAATTTACCCCCGGCCGCGAGCTGGCAAAGCTTTCCGGGCATCTTGCGGCTTTAGGCGATGGCGATTTGCTGTTTGCCCTTTCGCAGCATGCGGTCGAATTCGCCCATGCACATCTGCAACAACAGGGGAAAGGCTGGCCGCCTGCGCCGGGTTATTTTGCTATTGGGCGAACCACCGCCCTCGCGCTGCATAAAGTCAGTGGCATCGACGTTCGCTATCCGCGCGATCGGGAAATCAGCGAAGTCTTGCTACAATTACCGGAATTACAAAACGTTGCCGACAAGAAAGCGCTGATTATGCGCGGCAACGGCGGGCGAGAACTGCTTGGCGAGACGCTGCAAAAACGAGGCGCCTCCGTAACGTTTTGTGAATGTTACCAACGCAACCCACGTCACTATGACGGGGCAGAAGAAGCCATGCGCTGGCAATCACGCGGTGTAAACCGACTGGTGGTCACCAGCGGGGAAATGCTGCAACAGCTCTGGTCGCTGATTCCCCAATGGTATCGGGAGCGCTGGTTGTTACTCTGCGAGGTGCTTGTGGTGAGCGAGCGTCTGGCACAACAGGCCCAGGAGTTGGGCTGGCGGAATATCAGGGTGGCCGATAGCGCCGACAACGACGCGCTGCTGCGTGCTTTACAATAACTCTCAACATTGGAAGCCATAATGACGGAACAGAAAGAGAACGCCGCCGTGGTTGAAGAGACCAGGGAGGCCGTGGAAACGACGCCACAGCCAGAAAATGCTGAAAAGAAGACCGCCGGAAAGAAAAACGGCAGCAGTAAAGCCCCGCTGGTGCTAAGCGTGGTGGCTATCGCCATTGCCCTGACTGCAGGCACGGGTCTGTATAACCTGGTCAAAAAGCAAAACACCAGCCAGACGTCCACCAACGACACGCTGGTGACTCAGGTCACCGCCCTGCAGAAAGCGCAGGAGTCCCAGAAAGCCGAGCTGGAAGACGTGATCAAGCAGCAGGCAGACCAGCTGACGGCCGCAAAACAGCAGCAGGACGCGACGGCAAAACAGCTTGATGAGCTACAGCAGAAAGTTGCCACTATTTCCGGCAGCGACGCTAAAACCTGGCAGCTGGCACAGGCTGATTTCCTCGTTAAGCTGGCAGGTCGTAAGCTGTGGAGCGATCAGGACGTCACCACCGCCGCTGCGTTGCTGAAAAGCGCCGACGCAAGCCTTGCGGACATGAACGACCCGAGCCTGATTAACGCCCGCCGCGCGATCACCGAAGACATCGCCAGCCTCTCCGGCGTGGCGCAGGTCGATTACGATGGCATCATTTTAAAGGTCAATCAGCTGTCGAATCAGATTGATAACCTGCGTCTGGCGGACAACACCGACGACGATTCCCCAATGGATTCTGACAGCGGTGAGCTTTCCAGCTCGCTCGGCGAGTGGCGCGTCAACCTGCAAAAAAGCTGGCAGAACTTTATGGACAGCTTTATCACCATTCGTCGTCGTGACGAAACGGCGGTTCCGCTGTTAGCCCCGAATCAGGACGTTTATCTGCGCGAAAACATTCGCTCACGCCTGCTGGTCGCCGCGCAGGCGGTACCACGTCATCAGGAGCAGACCTACAAACAGGCGCTGGATAACGTCTCCACCTGGGTTCGCGCGTACTACGATACCGATGACGCCACCACTAAAGCCTTCCTCGATGAGCTGGATGCGCTAAGTCAGCAGAGCATCAATATGGACGTGCCGGAAACGCTGCAAAGTCAGGCGATTCTGGAAAAGCTGATGCAGACTCGCGTGCGTAATTTGCTGGCTCAGCCTTCGGTCGCACCAGGCACAACGCCTCAGGCTGAAGCCGCGCCTGCCGCCGCCGCACCGCAGGGAGAATAAGCATGTTAAAAGTACTCTTACTCTTTGCGCTGTTGATCGCCGGGATCGTGGTTGGCCCAATCATCGCCGGACATCAGGGCTATGTCCTGATCCAGACCGACAACTACAACATCGAAACCAGCGTCACCGGTCTGGTGATCGTTATGATCCTGACCATGGTGGTGCTGTTCGCCATCGAATGGCTGCTGCGCCGTATTTTCCGCACCGGGGCACACACCCGTGGCTGGTTTGTCGGCCGCAAGCGTCGTCGCGCCCGCAAACAGACCGAGCAGGCGCTGCTGAAGCTGGCAGAAGGTGACTACCAGCAGGTTGAGAAGCTGATGGCGAAAAATGCCGATCACGCGGAACAACCGGTGGTGAACTACCTGCTTGCGGCAGAAGCCGCCCAGCAGCGCGGGGATGAAATGCGTGCCAATCAGCATCTGGAGCGTGCGGCGGAAAGCGCCGGTAACGATCTGATTCCGGTCGAAATCACCCGCGTTCGCATCCAGCTGGCCCGCAACGAGGATCACGCGGCACGTCACGGCGTGGACAGGCTTCTGGAGCTCTCTCCTCGCCATCCGGAAGTGCTGCGCCTGGCCGAACAGGCTTATATCCGTACCGGCGCCTGGAGTTCGTTGCTCGACATTATTCCGTCCATGGCAAAAGCCAACGTCGGCGATGAAGCGCATCGTGATGCCCTGGAACAGCAGGCCTGGATTGGCCTGATGGATCAGGCCCGCGCCGATCAGGGCAGCGACGGTCTGCGCGAATGGTGGAAAAACCAGAGCCGCAAAACCCGTCAGCACGTTGCGTTGCAGGTTGCCATGGCCGATCACCTTATCGAGTGTGACGATCATGACACCGCACAACAGATCATCATCGACGGCCTGAAGCGCCAGTACGACGATCGCCTGCTGCTGCCGGTGCCGCGCCTGAAAACCAACAATCCGGAACAGCTGGAAAAAGTGCTGCGCCAGCAGATCAAAAGCGTCGGCGATCGACCGCTGCTGTGGAGCACGCTTGGCCAGTCGCTGATGAAGCATGGCGAATGGCAGGAGGCGACCATCGCCTTCCGCGCGGCCTTAAAACAGCGCCCGGATGCATTTGACTACGCCTGGCTTGCCGATGCGCTCGACCGCCTGCATCAGCCGGAAGAAGCCGCGACCATGCGCCGCGACGGACTGTTGCTGACGCTACAGAACAACCCACCTTCCTGAATCAGTTTTGTGACAAGGGGCCATTCTGGCCCCTTTCTTTTTTCCGGATCTCATGCCAGAGTTTCCGCTCAGCTTTCTCTCAATGAGCTTCCCAATGTAACGATTTCTCAGCACCGACCGTTTTTCACTCTCGCGCTTTGTCGCGTGGATAACGTTTTGCTGGAGATCGTCTCACATGAATTCTCTGCTGTTTGCGCTGCTGCGCGCATTGCGGAACCATTCCTGGCTTCGCCTGTTGGCTTATGCTTTTGTTTTATCGTCACTGGGAAATGGCCTGACTCAGGTCGTGGTGTTTGGCCAGTTGCTACGCTGGCAGGCCTCCCCCACAACGCTGACCCTCGCCTGGCTTTTTGCCACTCTACCTGGCTTTCTTGGCAGCCTGTCTGGCGAAAGGCTTTGCCGGACTATTTCACCGCTGCACCTGCTCCTTATTTATGAGCTGTTGGGTTTGCTGGCGCTCATTCTGCCGTGGCTGGGGCTCCATCTGCACAACATTCCTTTGTTGCTGGCGGTTCAGTCCGTGGAATCGCTGTTAGGAGGAATGGCGTGGCCTGCCCTCGCCGTGACCTTTAAGCGGGGGTTAAGTGAGGCAGAACTTCCGGCGGCGACGGCGATGGAAAATATGATTTTCGCTTCCCAGGTTTTGTTGGGTACTGGCATGGGCGTATTACTGTTTGGCCGCGTCAGCCCGCAGGTATTGCTGCTGGTCGATGCCCTGAGCTTTGTCATTGCTGCGTGGCTGCTGGGGTTAGCCTCACAGCGAATTGTCATCAGGCCTGATGTACAGCAGCCCACCACCATGCCATCGTTGCGCTGGGCCAGGTTAAACTCAATACAAAAGCGGAGCCTGCTGCTGTTACCTTCACTTGCGGCTGTCGGCGCGCCTGCGATGGCGCTGTTGCCCGCCCTGGCCCAGCAAATGCGGCCTGAAGAGACCACCGGGCTCGCACTGCCGCTGCTTTTCAGCCGTAGCCTCGGACAGCTTTGCGGACCAATGATGCTTAACAGTCGGAAGATGCCGGAGTACACCCGGCGCAATTACCTGCTGCTGGGGTGTCTGGCGCTGTTTTTACTGGCTTACATGCTGATGCCTGCGCTGTCCGCTTACACCGGCGCGGCGCTGGCGGCGATCTTTATCGCTCATCTGGCATCGAATGTGGTTTTTGCCCTGGGAACATTCGACGTGCTGTATCAATTTGATGAACAGGAGGTTTCGGGAGCCAGTGCGAAAGCCTGGCGGTGGCAGACTATTAGCGCCACTTGCGCAACGTCTGTCACCGTTCTGCTAACAGGAAAAATTGGTGCGATTTACACGCTCTGGTGTGTGTCATTCTGCTCGCTAATTCTGGTTAGCGGCATATTATTCCGCTACCGAAATTAACCCATAAAAAAACGCCTGCTCTGAAATCAGGGCAGGCGTTAAAACAGGTCTGATTGACAACAATAGGTGCTTCACTCAACGTTATGTCCATGGTGTCTGATGAGGCCGAAGCGACATCTGTCGGTGGACGATAAGCACCGTAAACGGCTCTGCGTCATTCCTGGGTTTATGAGGCGTAAACGCGAACATAAGAGATGGAATGAGCATCTACACGCATATTATTGCACAGGTCGTGCCACTCTTGCACCTCTGAATATCAGGGGGTTAAGCTATTTAGGACAATTGGAGATGTCGCAGAATGGCGACGCCAGAATACAGAAAATACGATTCAATTCAAAATCAGGGAATTAAATGTCGTCGTCCGGAGACATATTTTTCTGAACAGAATGATGGGCGGGGAAAATTATTCTTCTGCAATGAATCGCTGAATTCAGAATAGAAAAAACCCCGCCGAAGCGGGGTTCAAAATTGGTCGGCGAGAGAGGATTCGAACCTCCGACCCACTGGTCCCAAACCAGTTGCGCTACCAAGCTGCGCTACTCGCCGATGTACTGCTTTTTGAATTTTCGTTCAATTCTTTAGAGTTATGGTGCGAGGGGGGGGACTCGAACCCCCACATCCTAAGGACACTAACACCTGAAGCTAGCGCGTCTACCAATTCCGCCACCTTCGCATTGCCACAAACTCTTAAATAATGGGGTGGCTAATGGGATTCGAACCCACGACAACTGGAATCACAATCCAGGGCTCTACCAACTGAGCTATAGCCACCACTGCAAATCTTTTCTACGCGGTCAGAAACCACCGCAGCTCCAGCACCGGGTAAATGGTGCGCCCGACAGGATTCGAACCTGAGACCTCTGCCTCCGGAGGGCAGCGCTCTATCCAGCTGAGCTACGGGCGCTTAGCGCCGTTGCGGGGTCGGATAATACGGACTTCGTGCAAAGCTGTCCAGTCTCTTTTTAAAGAAATTTTCCGTTTGGTTATGCTTTGCACGTTTTGCCGCTTAATCCTGCAATTTACGGGCTTCCCCAGCCTGGCCGAGGCGTAAAACCTGATACAGCACCGTCACCAGTGCAAGGAAGATAATCCCGACAAACAGCGACATGCGCGTATCGTCGTTGAAGCCCATGCCGATCAGCACGCAGACCAGAAACGCCATCGTCAGGTAATTCGCCCAGGGGAACAGCACCGAGCGGAACGGATGATTCACCAGAGCCTGTTTATGCGTTGCACGAAAACGCAGCTGGCTAATCAGGATCACGAACCACGGCACCATGCCCGGCAGCACGCTGGCGCTGTAGACATAAACAAACACCCGCTGCGGATTGGGAATAATATAGTTCAGACACGATCCCAGCAGCAGAATGGCAATTGACACCGCCACGCCCATCACCGGTACACCGTTACGCGAGACTTTTGCCATTGCGGCTGGCAGCTGACGGTTTTTCGCCAGGGCATACAGCATACGACCACAGCTGTACATGCCGCTGTTACAACCGGAGAGCGCCGCCGTCAGCACCACAAAGTTAATGATACCTGCCGCCGCCGTGATGCCGATTTTGGCAAAGGTGAGCACAAACGGGCTGCCGTTGCTGCCAATCTCATTCCACGGGAAAATGGTGACGATAACGAAAATTGCGCCGACGTAGAAAATCAGGATGCGCCACAGCACCTTACCTACCGCACTGCGCAGCGTGACCTGCGGGTTTTTCGCTTCTCCGGCGGTGATGCCGATAAGCTCAACGCCCTGATAAGACGCGACAACAATACAAAGCGCGGTCAGGAAGCCTTTCCAGCCGCCGGCAAAAAAGCCGCCGTGTTCTGTCAGGTTGCCAAAACCAATCGCATGCCCGCCGTTGCCAAGGCCAAAGAAGATCACCCCAACGCCCACCACGATCATAACGATAATGGTGGTGACTTTGATCATCGCAAACCAGAACTCCAGCTCACCATACAGACGCACGGCGGCGAGGTTCGCAAGCCCGACCAGCGCGACCGCAATCAGCGCAGGTATCCATTGCGCCAACCCGGGGAACCAGAACTGCGTATACACGCCGATGGCGGTAATCTCGGAAATCCCCACCGCCAGCCACATAAACCAGTATGACCAGGCCGTGAGATAGCCAAAGAACGGGCTCATGTATTTATGCGCGTAAACGGCAAATGACCCGGTGACCGGTTCGAGGAACAGCATTTCGCCCATCGAGCGCATAATGAAGAACACAAACAGTCCGGCAATAATATAGGCCAGTAATACCGACGGACCGGCCCATTTCAGCGTGCTCGCCGAGCCCATAAACAGGCCTACGCCGATGGTACCCCCGAGGGCGATTAATTCGATGTGTCGCGCTTCCAGCCCTCGCTGTAGCGTCGGTTGCTTCTCAGCCATAGATCCTCATGTGTTTGCCATTCTCCGGTCAATGCCGGTTATTGTTATCAGCAGTTTTACCTGCCATTTAACCTCCGGAACGCACGCTCGCGCAGACTCCAGGGGCGGGAATGGTTGAATAAAATGGGTGAAATGGCAAACAAAGTATTAAATATACGAATGTATTGCACAATTAATGCGCAATACATTTTTGAGGGGAAGGATCAGAGCTGGCCGGTATAGTGCCAGCGAAGGTAGCGCAGAAGGCGTAGCTGTCGGGTGAGACGACCAGGCTGTGACAGCAGACGATAAAGCCATTCCAGACCAAGCCGCTGCCATACTTTTGGCGCGCGCTTCACATGTCCGGTGAAGACGTCATAAGTGCCGCCAACGCCCATATACAAAGCATCCGGATGTACCATCCGGCAGTCGCGCATAAAGATTTCCTGCTTCGGCGATCCCATCGCTACGGTCACGATTTTTGCACCGCTGGCCTGGATTCGCGCAAACAGAGCCTGCCGATCTGCGGGTTTGAAGTAGCCGTTTTGGCTGCCCACGATATTGACGTTCCACTGCTGGCGCAGCTTTGCTTCGGTTTGCGCCAACACTTCGGGTTTTCCGCCAATCAGAAACACTGGCGTTCCTTCCGCACCGGCACGCGCCATGAGCGCTTCCCAGAGATCCGCCCCGGCCACGCGCGAAACGTTGGCTTCAGGGTATTTTTTACGAATGGATCGCACCACGCTGATGCCATCGGCATATTTAAACTCGGCGGCGTCGATCAGCGTGCGCACTTCGGCGTTATCCTCCGCCGTCAGGACTTTCTCCGCGTTGATCGCCACTAGCGTGCCTTGCCGCATTGTGCCATCAGCATAGAGATAATCCAGCGCGTGCTGCATATCGCGCCATCCGATGAGCTGCAGGCCGCGGACGGTATAAAGCGGTGCAGCAATTGGATCCATCATGTGTTCCCTTATCAAACCAGAGGTTGTGGCAGCGGCCTTGCGCGCTTATGGATAAGCCCGGCGCTGTCCAGCAGCCAGTAAAGCAACTTGGCAACCAGCAGGCACAGCCCGAAAATCACCAGGAAAAAGACCACGCGTGAGACAAACGAATCGAGCCCCTCGCGGGCCAGCACAATCATGTTGAAGATAGCGCCAAAACAGAAACTGTGCAGAATCGCCGCCTTGTAGCGGTTCGTTTCACGGTTGCCAAGCTGATACAGCCAGTCAAACCACTTAATAATCAGCCCCACGACCACTGCGCCAAGCGGAATAAACCCTGCGCCGCCCATCACCAGCAGCGAGCCGATAAGCGTCGGTGAAATCGCCAGCCCCGAATGGTTGTTCAGCACTTCCCAGGTAAAGTAGTTGGCGGTGTTGAGCACCACTCCCGGGCGAGTCGGCCACAGCCAGGTCGGGATAAATACGTAGAAATCCCGCACGATTGGCGCCAGGCCCTGAAAATCAATTTTGTCGTAGTTCTGCAGCAGCAGCGCGAGGTTTTCCCACGGCGAGAAAGTATCGCGTGTCAGATAGAGGAACGTATAAAAAGCCTCATCGCCGCTGACGTTCAGGCCATAGCGTTTCAGCGCCAGCCAGAACATGCCGACAATTCCCAGCACGCCGGCCGCCGCCAGCATCCACAGGGAGATCCAGCCGCGAATAATGCCAATGAAAAGAAAGATAGCGAACGCGATGATGATATTGGCACGCGTCCCACCAACGATCACGTAAGTCAGCAGGCCAAACGCCACGGTGCTGACGAGGAAGAACAGCCACGCTTTGCTGTCCTGACGCAGGAAATAGACCACCAGCATCGCCGGAATGAAGAAGTAGAAGAAGCGCTTGAGGGCCACGCCGGACACTTCGCTTGAGAAAATCTGGCTGTAGGAGTGCAGCCTGAACAGCAGGAACCCGTTGTGCGCAAAGAAGATACCAACGCTTACCAGCGCAATCAGCGCCAGCAGGCCCCACATAAGATGGGTTTCTACCCGGTTCATAGTAAAAAGCGGACGTCGCTCAGCCTCAACGCGTGCGGCACGCAGTCGCGTTTTATACGCTACGTAATAGATCGCATAGAAACACACCGCGGAAAGCTGTGCCTGCAGCAGGATTTCCGGTGGCGCAATGCCGACGTCAAAGCGAAAGACCAGCGTCATCGATAGCGGAAAACCGAAGAAAAAGGTCAGTAAAAACAGCAATGAGAAGAAGACGTTAAAGTTGAAGCGCACGCGGCGAAACTCGAAGTACGTCAGCGTCGCGATAAACAGCGATGAAAACAGCCACACCACAAGCAGGCCGGTAAACTGCATCAGGCTCATTGCGCCTCTCCTGCTGCAATTTGCAGCGCGCGGTGCCACGGTTGAAGATAGGCCGGACGGAAAAACGCAATCTGTGTTTTATCCACATTCAGCAGCTGCCGCTGCGCTTCGCGCACGACGGCGACGTCCAGCTTATCGGTGGTAAACAGCACCGGAATGTGCTGTTCCGTCATGTCCTGCCAGAAAGGATTTTCCCGGTTGAGCACGCACGGAATTCCCGCCTGAATCAGCAGGCAGAGCGTGCCGATGCCCTGCTGGCGTGGGAACAGGAAATAGCCCAGATCGCAGCGGCGCAGCAGGGCAAGATAGTCATCAAACTCCAGCTTCTCGCTGAGGATTTTCAGATGCTCGCCGCTAAACAGCGCTTCGCCCGATGTACGCACTTCACGAATATAGTCATCATTGTTAGCCGGATAGCCCATCGGCAGCACGACATTTACCGTATCGCCAAACTGCTGGTGAATCGCTTTCAGCGCCGCAATGTGGTCATTGCTGCGATCCCCGGAATTCCCCACCAGGATGGTCAGGGTGTCGGTATCACGCTTTTCTGGCCCCAACTCATTCAGCGCAGGATCCATTCTGGTCGGGAAATAAAGCAGCTCCTGCTGCACATGAGGATGCGCTTTCCCGAAGGTGTTTAAATCCCCACGGGTGGCAAACACGCAGCCAACATGCCCCTGAGCCAGGCGACGAAGCGGGTAAAACAAGCGGAATTTCAGGCCGCGGGAGACTTCATACAGATCGGCCCCCCAGATATGCCAGTTAAACTGTGCAGGCTTGATCCCGCCACTCAGCAGCGCCAGCCACAGGCCGGTATTAAACTGGCCGTGAAAGAAGAAACGCTGCCCGCGATCCGCTTTAGCTTTCGCCACAACGGCGGTCGCGAGGGATTTTTTGTCTCTGTAAAAATGCAGAGACAGGTTCGGACCTGCGGCACGCAGCCCACTCTCATCGCCCACGACCATAAACTCGCGTGCATGCTCGCTGCCTGCGGCCAGCTCTTCGCTAAAAAACCGCAACACGGTCTGGTTGTGGTGCGGGATATCCGATCCCAGTACGTGTATCAGTGCAGTCATGCCCGTTTACGCCAGATTAAAAATACGCTGCTGCACAGCGCAAAATAAACGATATAGGTTGCCATATAGGCCTGTGCCGCGCCCAGCGCACCATGCATCGGGATCAGCCAGTGCGAAAACGCCGTCAGCAGCGTGAACTGGCAGATTTCCGTCAGAATATAGAACCTCAGTGAGGCTTTGGCGATCACCAGATAGCCGTAGACGTAAGCGCCTACTTTCAGCACGTCGCCCACCAGCTGCCATGCAAACAAATCGCGCATCGCGGTGAATTTAGCGGAAAACAGCAGCCAGATGGCGAAATCCCGCAGTAGCCAGACCGTCAGGCTCGCTGCCGCCACGGCCGGCAGCACAAACTTCAGCGCCTTACCGATCTCACGGGTGATATCCGTTTTTGCCGTCAGACGCGACAACGTTGGCAGAAGATAGACGCTGAACGAGGCGGTAATAAACTGCAGATAGGCATCGGAAATGCTGCTGACGCCCTGCCAGATCCCCACGTCATCCCAGCTGTAGTGCGCGGCCAGCAGGTTTCGCATCATCACGTAGGCAACGGGCAGCGTTACCGAGGTGATCAGCGCCATCAGGGTAAATTTACCCAGTTGCCCGGCGTAAAACGCATCCCAGCGCGGTTTCAGGTACGCAAAGGGGATGGCTTTTCGCTTTGCCAGCATAATACCCGCCGGAAGCACGACCAGCGCAGGCACCAGCGCCAGGCCGAGTAATGCCCCTTCATAGCCACCGAGATGCCAGCTCAGGAACCAGGCCCCGACGCCAGTCAGGCTCCCGGCAATTAATGAGAGTGCGTTTCCGGAGGCATCACGAAAACCTTTCAGCAGCGCCAGCAGCAGGTTTGCCCAGGCGATGCCCATCTGTACCAGCGCGACCAGTTGCACCAGCCCCTGATAATGGGTATGACCAAACAATCCCTGGCTGATAGGCGCTGCTGCCAGAACGAAGATAACCGCCAGCAGCGTAGAGAAACCCAGCACCATCGCCGACGAGGTGCCCACAACGTTGCGCAGATGCTCAGGATCGTCGTGGTACTGCGCCACAAACCTGGTGACGCCGTTGAAAATTCCTCCGCCAGCAAGCACGCCCAATACCGTTACAAGCTGGCGAAAGTTGCCCGCCTGCCCGACGCCGGATGGACCATACGCTACGGCCAGCAGCTTAACGACCAGCAGCCCGGCACCGATTTTGACCAGCGTGCTGGCCGCAGTCCAGAGTGAAGCTTTTGCCAGAGACATCTCAGGCGAAATAGCTTAACAGGGAGTTGATGACCGTACGCTGATTCACCGCCGCCAGATTGTAGAACAGCGGTAGGCGGAGCAAACGCTCACTTTCATGCGTGGTGAAGCGGTCTTCGCCATGGAATACGCCAAACGCTTCACCAGCGGGTGAAGAGTGCAGCGGAATGTAGTGGAACACCGCCATGATCTCGGCTTCTTTCAGCCAGGCGATGAGCTTGCCGCGATCGGCTTCGTCACGCAGTTTGATGTAAAACATGTGGGCATTGTGGACGCAGTCCGCCGGGATCGTTGGCAGCTCAATGCGCCCGGCATCCGCCAGCGGCTTCAGCGCATCGTAATAGGTTTGCCACAGGCTGAGGCGCTGCTGGTTGATGCGGTCAGCCGCTTCGAGTTGAGCCCAGAGATAAGCGGCCTGCAAATCAGCCATCAGGTAGCTTGAGCCGATATCACGCCAGGTGTATTTATCGACCTGCCCGCGGAAGAACTGGCTGCGGTTGGTGCCTTTCTCACGAATCACTTCGGCGCGTTCCACCAGCTTGCGATCGTTAATCAGCGTCGCGCCACCTTCGCCACCCGCGGTGTAGTTTTTGGTTTCATGAAAGCTGAAGCAGCCGATATGACCGATGGTGCCCAGCGCACGCCCCTTGTAGGTCGACATCACGCCCTGCGCTGCATCTTCCACCACAAACAGATTATGCTTTTTCGCGATCGCCATAATGGTGTCCATTTCACAGGCCACACCCGCGTAATGTACCGGCACGATGGCCCGGGTTTTGTCGGTGATCGCCGCTTCAATCAGCGTTTCATCGATGTTCATGGTGTCGCGACGTACGTCGACAAAAACGATTTTTGCCCCGCGCAGCACGAAGGCGTTGGCGGTGGAGACAAAGGTGTAGCTCGGCATGATCACTTCGTCGCCGGGCTGGATATCCAACAGCAGCGCCGCCATTTCCAGCGAAGCGGTACAGGATGGCGTGAGCAGAACTTTGGCGCTGCCGAAACGCTGCTCCATCCACTGCTGGCAGCGGCGGGTAAAGCCACCGTCGCCGCAGAGCTTGCCGCTGCCCATGGCAGATTGCATGTATTCAAGCTCAGTACCGACAACCGGCGGAGCGTTAAAAGGAATCATCGTGTCACCTGTAGAGCCAGTAAGCGGTGCTTTCCAGTGAAGCACCACTGTGAATATAACGGTTAAGCGCCGCGGTGTTGCCCATCTGGGTGCCCACCCGCAGCGCGGTTAGCTGCCGCTCAAATGCCCAGCGCATGGCCGCCAGCATCAATTGCTCGCCTGCGCCGCGCCCGGCAAGCAGCCCGATGCGGGCTTCACTGTCGTTGAGCTGACGTAAAGAGACAAATGCACGAATATTGGCGCTATCGTCACGAAAAACCAGACACTGATGGTCAAACGTGCCGCGAACGGCATTTTCAATCCATTGTGCATAGAAACGACCGCTGGCATCTGCGTCATACCACGGCGCGCGAAAGCGGCTTTGAGCAAACGCCTGAGCAGAGAGTTCACGCAGGCGAGGAATATCACGTTCGGTCGCCGTTTCTGCCTGTGGATTAACGCTGTCTGTTACGTTGAGCTTAAAATCGACTTCGCCTTCCACCAGCTGAAAACCGAGCTGCTGCAGCGCATCCAGCCAGTCAGTTCGCTGGGCAGGAATTTTCGCTTGCACCCGTGACCAGCTCGTCAGAGCATCAGCGTGCAGTTCTGGCGCATCGTCATCCATTTGCAGCAAAGCGCTATTGATGCCGAAAAATTCTGTTTCCCATTTCAGGGGATTAATACTGGCGCGGACGGGCACGGAGCAGCTCCAGAAGGTACTGGCCGTAGCCGGTTTTCGCCAACTGACCGGCCGCGCGTTTTACGCCATCATCATCCAGCCAGCCGTTGCGCCAGGCGATCTCTTCCAGGCAGGCAATTTTGAATCCCTGACGCTTTTCAACCGTTTGCACGAAGGTGCTGGCCTCAATGAGGCTGTCATGGGTGCCGGTATCAAGCCAGGCGAAACCACGGCCAAGAAGCTCTACGGTCAGCTTTCCGTCGTCGAGATACATCTGATTAATTGAGGTAATTTCGAGCTCGCCACGCTCGGAAGGCTTCACGCGCTTCGCATACTCCACCACGTTATGGTCGTAGAAATAAAGGCCAGTGACTGCCCAGTTAGACTTCGGCTCCTTTGGTTTTTCTTCCAGCGAGATCGCCCGAAAATTATCGTCAAATTCAACGACGCCAAACCTTTCTGGATCCATGACCTGGTAGCCAAACACGGTTGCCCCTTCGGTGCGCGCCGCCACGCTGCGTAATTTCGGGCTGAAGCCCTGACCGAAGAAAATATTGTCGCCCAGCACCAGGCACGAAGGTTCACCGGCAAGGAAGGTTTCGCCGATGATAAACGCCTGCGCGAGGCCGTCCGGGCTTGGCTGTTCAGCATAGGTCAGCGCAATCCCAAACTCCGAGCCATCTCCCAGCAGGCGCTGGAAATAGCTTTTATCTTCCGGCGTGGTGATGATGAGAATGTCGCGTATCCCCGCCAGCATTAACACCGACAGCGGGTAGTAGATCATGGGTTTGTCATAAATCGGCAACAGCTGTTTTGACACGCCGCGGGTAATCGGATGCAGTCGGGTGCCAGAACCCCCAGCCAGAATAATGCCTTTCATATGTTCTCTCCCGGGTGCGTTAGCTTTTCAGCCCCAGACGCTCGCCCTGATAGCTGCCATCAAGCACCTGCTGCCACCAGAGCTCATTCGCGAGATACCATTGCACCGTTTTACGCATGCCGGTTTCGAATGTCTCTTCCGGCGTCCAGCCTAATTCACGCTCAATTTTGCTGGCGTCAATCGCATAGCGAACATCGTGCCCCGGTCTGTCTGTGACAAAGGTAATCAGATCCTCGTAGCGCTTCACGCCTTCCGGCTTGTTCGGTACCAGCTCTTCGAGCAGCGCACAAACGGTGCGTACCACATCAATATTCTTGCGCTCGTTATGTCCGCCGATGTTGTAAGTCTCGCCCACAACGCCTGTCGTTGCTACGCGATATAAAGCTCTGGCGTGATCTTCAACATAGAGCCAATCGCGGACCTGAAGCCCATTGCCATAAACCGGCAATGGCTTGCCCGCCAGCGCATTGAGGATCGTCAGCGGGATAAGCTTTTCAGGGAAATGACAGGGGCCGTAATTATTGGAACAGTTGGTGACCAGCGTCGGCAGACCATAGGTTCGCAGCCAGGCCCGCACCAAATGATCGCTGCCGGCTTTCGAGGCAGAATATGGGCTGCTTGGCGCATAAGGCGTGGTTTCAGTAAAGAAATCATCGCTGCCATGCAGGTCGCCATACACTTCATCGGTGGAGATATGGTGGAAACGGAACGCCTCTTTTTTCGCCGCAGCCAGAGGCTGCCACCAGCTTCGCACCGCTTCCAGCAGCGTATAAGTGCCGACGATATTGGTTTCGATAAACGCCGCAGGCCCATCGATAGAGCGATCGACATGGCTTTCTGCCGCAAGATGCATGACGCAATCTGGCTGATATTGCGCAAAAACCGCGTCCAGGGCAGCCCTGTCGCAAATATCAACGTGTTCAAAGGCAAAACGGTCGCTCTTTGCCACAGAAGCCAGCGAGGCGAGATTTCCGGCGTAGGTCAGCTTATCAACGACGACCACGCTATCCGACGTTTCGTTGATGATATGTCGCACAACGGCTGAGCCAATAAATCCCGCTCCGCCGGTCACCAGAATCTTTTTCAACGCCAGACTCCTTTGGTATCGACGACGAACGGCTGTGAAATGCTTTCACTGCTGACGGCTTTGAACTGCTTATGATCGACGAGCATCACCAGCACATCGGCCTGAGCCAGAGCGTCGTCGAGCGTGGCCAGCGTGGCTTTACCTGCCAGCTTTTTCGGCAGCTGGTGCACGTTAGGTTCAACGACCAGCGTTTCGCCACTGTGCCAGTCGGCAATCAGCGCGGCAATTTCCATCGCCGGGCTTTCGCGCAGATCGTCAATGTTGGGCTTGAAGGCCAGGCCGAAACACGCGATGGTGATGTCGCTGGCGCGCTTACCGTTGGCAGCCAGGCAGTCAGCCACTTTGGCTTTCACCTGATTTATGACCCAGTGGGGTTTGTGATCGTTCACTTCGCGGGCGGTGCGAATCAGTCTCGCCTGCTCAGGGTTTTGCGCGACGATAAACCAGGGGTCTACCGCGATACAGTGCCCGCCCACGCCGGGGCCTGGCTGAAGAATATTAACGCGAGGGTGGCGGTTCGCCAGGCGGATCAGCTCCCAGACGTTGATGCCCTGATCGGCGCAAATAAGCGACAGTTCGTTGGCAAAGGCGATGTTAACATCGCGGAAGCTGTTTTCAGTAAGCTTGCACAGCTCGGCGGTGCGGGCGTTAGTTACCACGCATTCACCTTCGAGGAAAATAGTGTAGAGTTCACTGGCGCGTGCCGAGCATACCGGCGTCATGCCGCCGATCACACGATCGTTTTTAATGAGCTCGACCATCACCTGCCCTGGCAATACGCGCTCCGGGCAGTAGGCAACGTTCACATCCGCCTGCTCGCCCGCCTGCTGCGGGAAGGTCAGATCCGGGCGCATTTCCGCCAGCCACTGCGCAACCTGTTCCGTCGCGCCCACCGGCGAGGTGGATTCAAGGATAACCAGGGCCCCCTTCGCTAATACCGGCGCGATGGATTTGGCCGCCGCCTCAACGAACGCCATATCCGGTTCGTGCTCGCCTTTAAACGGCGTTGGAACAGCAATCAGATACGCGTCCGCTTTAACCGGCATAGTGCTGGCTTTCAGATAGCCGCCCACAACCGCTGTTTTGACCACTTTATCGAGATCGGGCTCAACAATGTGGATCTCGCCGCGGTTGATGGTATCTACCGCATGCTGGTTAATGTCCACCCCCACCACCTGTTTCTGACGGGAGGCAAATGCTGCTGCCGTTGGCAGTCCGATGTAGCCAAGGCCAATCACAGAGATGGTCGAAAAACTCATAGCGTTACCTGATTGTTTTTGAGGGCTGATAAAATTCTTTCACAGGCCTGACCGTCACCATACGGGTTGTGGGCACGGCTCATAGCCTGATAATCCTGCTCGCTTCGCAGCAAGCGCGTGACTTCATTGACGATGTGCTGGCGATCGGTGCCGACAAGATGCACCGTTCCGGCATCAACGGCTTCCGGACGTTCAGTGGTGTCACGCATCACGAGAACGGGTTTGCCAAGGGAAGGTGCCTCTTCCTGGATACCGCCGGAGTCGGTCAGAATCAGCCAGGCACGATTCATCAGCCAGACGAACGGCAGATAATCCTGCGGTTCAATGAGGTAGACGTTATCCACATTGCCGAGGATACGGTTGACCGGCTCGCTGACGTTAGGGTTAAGATGCACCGGGTAAACCACCTGCACATCCGGATTCTCGGTGGCAATCTCTGCCAACGCCTGGCAGATTTTCTCAAAGCCCTGCCCGAAGCTTTCACGGCGATGGCCGGTGACGAGGATAAGTTTTTTATCGTCATCCAGGAAAGGATAACGGCTGGCCAGTTCTGAGCGCAAAGAGGCATCAGCCAGTACGCGATCGCGTACCCAGAAAAGCGTATCAATCACGGTGTTCCCGGTCACGACGATGCCGGCGCCCGGGATATTTTCCCGCAGCAGGTTCTGGCGTGAATTCTCCGTTGGGGCAAAATGGTACATCGCCAGATGCCCCGTCATGGTGCGGTTGGCCTCTTCCGGCCACGGCGAGTAAAGATCGCCAGTTCTCAAACCGGCTTCCACATGCCCAACCGGAATGCGCTGGTAGAAGGCGGCAAGGCTTGCCGCCATCGTTGTGGTCGTGTCGCCATGCACGAGCACCACATCCGGTTTGAAAGATTCCAGAACGGGTTTTAACCCCTGCAAAATACGGCAGGTAATTTCCGTCAGCCCCTGCCCCGGGCTCATGACATTGAGATCGTAATCCGGAACGATGGAAAACAGTTTTAACACTTGATCCAGCATTTCCCGATGCTGTGCCGTGACGCAAACTTTCGCCTCAAAATGAGGATCCTTTGCCAGTGCATGAACCAGAGGCGCCATTTTGATGGCTTCTGGCCGTGTGCCAAATACAGTTAATACTTTCACATCGATTCTCTATGGCTTGACCGCGGGGGCATTGTAGCCTCCATCAAATAAAGTGCGGCTACTGCTGACGGCGGCGTGCTAACGCAACGCCTGCGCCAATCAGCGCCCCCACGATACCCCACATCACCATCAGAAATACACGGCGAGGGCTATCGCGTTTTACCGGTTCTTCAGGCGTTCGCAAATACCTGTAGGTCTGAAAACGAGTGTCCATACTTGGACCCACATTGAGCGTGGTCAGCATGGCGCGGTTCTGATCGTAATCCAGGTCGAAATCCGGGCCAACGGACTGCAGGTTTTCCAGTCTCGCCTGCAGCATTGGGCGCCCAAGCAGGAACAGTTCGGAGTCAGGAAGCTGCTCGGCCGGGACGTCCGTTTCGCTGCGGGAAATATTGTTCTGCTGTGCCACTTTCAGGGCCTGCTCAACGCTGTGAATTTTGCGATCGTAAATGGTCTTCGCGACCTCTTCCTGACGCTTCACCTGCGCTTTCATCTGAATCGTACGGGCGGCCCATGCGCCTTTCAGTTCATCATTAAGATGGCTTGCGGCACGCTGGCTTGCGAAGGCAACATACTGGCGCAGCAGGTTGTTGGCATCCGGGGCGGTTTCCGCCACCAGCTTGATGCTGTCATTCAGGTTTTTTAGCGCATCGCCCGGCGTAAACTGAATATCGTTAATCAGATCGTCGAGTAACGCGGCATCCGCGCGCGCGTTGCCGGATTTACGCTGTTTGAAGTAGTCAGTCTGCAGCCAGAAATCACGGCGGGTATCCCAGGATGCCAGCTGCATGATGAACTCTTTATAGGACTCATCCATCACCGAAGGCTGATCGGCGCTGGCCAGATTGGCCTTGATATCCAGGTTGCGCAAAAATTGCTGCTGAGAGTAATACCCTCCCAGCATATTGACCGTCGGCTTATCGGTGATCGCCGTCGCGCTCCACTCCTGCCGGGCAAAGAAGGTGTAGACAAGCACAATCAGAGCAAACAGGACCGCTATCCCGACAATCCAGCGTTTTCCCGCCCATAACGTACAAAACAGACCGCGAATATCCAGTTCATTTTCAGCGCTCACTGAGTTTGCTCCCGGTAGTGGTTGTATCATCTCTCTTCCAGATTGTTGAGTTAAATTGGACGGGCGCTCTTGCGGCGCATTCTTCTTTTCACACGTTTAATGAAGCGAGCAACTTTCCACGCGCGTTTAATACAATAGCCATAGAGGAAGAAAGCGACCAGGAACAGCAGCAGCATTCCCCACTCAGGCACGACGTGCGTGTACTCTCCCAGCACACCAATACCGGCCAGAATAGCGGCTGAAAGCGTAATGAGAACAAAGGCCTGACGTGAAGTAAAACCCGCGCGCATGATGAGGTGGTGTATGTGCTGCCGATCGGGAGAGAATGGGCTCATGCCTTTACGCAGGCGACGATACATGATCGCCACCATATCCATCAGCGGAATGGCGATAATCCACAGCGCGGTGACCGGACTAATCGGGTGCGTTTTACCTTGTGTGGTTTCCAGCAGGATCCAGATAACGGTGAAACCAATCAACGTACTCCCGGCATCCCCCATAAAGACCTTATAGCGCCGCCCCAGAATGCCCAAATTGAGCATGATGTAAGGCACAATCGCAGCAATCATCGCAAAGCACCACACGGCCAGGCTCGTTTGCCCGTCAAACCACAGGATCAGTCCCATTGCAGCGAAGGAGACGCAGGACAAACCGCCGAGTAAGCCATCAATACCATCGACCATGTTAAACGCGTTGATAGCTGCCCATACCGCAAACAGGGTCAGGAAATAACCAAACGGGCCTAACACCAGTTCCCAGGAGCCGAAAATGTAGCCCAGGCTTCTCAGATACAGGCCGCCGGAATACATCATCACCACGCCAATAAGCGCCTGCACGGTGGCCCTGAATTTCACGCTGATATCAAACCGGTCATCCAGCGCTCCCACAAAAACAAGGACGCCAGCACAGGCCAGGTACAGCGCGGCATGTGGAATGTAGGCATTAACGATCGCGAACGTGAAGCAAATCCCTGCGTAAACTGAGATGCCACCGACGAGAGGGATCAATCCTTGATGACGTTTACGAAAATTGGGCTTATCCACCAGTCCCACTTTCTTCGCCACTTTGCGGGCAAAGAACAGAAACAGGGTTGTGAACAAAAAAATACTGATCAGATCAGTACTGGCGGTCAGTAAATTCACAATTGGTGCTCTCTGGAAAAATTATTAGCGAAAGTATACTCACGATAGCCGCTCTCCTGAAGGGGAATACGACTGAGTTTAAAGGAATTAGTTGCTTTTTTGACCGAATAGCAGAGGTGCTCAACAAAAACACCCTTTCCTGGTGGTTTTGGGTGATTTCAGAAAGTATGCGTTAAAAACAAAAACGCCACGCAGTCGCGTGGCGTTTTGTGCAGGGCGTGACTTTACGAACGTTTCATCATGTCGAAGAAGTCGTCGTTGGTTTTGGTCATCGCCAGCTTATTGATGAGGAACTCCATCGCGTCAATTTCGCCCATTGGATGGATGATTTTGCGCAGGATCCACATTTTCTGCAGCTCTTCCTGAGTGGTGAGCAGCTCTTCTTTACGGGTACCAGAACGGTTGTAATCGATAGCCGGGAAGACGCGTTTTTCAGCGATCTTACGGGAGAGATGCAGCTCCATGTTACCGGTGCCTTTAAACTCTTCGTAGATTACTTCATCCATTTTGGAGCCGGTATCGATCAGCGCAGTCGCGATGATAGTCAGGCTGCCACCCTCTTCCACGTTACGTGCCGCACCGAAGAAGCGCTTAGGACGATGCAGGGCGTTAGCATCCACACCACCGGTCAGTACTTTACCGGAAGCAGGTACCACGGTGTTGTAAGCACGTGCCAGACGGGTAATGGAGTCGAGCAGAATGATAACGTCTTTCTTGTGCTCAACAAGGCGCTTAGCCTTCTCGATAACCATCTCAGCAACCTGCACATGGCGAGACGCCGGTTCGTCGAAGGTCGAGGCAACCACTTCGCCTTTCACAAGGCGCTGCATTTCGGTTACTTCTTCCGGACGTTCGTCAATCAGCAGCACCATCAGTACACAGTCAGGATGGTTATACGCAATGCTCTGCGCGATGTTCTGCAGCAGCATGGTTTTACCGGCTTTCGGCGGTGCCACAATCAGACCACGCTGACCGCGGCCGATTGGCGATGCCAAATCCAGAACGCGTGCGGTTAAGTCTTCGGTAGAACCGTTACCACGCTCCATGCGCAGACGAGAATTCGCGTGCAGCGGCGTTAAGTTCTCGAACAGAATTTTGTTACGCGAGTTTTCCGGCTTGTCGTAGTTAACTTCGTTAACTTTCAACAGTGCGAAGTAACGTTCACCCTCTTTTGGAGGACGAATCTTACCGGAAATGGTGTCACCTGTGCGGAGGTTGAAACGGCGGATTTGGCTGGGGGATACGTAGATGTCGTCGGGACCGGCGAGGTAGGAGCTGTCTGCGGAGCGGAGGAAACCAAATCCATCCTGCAGAATCTCCAGCACACCGTCGCCAAAGATATCTTCGCCACTCTTTGCGTGCTGCTTCAGGATAGAAAAGATGATGTCCTGTTTGCGCATGCGGGCCTGGTTTTCCAGCCCCATATTTTCGCCGAGAGTGATCAGCTCAGAAACCGGCGTATTCTTTAATTCGGTAAGATTCATAGTGGTGTGAGGGGTAAATCTCGAACGGTTGTTGTGAATGGTATGGCAGGATCATCCATGCCTGTTTACGGCCATCAACTTATGTCTGTTCGCTGCCTGGTCAAAGGAAAGAGCGCAGAACTGAAACGACGAGACGGAAAAAGTGATGAGCCTGGAATCTATCAACTTCACGCGTATGTATTACGAGGTGCTACGGGAAGTGTTTGGCTAAATCAGATTCAAACTACATAAGGTATGTTTAAAACGAAGTCAACGTTAACTTAGCACGACTCAGGGCGGGCGTCCAGCAGTCCCGACATTTTCGGAACAGCGGACGCCATATTAGCCCAGTACGGAATTAGGCGAGGTTTGCTTCGAGGAACTCTTTCAGCTGGCCTTTAGACAGCGCGCCAACTTTGGTCGCGGCCACTTCGCCGTTTTTGAACAGCAGCAGCGTCGGGATACCGCGGATGCCGTACTTCGGTGCAGTGCCCGGGTTCTGATCGATGTTCAGTTTCGCAACGGTCAGCTTCCCTTCGAACTCTTCAGCGATTTCATCCAGAATCGGAGCAATCATTTTGCACGGACCGCACCACTCTGCCCAGAAATCAACGAGGGTAACCCCGTCAGCTTTGAGTACGTCCGTGTCAAAACTATCGTCAGTCAGGTGAATAATTTTATCGCTCATATATAACTCCACAGGAAAAAGCCTGGTGTGTTGGTGTAGCATTAATCAACAATCAACGTCATGTTGATGTTGCTTTAGCCAACTAAAAGGTTGACGTTATTTCACCGGATACGCTTTCTTAATGCAATAGTAAGCTGATATTCTACCACACTATGAGCAAAACACATTTAACAGAACAGAAGTTTTCCGACTTCGCCCTGCACCCTAAAGTCGTCGAAGCCCTTGAAAAAAAAGGGTTTCATAACTGCACACCTATTCAGGCTCTGGCGCTTCCGCTGACGCTTGCAGGTCGTGACGTTGCAGGTCAGGCGCAAACCGGAACCGGCAAAACGATGGCGTTCCTGACGTCAACGTTCCATTATCTTCTCTCTCACCCGGCCGCAGAGAACCGCCAGGTCAACCAGCCACGCGCGCTGATCATGGCGCCTACGCGCGAGCTGGCTGTGCAGATTCATGCAGATGCAGAGCCGCTGGCTAACGCCACCGGTCTCAAGCTTGGTCTCGCATACGGCGGCGACGGCTATGACAAACAGCTGAAGGTGCTGGAAAGCGGCGTCGATATTCTGATCGGCACCACCGGCCGTCTGATTGACTACGCGAAGCAGAATCATATCAATCTGGGCGCTATCCAGGTCGTGGTGCTTGATGAAGCGGATCGCATGTACGATCTGGGCTTTATCAAAGACATCCGCTGGCTGTTCCGTCGCATGCCGCCAGCCACACAGCGTCTGAACATGCTGTTCTCCGCGACCCTTTCTTACCGCGTACGCGAACTGGCGTTCGAGCAAATGAACAACGCCGAGTATGTGGAAGTCGAACCGGAACAGAAAACCGGCCACCGCATCAAAGAAGAACTTTTCTATCCGTCTAACGAAGAGAAAATGCGTCTGCTGCAAACGCTGGTAGAAGAAGAGTGGCCGGATCGCGCCATCATCTTCGCCAACACCAAGCACCGCTGCGAAGACATCTGGGGCCACCTGGCTGCCGACGGTCATCGCGTAGGCCTGCTGACCGGCGACGTAGCGCAGAAAAAGCGCCTGCGTATTCTGGAAGAGTTCACCCGCGGCGATCTCGACATTCTGGTCGCCACAGACGTCGCTGCCCGTGGTCTGCACATTCCAGCCGTCACGCACGTCTTCAACTATGATCTGCCAGACGACTGCGAAGACTATGTTCACCGCATCGGCCGTACGGGTCGTGCAGGTGCCAGCGGCCACTCCATCAGCCTTGCCTGCGAAGAGTACGCGCTGAATCTGCCCGCTATCGAAACCTACATCGGTCACTCGATTCCGCAGAGCAAGTACAACCCGGACGCGCTAATGACCGATCTGCCTAGAGCCCTGCGTCTGACGCGTTCACGCCCAGGCAATGGTCCACGCCGTTCAGGCGGCGGCGCTCCACGTAACCGTCGACGTTCAGGTTAAACGCCCTATGCTCAGTGCCGCCTCTTCGCTTTATGCAGCTATCGATCTCGGTTCCAATAGTTTTCATATGCTGGTTGTGCGCGAAGTGGCGGGGAGCATTCAAACCCTGACGCGCATTAAGCGCAAAGTCAGGCTGGCCGCCGGGCTAAACAGCGATAACACGCTGTCGTCGGAGGCCATGGAACGGGGCTGGCAATGCCTGCGCTTGTTTGCGGAGCGCCTGCAGGATATTCCCCACGCACAAATTCGCGTAGTGGCCACAGCCACGCTTCGTCTCGCCGTCAACGCCGATGAGTTTATTGCCAGAGCGCAGGAGATCCTCGGCTGCGCGGTTCAGGTTATTACTGGTGAAGAAGAGGCGCGTCTGATTTACCAGGGCGTGGCGCACACCACGGGCGGGGACGATCGCCGTCTGGTGGTGGATATCGGCGGAGCCAGTACCGAACTGGTGACCGGCAAAGGCGCACAAACCACTTCTCTGTTCAGTTTATCAATGGGCTGCGTCACCTGGCTCGAACGGTTTTTTACCGATCGCAATCTCGAACAAGCGCATTTTGATGCCGCCGAACAGGCCGCGCGTGAAGTTCTTCGTCCTGTAGCCGATGAGCTAAAACACCACGGCTGGAAAGTATGCGTTGGCGCGTCAGGCACCGTACAGGCGCTGCAGGAAATCATGATGGCGCAGGGCATGGATGAGCGCATTACGCTTGCCAAGCTCGAGCAGCTTAAACAGCGCGCTATCCAGTGTGGCCGTCTTGAAGAGCTGGAAATTGAAGGGCTGACGCTCGAACGTGCGCTGGTATTCCCGAGCGGGCTCGCCATTTTACTGGCCATCTTCAATGAGCTCGGTATCACCTGCATGACGCTCGCGGGCGGCGCGCTGCGCGAAGGACTGGTCTATGGCATGCTGCATCTGGCCGTCGATCAGGATATCCGCAACCGGACGCTGCGCAACATTCAGCGCCGCTTTATGGTCGACACCGAACAGGCTCAGCGCGTAGCGCAATTAGCGTCGCACTTCGTCGATCAGGTCGGAAACAGCTGGGAAATTGAGCCACTAAGCCGTGATTTGCTGCTAAGTGCCTGCTATCTGCATGAAATTGGCCTGAGCGTCGATTTTAAACAAGCACCGCAGCACGCCGCCTATCTGGTCCGAAACCTTGATTTGCCGGGCTTTACGCCTGCGCAAAAAAAACTGCTGGCGACGCTGGTGCTCAATCAGACCAACCCGGTAGATCTTCCTTCGCTTCATCAGCAGAATGCCGTCCCACCGCGCGTTGCAGACAGACTTTGCCGCCTGCTACGTCTGGCGATCCTGTTTGCAGGCCGCCGTCGGGATGACCTGTTACCTGAAATTACGCTGAAGGCCGAAGGGGAAACGTTAACGCTGATGCTACCAACAGGCTGGCTGGCGGCACACCCACTCGGAGCAGAACTGGTGTTGCAGGAAAGCCAGTGGCAGAGTTACGTGCACTGGCCTTTGACGGTCGAATAAGATCGGAATAGCCTGGTAACGCTACGCTTACCGGGCCTACTGTTTCGCCTTAGCTTTTGCCAGCATCTCTTTGATATTCGCCACGTTCGCTTGTCCTTTGTGCATCCGCTCTTCTGCCGATACGACCTTTCGCTCCTGCTCCCAGACGATATCATCCTGCGGTAATTCCAGCAGGAAACGACTCGGCTCCGGGCGCACCAGCTCACCGTACTGGCGACGCTCTTTGCACAGCGTAAACGTTAGCTCTTTCTGCGCCCGGGTGATGCCCACATAAGCCAGGCGGCGTTCCTCATCGACATTGTCTTCGTCGATGCTGCTCTGGTGCGGCAGCAGTCCCTCTTCCATGCCAACCAGATAAACGTACGGGAACTCCAGCCCTTTGGAGGCATGCAGGGTCATCAACTGAACCTGATCGAGATCTTCATCACTTTCACCACGCTCCATCATGTCACGCAGGGTGAAACGTGTGACCACCTGCGTCAGGGTCATCGGCTCTTCAAGATCGGAACCTTCGAGCATCTCCGTCATCCAGCCAAACAGCGTGTTGACGTTTTTCATGCGCATTTCAGCCGCTTTCGGGCTTGGCGAGGTTTCAAATAGCCAGGATTCGTAGTCGATACCATGAATCAGATCGCGCACGGCAGCAATGGGTTCACGCTCTGCCAGGCGCTGCACCTCGCCCAGCCAGTGGGTAAAACGAGTCAGGGATTCATATCCGCGCCCGGTCAGAGTTTGCGTCAGCCCCATATCAAAGCTTGCGGCAAACATACTTTTGCTGCGCGTGGTCGCCCATTCACCGAGCTTTTGCAGCGTTGCCGGACCAATCTCGCGCTTCGGTGTGTTAACGATACGCAGGAATGCACTGTCGTCATCCGGATTGGTCAGCACGCGCAGATAAGCCAGCAGATCTTTGATTTCAGGCCGTGAGAAGAACGAGGTGCCACCAGAAATCCGGTACGGAATGCGGTTTTGCATCAGCAGCTTTTCAAATACGCGCGACTGGTGGTTACCCCGATACAGGATCGCATAATCCTTATATTCCGTTTTGTTGATAAAGTGATGGGCGATAAGCTCCCCGGCCACCCGCTCAGCTTCATGCTCTTCATGGTTGGCGCTAAGCACTTTCAGCTCTGTGCCATACCCCAGTTCGGAGAAGAGTTTTTTCTCAAATACGTGCGGGTTGTTGGCGATCAGAATGTTGGCGGCTTTCAAAATTCGGCCTGAAGAACGGTAGTTTTGCTCGAGCTTAATCACCTGAAGTTTCGGGAAATCCTGGCTCAGCAGCACCAGGTTTTGCGGCCGCGCGCCACGCCAGGAGTAGATGGACTGATCGTCGTCGCCCACCACGGTAAAACGTGCCCGGCTGCCCACCAGCAGCTTCACCAGCTCATACTGGCTGGTGTTGGTATCCTGGTATTCATCCACCAGCAGATAGCGAATCTTGTTCTGCCAGCGTTCGCGCACCTCTTCATTGCGCTGCAACAGCAGCGTCGGCAGCAGGATCAGATCGTCAAAATCAAGGACGTTGCAGGCTTTCATGTGCGCATCGTAAAGCCCGTAGCAATGGGCAAAAATACGATCGCGTTCGCCTTTCGCCTGCGCTGCCGCTTGCGCAGGCGTCATCAGATCGTTTTTCCAGTTTGAGATCGTCGAGATCAGCTGCTGTAGCAGAACCTTATCGTCTTCGATTAACCCTTCCGTTAACTCTTTGAGCAACGCGACCTGGTCGGTGTCATCAAACAGCGAAAAGTTCGATTTCATCCCCAGCGCCGCAAACTCACGCTTGATGATCTCCAGCCCCAGAGTATGGAACGTCGAGATCATCAGACCGCGCGCTTCCTTACGGCCCATCGTCTGCGCAACACGCTCTTTCATCTCGCGTGCCGCTTTATTGGTGAACGTCACCGCCGCGATGTGCTTCGCCTGATAGCCACACTGGTGGATCAGATGCGCAATTTTGTTGGTGATCACGCGAGTTTTGCCGGATCCCGCTCCCGCCAGCACCAGGCAGGGTCCGGTGACGAATTCGACGGCTTGTTGTTGTCCGGGATTTAAACGCATAGGGTCACTCAATGAAAAACGGGAGGGCAGAAATAGAGCATGCTAGTATAGCGAGCCTGAACCACACCACTCAAGGCACGATCATGGCAAAAACAGCAGCAGCACTGCATATCCTTGTAAAGGAAGAGAAACTGGCACTCGATCTTCTGGAGCAGCTTAAAAACGGCGCCGACTTCGGCAAGCTGGCGAAGAAACACTCTATCTGCCCGTCAGGCAAAAGAGGCGGCGACTTAGGCGAATTCCGCCAGGGCCAGATGGTGCCGGCGTTCGATAAAGTCGTCTTCTCCTGCCCGGTGCTGGAACCTACCGGCCCGCTGCACACCCAGTTCGGTTATCACGTCATTAAAGTTCTTTATCGGAAATAAAAAGCCGGGTGACGGCTCCGCCTTACCCGGCCTACATTTACGTTTTTGTAGGTCGGGTAAGCGAAGCGCCACCCGACCAATAGGGTTAACCCGCTACAGCAATACGCTTCATATCAGTCATATAGCCGCGCAGTTTTTTACCCACTTTCTCGATCTCATGGCTGCGAATCGCTTCGTTCACGTCGCGCAGCTGGGCGTTGTCTACCGCGCCTTCAGCAATCGCTTTGCCCAGATCGCCGGTTTGCAGCGTGGTCATGAACTCCTTCAACAGCGGCACACAGGCGTAAGAGAACAGGTAGTTACCGTATTCTGCTGTATCAGAGATAACCACGTTCATTTCGTACAGGCGCTTACGGGCGATGGTGTTCGCAATCAGCGGCAGCTCATGCAGGGATTCGTAGTAAGCCGACTCTTCAATGATGCCGGAATCGACCATGGTTTCGAACGCCAGCTCAACGCCCGCTTTCACCATCGCGATCATCAGTACGCCTTTATCGAAGTATTCCTGCTCGCCGATTTTACCGTCAAACTGCGCGGCATTTTCAAACGCGGTTTGCCCGGTCTCTTCACGCCAGCCCAGCAGTTTCTTGTCGTCGTTCGCCCAGTCCGCCATCATGCCGGAGGAGAACTCACCAGAGATGATGTCATCCATGTGCTTCTGGAACAGCGGCGCCATGATCTCTTTAAGCTGCTCGGACAGCGCATACGCACGCACTTTCGCCGGATTGGAGAGACGATCCATCATCAGCGTAATGCCGCCCTGCTTCAGCGCTTCGGTGATGGTTTCCCAGCCGAACTGAATCAGTTTTTCTGCGTAGGCCGGGTCTGTACCATCCTGCACCAGTTTATCGAAGCACAGCAGAGAACCGGCCTGCAGCATACCGCACAGAATAGTCTGCTCGCCCATCAGATCGGATTTCACTTCCGCAACGAAGGAAGATTCCAGCACGCCCGCACGGTGGCCACCGGTGGCCGCAGCCCAGGCTTTAGCGATTGCCATGCCTTCGCCTTTCGGATCGTTTTCCGGGTGAACCGCAATCAGGGTCGGCACGCCGAAACCACGCTTGTACTCTTCGCGCACTTCCGTACCCGGGCACTTCGGTGCCACCATCACGACGGTGATGTCTTTACGGATCTGCTCGCCCACTTCCACGATGTTGAAGCCGTGGGAGTAGCCCAGCGCCGCACCGTCCTTCATCAGCGGCTGAACGGAACGCACTACGTCAGAGTGCTGCTTGTCCGGCGTCAGGTTAACAACCAGATCCGCCTGGGGGATCAGCTCTTCGTAAGTGCCGACTTTAAAACCGTTCTCAGTCGCTTTACGCCAGGAAGCACGCTTCTCAGCAATCGCTTCTTTACGCAGCGCGTAGGAAATATCCAGACCGGAATCACGCATGTTCAGGCCCTGGTTCAGACCCTGCGCACCACAGCCGACGATAACCACTTTTTTGCCCTGAAGGTAGCTCGCGCCATCGGCGAATTCGTCGCGCGCCATGAAGCGACATTTGCCCAGCTGAGCCAGCTGCTGGCGCAGATTCAGTGTGTTGAAGTAGTTAGCCATGATGATTCCTCGTGATGTTGTACTGTCTTATTGTTCGGGTCGCCTTTCAGCGAGAATGAACCCACATTACAACAGGAAATTTATTGCGGAAATTGATATATTCACAACGTCACATTGCAATAACTGCAACGTAAAAAAGGGTGGCCCGCTTATGGATTTACGCGATCTGAAAACTTTCCTGCATCTGGCCGAAAGCCGCCATTTTGGCCGCAGCGCGCGGGCGATGCACGTCAGCCCCTCCACGCTTTCGCGCCAGATCCAGCGTCTCGAAGAGGATCTCGGCCAGCCGCTGTTTGTGCGCGACAACCGTACAGTAACCCTGACCGAAGCGGGCGAGGAGCTACGGGTATTTGCCCAGCAGACGCTGCTGCAGTATCAGCAGCTGCGCCACACGCTCGATCAGCAAGGCCCGTCGCTCTCGGGAGAACTCCACATTTTCTGTTCGGTGACTGCGGCCTACAGCCATCTGCCGCCGATTCTCGATCGTTTCCGCGCCGAGCATCCCTCGGTGGAAATTAAACTGACGACGGGCGATGCCGCCGACGCTATGGACAAAGTCGTCACCGGCGAAGCCGATCTGGCGATAGCCGGTAAGCCGGAAACGCTGCCGGGCGCGGTGGCATTTTCGATGCTGGAGAATCTGGCCGTCGTGCTGATCGCCCCGGCGTTGCCCTGCCCGGTACGTAATCAGGTATCCGTTGATGCACCGGACTGGTCAACCGTTCCATTTATCATGGCCGATCAGGGGCCGGTGCGTCGCCGTATTGAGCTGTGGTTCCGCCGCCACAAAATCAGCAATCCGTCGATTTACGCCACGGTGGGCGGGCATGAAGCGATGGTATCAATGGTGGCGCTGGGGTGCGGCGTAGCGTTAATTCCTGAGATCGTACTGGAGAACAGCCCGGAGCCGGTGCGTAACCGTGTGATGATTCTGGAGCGCAGCGATGAGAAAACGCCGTTCGAGCTTGGCGTTTGCGGACAAAAAAAGCGGCTGCATGAGCCGCTGATTGATGCGTTCTGGTCGATTCTACCGAATCACTAACCCGCGAGGAAGAACCTGAACGCCGGGTTGTTGGTTTCGTCGTGGCAGTCGTAACCCAGCTCGTTGAGGCGGGTTTCAAAATCCGGCTCGTGTTCACCTAACTCAAACGCCGCCAGCACGCGGCCATAGTCGGTGCCGTGGCTGCGGTAGTGGAACAGCGAAATGTTCCAGTGCGTACCGAGCGTGTAGAGAAACTTCAGCAACGCCCCCGGCGACTCCGGGAACTCGAAGCTGTAGAGACGCTCCTGCAACGGCTTCGACGGACGCCCACCAACCATGTAGCGAACGTGCAGCTTCGCCATTTCATCGTCTGACAAATCCACCACGCTGTATCCGCCATCGCGAAGCAGGTTAAGGATCTCTTTCCGCTCTTCAAGCCCGCGGCTTAGCCGCACACCCACGAAAATACAGGCGTCTTTGGCATCGGCGAAGCGGTAGTTAAACTCCGTCACTGAACGCCCGCCAAGCAGCTGGCAAAACTTGAGGAAGCTGCCCTTTTCTTCAGGAATGGTCACTGCCAGCAGGGCTTCACGTTGTTCGCCCAGTTCGCAGCGCTCGGAGACATACCGTAAGCCGTGGAAGTTGACGTTGGCGCCAGAAAGCACGTGCGCCAGACGCTCGCCGCGGATGTTGTGCTGCGCGATGTACTTTTTCATTCCCGCAAGCGCCAACGCGCCGGACGGTTCCGCCACTGCACGCACGTCTTCGAACAAATCTTTCATCGCCGCGCAGATAGCATCGCTGTCTACGGTGACGATGTCGTCCAGGTATTCCTGGCACAGACGGAAGGTTTCATCCCCGATGCGCTTAACCGCCACACCTTCGGCAAAAAGCCCAACGCGCGGCAAATCGACCGGATGCCCGGCGTCCAGCGCCGCCTTTAGGCACGCTGAATCTTCAGCTTCCACCGCAATGACTTTGATCTGCGGCATCAGCTGTTTGATTAGCACCGCCACGCCCGCCGCCAGACCGCCGCCGCCCACCGGCACGAAAACGCGATCGAGATGCGCATCCTGCTGTAACAGCTCGAGCGCCAGCGTGCCCTGCCCGGCGATCACCATCGGATGATCGAACGGGGGCACCCAGGTAAAGCCCTGCTGCTGCGACAGTTCGATAGCTTTGGCTTTCGCCTCATCGAAGTTAGCGCCGTGCAGTAACACTTCGCCGCCGAAGCCGCGCACGGCATCAACTTTGATATCGGCTGTCGCCACCGGCATGACGATTAGCGCTTTGAGGCCGAGGCGAGCGGAGGAAAACGCCACGCCCTGCGCGTGGTTACCTGCCGATGCGGTAATCACTCCACGTGATTTCTGCTCTTCGGTCAGGCCAGCCATCATTGCGTATGCCCCGCGTAGCTTGAAGCTATGCACCGGCTGACGGTCTTCGCGCTTCACCAGCACCACATTGTCGAGGCGCGAGGAGATTTTTTCCATTTTCTGAAGCGGCGTAACCTGCACAGCTTCGTAGACCGGCGCGCGGAGCACCGCTCTGAGATATTCCGCCCCCTCAGGGGCGGCGGATAGCGGTTGGGATTCGGCCATGATTAGCCCCCAAGTTTGGATTTATCGCGCACTGCGCCTTTGTCCGCACTGGTCGCCAGGCTTGCATAAGCACGCAGGGCGAACGACACCTGACGCTCACGGCTGCGCGGTGTCCAGGCCTGATCACCACGGGCTTCCTGCGCTTCACGGCGTGCGGCAATTTCCTGATCGCTCAGCTTCAGTTGGATGCCACGGTTCGGGATGTCAATTTCGATCAGGTCACCATCTTCGATAATGGCAATATTGCCACCGCTGGCCGCTTCCGGAGAAACGTGGCCGATGGACAAACCGGATGTGCCACCGGAGAAGCGCCCGTCTGTGACCAGCGCACAGGCCTTGCCGAGGCCCATGGATTTGAGGAATGTGGTCGGGTAGAGCATTTCCTGCATTCCCGGTCCGCCTTTCGGCCCTTCGTAGCGGATAACGACCACATCGCCCGCCACCACTTTCCCACCGAGGATCGCGTCAACTGCGTCGTCCTGGCTTTCGTAGACTTTGGCCGGGCCGGTAAATTTCAGAATACTGTCGTCCACGCCTGCCGTTTTCACGATGCAGCCGTTTTCCGCAAAGTTGCCATACAGCACAGCCAGGCCACCGTCTTTGCTGTAGGCATTTTCCAGTGAACGGATACAGCCCTCAGCGCGATCGTCATCCAGCGTGTCCCAACGGCAGTTCTGAGAGAAGGCCTGTGTGGTGCGGATACCCGCCGGACCTGCACGGAACATCGTTTTCACCGCGTCGTCTTTGGTCAGCATGACATCGTATTGATCGAGCGTCTGCGGCAGTGAAAGTCCGAGTATATTTTTCACGTCACGGTTCATCAGTCCGGCACGGTCCAGCTCGCCGAGAATACCGAGCACGCCGCCCGCACGGTGAACGTCTTCCATGTGGTATTTCTGGGTGCTTGGCGCCACTTTGCACAGCTGCGGGACTTTGCGGGAAAGCTTGTCGATATCACTCATGGTGAAGTCGATTTCGGCCTCCTGCGCGGCTGCCAGCAGGTGCAGTACGGTATTGGTGGAACCGCCCATGGCGATATCCAGCGTCATGGCGTTTTCGAATGCCGCTTTGCTGGCAATGCTGCGCGGGAGCGCATTGGTGTCGTCCTGCTCGTAATAACGTTTAGTCAGCTCGACGATACGCTTGCCGGCGTTGAGGAAAAGTTCTTTACGGTCAGCGTGAGTTGCCAGCAGCGAACCGTTGCCCGGCTGAGAGAGGCCCAGCGCTTCGGTCAGGCAGTTCATCGAGTTAGCGGTAAACATCCCGGAACAGGAGCCGCAGGTCGGGCAGGCGGAACGTTCAATCTGTTCGCTCTGTTCGTCAGAAACCTTCGGATCTGCGCCCTGAATCATTGCATCGACCAGATCCAGCTTGATGATCCGATCGGACAGCTTGGTTTTTCCGGCCTCCATCGGACCGCCGGAAACGAAGATCACCGGAATGTTGAGGCGCAGAGAAGCCATCAGCATCCCGGGGGTGATTTTGTCGCAGTTGGAGATACAGACCATCGCATCGGCGCAGTGGGCATTCACCATGTACTCCACGGAGTCGGCGATCAGCTCACGTGACGGCAGGGAATACAGCATGCCGCCGTGGCCCATGGCGATCCCGTCATCCACGGCGATAGTATTGAACTCTTTCGCTACGCCGCCGGACGCTTCGATTTGCTCAGCAACCAGTTTACCGAGGTCGCGCAGATGGACGTGGCCCGGCACGAACTGGGTAAACGAGTTCACGACGGCAATGATCGGCTTGCCAAAATCGGCATCGGTCATTCCGGTGGCGCGCCACAGCGCGCGGGCACCCGCCATATTACGGCCATGGGTGGTAGTGGCGGAACGGTACTTAGGCATGCTCTGTTTACTCCCGTCTGACAATTTAGCGGGACGGTGCGTGCCGTCCCAAATTTATACTTATGGATTAACCTGATCCAGCCAGCCGTATTTATCTTCTGTTTCGCCGGTGAAGAGGCCAAAAAAGGCTTGCTGGATGCGTTTAGTGACCGGGCCGCAGCGGCCTTCGCCCACCTGGATACCGTCGACGCTGCGTACCGGCGTGATTTCTGCCGCGGTACCGGACATGAACACCTCATCCGCCAGGTACAGCGATTCGCGGGAAAGCACCTGCTCGCGGACTTCGATATTCAGGTCTTTCGCCAGCTTGATGATGGCATCACGGGTGATGCCCGGCAGCGCTGAAGAGGTGAATGGTGGCGTAAACAGAATCCCGTCTTTCACTTCAAACAGGTTTTCGCCTGCGCCTTCAGAGATATAGCCGTTTACGTCCAGCGCGATCCCTTCCTGATAACCATGACGGCGCGCTTCGCTGCCAACCAGCAGGGAAGAAAGGTAGTTCCCGCCCGCTTTCGCCGCGGTTGGAATGGTGTTTGGCGCTACGCGATTCCAGGATGAAACCATTGCGTCGATCCCCTGATCCAGCGCTTCTGCGCCGAGATAAGCTCCCCAAGGGAAAGCAGCAATGATCACATCGGTGCTGTAACCAGCTGGCGGATTAACGCCCATGCCCACATCACCCACGAACACCAGTGGACGAATATAGGCGCTGGTCAGGTTGTTTTTACGGATCACTTCACGACAGGCTTCCATCAGCTCATCCACGCTCTGGGAAACCGGGAAACGATAAATCTTGGCTGAATCATGCAGACGCTGCATGTGTTCACGATGACGGAACACCACCGGGCCTTTGTGAGAGTCGTAGCAACGGATGCCTTCGAACACGGACGTTCCGTAGTGCAGGGCATGGGACATCACGTGGACTTTCGCCTCGCCCCATGGAGTCATCTCACCGTTGAACCAGATGTAATCAGCTTTTTTCGTCGTCATTGTTCTTCCTTTTGCGCTCAGGCGCGGATTTGTTGTGATGATGTTGTTCGTTGCTGGATCTCGACGCGAGCGACGTCCACCAGTTTGCTTAACTGACTAAACAGTAATTCGACTGGGCGAAGACTGGCAACGGTCAATTCGATATTTATGTTCTGCGCGTCGGTGGCGGTTTCCATATTCATGGCACAAATCTGAAAGCCACGGTGACGGACAACGCGCAAAACGCGTTCTAAGGTTTCGGGGTTGAAGCGAGCCTGGACGGCTACCTGATGGTGCATCATGATAATTTCTCCAGCATTTCTGCATTACTGGCACCCGGCGGAACCAGCGGCCAGACGTTTTCGAGTTCGTCGATTGAGACATGAAGCAGGTAAGGCCCTTTGCTGTTCAGCATCACGTCGAGAGCCGCTTCAACCTGATCCTTACGGGTAATATGCTGGCCAGGAATGCCGAAGGCACTGGCAAGCGTGAGGAAATCGGGGTTATCGTTGAGCGTCGTCTCACTGTAACGCTCCTGGAAGAACAGTTGCTGCCACTGGCGCACCATGCCTAAACGTTGGTTATCGAGCAAAACGATTTTCAGCGGCAGCTGTTTGCGTTTGACGGTGCCGAGCTCCTGCACGTTCATCATGAAAGAGCCGTCACCGGAGATACAGATCACCGTATCTTCCGGGCGTGCTACCTGCGCCCCTACCGCAGCAGGCAGGCCAAAGCCCATCGTGCCAAGCCCGCTGGAGGTGATAAAGTTTTCCGGGCGGGTGTAAGTCATGTGCTGCGCCGACCACATCTGATGCTGGCCCACGTCGGTGGTCACTACGCTGTCGGCAGGCTTGCGATCGGAAAGCTGTTTGAGCAGCAGCGGCGCGTAGATAGCCTCACCGGGATGATCGTAGCGCCAGGCATGTTCAGTTTTAAGCTCAGCAGTCTGCTTGCGCCATGCGTCGATGTTCAGTGACTGCTGTAAGGCGGGCAGCAGTGCGTTCAAATCACCCTGCAAACCAACATGTGCCTGGCGAAGCTTGTTCAGCTCCGCAGGATCGATATCCATATGGATAACTTTGGCATTCGGCGCGAACGTATTCAGCTTGCCGGTAACTCTGTCATCAAAGCGTGCCCCAACGGCGATCAGCAAATCACACTGCTGTACGGCGAGGTTCGCCGCTTTGGTGCCGTGCATACCCAGCATCGCCAGGTAATACGGGTAGTCAGCCTTAACGGCTCCCAACCCTTTCAGCGTGCAGGTAACAGGCATCTGCGTAACAGAAATAAACTCACGCAACGCTGGTACTGCCTGCGCCATGCCAACCCCACCGCCGACATAGAGCATTGGCTGGCGGGCCTGGGCGATCATCTCGCGCGCCAGGGCGACCTCTTCATGCGGAAAATCGTTTTTGTCTTCAACAGTAGAAAAATGCGGTTCAAGATTTGCACTGGCCACCTGGATATCTTTCGGGATATCAACCAGAACAGGGCCAGGACGGCCTGAGTTTGCCACCTCGAAAGCTTCAGCCATCACGCGCGGCAACTCTTCCAACGATTGCACCAGGAAGCTGTGCTTGGTGCAGGCAAGTGATAAACCGAGGACGTCCACTTCCTGGAACGCATCCGTGCCAATAAACGGCGAGGCAACCTGGCCGGTGATCGCCACAACGGGTACGGAATCCAGCAACGCATCAGCAAGACCGGTGATCAGGTTGGTTGCCCCGGGGCCGGATGTAGCCATACATACGCCGGTTTTACCTGTGGCACGAGCAAAGCCAATGGCTGCCATCGCAGCGCCCTGTTCGTGTCGACACAGCAGATGTTCCACGCCGCCGTCATACAATGCATCGTATATCGGCATAATTGCACCACCAGGATAGCCGAAAACAGTTTCGACTCCCTGCGCCCGCAACGCATGTACCACCCACTGAGCCCCATTCATAGTTACTTCCCCGTTGCTGTTCGTGAGAAACAGAATTTTATGCTGACTGTCATCTTCTGCTCCTCTTAGTTTTATACGGCCATAAAAAAACCCCCGGACCT
>DKMD01000024.1 GCA_002470465.1 Pluralibacter sp. UBA7423
TCGTCGTCTGGCATTCGCCCGTACTCGTGATAACGAGATCGTGGCAAAACTGTTTAACGAACTGGGCCCGCGTTTCGCGAGCCGTGCCGGTGGTTACACTCGCATCATGAAGTGTGGTTTCCGTGCAGGCGACAACGCGCCGATGGCTTACATCGAGCTGGTTGATCGTTCAGAAGCGAAAGCAGAAGCAGCTGCAGAGTAATTTGCAGTAGTATGAAAAAACCCGCCTCGGCGGGTTTTTTTATGCCTGTAAGATCCCCATTTCGCTACAATCATTGTACTCTTTTTGTTCATCAGGATATTTACGATGTGGTTACTCGATCAGTGGGCCGAGCGTCATATTCAGGAGGCACAGTCCCGGGGTGAGTTTGATCTCCTGCCGGGCCGGGGTGAACCTTTATTTCTTGATGATGACAGTCATGTTCCCCCTGAACTGCGTGCAGGTTATCGTCTGTTGAAGAACGCTGGTTGCCTTCCTCCGGAACTCGCACAGCATAAAGAGGCCGTCGAGCTCATAGGATTGCTAAAAGGTATTCGTGAGGATGACCCTGGAGTGCCTGAAATCCAGCGCCGCCTTACGCTGCTCGAATTGAAACTACAGCAGGCCGGGCTGAGTACAGATTTTTTGCGTGGTGATTATGCCGATAAGTTATGCAGTAAATTACGGGAGGAATGCTGATGTATCGTATTGGTGAATTAGCGAAACTCGCAGGCGTGACGCCCGATACCATCCGCTATTATGAAAAACAGCAGATGATGGATCATTCTGTTCGCACTGAAGGTGGATTCCGGCTTTATACAGAAAGCGATCTGCAGCGCTTGCGGTTTATACGCCACGGCACGCAGCTTGGCTTTACGCTCGAAGCGATCCGTGAACTGCTGTCGATTCGTATTGATCCCGAACATCATACCTGTCAGGAGTCGAAAAGCATCGTCCAGTCCCGGCTGAATGAAGTCGAAGCAAGGATTGCGCAGCTGGAAACGATGCGCCGTTCTCTGCAGCGCCTGAATGATGCATGCTGCGGCAGTGCCCACAGCAGTGTTTACTGTTCTATTCTCGAAGCGCTTGAGCAGGGAGCTGAGGCAGAGCAAGCAGGGCATTGATTTTCGACTGTTGCAGGATTACACTCCCGCCGTCTTATTACACAATCCGGAGAAAATATGAGCCGCTATCAGCATACGAAGGGGCAAATAAAGGATAACGCGGTAGAAGCGTTATTACGTGACCCACTGTTTCGTCAGCGCGTTGAGAAAAGTAAGAAAGGGAAAGGCAGTTTTCAGCGTAAGGGCAAACATGGCAACAGAGGTAACTGGGAGGCCAGTGGCAAGAAAGTGAATCACTTTTTTACCACTGGCTTTCTGCTTTCAGTGTCCTGATTAAGAGCGGCTGTTTTGCTCTTTCAGCAGATCGCGAATTTCAGTCAGTAAGACTTCTTCTTTCGTCGGCACTGGATCCGCAGCCGGCTCTTCTTTCTTACGATTGAGCTTGTTAATAAGCTTAATCGCCATAAAGATGGCGAATGCCACAATCACGAAATCAAAAATATTCTGGATGAACACGCCGTAGTGCATCACTACCGCAGGAACGTCGCCCTGCGCATCACGCAGCGTAACCGCAAACTGTTTGAAATCGATCCCGCCAATCAATAATCCCAGCGGAGGCATAATAATATCGGCAACTAATGACGATACGATTTTACCGAATGCCGCACCAATAATGACACCCACTGCCAAATCAACCACGTTTCCGCGCATCGCGAATTCGCGAAACTCTTTAATAATGCTCATTTTATTCTCCTTGAACCAGCTGACGTTTATAAGTTTAACAAATGTCTGGTCAATTTCCATTACAGCGCGACGGCTATTTTGAATAAATAGACCTTGAATAATAAAGGGTTAATAAAAAAGACGCTCATTTGAGCGTCTTTTTCGGTTACAGGAAGAATGGGCTAGGCTGGAACAGGCGCTCGACGTCGGTAATAAACTTTTTATCCGTCAGGAACATAATTACGTGGTCACCCTGCTCAATCCGCAAATTGTCATTGGCGATGAGGACTTCATTACCGCGAACGACTGCACCAATAATTGTGCCCGGCGGGAGTTTAATATCATCAATCACGCGGCCAACCACCCTGGAGGTACTTTCATCTCCATGGGCGACGGCTTCAATCGCTTCGGCAACGCCTCGGCGGAGAGATGAAACACCAACGATATCTGCCTTGCGGACATGGCTTAACAATGCGGAGATAGTGGCCTGCTGTGGGGAAATCGCAATATCAATCACGCTGCCCTGCACCAGATCAACATAGGCGCGGCGCTGGATAAGCACCATCACTTTTTTGGCACCCATACGCTTGGCTAACATGGCCGACATAATATTCGCTTCATCGTCGTTGGTGACGGCGATAAACAGATCAACCTGATCGATATGCTCTTCCGCCAGCAGCTCCTGATCTGATGCGTCGCCAAAGAAGACGATCGTATTTTGCAGCTTTTCCGCAAGCTCAGCCGCGCGTTGCTGATCCCGTTCGATCAGCTTCACGCTGTAATCTTTTTCCAGACGACGTGCCAGACCAGCGCCGATGTTTCCGCCGCCGACAAGCATGATTCGCTTATAGGGCTTTTCCAGGCGCTGAAGTTCACTCATTACGGCGCGAATATGCTGCGAAGCGGCAATGAAGAAGACTTCGTCGCCTGCCTCAACAATGGTCGATCCCTGAGGACGGATAGGCCGGTCGTGGCGGAAAATCGCCGCTACGCGAGTATCGATATGCGGCATGTGCTCTCGCATAGTGGACAGCGCATTACCGACCAGTGGGCCACCATAATAGGCTTTCACCACGGCCAGGCTTACTTTCCCTTCGGCAAAGTTCACCACCTGCAGGGCACCCGGATACTCAATCAGGCGGTAAATATTGTCGATAACAAGCTGTTCAGGTGCGATCAGATGATCGATTGGCACCGCTTCAGAATGGAACAACTTATCTGCATCGCGGACGTAGTCGGGAGAACGAATACGAGCGATACGGTTCGGCGTATTGAAAAGAGAATAGGCAACCTGGCAGGCAACCATATTGGTTTCATCAGAGCTGGTGACGGCGACGAGCATATCCGCATCATCAGCCCCGGCTTCCCTCAGTACGCGGGGATGAGAGCCGTGGCCCTGAACAACGCGTAAATCGAATTTGTCCTGCAGGCTGCGCAGGCGATCGCCGTTGGTGTCTACCACGGTAATGTCGTTATTCTCACCGACCAGGTTCTCTGCCAGCGTGCCGCCGACTTGTCCGGCACCCAGAATGATAATTTTCATCAGTCGCGATCCGTTAATTCATCACTGTTTGATTAGCTTAGCGTAAAAGAATCCGTCGCCTTCATCCGCAGCCGGCAGGTTTTGCTGGCCGGGGTGTTCTGCAGTGCCCGTCTCGCAGAGGGTCGCATCTGGTGTACGTTTCAGGAACGCTGCAATCTGTTCGCTGTTTTCTTCCGGCAGAATGGAGCAGGTGGCGTACACCAGCGTACCGCCAGGTTTGAGATGCAGCCAGGTGGCATCAAGGATTTCTGCCTGAAGCTGAGCCAGGTCAGCGATATCGCGATCGCGGCGCAGCCATTTGATATCCGGATGGCGGCGAATCACGCCCGTAGCAGAGCAAGGAGCATCCAGCAGAATGCGATCGAATTGCTGCTCACCGCACCACTGTGAAGGATAACGGCCATCGCCTTGCTTCACCTGTGCGTTCATGCCGAGGCGTTTCAGGTTTTCATAGACGCGAGTCAGGCGCTGCTCATCAACGTCGACGGCCAGTACGCTCACTTTGGGGGCGACTTCAAGAATATGGGTCGTTTTCCCGCCCGGTGCCGCGCACAAATCGAGGATCTCTTCGCCATTTTTAGGCGTCAGATAGTTCATGCAGCCCTGGGCAGAAGCGTCCTGCACGGTGACCCAGCCCTCGGCAAAGCCGGGCAGTGCCATTACCGACGTCGGCGTTTCCAGGCGCACAGCGTCAGGGTAGTCCTGATGCGTAAAGCCTTTCATTCCGGATGCTTCCAGCAATGCGAGCCATGCATCACGTGAGTGATGGTTGCGGTTAACGCGCAGCCACATAGGTGGGCGCTGGTTGTTGGCCTCAAGGATGGCTTGCCACTGCTGCGGATAAGCTTTTTGAATACGTTTCACCAGCCAGGAAGGGTGCAGGAAGCGCATTTCCGTCCCGGCAAATTCGGCTAACAGGGCTTCCTGATTACGCTGAAACTGGCGCAGTACACCGTTGATCAGCCCTTTCAGCTGCGGGCGCTTGATGGCTACTGCACCTTCAACCGTTTCCGCCAGCGCCGCGTGGGCTGGAATGCGGGTATACAGAAGCTGATAAAGGCCAACCATCAGTAGAAAGTGGACGGTACGCTGTTTGCCCGTCATGGGGCGTTCCATCAATTTTTTGATGAGCCACTCCAGCTGCGGCAGAGTACGCAGCACGCCAAAACTCAGTTCCTGCAGCAGGGCACGATCTTTATCGGCAACTTTGTTTTGCAGGTGCGGCAAAACATTGCTCAGCGACTGGCCTTTCTCAACGACCTGTTCGATAGCCTGAGCGGCAAGGCTACGTAAATTTGTATTTTTTTTCATAAGCATAAAAATGAAAAGGCCCGGTATAACCGGGCTGAAAGTAAGAAACCGTCAGGCAAGACGGTTGCCGGGAATAAACCACTCCCGACGTGAATTCAGAAGATCCTGTACGCTCATGGCCTTTTTTCCCGCAGGCTGAAGCGACTGCAGATTCAGGATCCCACGCGCGGTTGCAACCTGGATGCCTTGCTTGTTGGCATCGACGATCGTGCCTGGCTCTGCCGCAGTGTCTGCGTGAATAACTGTGGCTTGCCATACTTTAACCGGTTGACCATCAATCTCCAGCCAGCTCATTGGCCATGGATTAAAGGCCCGGATATTACGTTCAAGCTGTTCAGCCGAAAGTGACCAGTCAACGCGAGCCTCTTCTTTGCTGAGCTTTTCGGCGTGTGTGACCAGCGCTTCGTCCTGAACTTCAGGTTTAGCTGTGCCTTCCGCCAACTGCTTCAGGGTTTCGATCAACCCTTGTGGACCGAGCTCAGCCAGCTTGTCGTACAGCGAGCCGCTGGTGTCTTCTGCCGTGATTGGGCAGGCGAGCTTATAGAGCATATCACCGGTATCAAGCCCAACGTCCATCTGCATGATCGTGACGCCCGTTTGTGCATCACCCGCCCAGAGGGAACGCTGGATTGGCGCAGCACCACGCCAGCGTGGCAGCAGTGAACCATGAACGTTAATGCAGCCGAGACGTGGCATATCAAGAACGGCTTTCGGTAAGATCAGACCATACGCTACCACTACCATAACGTCGGCGTTGAGCTCGGCAACGAGCTGCTGGTTTTCCTGCGGGCGAAGCGAGGCGGGCTGGAAAACCGGCAGACCTTTTTCTTCTGCCAGCACTTTGACGGGGCTCGGCATCAGCTTTTTACCGCGGCCGGCGGGACGGTCTGGTTGGGTAAATACGCCCACGATCTGGTGCCCAGACGACAACAGCGCGTCAAGATGACGCGCAGCAAAGTCAGGAGTACCGGCAAAAATAATGCGAAGTGATTCTGACACGTTAATTCTTATCCTTAAGCGCGAGCGTTCAGGCGATCCAGTTTTTCAACTTTCTGGCGAATACGCTGCTGTTTCAGCGGAGAGAGATAGTCGATGAACAGTTTGCCTACCAGATGGTCCATCTCGTGCTGAATGCAGATTGCCAGCAGGCCATCGGCTTCGAGTTCGAACGGCTTGCCATTGCGGTCCAGCGCGCGAATTTTAACTCGCTCGGCACGTGGAACCAGAGCACGCTGCTCAGGAATAGACAGGCAGCCTTCTTCGATGCCGGTTTCACCGCTCTTTTCCAGCAGCTCGGGGTTAATCAATACCAGCTGGTCGGCACGATCTTCGGAAACATCAATCACGATGATGCGCTGATGGATATCGACCTGCGTTGCGGCCAGGCCAATGCCTTCTTCGTCGTACATGGTTTCGAACATATCATCGACGATACGCTGAATGTCGGCATTCACTTCTTTAACCGGCTCAGCGACTTTGCGAAGGCGCTCGTCCGGAATATGTAACACTTGCAAAACTGACATAATTATCCAGAGTTGTGTTCAGGAGTTGGAAAGATTATTACCTCTATTCTAGACAAAACCCCCTCTGATTGACAGCATCACTGACCAATCGCAAAGATTGACGAGACAGCTTGTGGCAAGGGGAAAAGGATGGCGCCCACGGAGATCTGGATCCGCCTGATGGCGGTCAATGGGTTATACGGCAATACGATGTGCGAGCTGGCAAAAAGACTCATTTCAGCTGGTTCAGTAGACGCAGGTTTTTTGCGCAATCAGGGGTTTTCTACGGCCCAGGTAAAACACTTTTTCTCGTTTTCCGGGCGGGTGCTGAATGAGATGCTTGCCTGGCTAACACATCCCGGGCACCACTTACTGACGGCGGATCATGCCGGTTATCCTTCCACTCTAAAAGCGACCGTCGATTACCCTGGGGCTTTGTTTGTCGCGGGGGATCCGCAGTTACTCTTGTCTCCACAAATCGCCATTGTCGGCAGCCGTCACCATTCCTGGTATGGGGAGCGCTGGGGGCGCATCCTTAGTGAGGCTATTGCCCGAAAAGGCCTGACGGTGACCAGCGGTATGGCGCTCGGCATTGATGGAATAGCACACAGGGCCGCGCTGGATGTTCATGGAAAAACCATTGCTGTGCTCGGAAACGGCCTCTTTCATACCTATCCGCGTCGGCATGCCGCCCTGGCTCAGCGTATTCTTGAAAATGGCGGCGCGTTGGTTAGCGAATTCCCGCTGAACCAGCTCCCCTTTCCTGCCAATTTCCCTCGCCGAAATCGAATCATCAGTGGCCTCAGCTACGGTGTTTTAGTGGTGGAGGCGGCACCGAAAAGTGGTTCTCTGGTGACTGCCCGTACCGCGCTGGAGCAAGGTCGTGAAGTCTTTGCCATTCCAGGTCCGCTGGGCAACCCCGGATCGGAAGGCCCGCACTGGCTGATTAAACAGGGAGCTGTTCCTGTGACGACGATAGAGGACATCATGGAAAATTTGCAATTCGGGCGCTATCCGCTGCCAGATGAGCCTGAAAAATCAAATTATTCCCCGGATACGGAGTTTGCAGCATTGCCATTTCCGGAGCTCCTGGCTAACGTAGGAGATGAGGTAACACCTGTTGACGTTGTCGCTGAACGTGCCGGCCAACCTGTGCCAGTAACCGTAGCTCAGCTACTCGAACTGGAGTTAGCAGGGTGGATCGCAGCTGTACCCGGCGGCTATGTCCGATTAAGGAGGGCATGCCATGTTCGACGTACTGATGTATTTATTTGAGACTTACATCCATAACGAAGCAGAGATGCGGGTGGACCAGGATAAACTGACGCGGGATTTAACCGATGCCGGTTTCGATCGGGAAGATATCTACAACGCACTGCTGTGGTTGGAAAAGCTGGCTGATTATCAGGAAGGGCTCGCAGAGCCGATGCAGCTGGCTTCGGATCCACTCTCTGTCCGCATTTATACTGCAGATGAGTGCCAACGGCTGGATGCCAGTTGCCGGGGATTCTTGTTATTCCTGGAGCAGATTCAGGTGCTAAACCTCGAAACGCGTGAAATGGTCATCGAACGCGTCATGGCGCTGGATGCCACAGAGTTTGAGCTGGAGGATCTGAAATGGGTCATCCTGATGGTGCTGTTTAATATTCCGGGCTGTGAAAATGCCTATCAGCAGATGGAAGAATTACTCTTCGAAGTAAATGAAGGTATGCTGCACTGATTCCCTTGCGCAGCGAAAAGAGTTGTTATGGCTAAATCTGCACTGTTTTCGGTGCCTAAAAACGAGCCCTGCCCACAGTGCGGGGCCGAGCTCATTATCCGGTCCGGTAAGCACGGGCCGTTTCTCGGTTGTTCCCATTACCCGGAATGCGATTATGTTCGTCCCCTGAAAAGCCAGGCGGACGGACATATCGTGAAAGTTCTGGAAGGCCAGCTTTGCCCGGTTTGTGGTGCGGAAATGGTGCTTCGTCAGGGGCGTTTTGGCATGTTCATAGGGTGTAGCCAGTATCCCGTCTGCGAACACACCGAGCTTATTGATAAACCTGATGAGACGTCTATCGCCTGCCCGCAATGCCATCAAGGTCATCTTGTTCAGCGTCGCTCACGCTATGGCAAAACCTTTCATTCCTGCGATCGTTATCCCGATTGCCAGTTCGCTCTGAATTTCAAACCGGTGGTGGGAGAGTGCCCTGAGTGCCACTATCCGCTACTTATCGAAAAGAAAACGGCACAAGGCGTTAAGCTCTATTGCGCCAGTAAACAATGTGGAAAGCCGATATCGGCGGAATAAATCAGTGAACAGTCACCTGCATGAACTAAGCGTTTTGAAAGCTCTCGAAGCGCTCAATAATAAAGAAGTCATCGCTTATCCCACTGAAGCTGTTTTCGGTGTCGGCTGCGATCCGGACAGTGAAACTGCTGTTATGCGTTTGCTGGAGCTTAAGCAGAGGCCAGTAGAAAAAGGACTTATCCTTATTGCGGCGAGTTTTGAGCAGCTCAAACCTTATATAGATGATTCAGTATTAACAGACAGCCAACGAGAAACGGTCTTTTCGCGCTGGCCTGGGCCTGTCACTTTTGTCTTTCCGGCAAGAGCGTCAACGCCCCGCTGGTTGACCGGCCGATTCGACACTCTGGCTGTTCGCGTCACTGATCATCCGCTGGTGGTTGAGCTGTGCCAGGCTTACGGTAAACCACTTGTTTCAACAAGTGCGAACCTGAGCGGGCAGGAGCCATGCCGCAACGTCGAAGAAGTCGTTGCTCAGTTCGGCGAATCCTTCCCGGTTGTTAAAGGCGAAACCGGCGGTCGCCTTAACCCTTCCGAAATCCGGGATGCCCTGACGGGCGAACTTTTCCGCCAGGGATAATCATATGGAACAGTACGCCGTATTCGGCAACCCCATTGCCCACAGCAAATCGCCTTTTATTCATCAGCAATTTGCCCGGCAGTTGAACATCGAACATCCTTACGGACGAGTGCTTGCGCCGTTGGAGGCGTTTACTGAAACGCTGAACAGGTTTTTTGCTGAAGGAGGCAAAGGCTGCAACGTCACCGTGCCTTTTAAAGAGGAAGCTTTCGCCAGAGCGGATGAACTCACCGAGCGGGCTGCGCTCGCCGGGGCGGTGAATACGCTGAAGCGGCTGGAAGATGGGCGGCTGCTGGGTGATAACACCGATGGAATAGGGTTGCTTAGCGATCTGGAACGACTGGATCTGATCAAACCGGGCTATCGTATTTTGCTGATAGGTGCTGGCGGCGCGGCGCGTGGAGTATTGCTGCCGCTTTTATCCTTGGACTGTGCTGTTACTGTGACTAACCGTACCTTTGCCCGCGCACAGGAGCTGGCCGCGATCTTCGCCCACACCGGCAGCATTCGTGCTCTGGCAATGGATTCACTGCAGAGCGAAACGTTCGATTTGATCATCAATGCAACGTCCAGCGGCATCGGTGGAAACGTTCCGGCGATCCCGAATGCCATCATCAATATGAACGTGCGTTGCTACGACATGTTCTATCAGAAAGGAAGTACGCCTTTTTTGAAGTGGTGCGAACAGCATGGTGCAAAACACTGCGAGGATGGGCTGGGGATGCTGGTGGCTCAGGCCGCGCATGCGGTGCTTTTATGGCACGGCGTTATGCCAGAAATTGCCCCTGTCATTGAGGCACTGAAAAAGGAACTGTCTTTGTGAATCAGGCGATCCTGTTTCCCGATCGTGAAGAATGGGACGACGCAAATCAGTCTCTCTGCTTCCCGGCGCTGGTTAATGGGTTTCAGGTCACCTGTGCATTGTCGGCAGAAGCACTGGCGCATCGCTTTGGTGGGGATGCGCCAGAGTTTTGGGTCGAGAGCTTTCGTCTGCATCGCTGGGATTTAGAAGATGAAGCTGAGCAGGCGATCTGCAACCAAAAAGAAGACGATCAGGGCTGGATCTGGCTCTCCTGAGCGAGATACTCATCTTTCCACTTTACATAGTTATTCGCTGAATACCTGAGACCCTCAAGCTCCGCCTCTTTCAACGGACGAATCTGCTTCACTGGGCTACCAAGATAAAGGTAGCCACTCTCCAGGCGCTTATTTTGAGGCGCCAGACTACCAGCGCCGATCATCACGTCATTTTCGACAACTACTCCATCGAGCAATATCGATCCCATACCAACAAGTACCCGATCTCCAATGGTGCAGCCGTGCAGCATGACTTTGTGTCCTACCGTAACGTCTTCACCCACAATTAGCGGGTTACCTTCCGGGTTATAAGAAGACTTGTGGGTAACGTGTAGCACGCTGCCGTCCTGGATATTCGTGCGGGCGCCGATAGCAACATAGTTTACGTCACCGCGGATCGCGACCAGTGGCCATATGCCGACATCATCCGCAAGGCGGACATCGCCGATAATCACGCTGGTGGAATCGACCATAACGCGCTGACCGATCGTGGGTGTCAGGTTTTTATAGGAACGAATGTTTGCAGACATGAAAACCTCTATAGGACGAATTGCAGGTAATGTGGCTCATTATCGGCCTTTCAGAGGGGATTCACACCTCAAAAAAACAGCAGATCGTATGGGATCTCAACAAAAAGAATGAAAAAACAGCTATCAGAAGAAAGATCGAAAAAAAGGGTTGTGCAAAAAAATGGGATCCCTATAATGCGCCTCC
>DKMD01000004.1:0-1317 GCA_002470465.1 Pluralibacter sp. UBA7423
CGTGGTTGGCTCAGAGTGTTTTCCTCCACCGAAGACGCCGAAAGCATTTTTGACTATCAGCCCTGGTTTATCCAGAAGGCGGGTCAGTGGCAAGAAGTCGAGCTGGAAAGCTGGCGTCACCACAATCAGGATCTGATCATCAAGCTGAAAGGCGTTGACGATCGGGATGCGGCGAATCTGCTGACCAATTGCGAAATTGTCGTGGATTCCTCACAGCTGCCTGCGCTTGACGACGGTACCTACTACTGGAAAGACCTGATGGGCTGCCAGGTAGTGACCACTGAAGGCTACAGTCTCGGTAAAGTCATTGACATGATGGAAACCGGGTCCAATGACGTTCTCGTCATTAAGGCAAACCTGAAAGATGCGTTTGGCATCAAGGAGCGGTTGGTTCCGTTCCTCGATGGGCAGGTTATCAAGAAAGTCGATCTCACTACTCAAACTATTGAAGTAGATTGGGATCCTGGTTTTTAAAACCTCCGGATTACCGGTAAAAGACGACGTGATGGAGATGGGCTGTGTTTATTGGTGTTGTTAGCCTTTTTCCAGAGATGTTTCGTGCGATTACCGACTACGGGGTAACTGGCCGGGCAGTAAAAAATGGCCTGCTGAGCATTCAGAGCTGGAGTCCTCGAGATTTCGCTCATGACCGGCACCGTACCGTGGACGATCGTCCTTACGGCGGCGGACCGGGAATGTTAATGATGGTGCAACCCTTGCGGGATGCCATTCATGCAGCAAAAGCCGCGGCAGGTGAAGGCGCGAAGGTGATTTATCTTTCACCTCAGGGACGCAAGCTTGATCAAGCGGGCGTCAGCGAACTGGCTACCAGTGAGAAGTTGATTCTGGTGTGCGGTCGCTACGAAGGGATAGATGAGCGCGTAATTCAGACCGAGATTGACGAAGAGTGGTCTATCGGCGATTACGTTCTCAGCGGTGGTGAGTTACCGGCAATGACGCTGATTGACTCCGTCTCCCGGTTTATACCGGGCGTTCTGGGCCATGAAGCATCAGCAACGGAAGATTCCTTTGCTGACGGGTTGCTGGACTGCCCACACTATACTCGCCCTGAAGTGTTGGAAGGGATGGATGTTCCGGCAGTGTTACTGTCAGGCAACCATGCCGAGATACGTCGCTGGCGTCTGAAGCAGTCGCTGGGCCGGACCTGGCTGAGAAGACCTGAACTTCTGGAAAACCTGGCTCTGACTGAAGAGCAAGCAAGGTTGCTGGCCGCGTTCCAACAGGAACATGCGCTAGAGCAACATAAACATGATGGTGAGGCGTAAGCCCCCAAATATCAGTTTACCCAGGATAAGA
>DKMD01000004.1:1436-18095 GCA_002470465.1 Pluralibacter sp. UBA7423
TGAGGGCGTGGTTATCGCTATTCGTAACCGCGGTCTGCACTCTGCATTCACTGTTCGCAAAATTTCCAACGGCGAAGGCGTTGAGCGTGTCTTCCAGACTCACTCTCCAGTTGTTGACAGCATTGCTGTTAAACGCCGTGGTGCCGTTCGTAAAGCTAAACTGTACTACCTGCGTGAGCGTACTGGTAAGTCTGCTCGTATCAAAGAGCGTCTTAACTAAGATTCGCTTAAGCGACATCCAAGTTAAAAAGGGCTGGCCGAAAGGCTGGCCCTTTTTTATGCTCGCAAAGCATGGCTTGTCCTGCCGTTGACGAGCTGATTCATGGACTGCAACAACCAGCGTAGAAATCAGAATAAGTTAAGTTCACAACTCCTTGTCAATCATAGGGATTATTGATTTAATTCACTTTTAAAATTATTACGTGGTGAAATCAATGAATGGAAGCACAGACAAAGGTGCCCGTGTTTATACCCCAGTAACCCTCAAGCTCTATGACTGGTGGGTGTTGAGTGTTTCCAACCAGTTTGCCTGGAAATGCCCAACGGAAGAGCATTTAGTCCCGCATTTCTTGCGTAACCTCAGCAAGAAGCACATGGACATCGGCGTCGGCACTGGATTTTACCTGACCCATGCTCCAAAGGACTGCGCTATCTCCCTGATGGATCTGAACAAAACCAGCCTGGATACAGCATCCGCAAGAGCTGGCGATGCAAGGATCGATCGCAGGATCAATCATGACGTTTTTGCCCCGTATGATGCATCCTGCCACAATCAGTTCGACTCTGTGTCTATGTTTTACTTACTTCACTGTCTGCCTGGGACAATGTCGGATAAAGGCATTGTTATCCGGAATGCTGCTCATGCCTTGACTGACAACGGTGTACTTTATGGTGCCACCATTCTTGGGGATGGCGTTGAACACAACGCTTTTGGCCGCAAACTGATGGGGATTTATAACCGCAAAGGGATTTTCTCCAACAGCAATGACTCGGAAGCGGGGTTAAGAGAAATACTCTCGGCATATTTTGCGGACGTCAGTATCAGCGTTGAAGGCACCGTCGCGCTCTTTTCAGCCACACGGAAAAAGTAGCTGGTGCTGCATCAGATACGTCATTTGCGTCACAATGGTTTAACCGTTATGGCGTTAATCAATTACAATGTCTCCGCTCAGGGGGACAGATGGCACAGCACGTAATTCAACGTAATCGCAGCAAACGCACCGCGGCCTGGTTCGCGCTGTTTGCTATGGCGTTGATTCTTGTTGCTCCGCTTATCTCGGTTTCCCTGCAAAAAGACCCGATGAGCGCGATGCCGGGCATGATGCATCATGATATGTCGGTGATGAGCGAGCATCATGAAGATCCAGGTGCGATACCTGCTCCTGCTGACCATGCCGAGGCTTGCGGTTACTGCGTCCTGCTGGCGCACGTACCGGGGCTGATGCTCGCGCTTCTGGCGCTGGTATGTGCTCTGCTATTGCGTATTCGCCAGCGACCGCCGCGGCCCGGCGTTTATATCTGGCACTTCTTCCCATGGTTGACTCCCCACCCGCGCGCGCCGCCGCGTTGTTCTGCTTTTACCTGCTAATCACATAAAAGAATGGGCGCATTGCGCCACGTTCTCGATTTGCTTTTAAAAAGGAAAAGTATGACAACCTGCACCCTTCGCGCGGCATGGATCACTCTGCTGCGCCGTCTTCATTTTGCCGTTGGCCTGTTTGTCGGGCCGTTTATCTTCGTGGCGGCACTGACCGGCACGCTCTATGTCGCGACGCCGCAGCTGGAAAGTCTCCTCTGGCATGATGCCCTTACCGCGGAAAAAAGCGGGCAAGCGCATTCCCTGGCGGAACAAATCCGCGTTGCGCAAGCGACCCTCGATCGGCCCTTAGCGCTTTATGCCGTACGACCTTCACTCACGCCAGGTGAGACAACGCGCGTGATGTTCAGCGATCCCACCCTTGGGGAATCGGAAAGCCGGGCGCTGTTTATCGATCCCGTAACGCTTGCCGTGAAGGGCGATATGACGGTCTATGGAACCAGTGGGATTTTGCCGCTGCGCCAGTGGATTGATTATGCTCATCGTTCTCTGTTATTGGGCAACATAGGGCGTCTCTACAGCGAGCTTGCGGCATCCTGGATGTGGTTCGCCGCGTGTGGCGGGATTGCGCTATGGTTTTTCACTCGTCCGAAAAGGCGGCTTAATAATCGCGTGCAGAATAACCGTCGCCTGCACGTGACGCTTGGCTGGCTCCTGCTGGGGGGAATGCTGCTCTTCTCCGCGACGGGGCTGACCTGGTCGCAATGGGCCGGCGGGAACGTGGATAAGCTTCGTGCTGCCTTAAACTGGATGACGCCGCAGGTGAATACGCAGCTCAACGGGCAGGCCATGACCAGGGATCCGCATGCTGAACATCATGCAGGGATGAATATGCCAATGATGATGCCACTGGATTTGACGAAGTTTGATGCCGTTCTCCGTCTGGCTCAGCGTAACGGAATTGTGGCAAGCAGACTCGAAATCAGGCCCGCCAAAAGTCAGGATAAGGCCTGGACCGTGACGGAAATCGATCGCGGATGGCCGACTCAGGTGGATGCTGTCGCGATCGATGCGGCAAAGATGCAGATTGTCGATCGCACCCGTTTTGCAGACTTCCCGTTAATGGCTAAGCTGACGCGCTGGGGCGTGGATTTCCATATGGGTTTGCTGTTTGGCGTGGTGAACCAGATCCTGCTGATCGCGTTTGGTACGGCGCTATGCGTGATGATTATCGTGGGCTATCGTCTTTGGTGGGTCCGCCGCCCTCTGCCAGCGACTTATAATCCGCTAATGACGCTGACGCAAAGCTGGTGCGATCTGGCCGGGCGAGGACGAGTCGCGGTCATCGTGCTGGCGATTTTGCTCGGCGTTGCGATGCCCGTTCTGGGCGTGAGTCTGTTGCTGTTTGTCGCTGTGGACGTGCTGCGCTGGCGGATGGCAAGCGCAGCAGCTGTAGCAGAGTCCGTAGAGTAAGGCGGATCAGGGCTCGCTGATGACCACCGTCACACGGCGATTTTCGGCGCGGCCCTGTGAGGTTTTGTTGCTTGCGACAGGATATTTCTTCCCAAGCCCGCGAGTAGTGAGGTTGGCGCGTGGAATATGCGCGCCTTCCGCCCAGGCGTCTGCCACGCGATCGGCGCGCTTAAGCGACAGCGCTTCGTTATAGCCATCTTCGCCATAATTATCCGTGTGCCCGTCCATGCGGGCATGCGTCAACCCGGTAGCGGCAAGGCGTGAAGCCATGGTCTGGATCTGCTGGCGGCTCTCAGGTTTGAGTTGATAATCGTTGGTGTCGAACAGGATTTTGTCTGAAAGCCCTAAAGACCAGTCGCCGTCGCTTTCACTGAACCCCCAGTGCTTCATTTCCGTAATCTGTTCCTGAGAGAATTTTCCCTGTGGCGCCTGGCAGCCGCTTAAAAGAAAGGCGGCAAGCAGGGCGGGAGCGGCAAAGCGCTTAAGCATAGTGAATTCCTTATTCATGACGACAGTGTCCTCGTACGCTGATTCTTCATCAGGTACATTTTTTTATCAGCCTGCTCCAGCAGCGTTTCCACGCTGCTATGTTCAGCAGTCAGGGCATAACCAATACTCAGTGAAAAAGGGGTCATATGACCGTTATGCATGCTCATAGCCGGGGTAAAGCGCTGTGCCAGCTCGCCGCACAGCCGCTGAACCTGGAGCTCATCGCTGATATTGCTGAGCAGAATGGCGAATTCATCTCCCCCCAGACGGAAGGCGTGATGGGCCTTGCCGCTGAATTCAACCAGACGCAGGGCCGTTTCAATCAGGACGTAATCCCCGGCAGTATGACCCCAGGTATCGTTGATGTATTTGAAGTCATCCCCATCCATAAACAGCAGGGCAGAGCCGGATTTGGCGGCAGGGTCGGCCATCAGGGCATTAATATGAGTGCGGAAGGACGCGCGATTGGGCAGGCCGGTCAGCGGATCGTGCATCGCCGTTTGCAGAAGCTGATCGTTTTTTGCCTGCAGCGAGTGCTGCCACTGTGCCATTTCATCCAGCAGGCTGTTGAAGTCCTGAGCAAAACGATGAAACTCTTCAATACGCTCTTCCGGTACGCGACGGGAAAAATTGCGGTTGGTACGCACGTCATGCGCCACATCAGCAATATTTTGTAGCGCGTTCACAACATCGGCATGAAGATGACGCGAAATCACCATTGCTGCTGCCGTTGCCAGCAAGATACAGGTGGTCAGGACGGCAAGCGACGTCCAGATGAAATGGCTTATCAGGCTGTCGCGGGCGGTAAGTCTGATTTGCCCAATAACATCGCCATTGTGTATTACCGGTTGGGTAGTCGGGCTTGGGAACAGCCAGTGGCTGATCATCAGGTTAAAGCGCTCGCTGCTGGCTTCACTTTCATAGGTCCAGTGGGCAAAAAGCTGGTCGCGCTTATCGAACACGTCGGCCCGGGCAAACTGGCCCTGTTTGCCCAGCGATGCCAGCGTATCCGTGGCGGCTGTTTCATCACGAAACACCAATGCAGCTTCAATCGTGTGACTCAGCGTGGCACCGGTCAGCTCGAGGTTCTTCTGTGCATATTGCTTCAGCGAAACCACGGAAACAACGCACAGCATCAGCCAGGCCAGCGTCATCGTAATCACGATGCTGGTCATATTGATTCGCCGTAAAGTTCTTTTAAACGTCGGGCGCTGCGCGGCGGAGAAATCCTTATTCATGTTCTTTATTCCGGGCAAGCATTAATACGTCAGGATTGACCCTGACGCCACTTCTTGAAAGTGCATCAAGATTGACGGAAAACGTGACTCTCTGGGGACGGATTTGCAGGCAAAAGGCGCTGCCAATCGCACAGTCTGGATTCTGTTCTGAAAGGGTGAGCAAAGGGTGTGATGCAAACTGACGAACGATCGCCTGCTGGCTTTCGGGGGATTCGAGTCCAAAATAGAGGGCATCACAGCGGGAGGCTAATGCTTCCTGTTCATTCTGTACCGTAACCGGGTTATAAGGCCTGGTCTCTGCATCGCCTTTTTGCAGGGCGGAAACATAAGCAGAACTTGAGAAAATACAGAGGGTTGGCTTGTCATTGAGCGCCGGCCAGCGCGTGTAGCTAACAATCCCCGAGACGATTTCGCGGACAGCACTATCCTGCCCGGCAGGTGCTGCAAATACCGGCGTCACGGGGGACAGAAATACCAGTGCCAGCATTGGCTGGCATAAAACACATCGCCACCGGGTGCTCACGAAAGGTTGCCACGCATCCAGAGTTAAAACATTCATGTAAGTTATATGAAGACTAACATTATTCATACAACCAGTCATTAGCGCCCTTAATACATTCCGGAAGAAACGCTGGCTATATTATTTTCAGGCTAATTAAGATAACGATTAATTCAGCCTGTTGGATTGCGCACCTTCATTCATCCCTTTTTGCCAGGCTTCCCGCAGCGCGGTGGCATCGGGTCTGGAATCGCAGCCTTCGGGAAATATTTTGCCGGAAACGCCCCAGCCAAAAAGCAGGTGCGTCTGGCAGATATCTTCCAGGCCAATGGCATAACCTTTCAGATAGATGTGGCGATCGACTTTGGGATCGTTAAGGTCGTTAGCCAGCTGTGCTTCGCTGCGGGCGGTGATGCCGCTTCGCCCGTCGTCGATACCTTCGCCGTACCAGTCCGTGGCGCTTTTTGGCAGATCCGCGTAGGGATCAAGCTGGCATCCGTTTAGTAAAAGCAGTAATAGCGCGCACAGAATGGGTTTCATGAGCATCTCCTGAACAGGTATTTTCAGCATAGCCTGTTCGATGCCTATCGCGAGTGGAATGTTTTGTTTACAATAAAAAGCAAGATAAATGCGAGAAATGGCCTGATGTAAATTTATATTTACGAATTATGGATTGAAATCTTTACCGTGTGTGGTAATGTAGACACATCCTCAATGAGGAAACCAAACTATCGCAAACGAGCTATACAGGATCGCCATCATGCAAAAAGACGCGCTGAACAACGTACATATCGCCGACGAACACGTTCTGATCACCCCTGAAGTGCTGAAAGCGGAATTCCCGCTGAATGCCGCTCAGGAGGCCCAGATTGCTGAATCCCGTCAGACCATTTCCAATATCATCGCCGGTCGCGATCCGCGCCTGCTGGTGGTATGCGGGCCGTGCTCCATTCACGATCCGGAAGCTGCGATTGAATACGCTCGTCGTTTTAAAGCCCTTGCCGCAGAGGTCAGCGATAGCCTCTACCTGGTGATGCGCGTCTATTTTGAAAAACCACGTACTACCGTGGGGTGGAAAGGTCTGATTAACGATCCGCATATGGATGGCTCGTTTGATGTTGAAGGCGGTCTGAAAATTGCGCGTCGCCTGCTGGTGGAGCTGGTTAACATGGGGCTGCCGCTGGCAACCGAAGCGCTGGATCCTAACAGCCCGCAGTACCTTGGCGATCTGTTCAGCTGGTCTGCAATCGGTGCTCGTACCACCGAATCGCAGACGCACCGAGAAATGGCTTCTGGTCTTTCCATGCCGGTTGGCTTCAAAAACGGAACCGATGGCAGCCTGGCAACGGCAATCAACGCCATGCGCGCCGCTGCGATGCCGCACCGTTTCGTCGGCATCAACCAGGCCGGGCAGGTTTGCCTGTTGCAGACTCAGGGGAACCCTGACGGCCATGTGATCCTGCGCGGCGGCAAAGCGCCAAACTACAGCCCGGCAGATGTCGCACAGTGCGAAAAAGAGATGGAACAGGCGGGACTGAAACCAGCGCTGATGGTAGATTGCAGCCATGGTAACTCCAACAAAGACTACCGCCGTCAGCCCGCGGTGGCAGAATCCGTGGTTGCGCAGATTAAAGACGGCAACCGTTCCATTATCGGCCTGATGATTGAAAGTAACATTCATGAAGGTAATCAGTCTTCCGAACAGCCTCGCTGCGATATGAAGTACGGCGTTTCGGTGACGGATGCTTGCATCAGCTGGGAGACGACGGATGCGCTGCTGCGTGAGCTCGATAAAGATCTGCGTGGCCAGCTGGCGGCTCGTCTGGCGTAAGAGGAATTTATGGTTGCTGAACTGACCGCGCTACGCGATCAAATAGATGAAGTCGATAAGGCGCTGCTGGATCTGCTGGCGCGCCGTCTGGAGCTTGTGGCCGAAGTCGGCGAGGTGAAAAGTCAATATGGCTTGCCGATTTATGTCCCTGAGCGTGAGGCATCCATGCTGGCGTCTCGCCGCGAAGAGGCGGCCGCGCTGGGTGTGCCACCGGATCTTATCGAAGATGTCCTGCGTCGGGTGATGCGCGAGTCCTACTCAAGCGAAAACGACAAAGGCTTCAAAACGCTTTGCCCGCAGCTGCGTCCTGTAGTCATTGTCGGCGGGGGGGGGCAAATGGGGCGTCTGTTCGAGAAGATGCTCATGCTGTCAGGCTATCAGGTGCGAATCCTCGAGAAAGAGGACTGGGCGCGTGCAGAAGAGCTGGTGGCCGATGCGGGTATGGTTATCGTCAGCGTGCCAATCCACGCGACGGCACAGATCATTGAGAAGCTGCCAGCGCTTCCGGACGACTGCATTCTGGTTGACCTGGCCTCGGTGAAAGCCGTGCCGTTACAGGCGATGCTGGCGGCACACAATGGCCCGGTGCTCGGGCTGCACCCGATGTTCGGTCCGGATAGCGGAAGCCTGGCGAAGCAGGTTGTGGTGTACTGCGACGGTCGTCAGCCGGAAGCCTATCAGTGGTTCCTGGAGCAGATTCAGGTTTGGGGCGCGCGGCTGCATCGCATCAGCGCGGTGGAGCATGACCAGAATATGGCGTTTATCCAGGCGCTGCGCCATTTCGCCACGTTTGCCTATGGTTTGCATCTGGCTGAAGAGAACGTCCAGCTGGAACAGCTTCTGGCGCTCTCATCGCCGATTTACCGGCTGGAGCTGGCGATGGTCGGGCGTCTGTTTGCCCAGGATCCGCAGCTGTATGCTGACATTATCATGTCTTCGCCAAGCAATATTCAGCTTATCAAGCGGTACTACACACGCTTTGGGGAGGCGATTGGTCTGCTGGAGCAGGGCGATAAACAGGCCTTTATCGACAGCTTCCGTAAAGTGGAACACTGGTTTGGTGATTACGCACAGCGCTTCCAGAGCGAAAGCCGGACGCTGTTACGCCAGGCAAACGACAGTCGACAGTAAAAAAGTGTTTTATACTCGAAAGCCAGAGGGGAAACCCGCTGGCTTTTTTTTCACAGGGAAATCACCATGCCGCAGCCTGAAGTGTTGTTCGATTACGCCGGCCATTTGCCGGAATGTCCGACCTGGAGCGAAGCCGAACAGGCGCTTTACTGGGCCGATATCCTCGAATGTGAAATCCACCGCTACGATCTGGCAAGCGGTGAGCATCAGGTATTGCAGTTTCCGGAAGAGGTCGGCTGTTTTTCACTGCGCGAAAGAGGCGGATTTATCGTCGCGCTGCGTAGCGCCATTTGGCTCAGTGATAAACATGGTCTGCTGGTGCGTAAAATTTGCGATAACCCCAGTAATGCTGAGCTGGCAAGGTTTAATGACGGTGGCACCGATCGCGATGGGCGGTTTTACGCAGGGACGTTCTGGGGGCCGGGCGACTATAACGGTGCATTGCTGGTTCGCGTAGACAACCATCTCAGACCGAAAGTGATTCAATGCGATATTCACGGTGCTAATGGTCTGGCGTTCAGTGTGGACAAAAAGTGGATGTATACGTCTGACACGCCCAACGCTGTCATTTACCGCACGCCGTTGGATGAGCAAGGCGAACCTGGCGTGCGCGATATTTTCCGTCAGTTTCAATCGGCTGAGGGTATTCCTGATGGTGCAGCTATCGATGAAGAAGGCTGCTACTGGAGCGCGATGTTTGATGGCTGGCGGGTGGCAAGATTTTCGCCGGAGGGGGAACAGCTGGCCGAATATCGTTTACCGGTGCGCTGCCCGACGATGGTCTGCTTCGGCGGGCCTGAGATGAAAACGTTGTTTATCACCACGACCCGGGAAAACATGAGCGCTGAGGAGATAAGACAATATCCCCTTTCCGGTGCAATCTTCACCCTGCCGGTTGAGGTGGCAGGAATGAAGAAATTACCGTTTATCGAGGCCTAATCCGGGTCGACCGGCACCACGTTCTCACTCGGATAGCAGCCCAACACTTTCATGGAGCGGGTGATCTCGCCCAGCTCCTTCAGCGCCTTCTGCATGGCTTCTGACTCCAGGTTTGCCTGAACGTCCAGATAAAACATCTCTTCCCACGGGTTGCCGTAGATCGGACGTGACTCAAGCTTAGTCATGATCAGATTATGATTACGTAATACCAACAGCGCCTCTACCAGGGCACCGGCCTGTTGCCCGGTTGCCATTAGCAGCGTGGTTTTTGCCGGTACCTGATCGGAGACGTTGATGGCTTTACGGGCCAGAACGACAAAGCGGGTGATGTTCTGCGTCTGGTTTGCCAGGTTGCGTTCCAGCACCTGTAAACCATACAAACCGCCGCCTGCTTCACTGCCCAGTGCCGCCACGTGCGGTGAATTGGCCTCTGCCACTTTTTCCATCGCCGCAGACGTGCTTTCGGTGTACTCGATTTTCCAGTGCGGATAACGGTTCAGGAACTGGCTGCACTGCTGGAACGGCTGCGGGTGGCTGTAGACAGTTTCAATCTTATCAAGGTCAGTCGAGCCGGACACCAGTACGCAATGATCGATAGGGATCGTCATTTCACCGACGATAGAAAGGCTGGTGTGCTGCAACAAATCGTAGACGTCATTGATGGCGCCAGAGCTGGTGTTTTCGATAGGCACCACGGCGTAATCGGCCTGTCCGGTTTCCACCTGGTTGAAGATGTCGGCGAATTTAGCGCAGCCACTTTCAATAAATTGCTCAAAATGGCGGGCGGCATACTGGCGCGCCGCGAGGTGTGAATAAGAGCCTTTTGGCCCCAGGAACGCGACGCGGGCAGAGTGTGGGTTAATTTTGTTAAGATGCTGCTGGAGCAGCGCCTGCTGTGTCAGGACTGAATCTTCAATAATCAGCTGGAACAGGCGGGTGATGTAGTGCGCATCCAGGTGGTGCGTTTTACCGAGTGTAATCAGGCGTTCGAGCAGGTCGCGCTCGCGGTCAATATCGCGTACCGGGCGATGAGACAGCAGTTTTGCTTTGCCTACTTCTACCGCCAGCCCCCGGCGCTCGGCCAGCAGAGAAAGCAGCTTTTCATCCAGCGCGCTAATCTTATCGCGCAGAGCCAGTAACGGGTTTTCCGCAGTCATAATGTCGCCTTTCTTGTTATCAATAAAAAAGGCCCCCCGGTGTGGGAGGCCTCATTGTTCGTCTTCGCATTCTTTATCACACGACGAAACGCCTCCCGTTCAGGGGAAGGTAAAGAAGCTAAAAAAGAATGCGAAGAAGAACGGAACGGTTTTCATCAAGTTTTCCTTAGAGACAGGCAGTTAAAGTAACCGTACTGTTTTCATGCTGTCAACCGTAAAAAACATCCTCTACGCAAACCAGGCTTATTCGCGCGTTAGCAGTAACAAAAAACGCGCCCGAAGGCGCGTTGGATTAACACAGTTGTTAAGGATTACTCTTGTTCAACGAAGTTGACGTCTTTCACCGATGCGTTGGCGCGACGTGCTTCCCCTTTGTGTTGCACTTTATTGAGCTGCCTTTCCAGCTTGTTGATCAATTCGTTAATGGCGGTATACATATCCTCATGACGCGCACTGGCAACCAGATGGCCGTTTGGTGTGTTCATGGTTGCGTCGGCAACAAAACCCTGTGGCTCCTTAGACAGAATGATGTGCGGGTTAATCAGATGAGTTTGCCATTTTTCAAGTTTGGTGAGACGGTCTGCGACGTGCTGGCGGATGGCCGGAGTAATGTCCATTTGTTTACTGGTAATGTTCATTGTCATAAATTTTACCTCTTGTCTTTCCCGTCTTGGTGAATCCAGCATACCGTTCTTAATGTCAAAATGTGTGATTTAAATCACGTTATTTTGTCACTTTTTGTCAGTCAGCGTATTTTGTGAGGCAGGGCAGGAACAGGGGATTTAATACTTGAGGAATGGGCAAAAGCGGGCCATAGTTGATGGGATGATCTGGTGCTAAACCGGTTCAGCGCCACGCAGAATTGCATACAAAAACGGCAGCCTCATGGGCTGCCGTTTTTCGTGGCGAAGCGCTATCAGCTGCTGGTCTTGCTGCTGTTGGCGGCGATGATTTTTGCTACCTTGTCGGCCTGCGCGGTCATCTGCATTTCGCGGTAGGCCTTTTCCATCTTCGGCAATGCGTCGCGGGTGGCTTGCGTGTCCGGGAAGTCGCGGAGCATGCCTTCCACGCGATTCACTACGGCAACCCACGCACCGCGATCGGTGTAGTAATCCACGACCGACAGCTCGTATTTCGCCAGGCGATCTTTCAGGAACACCATGCGCTTATAGGCGTCGGAAGAGTACTGGCTTTGTGGATAGCCACGCACCAGTTTGGAGAAGTCGTTGAATGCGTCACGAGCGTGCTGCGGATCGCGGTCTGAACGGTCAACCCCGAAGAAGCCCTGCAGAGCACTGTCATCCAGAGCCATGTTGGTCAGGCCACGCATATAGATGACGTAGTCAATGTTCGGATGAGTCGGATTAAGGCGCATGAAACGATCGATAGCAGCCTGAGCCAGCGGCAGATCGGCGTTTTTGTAGTAGGCATAAATCAGGTCGAGCTGAACCTGCTGAGAATACGGGCCAAACGGATAGCGGTTATCGAGCGCTTCCAGTTGCGTTATCGCCTGTTTCCAGTTACCGTCCTGCAACTTTTGTTGAGCAGTCGCGTAGATTTCATTTGGCGGGTTATCAGGCACCTCTTCCTTTGAACCGGAGCAACCCGCCAAAGCCAGGCTCAGTGTGGCAAGGGCCACCAGGTATTTCATGCGCGTCATGACGTTTTGACTTTCCTCAGAATGTTTATGCGGGAGATTATCATTCCTGCTCCCGATTAAGACCAGCTACAATAGCACACTATATTATACGGCGAAGCCGTAAAACCCAACGTTAAACGAAGAAGCTGTCTATGGCACAACTAGTACAACTCACCGCAACGGTATCCGAAAATCAACTCGGTCAACGCTTAGATCAAGCTTTGGCCGAAATGTTCCCGGATTATTCACGTTCGCGTATAAAAGAATGGATCCTGGATAAGCGAGTGCAGGTGAACGGCGTCATTTGCGACAAGCCGAAAGAGAAAGTATTGGGTGGAGAACAGGTCTCCATCGATGCCGAAATCGAAGAAGAAGCACGCTTCGAGCCGCAGGACATCCCGCTGAATATTGTTTATGAAGATGACGACATTATTGTCATCAACAAGCCACGCGATCTGGTGGTGCATCCGGGGGCAGGTAACCCCGATGGAACGATTCTGAATGCATTGCTGCACTACTATCCGCCCATCGTGGATGTGCCGCGTGCGGGTATTGTTCACCGCCTGGATAAAGACACAACCGGTCTGATGGTAGTGGCGAAGACCGTTCCGGCTCAAACGCGTCTGGTGGAAGCGCTGCAGTTGCGTGAGATCACTCGTGAGTATGAAGCGGTAGCGATTGGCCACATGACAGCAGGCGGCACGGTAGAAGAACCAATCAGCCGCCATCCCACTAAGCGTACGCATATGTCCGTTCACCCGATGGGGAAACCGGCTGTTACGCACTATCGTATTATGGAACACTTCCGTATTCACACGCGTTTGCGTTTACGTCTGGAAACCGGGCGCACACATCAAATCCGCGTGCATATGGCGCATATCACTCACCCGCTGGTGGGCGATCAGCTGTACGGCGGGCGTCCTCGTCCACCGAAAGGGGCGTCAGAAGCTTTCATTAACGAGCTGCGTAAATTCGATCGTCAGGCTCTGCACGCGACGATGCTTCGTCTTTATCACCCGATCACGGGTATCCAGATGGAATGGCACGCGCCAATCCCACAGGATATGGTCGATTTGATCGACGCCATGCGCGCCGATTTCGAAGAACACAAGGATGATGTTGCCTGGCTATGACGAAAATTATCGTGCCTCAGTGGCCAATGCCTGAAGGCGTTGGCGCGTGCAGCTCCACGCGAATGGGCGGCGTTAGCTTACCGCCATACGACGCGCTGAACCTTGGTGCCCACTGTGGTGATAATCCGGAACATGTTGAAGAGAATCGCCGTCGTTTCTATGAAGCGGCTGCATTCCCTTCACGTCCGGTATGGCTTGAACAGGTCCACGGCAACGCAGTTTTAACGCTAACCGGGGGCGAATACGCTTCCAAAAAAGCTGATGCTTCATACAGCAACAAACCCGGCCTGGTTTGCGCAGTGATGACGGCCGACTGTCTGCCGGTGCTCTTTTGCAATAAGGCGGGTACGGAAGTGGCCGCTGCTCATGCGGGGTGGCGCGGGCTATGTGATGGCGTACTGGAAGAAACCGTCGCACACTTTAAGGACCAGCCTGAAAACATTCTGGCCTGGCTCGGCCCGGCTATTGGCCCGCAGGCCTTTGAAGTGGGCCCGGAAGTCCGTGAGGCTTTCATGGCTAAGGATGCGAAAGCGGACAGCGCTTTCCGTCCTGCTGGCGAGAAGTATTTCGCCGATATTTATCAGTTAGCGCGTCAGCGTCTGGCAAACGTCGGTGTGACTGAGGTGTTCGGCGGTGAACGCTGTACGCTAAGTGAAAAGGATGATTTTTTCTCTTATCGACGCGATCGGACGACCGGTCGTATGGCAAGTTTCATTTGGCTGATATAACCTAACGAATCAAGACGATCCAGAAGGCTGACTTATTTTTCACATAGTCCAGGTCTTTAACCTTGAATAATTGAGGGATGACCTCATTTAATCTCCAGTAGCAAAATTGACCTGTTATGGGAGGAGTTATGCGTCTGGATCGTCTTACCAATAAATTCCAGCTTGCTCTCGCCGATGCCCAGTCTCTCGCACTGGGGCACGACAACCAATTCATCGAACCTCTTCATTTAATGAGCGCACTTCTGAATCAGGAAGGCGGTTCGGTTCGTCCATTATTAACCTCTGCTGGCGTTAATGCCGGGCAGTTGCGCACGGCCATCGATCAGGCCCTCAGCCGTTTACCGCAGGTGGAAGGCACCGGTGGTGATGTACAGCCGTCTCAGGATCTGGTTCGAGTGCTGAACCTTTGCGACAAGCTGGCGCAAAAACGAAACGACAACTTTATCTCGTCAGAACTGTTCGTTCTGGCAGCCCTTGAATCACGTGGCACGCTGAGCGACCTGTTGAAAACCGCCGGAGCAACAACCGCCAATGTGACTCAGGCGATTGAACAAATGCGCGGAGGTGAAAGCGTGAACGATCAGGGAGCCGAAGACCAGCGGCAGGCGTTAAAGAAATACACGCTCGATCTGACCGAGCGGGCCGAACAGGGCAAGCTCGATCCGGTTATCGGTCGTGATGAGGAGATCCGTCGTACTATTCAGGTGCTGCAGCGTCGTACCAAAAATAACCCAGTGCTGATTGGTGAACCCGGCGTCGGTAAAACGGCCATTGTTGAAGGGCTGGCGCAGCGTATTGTGAACGGCGAAGTGCCTGAAGGACTGAAAGGTCGTCGCGTGCTGGCGCTGGACATGGGCGCATTGGTGGCGGGCGCAAAATATCGCGGTGAGTTTGAGGAACGTCTGAAAGGCGTCCTGAACGATCTGGCCAAACAGGAAGGCAATGTCATCCTGTTTATCGACGAACTGCACACGATGGTGGGCGCCGGTAAAGCTGATGGCGCAATGGATGCCGGCAATATGCTCAAACCCGCGCTGGCCCGCGGCGAGCTGCACTGCGTCGGTGCAACGACGCTTGATGAATATCGTCAGTACATAGAGAAAGACGCGGCGCTTGAGCGTCGATTCCAGAAAGTGTTCGTGGCGGAGCCTTCCGTGGAAGATACCATTGCGATTCTGCGCGGCCTGAAAGAACGCTATGAATTGCACCATCATGTGCAAATCACGGATCCGGCTATCGTGGCAGCAGCGACTTTGTCGCATCGCTATATTGCCGACCGACAGCTGCCGGACAAGGCCATTGACCTTATTGATGAAGCTGCTTCAAGCATCCGAATGCAGATTGACTCGAAGCCAGAGGAACTTGACCGCCTGGAGCGCCGTATTATTCAGCTCAAGCTGGAACAGCAGGCGCTGAAGAAAGAGTCCGATGAAGCGAGCCAGAAGCGTCTTGATATGCTCAACGAAGAGCTGGAAGACAAAGAGCGTCAGTATTCCGGGCTGGAAGAAGAGTGGAAAGCCGAAAAAGCATCACTCTCCGGTACGCAAACCATCAAAGCAGAGCTTGAACAGGCAAAAATCGCCATTGAGCAGGCTCGCCGCGTGGGCGACCTGGCGCGGATGTCTGAGTTGCAGTACGGCAAAATTCCGGAGCTGGAAAAACAGCTGGCGATGGCCACTCAGTCCGAAGGTAAGACAATGCGTTTGCTGCGCAATCGCGTGACGGATGTTGAGATTGCCGATGTTCTGGCGCGCTGGACGGGTATTCCGGTAGCCAGAATGCTGGAAGGCGAGCGTGAAAAACTGCTGCGCATGGAACAAGAGCTGCACAGCCGTGTGATTGGGCAAAACGAGGCGGTTGAAGCGGTATCTAATGCTATTCGTCGTAGTCGTGCTGGTTTGTCGGATCCTAACCGTCCTATCGGTTCGTTCCTGTTCCTTGGGCCAACAGGCGTCGGGAAAACTGAACTCTGCAAAGCGCTGGCTAACTTTATGTTCGACAGCGACGATGCGATGGTGCGTATCGACATGTCTGAGTTCATGGAAAAACATTCCGTCTCTCGCCTGGTCGGTGCGCCTCCGGGATACGTCGGCTATGAAGAGGGCGGATATCTGACAGAAGCGGTTCGCCGTCGCCCTTATTCCGTCATCCTGCTGGACGAGGTTGAGAAAGCGCATCCGGATGTGTTCAACATTCTGTTGCAGGTGCTGGATGACGGACGTCTGACGGACGGGCAGGGCAGAACCGTCGATTTCCGTAATACAGTCGTGATTATGACTTCGAACCTCGGTTCCGATTTGATTCAGGAACGCTTCGGTGAGCTGGATTATGGCCATATGAAGGAGCTGGTGCTGGGCGTTGTCAGCCACAGCTTCCGCCCGGAATTCATCAACCGTATCGATGAGGTGGTGGTCTTCCATCCATTGGGCGAGAAACACATCGCTTCGATCGCGAAGATTCAGCTGCAGCGTCTGTATCAGCGCCTCGAAGAACGTGGTTACGACGTGCATATAGAAGAGGATGCGCTGAAGCTGCTTAGCGCGAATGGCTACGATCCCGTTTATGGGGCGCGTCCACTTAAACGTGCTATCCAGCAGCAGATTGAAAACCCGTTGGCTCAGCAAATCCTTTCCGGAGAGCTGATCCCGGGGAAAACGGTACGGCTGATGGTTAAAGACGACCATATTGTCGCGGTGCAGTAAGCGACCAAAAGCAAAAACGGGCCTTTTTAGGCTCGTTTTTGTTTAAAAAACCGACGAAATTGGTGGTATTAAAGCGGTGTTGTACGAATAGCGAGCGGTCAGAAAGTTTTTTTGAATTTATACTTGCCGTCTCAGAATTACCCCCTATAATGCGCCTCCACTG
>DKMD01000033.1 GCA_002470465.1 Pluralibacter sp. UBA7423
ATTTTCGCTTTTCTCCGTCAGAATTTCCGGAGAAACCCTGCTGACCCGGCGGCTTGTTTGCCGTTGTTCCGTGTCAGTGGAGGCGCATTATAGGGAGTTATTCTGAGGTGACAAGAGGAAATTTGAATTATTTTACCGTTCGCATTTTTTTTCACCAAAGCAGCCACAAAAGCGCCATTAATTGCGCTATCTGCTGATTTTACCGCCGAATTTTGTCACTGAATGGCATACTAGACAGGTAAATCTATCTATAAGGAATGACGGCTATGTCCTTAAGCGCGCAGCAGCTGGCAGCACAGAAGAACATTTCATGGGTTCTTGCAGAAAAATTAGCGCAGAAGATTTTAACCGGTGAATATCCGCCGGAATGCATTCTCCCCGGCGAACTGGAGCTTGGCGAACAGTTTGGCGTGAGCCGCACCGCAGTACGTGAAGCCGTTAAGACGCTCACTGCAAAAGGCATGGTTCTGCCGCGACCGCGTATAGGCACCCGCGTGATGCCGCGCAGCGACTGGAACTTCCTCGATAAGGAGCTGCTCTCCTGGTGGCTAACGGAAAATAACTTTGAGGAAGTGGTGGAACATTTCCTCGTGATGCGCAGCAGCCTCGAACCTCAGGCCTGCATGCTGGCAGCCACGCTCGGCAGCGCAGAGCAGAAAGCCCGGTTGAATACGTTAATGGAGGAGATGATCTACCTGAAGCGGCACTTTAGTCGCCAGCGCTGGATTGAAGTCGATATGGCCTGGCACGAGCAAATCTACGCCATGAGCGCCAATCCGTTTCTAACCTCTTTTGCTTCACTGTTCCATTCGGTCTATCAGACCTACTTCGCGGCCGTCACCCAAAACGAAGTAGTGAAGCTCGATCTTCATCAGGCGATTGTGGATGCCATTCAGGACAGCGACGGCCCGCGAGCCTGGCAGGCTTGCCAGGCGTTGTTAGCTGCACCCAATGATCAGGTCAGTAAATAGATGACAGAAAAGAAATCACGCAGTATGGCGGGCCTGCCGTGGATCGCGGCAATGGCCTTCTTTATGCAGGCGCTGGACGCCACCATTCTGAACACCGCGCTGCCGGCCATTGCCCACAGCCTGAACCGCTCTCCGCTGGCGATGCAGTCCGCCATTATCAGCTACACCCTGACGGTGGCAATGCTGATCCCGGTCAGCGGCTGGCTGGCCGACAGATTCGGCACCCGGCGTATTTTTATGATTGCCGTAAGCCTGTTCACGCTCGGTTCGCTGGCCTGTGCGCTATCAGGCTCTCTGTTGCAGCTGGTTATCTTCCGCGTTATTCAGGGAATTGGCGGCGCAATGATGATGCCGGTAGCTCGCCTCGCGCTGTTGCGCGCTTATCCACGCAGCGAGCTTTTACCGGTTCTGAACTTCGTCACCATGCCCGGACTGGTGGGCCCCATTTTAGGACCGGTGCTCGGCGGCGTGCTGGTGACCTGGGCGAGCTGGCACTGGATCTTCCTGATTAATATTCCAATTGGCATCGCCGGATTGCTCTATGCCCGCAAATATATGCCGAACTTCACCACGCCGCGGCGCGGCTTCGACTTAACCGGCTTTTTGCTGTTTGGCATGAGCCTGGTGCTTTTCTCCAGCGGCATGGAGCTGTTTGGCGAAAAAATTGTATCGACGTGGATTGCGCTGGCCATCATCGTCATCAGCATTCTTCTTTTACTCTCTTATATTCGCCACGCTCGCCACCATCCGACACCGCTTATTGCTCTGCCGATGTTTAAAACGCGCACTTTCTCAGTAGGGATTGTGGGCAATCTTGCAACGCGACTGGGAACCGGCTGCGTGCCGTTCCTCATGCCGCTGATGTTGCAGGTTGGCTTTGGCTATCCCGCACTGATCGCCGGCTGCATGATGGCGCCAACGGCTGTTGGGTCAATTCTGGCAAAATCTGTCGTGACCCAGGTTCTGCGCGTGCTTGGATACAGGAAGACGCTGGTTGGGATCACCGTGTTTATTGGTTTGATGATCGCCCAGTTCTCGCTGCAGTCGCCGTCCATGCCGGTGTGGATGCTGATCCTGCCGCTATTTGTGCTGGGGATGGCGATGTCGACGCAGTTTACCTCGATGAACACCATTACTCTTGCGGACCTGACGGATGAGAACGCCAGCAGCGGTAACAGCGTGCTGGCCGTCACGCAACAGCTGTCCATCAGCCTTGGGGTGGCGATAAGCGCGGCGGTACTACGCTTTTATGAAGGGTTCGACAGCGCCAACACCATCGAGCAGTTCCACTACACCTTTATTACAATGGGCGTAATCACCGTGCTCTCGGCAGTGACCTTTATGCTGTTAAAACCGAAAGATGGCCGCAACCTGATTAAAGAGCGGCACAAGAAGGCTTAAGCCGACCCACGCACCACCAGCTCGGGCGTTAACTGCACACGCTGCTGTTTCTGTCCGGGCTGAGCCATCCGGTGGATCAGAACATCAATGGCGAGTTCACCCAGCTCATCTTTTGGCTGGTGAATGGTGGTCAGCGGCGGCGCCATGTAGCCCGCCAGTTCGATATCGTCATAACCCACTACAGCCATATCCCGCGGGATGCTCAGGCCAGCCTGATACAGCGCCTGATAAACGCCAACGGCCATCGCATCATTACCGACAAAAACGGCCTGTGGCGGCTGCGGCAGAGTAAGCAGCTTTTGCATCGCCGTTAATCCACCGCCAAATTCAAAATCGCTGGTGATGATGTAACCCTCAGGTACCGGCAATCCACCACGCTGCATCGCCGCCTGATACCCTTCCAGACGCAGGCGCGCCGGGGTTTTGTCCAGAGGACCAGCAATGCAGGCAATACGCGTGTATCCCTTATCAATCAGATACTGTGTTGCCATGTCACCGCCGAGCAGCGAGTTATCCTGAATCAGATCGCTGTCGCCGTCGAACGGCGCCCAGTCCATCATCACCGTCGGCACCGAGGGATAGCGCTGCATAATTTCCTGCGAAGGCTGGTGCGTTTCGGTGCACAGCAGCAGCAAGCCGTCGACGCGCTTTTGCATCAGCGTTTCGAGATTACGGTTCATCCGCTGTTCGTCGCCTTCGGTATTGCAGAGCACCAGGCTGTAGCCGCGTTCAAAACAGCTGCGCTCGACGCCGCGCACCAGCTCCGAATAAAACGGATTGGTACTGGCGGTAATCAGCATGCCGATGGTGCGGGTCTGGTTAAGCTTGAGGCTACGCGCCAGAGCAGAAGGCGCATAGTTGAGGTTCTGAATTGCCGCCAGCACCTTTTCGGTGATGGCCTCGCTGACAAAACGGTCCTTATTAATGACGTGAGACACCGTTGAGGTGGAAACGCCCGCCAGGCGGGCAACGTCCTTCATGGTAGCCAAGCGTTACCCCTGCTGACGAAGAAAGTCGTCAATCTCTTTACGCCACGGAACGGAAGGCTGCGCACCTTTGCGGGTCACGGCAATCGCCGCGGCAGCATGAGCAAAACGTAATGCCTGCGCCAGGGGTTTATCCTCCAGCAGCGCCGTCATCAGCGCACCGTTAAAGGTATCTCCGGCAGCAATGGTGTCCACGGCCTGCACCTTAAAACCAGCAACGCGTTCACCTTTCCCGTTCTGGCTGGCCCACACGCCCCGGCTACCGAGGGTGATGATGACCGTTTCGATACCTTTGCCATGCAGAACCTGCGCCGCTTTCGCCGCGTCTTCATCCGTTTCCACCTTCACGCCCGTCAGCTTTTCAGCTTCGGTTTCGTTCGGGGTAATGATATCCACCAGCGCCAGCAGTTCGTCGGAGAGTTCGCGTGCCGGAGCCGGGTTAAGCACGACCCGGGTCTGATTCTGATGCGCAATTTTCGCTGCCGCCAGTACGCTGTCCAGCGGCGATTCCAGCTGCATCAGCAAAGCGTCAGCCCGTGCGATACGCTGCTCCTGCGCGGCCACGAGCTTTGTGGAGAGCGCCGCATTGGCCCCGGCATGAATACCGATGACATTCTCACCTTCGCCGTTAACAAAAATCAGCGCCACACCGGTGGATTCTCCGGCTACAGCGGTAACGGGCTCGACGTCGATGTTGTCGCTGACCAATTGCTTGCGGATGCGCTCGCCGGTGTCATCATCACCAGTACAGGCGATAAATGCGATATTTGCGCCGCTGCGCCCGGCCGCCACGGCCTGGTTTGCGCCTTTGCCGCCGAACGCCACCTGATACTGGCTGCCCGTAACGGTTTCGCCTGGCCGCGGGAAGGATTCAAGGTTGAGAATGTGATCGGCATTGATGCTGCCAAGGACGACGAGGTTGCCTGCGTTATTCATGATCATGAGTGTCCGGTAAAGAGCGCCACCGGGAACCCGGTGGCGCATGCCACGCTTTTCTTTTTACGTTGTCCCCTCAGGCTCTTTGGTGGCCTGAATCGGTATGACTTATTGCTTGATGACCAGCTTCAGGTCAACAGGATATTTAGCCTGAACCTTCTCACCTTTCAGTACCTTAGCAGCAACATCAACGCCCTGGGCGCCGATTTGCTCCGGCAGCTGCGCAATCGTCGCTGCCAGTTTGCCATCATTTACTGCCTTTTCGCCATCCGGCGTGCCGTCAAAGCCGACAACCATCACATCTGTTTTACCGGCGGTCTGCAATGCACGCAGTGCACCCAGCGCCATTTCGTCGTTCTGCGCGAAGACCGCTTTCACGTCAGGATGCGCTGTCAGCAGGTTCTGCATCACGTTCAGACCTTTAGTACGGTCGAAGTCGGCAGGCTGGCTGGCCAGGACGTCAAATTTGTGTGCGGCCACGGCCTGCTGGAAGCCTTCACCACGTTCACGCGCAGCGGAAGTCCCGGCAATGCCCTGCAGTTCGATAACCTTCGCGCCTTCACCGGCTTTCTTCGCGATGTAATCGCCCGCAATTTTGCCGCCCAGCACGTTGTCAGAAGCAATGTGGCTTACCACGTCGCCTTTGGATGCCTGACGGTCCAGGGTGATCACCGGAATTTTCGCCTGGTTGGCCATCTTCACGGCGTTACCCACGGCGTCGGAATCCGTTGGGTTAATCAGCAGAATTTTGGTGCCGCGTACGGTCAGATCCTGCACGTTTGCCAGCTCTTTTGCCGGGTTGTTCTGGGAATCCAGCACGACCAGGTTGTAACCGAGCTTATCGGCTTCTTTCTGCGCACCGTCCTTCAGGGAGACGAAGAACGGGTTGTTGAGCGTAGAGATAACCAGCGCGATGGTGTCTTTCGCCATTGCGTTAGCACTTACGGTGGCGCTCAGTGCCACTGCGGAAACCAGGGTAGCCAGTTTTTTCATGTTCATATCTGTAGAGGTCCTGTTATGTCAGTTATTACTGCTTTTTGTTGTCTACCAGCACCGCCAGCAATATCACCACCGCTTTGACGATCATCTGGTAATAGGAGGAAACACCTAACAAATTCAAACCATTATTCAGGAATCCGAGAATTAATGCGCCGATCAGCGTCCCAACAATGCGACCTTTCCCGCCCGCAAGGCTGGTGCCGCCGAGAACCACAGCCGCAATCGCATCCAGCTCGTAGCCCGTGCCCGCCGTCGGCTGCGCGGAAGAGAGACGCGCCACTTCGATGATGCCCGCCAGAGAAGCCAGCAGGCCGCACAGGGAGTAGACGATAATTTTGACTTTATTGACGCTGATGCCGGACAGACGCGTCGCTGCTTCGTTGCCGCCGAGCGCATAGATGTAGCGGCCCAGGCGTGTGTGATGCAACATGTACCAGGCGGCGAGGAATACAATTGCCATAATCCACACTGGCGTTGGGATGCCCAGCGGACGGCCAATCCCGAACCAGCCGAACAGATCGGCGTTATCGGTAAAGCCCGTGTTCACCGGACTGCCGTTGGTGTAGACCATGGTCACGCCGCGCAGCAGCAGCATCATCACCAGCGTGGCGATAAACGCCTGTACGCGGCCTTTCGCCACAATCACGCCCGTTACCGCACCGATCGCGGCACCTGCAGCAAGCGCTGCCGCAACGGCCACCAGCGCATTCACTTCAATACCGACAATTGATGCTGCAATTGCGCCGGTCAGCGCCAGCAGGGAACCGACGGACAGGTCGATCCCGGACGTCAGAATCACCAGCGTCATCCCGACCGCCATGATGGCGTTCACCGAAGTCTGCTGGAGAATATTGAACAGGTTATTAACGGTAAAAAAGTTCGGGCTCATGGTCGAGACGATCGCGATCAGCACCAGCAGGGCGATCAGCGATTTTTGCTCTAACAGCCACGCTTTGGTGAAATAGCGGCGACCAGCAACAGCCTGGGTAGTCATCTTTCTTACTCCTGATTCACACGATTAAGCTTGCCCACTGCGGCAGCCATCAATACTTCCTGAGTGGCCTGCTCGCGCGTGAATTCACCGCCGAGATGCCCTTCGTGCATCACCATGATGCGATCGCTCATGCCTAATACTTCCGGCATCTCCGAGGAGACGAGGATGATGCTCAGGCCATCGGCTTTAAACTGGTTAATGAGCTGATAAATTTCTTTTTTCGCGCCTACGTCGACACCGCGCGTTGGCTCATCAAGGATCAGCACTTTCGGGCGCGTCATCAGCCCGCGGGCGATGGCGACTTTCTGCTGATTGCCGCCGGAAAGCAGACCTATCGCCTGCTCCATCGACGGCGTTTTGACGTTAAACAGGCGAATAAAGTCGCTTACCGCCTGCTGTTCGTCTTTATGTTTGAGGCTACCGCCCGAGTGGCTGAAATAGCGCAGCGCAGTGAGCGACATGTTCTCTTTGACGGACATGCCGAGCACCAGGCCGTCGCGCTTGCGGTCTTCGGAGATGTAGACAATGCCGTTCGCCAGGCCATCCTGCGGGGATTTGGTCACCACTTCGTGGCCGTCCAGCGTCACGTAGCCGCTGGTGCGCGGCAGCGCGCCATAAAGCACTTTCATCAGTTCAGTACGGCCCGCGCCCATCAGGCCCGCCACGCCAAGGATTTCTCCTTTGCGCAGGATAAATGACACATTGTTGACACCCGGCCCGCACAGATTATCGACCTTCAGGCGCACATCACCCGGTGTTTTATCAAGATGCGGATACTGATCTTCAAGCTTGCGGCCGACCATCATCTCAATCAGGGAATCTTCCGTCAGGCTTGCGACTTCGCGTTCGGCAATGAACTGTCCGTCGCGGAATACGGTGACGTCATCGCAGATTTCAAAAATCTCTTTCATACGATGGGAAATGTAGACGATGCCGCGCCCCTGGGATTTCAGCTCGCGAATAACGCGGAACAGGGATTCGGTTTCGGTATCGGTGAGCGCGTCAGTCGGTTCATCCATGATGATGACCTTCGACTCAAAGCTCAGCACCTTGGCAATTTCGACCATCTGCTGATCGCCAATCGACAACTCGCCCACCAGCCTGTCGCTCTTAAAGCGCAGATTGAGCTTTGCCAGCAGTTTATCGGCTTCGGCGTACATGGTTTTCCAGTCGATTTTGCCGAAGCGGTTAACGAACTCGCGGCCTAAAAAGATGTTCTCGGCGATGGTCAGCTGCGGGATCAGGTTCAGTTCCTGATGAATGATGCCAATTCCGGCTTCCTGAGAGGACTTCGGCCCGTTAAAGGTGGTTTCCTGTCCGAGCCACTGCAGCGAACCGGCATCTTTACTGTAGATCCCGGTCAGCACTTTCATCATCGTCGATTTGCCGGCACCGTTCTCGCCCACCAGCGCCATGACGCGGCCTGCGTAAACGTTCAGAGAAGCGCCGGAAAGGGCCTTCACGCCCGGGAAGGATTTATCGATACCTTTGAGTTGCAGTAATGCGTCCATGATGGCCTCAGAAGGTGACGCCAGCACAGAGAATGATATTCGCATACGGGGAACACTCCCCGCTGCGAATCACCGCCTGACTGTCTGCGGTTTGTTTTTTGAACTGCTCATGCGTGGTGTAACGAATTTCAATGGTGTTTCCCTGGTGTTGTTGCAGCTGCTCTATGTGGCTGAGCAACGTTTCGTGGAGCTGCGGGTTATGGGTTTTGATTTCCGCGGCGAGAATGGCCGTCTCAACCTGCATTTCCGTGGTGACCACTTCCAGCACCTGCATAAACGAAGGCACGCCCTGAGTTAATGCCATATCGATGCGCTGCGTGCTGTGAGGGATCGGCAGACCCGCATCACACACCACCAGCATATCGGTATGCCCAAGACGGGAAATGACCGAGGAAATATCAGCGTTGAGTACCGTACCTTTCTTCATCTTTTGCTCCACTAGCGAAACGTTTCGCTGAAGTGAGTTTACTCGGAAGAAAGCTCATAAAACCACCATCACGTTATAGAATTGTGATCGCTGTCGAAACGTTTCGAGGTGAAAGCAAAACGGTACCTGGAGTACCGTTTTTAGTTTTTGCACCCTCTCCCTGTGGGAGAGGGCATCAGGCCGCAGAGGACACGATCCCGTTTTGCAGGCCGGATGAACACAGCGCCATCCGGTATTTTTATAAAGGCTTAAATCTCGACCTGTGTCCCAAGCTCGATTACGCGGTTTGGCGGGATCTCAAACTGATCGGGCGCGCGCAGGGCGTTACGCTGCAGCAGCAGATAGAGCTTGCCGCGCAGGCGCAGATACCACGGTCTGTCACTGCCGATAATCAGTGACTCATGCGACATGAAGAACGACGTCTCCATCATCCGGCAGCTCAGCCCTTCCAGGCCGCAGCGATGGAAAACTTCTTCCACGTTTGGCGTTTCGCGCCAGCCGTAGCTCGCCACCACGCGCCAGAACGACGGAGAAAGCTGTTCAATCTGCACACGGCGAACGTTATGCACGTACGGCGCATCTTCAGTGCGCAACGTCAGCAGGATGACACGCTCATGCAGCACTTTGTTGTGCTTGAGGTTATGCAGCATCGCAAACGGAATAACGTTCAGCGCGCGGGACATATATACCGCAGTGCCTGGTACGCGCACCGGCGGCGATTTCTCAAGCGAGGCAATCATCGCCTCAAGAGAGTTGCCGTGCTCGTGCATACGGCGCAGCAGGCGGAAACGCTCGCTTTTCCAGGTGGTCATCACCATGAACATCACCAGGCCCAGCGTCAGCGGCAACCAGCCGCCGGAGAGCAGCTTGTCGAGGTTTGCGGAGAACAGCGGTACGTCGACACAGAGGAACGCAATCAGAATCAGGAACACCAGATATTTGTTCCAGTGCCAGTTTTTGCGCGCCACGGTGGTGGCCAGAATGGAGGTCAGCACCATGGTGCCTGTGACCGCAATTCCGTACGCTGCCGCCAGGTTGCTTGAGTGTTCAAAGCTGACAATCACCAGCACAACGGAGATGTACAGCAGCCAGTTAATGAACGGGATATAAATCTGCCCCGACTCCATCTCTGAAGTGTGGATAATGCGCATCGGTGAAAGGTAGCCCAGACGCACCGCCTGACGGGTCAGAGAGAAGACCCCGGAAATCACCGCCTGAGAGGCGATAACCGTCGCCAGCGCAGCGATAATCAGCATCGGGATCAGCGCCCACTCCGGCGCCAGCAGGAAGAACGGGTTCTTAATCGCTTCCGGATGCTTAAGCAGCAGCGCGCCCTGGCCGAAGTAGTTCAGCACCAGCGAAGGCAGAACAACGGAGAACCAGGCAAGGCGAATGGGCAACTTGCCGAAATGCCCCATATCGGCATAAAGCGCTTCCACTCCGGTAATAGAGAGCACAACGGCACCCAGCGCCACGAACGACACCGTTTTGTATTCCAGGAAGAAATGCACCGCCCAGTAAGGGTTCAGCGCATGCAATACGTCCGGGTTGTCAATGATGCTACGCGCGCCTAATACCGCCAGCAGCAGGAACCAGATAAGCATAATGGGTGCGAACAGTTTTCCCACCATTGCCGTACCGTGCTTCTGAATGACAAACAGGAGAGTCAGCACGCCGATGGAAATGGGGACAATCCAGCTATCGAGCTCCGGCGCAATGATTTCAAGGCCTTCGATGGCCGACATCACCGAGATGGCGGGCGTAATAACGACCTCACCGTAGAAGAAGCTGCCGCCGATAAGCCCAAGGATCACCAGCACAGAAGTCATTCGCGCGGAGGTGTTTCGCCCGGCAAGGGACATCAGCGTCAGGATCCCGCCTTCACCGGCGTTATCCGCACGCATCACGAAGGTGATGTACTTCAGAGAAACCGTAAAAATCAGCAGCCAAAAAATCAGCGACAAAAAACCAAAAACGGCATCGCGTTCCACGCCAAATCCAAACTGGCCCGAGAGACACTCTCTCAATGTATAAAGGGGGCTGGTGCCGATATCACCATAGACCACCCCAATGGCGGCCAGAGTGATGGCCGGCAAGGAATGCTTATTATCAGTGCTCATAGACTCGTCTTTCGTTTAATAAGACAAATGTGTACCGATTTCCCTGGCTCACAAAAGGCGCACAGTATGCACGATTAATCGAAGAATCGTACTCCAAATTGACCTCGTATTAACCTTGCTCAAAGAAATTTCGGCGACGTCTCGCACTATTACCCGCCGCCCGCAAACGGCTATAATCGCCTGATAGCTGGATAAATGGTGGAAGGACACCACTCTATTATGGCGCAATCACACTTATTAGCAGAAAGAATTTCCCGCCTCAGCCAGGCCCTGGAAAAGGGCCTGTTTGAGCGCAGTCACGCCATCCGTTTATGCCTGCTGGCGGCGCTGAGCGGTGAGAGCGTCTTCCTTTTGGGCCCGCCGGGCATTGCCAAAAGCCTGATTGCCCGCCGCCTTAAGTTCGCCTTCCAGCACGCCCGCGCTTTTGAATATCTGATGACCCGTTTTTCCACGCCGGAAGAGGTGTTTGGCCCGCTGTCTATCCAGGCGTTAAAGGATGAAGGACGCTATGAGCGCTTAACCACGGGTTATCTGCCCGAAGCAGAAATCGTCTTTCTCGACGAAATCTGGAAAGCGGGCCCGGCCATTCTCAACACATTGCTGACCGCGATTAACGAGCGCAGCTTCCGTAACGGCGCGCACGAAGAGAAAATCCCGATGCGCCTGCTGGTGGCAGCGTCGAACGAACTGCCGGAAGCCGACAGCAGCCTGGAAGCGCTGTACGACCGCATGCTGATTCGCCTGTGGCTGGATAAGGTCCAGGAGAAAAGCAATTTTCGCTCGCTGCTCATCAACCAGCAGGACGAAAGCGCCAACCCGGTATCAGAAAACCTGCAGGTCACCGACGAAGAGTTCAGGCAGTGGCAGGTAGATATCGGCGGCGTGAAGCTGCCCGATGCGGTTTTCGAGCTGATTTATCATCTGCGCCAGCAGCTCGATACCCTGCCAAACGCGCCTTATGTTTCTGACCGCCGCTGGAAAAAAGCGATCCGCTTATTGCAGGCCTGCGCCTTCTTCAGCGGCCGCGAGGCGATCGCCCCCATCGATCTGATCCTGCTGAAAGACTGCCTGTGGCACGACGCAGAGAGCCGCAATCTGATGCAGCAGCAGCTGGATATTTTGATGACCGGGCACGCCTGGCAGCAGCAGGCAATGCTGACAAAACTCGGCACCATTATTCAGCGCAGGCTTCAGCTACAACAGCAGCAAAGCGACAAAACGGCGCTGAAGGTTTCCCGTATGGGCGGCATGTTCAGCCGCAAGCCGCATTACGAACTGCCGGAAAGCCTGCAGGACGCAACGCTCACTTTGCTGCTCCAACAGCCGCTGAAGCTGCATGACATGAACGTTGTACACATTTCCGTTGAGCGCACTGCGCTGGCGCACTGGCTGGAGAAAGGCGGCGAAATACGCGGCAAGCTCAACGGGATTGGCTTCGCTCAGGTACTGAACCTGGAAGTGGATACCAGCCTGCACCTGATGGTGCGCGACGTCAGCCTGCAGGGTTCCCGTCTGGCGCTGCCGGGGAGCTCTGCGCCAGAAAACATGCCCGGTGAAATCAAACAGCAGCTGGATGCGCTGGACGACGAGTGGCACCAGCAGCACACCCGCTTTAGCGAACAGCAAAAGTGCCTGTTCATCCACGGAGACTGGTTAGGGAAAATTGAAGCCAGCCTGCAGGACGTTGGCGCGCAGATCAAACAGGTGCGGCAGTAATGCTCACCCTCGACACGCTTAACGTGATGCTGGCAGTCAGCGAAGAAGGATTGATCGAAGAGATGATCCTCGCGCTGCTGGCCTCACCACAGCTGGCGATCTTTTTTGAAAAGTTTCCACGTCTTAAGAACGCGCTCACCGAGGATATCCCCCGTTGGCGGGAGGCGCTAAAAAGTAAGATGAAAGAGGCGCACGTTCCTCAGGATCTTAGCGATGAGGTAATGGCGTTTCAGCAGAGCCAGACCCTGTCGACGTCACAGTTCATCGTCCAGCTTCCGCAGCTGCTGGCGCTGTTACAGAAAGTCCACTCGCCCTTTGCCGCGCAGGCGCAACAGCTGGTGGATAACAACGCCACCTTCACCGCTGCATTGCACACCCTGTTTTTGCAGCGCTGGCGGCTAAGCCTGGTCGTGCAGGCCACCACGCTCAATCAGCAACTTCTGGAAGATGAACGGGAGCAACTCCTCAGCGAAGTGCAGGAAAAAATGACGCTCAGCGGTCAGCTCGAGCCGATACTGGTGGAAAACGACGCCGCTGCAGGCCGTCTGTGGGACATGAGTGCAGGCCAGCTGAAGCGCGGCGACTGGCAGCTTATCGTCAAATACGGGGATTTTCTCAGCGAACAGCCAGAGCTGATGCGGCTGGCGGAGCAGCTCGGCCGTTCACGCGAAGCAAAATCGGTACCGAGAAAAGATTCGCCGATGGAAACCTTCCGCACGCTGGTGCGTGAACCGGCAACGGTGCCCGAACAGGTCGACGGGCTGCAGCAAAGCGACGACATCCTGCGTCTGTTGCCGCCGGAGCTGGCAACGCTCGGCATCAGCGAACTGGAATATGAGTTTTATCGCCGGCTGGTGGAGAAGCAACTGCTCACTTACCGGCTCCACGGTGACGCCTGGCGGGAAAAGCTCAGCGAACGCCCGGTGGTGCATCAGGACTTCGACGAACAGCCTCGCGGACCGTTTATCGTCTGCGTGGACACGTCTGGTTCCATGGGCGGGTTCAATGAACAGTGCGCCAAAGCCTTTTGCCTGGCGCTGATGCGGGTGGCGCTGGCGGACAATCGTCGCTGCTTTATTATGCTGTTCTCCAGCGAAGTTGTGCGCTATGAGCTCACCGGCCCAAATGGGCTGGAGCAGGCAATTCGCTTCCTGAGCCAGCGTTTTCGCGGCGGCACCGATATCGCCAGCTGTTTTCGCGCCATTATAGAAAGAATGCAGGGCCCGGAATGGACGGATGCGGATGCGGTAGTCATTTCAGACTTTATCGCCCAGCGGCTGCCGGACGACGTGGTGAACAAGGTGAGCGAGCTACAGCGCAAACATCTCCATCGTTTTCACGCCGTGGCAATGTCACAGCATGGAAAACCCGGCATCATGCGCATTTTCGATCATATCTGGCGCTTTGATACCGGGTTGCGTAGCCGACTGCTGCGGCGCTGGAAACGCTGATTACAACAGAGAGCCTACGCTCTCGCGGATCTGCTGCGGCCATACGCCACACTGTACCTGACCGATATGCGGCAGCTGTAACAGCAGCATGGTCAGACGTGACTGGCCAATCCCACCGCCGATGGTTTGCGGCATCTCACCAAGCAGCAGCGCCTGGTGCCACTCAAGCTGCAGACGATCGTCATCCCCAGTGAGTGCTAACTGACGCTTCAGCGCTTCGGCGTCCACGCGAATGCCCATCGATGAGATCTCAAACGCATCTTCCAGTACCGGGTTCCATACCAGAATATCGCCGTTCAGGCCCGCCAGACCGGCTTCTCCCTGGGTGCTCCAGTCATCGTAGTCCGGCGCACGCACGTCGTGGCGCTGGCCGTTGGAAAGTTTACCGCCAATCCCAATCAGAAAGACGGCGCCCAAATCTTTGGCGATGGCGCGCTCGCGGCCTTTCGCATCGAGACCAGGATAGCGTGTAAGCAATTCTTCGCTATGAACAAAGTGGATCTGTTCCGGCAGGAACGGTGCCAGTCCAAACTCTTTGCTGACGGCAGCCTCTGTGGCTTTAATTCCGGCGTAGATCGCTTCAACGGTAGCCTTCAGCGTACCGGTGTGACGTTCGCCGTCGCCCATTACGCGTTCCCAGTCCCACTGATCGACATAAACAGAATGGATAGCCGAGAGACGATCTTCATCGGGGCGAAGGGCTTTCATGTGCGTGTAGAGCCCTTCACCCGCGCTGAAGTCGTGCTGGCCAAGCGTCTGACGTTTCCATTTCGCGAGGGAGTGCACCACCTCGAACTGGGCGTCAGGCAAGGTTTTCACTTTGACCTGTACCGCTTTTTCGCAGCCAGACAGGTTGTCCTGAGTGCCATCGCCCACGCGGCTTAAGATCGGCGCCTGAACTTCAATGAGTCCAAGTCTGTCTTCGAGCTCACGTGAAAAATGGGACTTAACGAAACTGATCTGACGTTGTTTTGCGATATAAGCGGTTTTCATTTTTATGGTCTCCTGCGTCCTGTGCCATTGATTAAGCAACAGAACGAGGGATGAATTCAATAATCAACAACTAAAAAGACCTTGTAGATTTCAATTCGTTAAAATAAGGCGCTAAAATAGAATGATTCATCAAACATCATAAGAAAATCCTATGGAAAATTATCAGATCGACAATCTCGACCGCGGCATTCTTGAAGCCCTTATGGCCAATGCGCGTACCGCCTACGCCGAATTAGCCAAGCAGTTTGGCGTCAGCCCCGGCACTATCCACGTACGCGTTGAGAAGATGAAACAGGCGGGCATCATCACCGGCGCGCGCATCGACGTGAACCCAAAGCAGCTGGGTTACGATGTCTGCTGCTTTATCGGCATCATTTTGAAAAGCGCCAAAGATTACCCTTCCGCGCTGGCTCGCCTCGAAAGCCTTGATGAAGTGACCGAAGCGTATTACACCACCGGCCACTACAGCATCTTCATTAAGGTGATGTGCCGCTCGATCGACGCCCTGCAGCAGGTACTTATCAACAAGATCCAAACAATCGATGAAATTCAGTCCACCGAGACGCTGATCTCCCTTCAGAACCCGATCATGCGCACCATTCGCCCGTGATCGGGCTTTTTAATCCCACATCTTTCCACAGGTAGATCCCAGCTCACACACAGCGTACAATATGCCACTCAGGATCAAGGGGTGGACTTTCATGGCAGACATTACTCTTATCAGTGGCAGCACGCTTGGCGGCGCCGAATACGTGGCGGAACACCTGGCTGAGAAGCTGGAAGACGCCGGTTTTTCCACTGAAACGCTGCATGGCCCCCTGCTTGAAGATCTGACCCCAAGCGGAGTCTGGCTGTTAGTCAGCTCTACGCACGGTGCGGGCGACATTCCGGATAACCTGCTTCCTTTATACGAAGCAATAAAGGAAGAGAAACCCGATCTCTCTGCCGTACGCTTCGGTTCCGTGGGCATTGGCAGCCGCGAATATGACACATTCTGCGGCGCTATCGAGAAAATCGACCAGGAACTGACGGCCTGCGGAGCGAAACAGATAGGCGAGACGCTGAAGATCAACATCCTCGATCATGACATTCCTGAAGATCCGGCTGAAATTTGGCTCGGATCCTGGTCAAAACTGATCGGAGAATTGTAAAGATCGGCCTTTTTTATGTGGATAACTCTGGTTAAAAGCACTGATCAACCGGTAGTTATCCAACGAATAAGGTTTGGTTAGTTTTTGAGTTGTGCATAACCCTTCATTCTGATCCCAGCTTATACGGACCAGGATCACCGATCATTCACAGGCTGTGATCCTTATTAAGCGTTTGATCTTAAAAGCCAGATCCAGCTTATCCACAGAAGATGGCGATCCTAATAAGAGATCACAATAAAACAGATCTCTAAACAAAAGATCTTCTTTTAAATACCCAGGATCCCGGGTGCTTTCTCCAACCGCTAAAGTTGAGTAGAATCCACGGCCCGGGCTTCAATCACTTTTTCAAACCGCTTTCATGCGAGGCAGACCACCATGTTTTATCAGGATCCTTTTGACGTCATCATCATTGGCGGGGGTCATGCAGGTACTGAGGCCGCGATGGCCGCAGCACGTATGGGTCAGCAGACCCTGCTGTTGACACACAATATCGACACGCTGGGGCAGATGAGCTGCAACCCGGCCATTGGCGGCATTGGGAAAGGACACCTGGTAAAAGAAGTGGATGCGCTCGGCGGGCTGATGGCGAAGGCGATCGACCAGGCGGGTATCCAGTTTAGAATACTAAACGGCAGCAAAGGCCCCGCCGTTCGTGCAACTCGTGCTCAGGCCGATCGCGTTCTGTACCGTCAGGCCGTACGTACTGCGCTGGAAAACCAGCCGAACCTGATGATCTTCCAGCAGGCTGTTGAAGATCTGATCGTCGAAAACGATCGCGTCGTCGGTGCTGTCACTCAGATGGGGCTGAAGTTCCACGCGAAGTCCGTTGTGCTGACCGTGGGGACATTCCTTGACGGCAAAATTCACATTGGTCTGGACAACTACAGCGGTGGACGCGCTGGCGATCCGCCGTCAATACCGCTTTCTCGTCGTCTGCGTGAACTGCCGCTGCGCGTTGGTCGCCTTAAAACCGGAACGCCGCCGCGTATTGATGCCCGCACTATCGATTTTAGCGTTCTGGCTCAGCAGCATGGCGACAACCCAATGCCGGTGTTCTCGTTCATGGGCAACGCGGATCAGCACCCGCGCCAGGTGCCGTGCTACATCACGCACACCAATGAAAGCACGCATGATGTAATCCGCAATAACCTCGATCGCAGCCCAATGTACGCCGGCGTTATTGAAGGTATCGGGCCACGTTATTGCCCGTCGATTGAAGACAAAGTCATGCGCTTTGCCGACAAAAATCAGCATCAAATTTTCCTCGAGCCGGAAGGCCTGACCTCCAACGAAATTTACCCGAACGGGATCTCCACTAGCCTGCCGTTTGACGTGCAGATGCAGATCGTCCGCTCGATGGAAGGGATGGAAAACGCGAAGATCGTTCGTCCGGGCTACGCCATTGAGTATGATTTCTTCGATCCGCGCGATCTGAAGCCTACGCTGGAAAGCAAATACATTCAGGGCCTGTTCTTTGCCGGGCAAATCAACGGCACCACCGGTTACGAAGAAGCCGCCGCACAGGGTCTGCTGGCGGGTCTTAATGCTGCACGTTTCTCGGCCGAGAAAGAGGGCTGGGCGCCACGTCGCGATCAGGCCTATCTCGGTGTGCTGGTGGATGACCTCTGCACGTTGGGTACCAAAGAACCGTACCGCATGTTCACCTCCCGCGCGGAATACCGCCTGATGCTGCGTGAAGACAACGCCGATCTGCGTCTGACCGAACAGGGTCGTGAGCTGGGTCTGGTGGATGACGAACGCTGGGCGCGCTTCAACGAAAAGCTGGAAAGCATTGAACTTGAGCGCCAGCGCCTGAAGTCCACCTGGGTGACGCCAACCTCTGAAGCTGTTGCTGAAGTGAACGCTCAGCTGGATGCGCCGTTATCCCGTGAGGCCAGCGGTGAAGATCTGCTGCGTCGTCCGGGCGTGACCTACGAACAGCTGGTACAGCTCTCTCCATTTGCGCCAGGCCTTGCGGATCCGCAGGCGGCCGAGCAGGTGGAGATTCAGGTCAAATACGAAGGTTATATTGCCCGCCAGCAGGACGAGATCGAGCGCCATCAGCGCAACGAAAATACAATCCTGCCAGCGACGCTGGATTACCGTCAGGTTTCTGGCTTGTCCAACGAGGTGATTGCCAAACTCAACGATCACAAACCGTCCTCTATCGGTCAGGCCTCGCGTATCTCCGGCGTGACCCCTGCGGCGATTTCGATTTTGCTGATCTGGCTGAAAAAACAGGGGATGCTGCGCCGCAGCGCCTGATTTTGAATATATTGCCCGGCGGCGCGAGGCTTGCCGGGCCTGCACACCCGTAAGGCGGGTCAGCGAAGCGCCACCCGCCAAAAGAAGCTCAACAGGATCTCTCAGTGCTCAATAAACTCTCTCGTCTGCTCGCTGAAGCAGGTATTTCGTTGTCCGATCACCAGCAACAGCAGCTGGTGGCCTACGTCGAACTGCTCCACAAATGGAACAAAGCGTACAACCTGACCTCGGTACGCGACCCGAACGAGATGCTGGTGCGTCATATCCTCGACAGCATCATCGTGGCGCCGCATTTGCAGGGGGAACGTTTTATTGATGTGGGGACAGGGCCTGGCTTGCCGGGTATTCCGCTGGCGATTGTCCTGCCTCAGGCGCATTTCACGCTGCTGGATAGCCTGGGCAAGCGCGTGCGCTTCCTGCGCCAGGTTCAGCATGAGCTGAAGCTTGAGAACGTCACTCCGGTGCAGAGTCGCGTCGAGGATTTCCCGGCAGAGCCGCCCTTTGACGGGGTGATCAGTCGGGCGTTCGCTTCCCTGACCGACATGGTGAACTGGTGTCACCATCTGCCGGCAGAGCATGGCCATTTTTATGCGTTAAAGGGTCTGCTGCCTGACGATGAAATTGCGCAGCTGCCCGCGCAGTTCGCAGTGGAAGATATCGTGAAACTTAACGTTCCTCAGCTGGATGGAGAACGGCATCTGGTTAAAATTAAGGCAACAAAAGTTTAATCTTTATCAAAAAATGTGGATTTTACCCCCACCGTGAAGTGTTAAAACGGGGTGATGAAAGCAGTGATACGTTCAGTTACATTTAACGAGACGGTCACTGCTTTTTTGCATTCTGTTCACATGGCTCTCTTTGCTTAACCATAAAAATAGTCAACATGGAAAATATCAGTCTGCTAAAAATCGGCAGGGTGAACAGTAAGTGGATGTTAAAAGTTTATTATGAATGTCAATGAATGGTTTTTAGGATGTATTGGGCTATTTTAAAAAGAGTCCGATAAATTTGTTATTGAATTCAGAAAGATGAAATCCGGTAATTTTTTCTATGCTGGTTTTCCATAAGGGTGAAAATCTTTTTTTTGTGATCGAATGCACGCTTTTATGCGAGGTATTTCGCGTCGTTTGCACTTTTGTCTGATTGTTCACAGTTTCCTGAAAAGTTGAAAAACAGCGCGGTCGAAAAATATTTAAACATTTATTCACCTTTTCGCTACTTATTGTTTGAATTCACGGGGCGTCACCGTATAATTTGTCCGCTTTTTGATGCTTGACTCCGAGCCTCAAAGAACGTTTTATACGACACGCGACATACCTCGAAGGGAGCAGGAGTAAAAACGTGATGTCTGTGTCGCTCTTGAGTCGAAACGTTGCTCGTAAGCTTCTGTTCATTCAGCTTCTGGCGGTTACCGCAAGTGGATTGCTGTTCTGCCTCAAAGACCCCTTCTGGGGCATCTCCGCAGTATGTGGAGGTTTGGCGGTTGTCGTGCCAAATGCACTGTTTATGATTTTTGCCTGGCGTCATCAGGCGCATACACCAGCCAAAGGCCGCGTGGCCTGGTCTTTCGCCCTCGGCGAAGTGTTCAAGGTGTTGCTGACCTTTGCCCTCCTCGCGGTGGCGCTGGCGGTTGTTAAAGTGGTATTTTTGCCGCTGATAGTGACGTGGGTTTTGGTGCTGGTGGTACAAGTTCTGGCACCAGCTGTAATCAACAACAAAGGGTAAAAGGCATCATGGCTTCAGAAAATATGACGCCGCAGGAATACATAGGTCATCACCTGAATAACCTTCAGCTTGATCTGCGTACTTTCTCGCTGGTGGATCCGCATAACCCCCCGGCCACCTTCTGGACGCTCAACATTGACTCCATGTTCTTCTCGGTCGTGCTGGGTCTGTTGTTCCTTGCCATGTTCCGCAGCGTTGCGAAAAAAGCGACCAGCGGTGTTCCAGGGAAATTCCAGACGGCTATCGAAATGATCATCGGCTTCGTCCATGGCAGCGTCAAAGACATGTACCATGGCAAGAGCAAGCTGATTGCGCCACTGGCGCTGACGGTGTTCGTCTGGGTCTTCCTGATGAACCTGATGGATCTGCTGCCAATCGACCTGATTCCTTACATCGGCGAACACTTCCTGGGCCTGCCTGCGCTGCGCGTGGTGCCGTCTGCGGACGTGAACATCACCCTGTCGATGGCGCTCGGCGTATTTATCCTCATTCTTTTCTACAGCATCAAAATGAAAGGCGTTGGCGGCTTTGTTAAAGAGCTTACCCTGCAGCCGTTCAATCACTGGGCGTTCATTCCGGTCAACCTGATCCTGGAAGGCGTCAGCCTGCTGTCCAAACCGGTTTCTCTCGGTCTTCGACTGTTCGGCAACATGTACGCAGGTGAGCTGATTTTCATTCTGATAGCCGGCCTTCTGCCGTGGTGGTCACAGTGGCTTCTGAATGTGCCTTGGGCCATTTTCCACATCCTGATTATCACGCTGCAAGCCTTTATCTTCATGGTTCTGACGATCGTCTATCTGTCGATGGCATCTGAAGAGCACTGATTTTTTACCAACACTACTACGTTTTAACTGAAACAAACTGGAGACTGTCATGGAAAACCTGAATATGGATCTGCTGTACATGGCTGCCGCTATGATGATGGGTCTGGCGGCAATCGGTGCTGCGATCGGTATCGGCATCCTCGGGGGTAAATTCCTGGAAGGCGCAGCGCGTCAGCCGGATCTGATTCCTCTGCTGCGTACTCAGTTCTTTATCGTTATGGGTCTGGTGGATGCTATCCCAATGATCGCTGTCGGTCTGGGTCTGTACGTGATGTTTGCTGTCGCGTAGTAAGTAGTCATCAAATTTTAAGAGGTATTGTGCTGTGAACATGAACGCAACAATCCTCGGCCAGGCCATCGCGTTTATTCTCTTTGTCTGGTTCTGCATGAAGTACGTATGGCCGCCGTTAATGGCTGCCATCGAAAAACGTCAGAAAGAAATTTCTGACGGTCTGGCTTCCGCAGAACGCGCTAAGAAAGATTTGGACCTTGCACAGGCCAACGCGACCGACCAGCTGAAAAAAGCCAAAGCGGAAGCCCAGGTGATCATCGAGCAGGCGAACAAGCGTCGCGCTCAGATCATGGACGAAGCGAAAGCTGAAGCAGAACAGGAACGTAGCAAAATCGTTGCCCAGGCGCAGGCTGAGATCGACGCCGAGCGTAAACGTGCTCGCGAAGAACTTCGTAAGCAGGTCGCGATTCTGGCTGTTGCTGGTGCCGAGAAGATCATCGAACGTTCCGTGGATGAAGCTGCTAACAGCGACATCGTGGATAAACTTGTCGCTGAACTGTAAGGAGGGAGGGGCTGATGTCTGAATTTGTAACGGTAGCTCGCCCCTACGCCAAAGCAGCTTTTGACTTTGCGGTCGAAAACCAGAGCGTGGACAGCTGGCAGAATATGCTGGCGTTTGCCGCCGAGGTGACCAAAAACGACCAAATGGCAGAGTTACTTTCTGGCGCTCTGGCGCCGGAAACGCTCGCAGATGCGTTTATCGCTATCTGCGGTGAGCAGTTGGACACCAACGGCCAGAACCTGATTCGGGTGATGGCAGAAAACGGTCGTCTGAATGCGCTCCCGGATGTTCTCGAGCAGTTTGCGCATTTACGCGCCCTGAGTGAAGCGACCGCTGAAGTCGAAGTGACTTCTGCCTCCGCACTGAGTGACGAACAGCTCGCGAAAATCACTGCCGCGATGGAAAAACGTCTGTCACGCAAAGTTAAGCTGAATTGCAATATCGATAAGTCTGTAATGGCGGGCGTTATCATCCGTGCGGGTGATACGGTCATTGACGGTAGCGTACGCGGCCGTCTTGAACGCCTTGCAGACGTCTTGCAGTCTTAAGGGGACTGGAGCATGCAACTGAATTCCACCGAAATCAGCGAACTGATCAAGCAGCGCATTGCTCAGTTCA
>DKMD01000018.1:0-93045 GCA_002470465.1 Pluralibacter sp. UBA7423
CCGTCCGTTCCGCCACTTATTGAAGGCCCTGAGCATATGCTCAGGGCTTTTTCTTTTGTTTTGAATTTGTCATTGTTGCCAGAATCGCAAAAATCCTCTGCATTTTTCACTCTTTTTCTCCCCGTCTGTACTCGTGATAATCCCCTGACTAGATAAACAAAGCCCTTAATGAGGAAAATATGACAATCCCTGCATTTGGTTTAGGTACATTCCGTCTGAAAGATGACGTCGTTATTGCATCTGTTAAAACGGCACTGGAGCTTGGCTATCGTGCTATTGATACTGCACAGATCTATGACAATGAAGCAGCGGTAGGACAGGCCATCGACGAAAGTGGCGTCCCGCGCAGTGAGTTGTTTATCACAACCAAAATCTGGACGGAAAACCTAAGCAAAGAAGCGCTGATTCCAAGCCTTAAAGAGAGCCTGAAAAAGCTTCGTACTGATTACGTCGATCTCACCTTGATCCACTGGCCGTCTCCGCAGGATGCCGTGTCTGTCGAAGAGTTTATGCAGGCGCTGCTGGAAGCGAAAAACAGCGGATTAACGCGAGCAATTGGCATTTCTAACTTCACCATTCCGCTGATGGAGAAAGCCATTGCAGCGGTAGGTGCAGAAAATATTGCGACCAATCAGATTGAACTCTCTCCGTATCTGCAAAACAGGAAAGTGGTTGAGTGGGCGAAACAGCACGGCATTCATATTACTTCCTATATGACGCTGGCCTACGGTAAAGCGCTGAAGGATGAGGTCATTAACCAGATTGCTGAGAAACATAACGCAACGCCAGCACAGGTTATTCTTGCGTGGGCAATGGGTGAAGGCTATGCGGTGATCCCATCCTCTACGAAACGTGAAAACCTGGCGAGTAATCTTCAGGCGCAGGAGCTTATCCTGGATGAGGCTGACAGGGCTGCGATTGCGAAACTGGACTGCAACGATCGTCTGGTCAGCCCGGAAGGTCTTGCACCAGAGTGGGATTAATCAAATAGGGGGGCATTCATGCCCCCGCTTTACTTTTCCGCTGAGCTTCATGTTCGCTCAGAAAATCAATAAAGGCGCGGATCCGCGTACTCACTGCACGATCGCTGTAATAGACAGCACTGAACGGCATTTCGACCGGAAGCCGTTTATCTGCCAACAGTTCGACAAATTCCCCGCTGGCAATCTCATTATCGACCATAAAATCTGACAGGCACGCGATGCCATTCCCTTGCAGACAAAGCTGCTTCAGTGTTTCACCGCTGTTTGAGGATATCCCACACTGAATTTCGTACAGCTGCCCGTCGCAGCACGAAACCGGCCACATATTGAGCGATACCGGCTCGGTAAATCCGATACAAAGGTGCTGCTTCAGTTCTTCTACCGTTTCTGGTTTTCCGTGACGAGCAATGTAGTCCGGTGAAGCAATGATCTTCCTGAGGCTGCTGAAAAGAGGGCGAGCGCGAAGGCTTGAATCGGCTAATGTTCCCACGCGGATAGCCACGTCAACCTTACGCTCAATCAGGTTGATAAACGTCTCAGAAGAAACCAGCGACAACGTAATTTCCGGATAACGCTCCCGGAACGGTTTGATCAGCGGCATCAGATAATGCAGCACTACCGGGGTGGCGGCATCAATCCGCAGTAGTCCACGCGGTGTATGACGAGCTTCCATCAGTTCATTCTCTGCGGCAGCCATCTCCTGCAGAACGCCCTGCATACGGCGAAAATAGCGCTCACCTTCTTCCGTCAGGCTGAGCTGACGGGTAGTACGATTCAGCAGGCTCACGCCAAGCTTCGATTCCAGCTTTTTCACCGCACGACTGACGGCCGAATTGGCCTGTCCTAACTGCTCTGCTGCGCGACTAAAACTTCCGCTTTCCACGACAGCGACAAAGATAGCGATTTCTTCGGATGTGGCTCTCATTATTGCTTCACCTGCAAAATTCTATTGATACTTTAACCATTTTTGTTATTTAAACACCGGCGCATACTGCGTGTCATCTTAATCCTGAATGATACGGAGTAAATTATGCCTCTGGCGCTACTTGCACTAACGATCAGTGCCTTTGCAATTGGCACGACTGAATTTGTCATTGTGGGTCTGGTTCCCACCATTGCTGAACAACTGTCTGTTTCTTTACCTTCTGCCGGGCTGCTGGTCTCTATCTATGCTCTTGGCGTGGCCATTGGTGCCCCGGTCCTTACGGCCTTAACCGGGCGTATGCCGCGTAAACAGCTGCTGCTGGCGCTGATGGTGCTCTTTACCGCCGGGAATCTGCTGGCGTGGCAGGCTCCGGGCTACGGGACGCTGGTGATTGCCCGCCTGTTAACCGGCCTGGCTCACGGTGTTTTCTTCTCCATTGGCTCGACCATTGCGACAAGCCTGGTGCCGAAAGAGAAAGCGGCATCTGCGATTGCCATCATGTTTGGTGGCTTAACTGTCGCTCTGGTTACGGGGGTGCCTCTGGGGACATTCATCGGTCAACATTTTGGCTGGCGTGAAACCTTCCTGGCCGTTTCCCTGCTTGGCGTGGTAGCGCTGATCGCCAGTGCTGTCCTCATACCTAAAAATATTCCGCAGCGCGCCACGGCGACGCTTCGTGAACAGCTTCAGGTGCTCACACACCCCCGCTTATTGATGATTTATGCAATTACCGCACTGGGCTACGGTGGTGTCTTCACTGCCTTTACCTTCCTCGCACCGATGATGCAAAACCTGGCCGGCTTCTCACCTTCTGCGGTGAGCTGGATCCTGCTGGGATACGGAGTGTCGGTTGCTATTGGCAACATCTGGGGAGGCAAACTGGCCGATAAGCATGGTGCAGTCCCGGCTCTGAAAATCATCTTTGCGGCGCTGGTTGTCCTGCTGCTGGTCTTCCAGTTTACTGCTTCGGTACAGTATGCAGCGCTGGCAACGGTGCTGGTGATGGGGATCTTCGCTTTTGGTAACGTCCCTGGCCTGCAGGTATATGTTGTCCAGAAAGCAGAACTGTATACGCCTGCTGCGGTTGACGTGGCCTCCGGCCTGAACATTGCAGCCTTCAACGTAGGGATTGCTCTGGGTTCGATTATCGGTGGACAGACAGTGGAACATTACGGCCTGGCACAAACTCCTTGGATCGGTGCAGTCATTGTGATGGCGGCATTCCTGCTGATTGGCATCAGCGGTCGCCTTGATAAGACCGTAAACGTGGCTATCGGCTAAGTCCGCATTTGCTTACAGTGTAACGAGCATCTTTCTGGAAAATGGCGTTGAAACCGTAAGCAAAAATCCCTATAACTGAAGAACCACTCCGCGATGGCGGCGTGGTTTTTCTGCTATTGAGGCCAGAAGTTTAACGTGCGAAAAAATACCTATGCCATGCGCTATGTTGCCGGACAACCGGCCGAGAGGATTTTGCCTCCCGGCTCGTTTGCAACTATTGGCAAGGCATTGCCGGCAGGAGAACCGCTGAGCAGTGAAGAAAAAATTCGTGTTCTGGTATGGAATATCTTCAAACAGAAGCGCGCCGAATGGCAGTCGGTTCTGAAGAACTTTGGCAAAGATGCCCATCTGGTTTTGTTACAGGAAGCTCAGACGACACCTGAGCTAGTCAGATTCGCGACCACCAACTATCTTGCTGCCGATCAGGTTCCCGCTTTTGTCTTGCCGCAAAATCCTTCTGGCGTGATGACATTGTCATCTGCTCATCCGGTGTATTGCTGTCCTCTGCGCGAACGCGAGCCGATTTTACGCTTAGCGAAATCGGCGCTGGTGACGGTTTATCCATTACCGGACTCCCGGCTGTTGATGGTTGTAAACATCCACGCCGTCAATTTTAGCCTCGGTGTCGACGTGTACAGCAAACAGTTGCTGCCTATCGGCGATCAGATTGCTCACCATAGCGGGCCCATCATCATGGCTGGTGATTTTAACGCCTGGAGCCGCCCGCGTATGAATGCGCTGTATCGCTTTGCGCGCGAGATGTCGCTGCGCGAAGTCCGTTTTACCGACGATCAGCGCCGCCGCGCGTTTGGTCGCCCCCTCGATTTTGTGTTCTATCGTGGTCTGAATGTGCATGAGGCCTCCGTACTGGTGACCAGCGCATCCGATCATAACCCTCTACTAGTGGAATTCAGTCCCGGCAAACCTGAGCGATAAAGGTAAGTCAGGTCTGCCGTGGGGCAGACCTGTGCACGTGAGGTGCTGCCCTTTTATTCATTCAACCAAGCAAGGACAACACAATGACCACACAAACTCACCACAATAATGTCGACAAGCAGTTTGGCTCTCAGGCAAATGCCTATCTGACCAGCGCCGTACATGCGTCCGGGCGTGATTTGCAGCGCCTGGGGGAAAGGCTGAGCGCATTTCCTCAGGCTCAGGTGCTTGATGTGGGCTGCGGAGCAGGCCATGCCAGCTTTGTGGCAGCAGCTAATGTATCCCGGGTGACGGCTTACGATCTGTCGTCACAGATGCTGGATGTCGTGAAGCAGGCGGCGACAGATAAAGGGCTGAGTAACATCACCACAGCTCAGGGTTATGCTGAAACTCTTCCCTTTGATGATGAAGTATATGACGTGGTCATCAGCCGTTATTCAGCCCACCACTGGCACGATGTCGGGCAGGCGCTGCGGGAAATCAAACGCGTGCTGAAGCCGGGTGGGATCTTCATCATGATGGATATCATGTCGCCGGGCCATCCACTGCGGGATATCTGGCTACAGACCATTGAAGCTTTGCGTGATACCTCGCACGTGCGAAATTACTCCAGTGGGGAATGGTTCTCAATGGTTAACGAGGCAGGACTGGTTACCGATAGCCTGATTGCGGACCGGCTGCCGCTGGAGTTCAGCTCCTGGGTGACGCGTATGAGAACGCCTGAAGCGCTGTGTACTGCGATTCGCCTGTATCAGGAGAGCGCTTCGCAGGAGGTGAGGGCGTACTTTGAACTGCAGGAGGAAGGGTCGTTCACCAGTGACACGCTGATGATTGAAGCCCATAAAGCGAAGTAAATAAAAAAGGCACCGGGGAATCGGTGCCTTTTTCGTTGAGCAGAGTATCAGGAATCGGGTCTGTCGCTGTTTTTGACATACAGCGTCAGCTGATCGCCCGGTCGCAGATTGTCGGTATCGCTGTTCCAGCGGACAACATCATTGATGTTGACGCCATGACGCTTAGCGATGCTCGACAGCGAGTCCCCTTTGCGAACGCGATAGGTAATACTATCGCTATTCTTCGCCAGACGGGATGCGCTGCTGCCTGCGCCTACGGTCAGGTTTTGACCGACTTTCAGCTGTGAGCCACGCAGTGAATTCCACTGCTGCAGATCCTTCGAGGTCACGCCTAAACGTGCCGCGATGCCTGAAAGCGTATCACCAGAACGAACCTTGTAACTACGGCTGGTCATTGGCGTGTTATCGGCCACCAGAGTCGACTGAACGGCGGCAATTTCGCCGGACGCCAGAGACTCACGCAGCTGATCGGCATGCTTTTTCGGAACCATTACGTATTTTGGTCCGCTGGCACCGAGGGTCGAGCCCTTAACGCCGGCATTAAATGCCTTCAGCCTGGTGACTGAAATACCCGCCATATCTGCGACCTGCTTCACGTCTACTGGGTTATCCAGGCGAACGCGGGCAAGTGCACGACTCTCATCTGCCGTTGGCAGCTGAACGCCGTAGCGTTTGCTGTTCTTGAGAATATCGCTCAAGGCCAGCATCTTGGGTACGTAGATCTTCGTTTCCTGAGGCAAAGAGAGCGACCAGAAATCGGTTGGTTTCCCGCGCGATCGGTTCGCTTTCACTGCTTTCATGACCCGGCCTTCACCGCTGTTATAGGCCGCGACGGTTAACAACCAGTCGCCGTCAAACATCTTGTTCAGACGCTGCATCATGTCGAGAGCTGCCGTTGTAGAGGCAACCACATCGCGACGTGCATCGTATGCTCGGGTCTGTTTTAAACCATAATTGCGCCCTGTGCTCGGAATGATCTGCCAGATGCCTGCGGCATTGGCGCCAGACGTTGCATGGGGGTCAAAAGCGCTCTCCACTATGGGTAGTAGTACCAGTTCCATGGGCATGTTGCGTTTCTTAACTTGCCCGGCTATCCAGTACATATACGGCTCTGCCCGTAAAGTTACATCGTGGAGATAGCTCTTATTACGTAAATACTTCTGTTTCTGTTCGCGAATCCGGCCATTATCCGGAATTCCCATCTTTAGCTCGCCGCCAATGAAAGCCCACAAATCCTTATCCTGCGCATAAAACGTTCCGTCGTCCATCCATCGCGCTTGACTTGTAAACTTTCCTGCTTCCCCTTGACTAGCCGCAGAAAGGCTCTGTGCGTGCTGCTGTACGTTACCATCTCGATTAGCCTGGCAACCCACCAGCAGGACAGAGGCGAGTAATATCGCTCGTGCCTTCATGTGTGTGGTCAATAGTTGCTTAAAAGACGAGCAATCATAATGGCGAAAAATTAAAAAGGCAACCCTGAATGTCTAGAAGTTATCTTTCTTTGACCGTAACCATGCAAAACGCTGTTCAGGTTGTTGCAATTTTGTTTCTTTGTCTATTTCTTTAATTAAATCAATATCATTTGTGCGTAAAAATACATTATTACGTCGTTCATTTTTCAGAATTACGGGTAGTGTCATTTGGTTTTTTGCACGTAACTCCTTCACTTCACTGTAATAATCATTTATGGCTCGATCCTGAGGCAAAATGCTGAGTGCAAACTTCATATTTGCTAATGTGTACTCATGGGCGCAACATACAAGCGTATGGTCGGGAAGTGCACTTAGCTTTTGAAGTGACTGATACATATGCTCCGCAGTACCTTCGAATAACCGCCCGCAGCCGCCAGAGAAGAGTGTATCGCCGCAAAAAAGATAAGGATCGCTAAAGAAACATATGTGCCCCAGGGTGTGGCCTGGCGTTGCAATTACAGAAAATTCGCACCCCAAAATAGTGATACGATCGCCTTCCTTAACGATGTTCGTCGCCCCTTTATGTTGTGTCTCTTCAGGGCCATACACCACAAGATCCGGAAATGTATCCACCAGTTCCTTCACGCCGCCAACGTGATCGTTGTGATGGTGAGTGAGTAAAATGGCCTCCGGCTGCCATTGATGTTCGGCAATCGCCGCAAGCACCGGTGCCGCTTCGCCCGGATCTACAATCAGGCAACGACCCTCGTCCTGATTCAGAACCCAGATGTAGTTGTCCTGCAACGCAGGAATACTGTTAAGATTCATAAATTACCTCTCATAATGTCGCGGAAGGTGTGATGAAACCGGCAAGGATACCTCTGAAAGCCACGGCTCCCCGCCACTGGGCTGAAATGCCTTGGGGCGAATACTATCGCGAGGCGCTGGAGCAACAGCTGAAGCCGTGGTTGGCAAAACTGTATGGATTTCATCTGCTTAAGATTGGCAATTTGAGCGCGGAAATCAATACCGATGCGTGCGCTATCTCTCATCAGGTTAACGTCTCCCTGGATGGCAACCCGGTGCAGGTGAAAGCAGATCCGCTGTATTTGCCCTTTGCGGAAAAATCAGTGGATGCCTGTTTACTGGCGCATACCTTGCCCTGGTGCTCTGATCCGCACCGTCTGCTGCGCGAGGCCGATCGTGTGCTGATTGACGACGGCTGGCTGATTCTGACCGCCTTCAACCCGATAAGCCTGATGGGCTTGCGCAAAATGGTGCCGGTTCTTCGTAACCGTATGCCTTATAATAGCCGGATGTTCAGCCTGGTGCGTCAGCTCGACTGGCTGGCGCTGCTTAACTTCGAAGTATTGCATCAGGGACGCTTCCAGGTGCTGCCCTGGACGAAACAGGGCGGGCGACTCCTGAGTATGCATCTCCCGGCTCTGGGATGTTTACAGGTGATTGTGGCGCGTAAAAGGACGGTACCGTTAACGCTCAACCCAATGCGCCAGAGCAAAGCGAAAACGCAGTTGCGTCCGGCGGTCGGAGCCACAAGGCAATATCGTAAACCTCAGGATTAGTTTTCCGGCTTGTAGCCCGTATCTTCCTGCGTCGGGCTCATTGCTGCGGCGCGGGCAAGCTCATCGCAGCGTTCGTTTTCCGGGTGGCCCGCGTGGCCTTTTACCCACTCCCAGCGAATTTTGTGCTCGCCAAGCGCGGTATCCAGTCGCTGCCAGAGATCGACATTTTTCACCGGTTTTTTATCCGCCGTTTTCCAGCCGCGTTTTTTCCAGTTGTGGATCCACTGGGTAATTCCCTGGCGCACGTACTGGCTGTCGGTGCTCAGCACCACTTCGCAATGCTCTTTCAGCGCTTCAAGCGCCACGATGGCCGCCATCAGTTCCATCCGGTTATTGGTGGTCAGGCGATAGCCTTCGCTGAAGGTTTTTTCATGCTGACCGTAGCGTAAAATTGCGCCATAGCCGCCGGGGCCTGGGTTACCGAGGCAGGAGCCGTCGGTGAAAATTTCTACCTGCTTGAGCATCTCTGGTAGACTTCCTGTAATTGAATTCGACGTAAACGGTAAGTCTGACATAAATGAGCGACATGAGCACTGCAATTACCCGCCAGATCGTCCTCGATACCGAAACCACCGGTATGAACCAGATCGGTGCGCATTACGAAGGGCACAAGATCATTGAGATCGGTGCGGTCGAAGTGATCAACCGCCGCTTAACGGGAAACAACTTCCACGTTTACCTTAAGCCCGATCGGCTGGTGGATCCGGAAGCTTTCGGCGTTCATGGTATTGCCGATGAGTTCCTGCTCGATAAGCCGACTTTCGCTGATATCGCCGATGAGTTTATCGACTACATCAAAGGCGCTGAGCTCGTCATCCATAACGCCTCGTTCGATATCGGCTTTATGGACTATGAATTCGGCAAGCTGAACCGTGGCATCGCAAAAACGAATACGTTTTGTAAGGTCACCGACAGCCTCGCGCTGGCGCGTAAGATGTTCCCGGGTAAGCGTAATAGCCTCGATGCGTTATGTTCGCGCTATGAAATTGATAACAGCAAACGTACGCTGCACGGCGCATTGCTCGATAGTCAGATTCTGGCCGACGTCTATTTGTTGATGACCGGCGGGCAAACGTCCATGACCTTTGCGATGGAAGGGGACAGCGCGCAGCGGGCAGGTGATACCGGAATTCAGCGTATTGTGCGTGCGGCAAGCCAGCTGCGGGTGATTTCCGCCACGGATGATGAGCTGGCCGCCCATGAATCGCGCCTTGATTTAGTCCAGAAGAAAGGTGGCAGCTGCCTCTGGCGCGCCTGACATCACAGAACAGGCGCTGAAAAGCCGCGTATGGGTGATTTTTGCAGCAAACGATTCAAAACCTGAGAAAAAGCGTTGACGCTGGATCGAGGAATACGTAATATTCGCCTCGTTCCCAAGGGAACAGTGGAGCGGTAGTTCAGTCGGTTAGAATACCTGCCTGTCACGCAGGGGGTCGCGGGTTCGAGTCCCGTCCGTTCCGCCACTTTTCGAGGCCATGCTAGTCATTAGCATGGCCTTTTTCGTATCTGCGTTTTTTGGTATGCCATCCCGTAGCCATTACTGTCTGGCTTGCATGCACTGGATTCCTTCTCCCCCGGTCGTATGCAGATTTTGGTTTTTCTGCCGCCTTAGAAATAGAGTGCGTTTACCGCAATGAGCAAAGGAGAGTAACTCTTCACTTCCCGGGTGGAAGTTTCTTCAGCGTTCTTGCTCGTGGTACCCGTTACCGGAAATGAAGGAGATAGCTGCGGATAAAAGCGTTCAGTTCCTGATTATTTTTAAGGGAGAATTTATTCATAATCTGGTATTTATACGAATATATCGTTTTGGTATTAATGCTGAGCCTGTCCGCAATTTCTTTTTCGTTTTTTCCACGGAGCATTAATCGAATTAGCAACAGCTGCTGTTTTGACAAATATTTACAGGAACACGTCGAACATTTTATCGCTGGATCTGACTGGTTATTTTCCCAGGTGCCGATAATCTCCTGCCTGATTCTGTGTACCGCCATATTCCTGGTGATAAAACTGGCGTTTCTAAAACAGTAGGGGAGCCCGCGAATAGAGTGTGTCTGCCGTTCATGGATGGCAAGCAAAATACCTTTTCGGTAACGACACAGATCTGAATAGCATAAGTAACTTTCCCCTGGACGCAGATCCATCACAATAATATTAGCCTCCGTGATGGCGTCGAGAGTGAATCTGTACTCGAAGCTGACATCCTGATGTAGCCGGTTGTGGCTAAAATCCCTAAGCAAACACTCCATTCCCTGCTGAAAGAATCTGTTTTTATCTCGTATTAATATTTTGATCATCCTGTTTGCTCTTTACTGTTCGCGTTATTGTGTTTGTTGTTATGACGAAGTAAATACAGCTGCTTATATTGTCGAACGATGGTCGCGCGCAAAATATAAATAACCGATTTAAACGAATGATGACCCTGATAATCATCAGGGGAGAAGTTTGCCATTAATGGCTGCTACAGAGAGGCTCGCAACACCTTTTTGCCATGCTGGTGGCAGCGTGAGGACTCTGGCCGACAGGCACGTTTCCTGACGGCCAGTATTATTCCTCTCAATTCACTATCGGTCGGCCCGAGCCGATGGATTCCTACGAGGAAGGCGTCACCATTACCGTGTAGGTACCACTATATTTACCCAAAGGATAAGTTTCAGCGCGTTGGGCTGAAACAAACCGTAATTTCACGCCCGGCTCGTTAGCTGGTACGTCAGCCAGGGTAGGGTAAACAGGACGGTTGTTGACCGGCGAACTGGTGGTTGAGCCAGTGCCGTTGTCATTGCCGTCCAGGATCCATGCGGTATTAATCACCATTTTATCTTCCCCTGACATTAGTGACTTGCCGGGTGGCTCCGTGAGCCTCAGTGATACCGCAGAGGCGTTGCCAATAAACAGAAATTTAGGCGTAATGGCACGCATATATCCAGCCTGGTTGTCCAGCTTGATGCTGATGTTGCCGTTAGTGACGTCTTTCCCGTCAACGTAAACCCGCACGCTGGTGCTAATTTCGGCTTCGACGTCAATGGTTGTCGTGACCGGCAGGGCGCTGGCGGTCGTTGCGCTAAGCAGCAGCGCTAAAGCCAGTGAGGTCTTTATTTTACTTCGTTCCATATCTTTACCTTTCCTTATTAAGACGTTGGCGTAATCACTGCCGTTAGCGTATCGGTTAATCGGGTACCGGCAGCCAGCCCGCTAATATCTTTACCTGACAGAGAGAAATTCAGGCCGACTATGCTTGCCGTCGCGCTGCCAGCCGGAATGATTCCGCTGTAAACGGCGCCTGGCGTCATCACGTGGCTGCCTATTTTTATCTGATACGGAACCGAAATTTCACCCTGCGTATCCTTCAGCTGAAAACTATTCTCCCGCTGCTGGCGTGATTCAAACGTTAGTTCGTAGGGCAGGGCTGCATCGCCGGCCTCCGGGGTTTTGTTAATTGTTAGCCTGGCGGCGTAAAGGTTATTTCTTAATACGTTAACTTCACCAAACCTCAGCGCCGGGCGATCGAACGTCGCCTTTACCGCCGGGACGCCGCCGCTGAGCGCGGTCAAATCGAGATAAACGGCGTTGGAGGCCATGCCGCCGTTTGTTTCAATAAAATTTACGTATCCCAACAGCACGCGCTGACCGGCCAGCGCAGCCGGGATGCTGGCCGTCGCAATACGGCCGGTATCTGGCGTGGCTTTCACACCGACCAGCTGACTTTGCGCCGGGGCGTCGAATCGTAATGATTCACCGCAGCGGGCGCTGAGCCCCGGCTGGGCTATGCTGCGGATGACCGGTACCAGTGGAATGTGCACAGCAGCAAGCGGCCCACTACCGCTGAGAACCCCGTTTTCACAACGCCCCATACCGGCAGGCGTCACCTGTAGCGTAAGGGTTTCATTTTCCGTCTGGTGTCGAACCAGGGCGTCCGGTCCCTGTTCGGCGCCACCCTGTTGGGTCATTTGCAGTCTGCCGCTGGCGACCGGACGAAACATCCAGTCCCCGGCGTCAGCCGCCCCTACGCTGAGCAACAGCAGCGTTATCAGCACTGAACGCTTCATCGATCACTCCTTTAACCGGCACTGGTCGTAAACATAGGTTTTTTTATCCATTTCAAACGCCAGCTGGCGATTGACTGTCAGGCTACGGGGATAGCCTGGATAGACGTTGAACTGGGCCTTATTTGTGCGGCCATCAATCACCAGGTTATGCATTTCGCTGCGCACATTTCCGGTAGCTGTTATCGTCCATTGGTTGTTCTGACAGCGCATCTCAATGCCCTGGGCCCGCTTTCCGTCCGGTAAATAGCGCAGAAGGACGTCATAACCGATAGCGAAGCGGATCTTATCTTTCTCCAGCGCCTGTTCGGGATAGCTGGGGCGAATACGCAGGCGGTAAACTCGCTCATGGTCGACCGGCTTTAACGGCAGCAGGCGCACCTTCCTTTCTTCGCCGTAGGGAATAACCAGCCGGGTTGGAGAGAACATGAGCGCAGGCTCTTTTTTACCGAGCTCTTTCTCAAATATTTCTTTGTCGGCGCCGGGGTTTTTAATTTCATAAAGCTCCAGCGTGACAAATTCATACTGGCGGGTTTCAGCCTTATCCGGATTAACGCTGTCCTGCGCCTGAAACATTGATTTCACCGTGACGAAGTTGTCGCGCGGGGTTTCACTTTTCACCTCTTTCACGATAGGAAAAACTTCAATTGCCTGCACCAGCGGAGTGGCACCGGCCAGGGTTAATCCCAGCATTAACGGCGCTAAATTGATATTATTTAACTTCACATTCAACCTCACGAATTTGCATAACGCCCTGCGTTTGCCTGATATTGCCGTCGAGCAGCGGACAAACATATTTATTGCCGTCTTTTTCAACCGACAGCGTGGTTAATTTACTTTTTATATCTAAGGTAAAATCGCCGACAAAAAGGCCTTCATCATCGGTCACGGCGTTGCCGCCGACGACCCGGGCGTGGGTCAGCGGTGTGCCCTGGTGGTAGATTCGACCGGTGACAGTTTGATTTTTAGTGGCGCCCAGCTTGACGCTATAAGCCTGGCCCGGCATCACCCAGGTGGAAACTGAGCGGGTAGTCAGGTTATAGAATGCGTTGGTATCGCCGGTATAAACCTGCTCAACCGTTGGCGCTATTTTCTGATAGGACAGGACTGGCAGGGTTGTTTTATCTCCGCCTTTTACGATAATCGAAGACGCATCGCGGTTGCGTACCTCAAAATACTGATCCTGCGGCAGCGAGGTGGCGTCGACAATAAGCGCGGCACTGTCATCCATTTTACCGAAGGCGGCATCGCTATCGCCGATCGCGAAGCCGCTGCGCTGCGACAGATAGTACTGGCGATAAGGGTTATGACCGTATGACTTATTCAATCCGACGGAGGTATACCCCAATTTATTATCCGCTGTAAGACCCATTCCGCTGGTCGTCTGGCTATCCGGCCCGTTGCCGAGGCTGGCGTTGACTGAATATTTTCCGCCGCGATCAAATTCAGGATTATCTAAATCCAGCGCATAATCAGCGGTATAGATATTGTTGTCGCTGCCTTTATCGCTCAGCTTAGAGCGTAAATAGAGTGACTGATAATGGTTGTAGCTACGCTCGCGCATGCCGAGAGTAAACTGAATGAACACCCGGTTGTCGGTGCTTTCATTGCGCCGATTGTCGATATTCCGGCTGCTGATGTATTCGTTTTTACCGTGATGGTAGCCAAGGTCGACACGCAGGTTCAGATTGTCGCGGAGGGGGAAATCACGGTTGAGGCTAAGATCCCAGGTTTTATAGTTTGTTTTGTCCCGGCGGCCATAGTCCTGATACAGCGTATTCATGCTATAGATGGCGGAGAGCCCGGTATTCCAGGGCAAAAACAGACTGGTGCTGAACTGCAGATAGTTAAAATCGTAGGCCGACACAACACCAAAACGACGGTAGTCGCTTTCGGAACCCCTGTACCGGTTATCGCGATAGCTCAGGTTAAAGCCCATGTTGTACACGCTTTTGCTGGCGCCCACCTGGTAGCCGTAGCTGCCGTCGTTGCCAAAAATAGCATCGCTATACAGGCGCTCGGCCAGCCAAAGGTTCAGAGGAATATCGGCGCTGCCGTTGTAATAGAGGTGGTCGTCGTCCATTAACACCCCGCCGCCAAAAGAGGTCGCTGAGCGTGTGGTGTAGCCCAGTGTGGCGCTGGCAAGGTTGTTGTTATCGATGGTGTTGACCCGGTCATCGCAGTTGCTGAAGCAGCGACCGCTGTTTTTGGCGCGTAAATGCCCCTGGCGCTCGTCATAGCGACCCAACTGAATGCTGTACTCAAGATCGCCGGAGCGAAACATGCCATCGCGCTTGAAGAAGGGTTGAATTTTTTCTTCCCTGCTGCCGTTCGCCAGCTTCAGTACCAGCCTGACGTCATAGCCGCCGCTCGGCCAGCCGCTGGTATTCAGCTGTTGCATCCCCGCAGGAAACTGCTGCAGGTCGATCAGTCGCCCGTTGCGGTAAACTTCGACGGTACCGGCCTGCGGCATATAAACGGCAATGGGTGAAGAAGCGCCCTGAGCCGAACGTAAATAGTTATCGGTCATATAGCCGAGTGAGACGCCGTCAAAGCTCACCGGGTTGAAAAAGCTGTAGGTGAGGGAGGGGGTACTGTAAGTGAAGTTATCGCTCAGCCGCTGGCGGCCGCCCTTGAAGCGGTTACTGTTGTGCTCCAGATAAAGCGCCAGCTCCTCAAGGTTAAAATCAATGTCGTCTGAGTAGCTCCAGATACTGCGAACATAGCTGTTGCCGGTCAGGTTGAGGGTATCGTTGGAGGCAAGGGTAAAGCTATCGCTATAGCTGTCGGACAAAAAGTTGAAGTTATGGCTATGTACGAATCCCGCTTTATTTTTATTCAGAATATAGGTTCGGTCGTTGTCGTCCGTTGGGGTCTTAAACATTGTGGAGGGTAACATCAGATGCATTGTCGCATCCGATTCACTAATCCATGCGGTGACTTCCGCATGGTTAAACCCTTGCCTGTTGACGCGCTTTAGCGGACGAGAAAGATCTTTTAACAGCGCCGCCCGGGTAACGTTAAGCGCAGGCATATCGGCGGCAAGAATTTGCTCCACGACGGTCTGCGGCGAGCTAAGGGTTACGCTGGTGCGGTCGTACTCCATACTCAGAGAGCCGATAGAGATGTCCTCATAAACAACGTCAAAAATACCGCTCTGGCGTGCGTTAAATATATCTTCAAACCCGGCGGGCAGCGCCACCTCAGAAGCCTTTACCACAGAAGGCACAAGCGAAATAGCGCATCCCAGGAAAATCGCGCTAAAAGTAAATTTACTGTTCATGCGTCCCTGCTTTTTTTATTTAAAGATTAGACTTAACTAACAGCGTGAAAGAATTGGCATAGGTATCCTGGCTGTAGTTACCCGCTAATAATTCTGATTTAAAGTGAATTTTGAATCCTTTGGCGACGGTTGCCTCAGTGATATTTTTGAGTACCGGTACCTGGAGCGGCTGTAGCGCACTGGAAGGAGTATTATTAAAAATAAACTCTCCAGATAAATTAATTTGCCGATCGGCTCCGCTGGTGGAATAGAGAACAAAGCTGCTGTCGGCAAAAACGATTTCAGCCTGTTCGACGTTGCCAACCACATAGAATAGATCAGAAACTCTTTCAAAGTGTTGAGACAGCCCGTTAATCGGCAGCGGAAAATTAATGCTACTACCCGCCACAGGAGCGTCATGATAATAGACGACAACGCGAGCAACCGATTCGGCTGCTACCTCCAGGCTAATCTGAGGGCCACCCGCTGCCTGCGCCGGGCCGCACAGGGGCAGCACCAGAGTGAGTAGGGCAAGAGCCGCGTATTTTATTTTCATCATAAGGATCCACACAGGGCCAGTGATGAATACTGGCCCTGGACTTTAATTAAAAAGAATTACGGCTTAGCGTTAACGTTCGCGTAGACAACGCCGGTGTAGTTACCCTGACCGAGGTCGGTGTAAGCCTTGTCGGAAACGAAGTTAAATTTGATTGGCAGTTCGCCGTGGGTGCCGTTAGCAACCAGGCTGTAGTCCTGAGTTGCACCGGAGGTTGCAAACTGCTTGCTGCCGGCAGAAGAGATGGCGTTGATTTTGTATGTCATGTCGTTCAGGGTGCCGCCTTCGGTGCTGTACAGAGTGAAGTTACTGCCGGTGGCAGACTGGCTGTCATCCATGATCAGGGTAACTTCCAGCTTGTTTACGTCGTTATTCCACAGCTTCAGTACCGGAGTGGTTGCTTCCATAAAGCCAGAGGCTGCCGGAGTCAGTACTACATCCAGATCGGTGATAGGCTTACCACTTGGATCGGTAATGTGGGCGCTGTCCGGTACGTTAGCGCTGACGTTGATTTTGGTATCATAGCTTGCTGGCGTATCAGCCAGAGCGGAAGCGGAAAGGAACAGACCAGCCAAAACAGAAACAGCTACTTTAGTTTTCATTAAGTATCAATCCTATGATAATTGCGTTAAAAATTTCCATACGCGCCGATAAGCGGTATATACCCGCTTATTCTTATTCGGCAGCGCCGCGCTACATGAGAGGGTAGCGGCGGAGAAAAGAGTAACGATCGTGACCTAAGGAATCCTCAGCATTACCCTTATAAATTCTGATTAATTAGTCTCATTTGTATAATGAGATTGACGAGATACTAGTAATCCTTAAGCGTATTGTGGCCCACCTCTTCATATACCGCCCGGGTCATAGCATCTTCAAACTCCTGGTAATTTTGTGCCGTATAGAAGTTGTTAGCGCCGACGCATTTTTCCCAGTCGGAGGTAGGATTGTATTTCAACGCAATAAAAGCAATTTTCCCTACCGAATAGGGAGTCGTCAGTACGCTGCGAATTTTTTCACACAGCCCTGTGTTGAGTAGCTTCTCAGTAATTCCTTCATTTAATATGGGCCAGTCCTGTCCGTCTGAGACGATGACCAGCACCTTTCGTGAAGCCGTACCTTTTGCCAGAACCTGAGTGCCCTCCAGCATACCCGAGCTAACCAGCGTGCGATCGCTGGCTGACATATTAATGATGGTGTTCTCAAGATAATCAGGATCAGCGGTCAGAGGAATAGTTTGTGCCTGAGTCATAGTCAGTTTTTCTTCTTCTGATTCAGGGCTATGAAATGAAAGGCAGAGGAGTTCGGGAATATTTGCAACATTAATACGAATATCATTAACCTGATTTGGAATGGCGTCGATAGTACGCTGATAGTCTATATAGTTATACAACTCTCGAATGTTCCCCTCGCTATTTTTGCCAAATACGTCAGGCGGTAGCGGTGAGTTAAGAACAAACTGCGGGGTGCACAGGTTCCCTTTTCGCGTCCCCCAGCCGAAGGGGATAAAAGCCACCTTATTATCAATATTATATTCGGCAAGTTGGCGGGCAAGTTTAACTGTAATCTGCTTGGCGACGTCCATTTTCCATGGTTTAGATTTATCGCCAATTTCTTTATCAATGGACTGACGCATTGAACCTGAAAAATCCACGGCAAAGGCTACGTCAATATTGGAGCGGAATTTTCGCGCCGCGCCGTTATCGCCCACCTTGACCTGCTTGTTAAAGGAGGGAAAGTAAGAGGAGGCGAACCATGAGCTTTGCTGAACCCTGCTGCTGAGGCGATATTCCACCCAGGCCAGCTTATGGACGCCATCAGCGGATCCGTGCAGCACCCGAATTATCGGCTTATCAATCTTTTCCGCATGATTCATATAGGCGTCAAGCCAGCTCATAGAGAGCACATCGTTGCGTGATGCACCCTCGCCGTTGTCCTCGGCGGTCAGCGCCAGCGCCGCCTGCTCCATGGCATCCGACAGACGCGCTTGCTCCGTGATGTAGCGTGAACCCTCAAGGCCGAGCGCTGCCATACTCAATAAAAAGGCTCCCAGCATCGCCAGGCTTATGGCAAATGCGCCGCGCCGGTCGCTAATAAACCGACGCAGCGGGGTTAATTGGGGGGAAGGCATAGACATAGTTGCTCCTTGTTACTCACCGTGAGGTGATTTCGAATAGTTCCCTTCGTCTGGCAAAACAGCCAGGGCAGAGGCCCCGGGTGATAGCGCGCAACGGCGCTGCCTCCGGCATCCGGCCTGTAGGTTATCTCTCCGCTAAACGCCTGGGGTCGGGGGTTAATGTCGTAGACCGTTACCGACAGCGACGCGCGCAGCGTCGGGCTGTAAAAAAGCGCCTGATTGATGTCGGCGAGTAGCCGGGCCTGGTCGGGCTGCGATGAGTCGATAAACAGCACGGCCTCTGCCGCCGCCCGGGACAGCGGCGGCAGAGCAAGCGCGACAATCAGCAGCAGCGTTTTCATCATTCACCGCAGCATGACGACAGCGGAGGAGGCAACCAGAGGCTGCTTGCTGCTACCGCTGATTAACCGGGTGTACCAGCTGTTGGTCGCCAGACACAGCGTAACCTGATACAGAGGCACCCAGCGGCCGTAGCTGCCACGCGGCGAAAGGTCCTGAAGCTCACTGATGGATTTCAGCGGCTGGCATCGACTTTCATCAATCTCGACGTTAGTCATGAAAAAATCATTCTTGCGAACAGGATGCTTCTCGTTATCCGTCAGGTCGACGCGCGGTTCGAAAAACAGCTGCTGTACCCGTAATTGCAGGCCATAGTCCTTTGCCGAGGGATTCATGTCCTTGATCATACGGTTTGCCAACTGATAGACATCTCCGATGTCGCTTAAGCTAAGATCTTCCCGGCGATCGTACAGCTGGATGCGTTCGCGCAGCACGCCAGCAATGGAGTAGGAGAGCCGATCCAGCTTGCCCACCGTAGCCTGGCGCAGCACCAGGTCAGCCACAAAAAACATAAAGATAAGCAGCACGACGGAAATAATAGAGAACTCCACGGCCACCGAGCCGCGCAGGTCAGTCCATAAACTGCGAACGTTCATATTCCTGAACAAAGATCACCTCACGATTAAATAATGGATCGGCCCAGCTGGCGGGGAAGGGGAAAAACATCGGATGATAGTGGTAGAGCAGGTGCCAGCGAGCTAGTGCGTTGCCGCGGGTATATTGCTGTCCTTCGACGCCGCCGGTTTCGGCCATCTCCTGCACTGAGTTCGCGTAATGAATCGACATCTCGACCGCGTCGGCGCGGGTCAGAAAAGACCATAGCGATCCTCCTTGCTGAGTCAGCATTTCCCGATAACGGCGCTGATAGCCGTCCCCATCCTGTGGGGCGTTTTTCCCGGCCTTGGCCGCTTCGGAGACCGCCAAATCGATGACCGACGAAACGTAGGCCATCCGCGACATTTCGGCGACGAACAGCACCATAAATAGAAAGAGCATTACCGTAAGGGCAAATTCGATGGTGACGACGCCGCGCTGCTCGCGGCAAAAGCGATACAGGCGATGCATCAGGCCATTCCTTTTTGCAGTGGGCCGATTTGCTCCAGCGCGTCGACGACTTCATCGGGATACCCGGACAAGCCTTCACTCTGGATAATGTCGCGGGCGTAGCGGGTATCGCCGACCTTCACCAGGGCCAGCACCAGGTTGTGCACCAGGCGGGGCTGACGCTGACCGCGCAGGTACTGGGGTAGCAGCAGGCTGACGGCGTCCTGGTAGCGGCGATCGAGCAGGGCGACCATCGCAAGATTGTTGATGGCAACTTCATCAGCGATAAAAAGATCGCGTGATTTTTGTATCGCCTGCACGCTCTCGGGAAGCTTGCCAGAGAGGGCCATGGCGATGCCGCGCAGGTTCCAGGCCTCGGCGCTACGCGGGTCGTGTTGCAGCATTCGATCCGTGACCCGAATAGCCTGAGCCTGATCGCCCATCGCGATCATATTTTTTGCCTGCAGAAGGGGCACGTTCGGATCGGCTGAGGTGGCCAGCGGCTGTAAATAGAGCAGGGAGGAGGAGTAATCCCCGATCTGGTAATAATACTGCGACAGCTTGAGCCGCACGGCGCTGTCTTCCTTGTTTTTTAGCCAGCCGCGGTACAGGCTGATAAGCCCCGAATAGTTTTTCGACTTCAGTAAAATATCTTCCTGAGTGGTTAACTCCGCGTGGCTTGCGGGTCGCTGATTAGCGCAACCTCCCAACGTGAACAGACAAAGCAGAATTACCGTTGTGCGTTTAAAACATGCCATTCTTAACTATCCTTAGAATTCCTGGTGCCACGATTAATATGGTGATGGGAAACATGATGAAGATAATGAGCGGTACGCTCATCTTTGCCGAAAGGCTGCCGACTTTTTCTTCGGTAACTAATAGCTGTAATTCACGGATATCCTGAGCCAGCTCTATAAGGTGTTCGTACAGCGAAGTGCCGTAATGCACGCTTTGCTGAAGAGTCGCGGTGAACATCCTGATTTCAGTCATTTCCATTGAGTGGTACAGCTCGGAGAGTGCGCTCTCCATACCGTTGACCTCTGCGCGTTTGACCAGCAGTTTCATCAGGTCTGCGAGGTTAGCGTCGAGGTGGTTAAAGCGCTCGCTGACAAACTTCAGGGCGCTTTCGACGGTCATTCCCGCCTGAACGCACACCGCCACTAAATCCACCAGATACGGAAGTGCATCCATCATCCCTTTAACCCGGCTATTAATGGCTGGTTTGAGCAGCAGACCCGGCAGGACGATAAGCGTTATCATGATAACCAGCAGCAGCATGCCCAGCCCTGAGCGGGAAAAAGCCGTTACGCCCAACGCGTTCAGCGCGACTAGTACCAGCGCAAGGACGCCAAAGGCCTGCATTTTGAGGCGCAGCTGCTTATCGTATTTGTCCAACAGGCTTAACCAGCGGCTGTTATTGACGATCAGCGCGGCGTAATCGATGGCCGCTAGCGCTTTTTTCCCGGACTCGGCGGTAAGGGGAGCGAGCAGTTTCTTTTGCCGGCCTACGGTTTGCTGCTGTGAAACGCCAAGCAGCAGCGCGTACGCCCCCAGCACCAGAAGGAGTAAATAGATGATATTCATCAGGTCGCCTTTTTCAGCAGCAGCCAGATAATAAACATCCCAATCAGTTCGCTGCCGATGACGTAATACAAAATAAGTCGGCCAATGGGATCGTGAATAACAAAGTCAAAGTTTTCAGGTGTGAGATACTTCATGCCAAATAAAAACAGCAGTGGCATTGCGGCGACGATTTTTGCTGAAGCTCTGGCTTCTGAGGTCATCGCTCGCTTGCGCTTGGCCATTTTCTTACTGTTATTAATAATACGCGCCAGGCGATTAATCAGAGTGCGTAGCTGGCCACCGCGCTGAATACTGATTTGAATGACGATGATAAAAAAGTAGAACTCTCGATAAGGGTATTGCCGCCAGGCGTCAAGAAATACCCTGTCGGCCTCCTCGCCGAGATTAAGGCGGCGATCGATGCGATTGAAGGTGTCCCCCAGCTCGCCAGAGACGTCCTGGCCGCAGCGGTGTAGCGCCTGATGGATGCTGTTACCCGCGGAAACCGCGGCGCCGACAACCGACAACGCTTCGGGGAAACTGGTCTCAAACGCTTTTTGATGCAGGCTACGGCCAATGCGAATCTGTGCGATAAACAAAACTGCCAGCACGGTGGGAATAAAGCCCCATAGCGTGAACTTCAGCCACGTAGCGTTAATCAGCAGCAGGGCCAGCAGGGCGAGTAGCGCAAGGATAAAATTACGCCGCCCACGCCAGCTGCCGTCTCCCCAGGCGTAGGTGTGCCACTCTCTCACCAACGCCAGCAAATAGTCGCGGGGAAGATTACGTCTGCGGTGCGTTACATGGCTAAGAGGACGGGTTAGCCGCCTCCAGCTCCGCATATTTATGCCAAACAGCACAAGACCGATCAGCAGAATAAGATAGCCCATACCTTACTCCATATTAAAAATGTGTTTAAGTTCGGTTTCCAGGCCAAACATAATGGCACTGTGCATGACCGCAGAGCGCATCAGTAGCCCTTCACAGAGGAAGTTCCCTTTTATTTTCCCCTGCTCATCACGCTCGTTTTGACTCTGAAACGAAAAAATATCCTGCAAAATAATACGATCGCCTTCGATACCCATGACCTCACTAATATTCATTATTTTTCGGGAACCATCATTTAATCTCGATACCTGAATAATTAGATTTATGGCGGAGGCGATATTGCGACGAATGGACTCCATCGGAATATTCATTCCCGCCATCATGACCATATTTTCCAGGCGTGAAACGGCATCTCGTGGATTGTTGGCATGCAGGGTCGACATGGAGCCGTCGTGGCCGGTATTCATCGCCTGCAGCATCTCGAAAGCCTCCTCACCGCGACACTCTCCTACGATGATGCGGTCTGGACGCATACGTAACGAGTTGATAAGCAGAGAGCGCATTGAAATCAGTCCGGTGTTCTCGACTCCAGCGAGGCGGGTTTCCATGCGCAAAACATGCGGTTGCATCAGGCGCAGCTCGGCGGCGTCCTCCATGGTGATAATGCGTTCATCCTCGCCGATGTATTTGGACAGCGCATTGAGCAGGGTGGTTTTACCCGAGCCAGTGCCTCCTGAAATCAAAATATTGATGCGGCAGCGTGCGGCGATCGCCAAAAAGTTGGCGATCTGGGGTGTCAGGGCGCCTGCATTCATCAGATCGACCAGCTGCAAATTATGCTTGCCGAACTTCCTGATGGAAATGGAGGTGCCGTCCAGCGCGATGGGGGGAATGGCCACGTTCAAACGGCTGCCGTCCGGCAAACGGGCGTCCACCAGCGGGCTGCCTTCATCAAGGCGCCTTCCCACCCGCTGCACCAGCCGTTTGGCGATATCGGTGAGTTGGCTGTTATTGATAAAGCGACAGGGCGTCAGCTCAAGCTTGCCGTAGCGTTCGATAAAAATCTGCCCTGGGCCGTTAACCAAAATATCGCTGATCGTGTCATCTTCCAGCAGCGGTCGCAGCGGGCCAAAGCCGATGATTTCATCGGCCATCAGTTCTGCCATCTGCCACTGCGCCTGCGCGGTCAGGTAGATATTTTGCCGATCGGCAACCTGCTCCAGTAGGCGGTTCATCTCAGCGATCAGCAGAGGGCGATCTGACGTCAGATGCTCTATTTTGCTGATTTCGATATTTTTCAGTACGGCTTCGCGCAGAATCTCCTGCAATTCAATGGCAATCTCCATTAATAGCTCCTGCGCAACAGGGGAAGAAGGCGAGCAGTCAGGCTTCGCTTAGACGCAGATTCATCGCCTAATACCATGCGGGCCAGCCGATCAAGGGGTGAGTGAAGCCGTCTTTTTTTCCCCTGTGCAAGGGATGCGCTGCGGCGGCTATAAGGGAAAACGATATCTATTGGATGCCCGAGCAGGTTTTTTATGTCCGTCAGGCTCAGGGCGTCTGCTGCGAGCGGACGCGTATCGTTCAGGCAGATAAACAACCGCCGTGGCGTGTGGCTGCTGCGGCGCAGCAGCTCAACGTTTTCAATCATATTGCGCGCAACGCGCACTGAAGAGAGCGAGCGATCGAGCACCAGCACCAGGCATCGCGTCTTTTCTGCCAATTGGCGCATAAGCTCTTTATCCGCCGTGGCGATCGACTGCTCAAACAGCACTAAGTTGTAACGCTGACCGGCGTCATGTCCAATATCGGGGTAATGTTCGCCATCGGCGGGCATAACGTCGAGATTTTTATTCAGCGATGTCACCTCCTGCGATAGCTTCTTGCCAGCAAGCAGATCGAGATCGTGTGAGCCCGCGCTGCCCTGCACAAACAGCAGCGGTAGTTGCTTGAGACGAACGATCTCGCCCGCCAACTGCCAGGCCAGCGTGGTGGTGCCCGCTCCGCCACGGCATCCCAGCACGCTGATGCTGACGGCGGAACGATTATTTTTCAGCTCTGTGCTCGCCAGTGCCGCCTGAATGACCATATCCAACTGGGTATGGAGATTAAAATAGCCCACCTGGTTATGTGCGAAAGTTTGTGCCAGCGCGATGGAGTCGCTGTCGCCAACCACGCAGCACCATACTTTGCGTGGGATCTGCATTTGTAAGGCACCGACAATGTCCATCACCGCCTTGTTGTCGACAATGTCGATGATGACGCCGCTGGCATCCTCGGGAATGTTCAGGCTGGAAAGTTGTGTCGCGCATCGCGAAATGCTCTCAACGGCGCTGAACCCCGCGAGCCGTAACAATTGACACAGCTGCTCGCTGACGTCGCCTCTCCCGGAAACCACATAGAGCTTGCGTTCGGTTGATTCGGCGCCTGCGCGCGCTTTCTGCTGAAATAACAACATGTCATTTCCCTTTTAGTCATAGTGATAGGGGGTAACTAACGCCCGGCTGCGACTGTTGTTCAGCGCGCAGCCCTGTTCAGTGCGATCGTTAAAACGGTAGTTCTGTTGCTTGTCGGTACACTCAGATAGGCGTGGTCTTAAGCGCTGGATAACTATCCGAATGCCGCCGTCGTTACGATTGCTAAAGCCACCAGCCTCGTGGGGTAGCGTGATGCGATCCGGTGCTACACCCTGAGCTATCAGGGCGCTACGCAAGTTTTGCGCGCTGGTGTTGAAACCGTCGTTGTTCCAAATCAGGGCAATTTCACCATCAAAGTGCTGCCCGGCCAGCGCCAGAATTTTGCCGGTTGCCACTTCCCGGGAGATTGTGTCCGTCGAGGCCAGCGTCAGCGTGGTGACGGCTGAGAGTGCCTCCTGCGCGCGGCTGGTCGCAGATGCCAGCAGCAGGCAGGGCAGAAGCAGCAGGGTCAGAGGGAGCAGCCTGATCATTTGATGAACCCTCCCTGTTCGATAAATTCCTGCGCCCGCGCTCTGTCGCGACGCTGGCTGATGCCATCGAAATTAAAGAACCGGCTGAGAGTTGAGGTTCGCCTGAAGTCGGGCAGTACCACTTCGCGCGGGGTGAGGGGTTTGACCAGATTAACGGTAGCGACCACCACAAGTTCGTTACGTTTGCGCTGGGTTGACACGTTGCGGAACAGGGCACCCAGAATCGGCACGTCACCAATCATTGGAATTTTACTTAGTGCTTCACGCTCTTCATTGCTGATCAGGCCTCCGAGCAGGAAGCTTTCGCCGTCGCCCAGCTCAACGGTGGTCCGTGCGCGACGGGTTTGCAGCGCCGGGAGGCTATCTCCTGCCCGGGTGGAGTAGGTGTTATCGAGATTACTGACCTCTTCGCCCAGCAGCAGTCGTATCTTTTTGCTGCTGCTCACCTTTGCGCCAATATTCAGCTTAATGCCAAATTCTTTATAGGTAACGCTGCTGCCGTTTTGCGATGAGGTCACAATAGGCAGCTCGCCGCCGACCAGAAATTCGGCGGTTTCGCCGGAGAGCACCGACAGATTAGGTTCGGCCAGAACCCGGGCGACGGAGTCGTTGCTGATGGCATGCACCATGCTGGTCAGGGTATCCGCGTTAAAGCGGACAAAGTGGAACGTTCCGGGGATCGTAGAGCCCGCTCCCCAGTCCAGCCCGACGTTATCAATAAACTCACGGCTGACCTCAACCACCGACAGCTTAACGTTGACCTGGTTGGTGATCGGCAGCTCCAGCTTATTAATGACGCCTTCCCAGCTTACATCGCTCAGCCAGGGGGTGTTGTCATCGCTGTTGCTGCTCTTGTCGGATGCATCCTTAACCTTTTTCGTGCTCACGCGGCTTTTGGCGCCAATACCTTCACCGACAATCTGGTAGATACGACTTTTCGCCTCTTCGGTCGGTGCTGTACCGGATATCACGTAGGTCTTGCCCATTTTTTGAATAGTGACGTTGCTGTCCGGAAACGCCTGATTAATCTGCTGGTGAATACTGCTCAGCATGGTGTCGACCACTAGCGTAGCCTTAAGCACTTGATCACCGTTTTTATCGAAAGCAATGAGATCGGCGCGCCCCTCTTCCCTACCATAGGCGACGATGCTTTTATCGCCAATAAGTTCGTAGTCGGCGACATCTGGCGAGGAAATAAAGACCGTATCAATATTTTCTTTAACCTGGATGACCTGTGAATCGCCAGGCGTCAGATAAATATCTGCAGCCAGTGCGTGAAGTGCAAAAAAACTGATAAATATGCCCACTGCTGTGCGAGTAAAAACCTTATCCATATATTTTCTCTGAGTTAAATGTTGCAAAATTATCTGGAGCCTCTTAATTCCTTTATTGAGCGCAGCTGTGGAAGCACGTCGTCCATGCTTATTCGCTTAATACTCTGCTTATCCTGACTGTCCGGGAGAAGGAACAGCTGGCCGGAGGTTTCAATTGTTCTTAACATTGCAAGCTGCTTTTGATTCAGGCGCAGGACAATGGTGCCCACTATCTTATTACTCATGGAATAAGCATTTTCACCTTCTTTGGCGCTGGAAAAGCGTTTGCTGTCCAGTACCGTTACCTGTTCGAATATTCGGGTGACGACATATTTAGGCGTCTGGGCGCGATAGGAGGAGGACGATCCTTCCGAGGCCAGACCTACCATCTCCGTTTTCCCTCTCTCAATCTCTTTTATTCTGATGTAGAGCGCTAACTTATCGCCAGCACGGGTCGATGAGAGTAAATAATCGTCGGGAGCAGAAACCGGGAAGGCGTAAGGCATCTCATTCACTCTCAGGCTGCGCTTCGCGTAATCCGGATGAGTGGGGGAGAGCAACATCGGCAGCGTGATGCCGCTGCCTTTTTTTATCGTTTCTGTGACTAAATATCCGCGAAGATTTCCACCAGGTATCGATGATATATCCCGAGGATCGCTGATGGTTGATGATGTTTTTAAGGTGGCGATCTTATAATCCTGAGGCGACAGTATTTCTCCGGCCTGCAGGTTGTGGATGGCTTCTGCCACTAAAATGGTGCGGGGAACATTTTCAACCGTTACTTGTTGTTTGGGCTCCGATGTTTTTCCTTTTTGCTGTAAAAATATCCCTGTGACCCCGACAACGATAGCCGTGATGGAGAGAAAAAAAAGTGTCCGATGATTCATCAACGATTCCTTTCTGTATGCGTCAATTTATGGAATAAGAAAAAATAAAGGCTAATGAGATAGCCACACCGTAAGGCACGCCATGCTGTTTTGTGGTTTTAAAAAAAAAGAGCAAGCAAACCAAAGCAACGGCTCCGCCGCTCAGAGCGGTCAGAAATAAAAAATGGGGAAATTGAGAGGAGGTATAAAGCAGCGCCAGCGCCGACATCAGCTTGATATCACCGCCGCCAATAATATTAGCCATGCAGAGAATAAAACCGGGAATCAGTACAGCAGCAAAAAGAATCAGGTTGGGATACTGGCCGCGAAGCAGAGACAGCGTACAGGCGGCTACGCCGACTGCAATCACGAGTTTATTGGCAATCAGCCGTGAGGTGACGTCCTGCACGCAAACACAGAGTAATAGTAGAACTACCGCAATATAGTTTGCCGTGATTAACCACGTCATATTATTATCCCTGATAATCAATCTCTGAAGAGAGGCCAGCGATATCCACCGTGATAGCTATCACGGCGGATATAACAGCAATTATTTGCTCATTGTTACGCTTTCAATAGCTTTTTCGATTTTCTGGAAGGCGGTATTGATTGCACCGAGGAAGCCGCTGTTCTGATCGCCGAAGATTAATGCCAGCAGGGTCGCCATTCCGACCCCGATCAGTGCATATTCAATAGCTGTTACGCCGCGCTGGTTTTTAAAAAAATTCGCAATGTTGTTTTCTGCAACGATGTAGTACTTAGTCAAAAAATGAGTCATAACGATACCTTGTTTTATGCCAAAAAATTAATAATTAACTGGGCAGTGAGTTGAAATAAAATATCCAATCATCGAACATGCCTTTTGACACTCCCTTGTTGATTCGGAAATTCTGCTGGCAGTAGCGATGTTGACCTAGGTATCTAACCCGAAAAAGGGGAGTGAAATCCTCATTAAAACCCTTAAAAATTATAATTAGTTATTATTTATTCTGCTTAAACCTTCCAGAAGAACAGAATTGCCATCGTCAGCGTTACCAGCCAGCACACGGCCAGCACCGAGAGGACAAAAACAAAAATATTCCAGCTTTTCGAATTGTACCATTCGGGTTTACCGCGAATGGAGGAGCCTCTTTTTGCTGCTGCCTTCTCCTCGTCACCAGGCCCTTCAAACCTGACTTCTGTGACGCTTTTCTCTTGTACGGGGAAGGGGAGTGGATGTTCTCCCTCCACGAGTGTACCTTTTATGACTTCGCCCGTGTATTTAACCCCTTTGCGTGGGATCGTTTTAATTAAAGAGTGAGAGAGACCTACCTCGTTAAACGACCTTCGCAGAAGGTAAAGTTGGCCATAATAGCTACTTTCGCTGACGGAGCCTTTTTGCTCGGCCCAGACCTCGTTGATGATTTTTTGTTTATCAGTTTCACCGTTTAATAGCTGCAACAGAAATCGATAGCTATTTTCAGATAATTCAACGCTAATACCGTCGTGAGTCATTAAGCAGCGCTTTTCCGGCAGAAACATTACCCCTTTGTCGAGAGTGTATAGCGGTCTCTCTTTTACATCCATGAATAAACTCCAGTGTTACTGTTTGCTGCTTGATTGATATCAGTTAACCAGGATTCTTTCTGGTAGGCGACAGTGAGAAAACACTGAAGATATCCCAGGAGAATTGTTAGCGGGCAAAATGATATTCACGATGAGAGGCAGTGTTAGCTCAGAATAGCTGCCAGAACGCATGTTAAATCCATGTTGAATATGGTCTGTCAAAAATGTGATGAACATGATAGGAGGAAATCTCTGGTGGGTTAAAATTGGAATTTTCGATCGATTTCTTCTTTTTGATTGGTATGGTGATTGTTGTCCGTGAGGTGTGTTAATTGTGTGTTAATCAATTAATCTTATTTTGTCTTTTACCCTACTGGTGCGGGTTTGGAGGCTGGTAAGTTGAATTCAAAAAAAAGCTAACATAATTTATTTATTTATAATGAAAAATTAACATGCCCATTTAAATTAGGAAAATGCCTTATGGTTTTATGCGATTCAACAAGAAGAAATGAAGTTTACCAGGTGGAGATTATCTATCTTGCAGTATTTCTCGGGCTAATTGTGAGGAAACCAACCTGTTGAGCAGTGTCTTGTTCTTCGGATAGCACATGATAATCAAAGTACTGGAAATAGTACTGGAGGCCCACGTCAAGCCTGGTGGAGTTATATTCAGTGGTGAGGCCGTCATCATACAAGTGGGCTGTTCCTGCCGATACGATGGCGATACCGGATCAGGCTGAGTATGAGTCGACGTGGAAGTTGTCGGGATAATAGCCTGGCGGTGTACTGCCTCAGGCGTCAGCAGAATAAGTCCTTTCGCTACCGGATAATCAGAAATTGATTTTGGCTCCAGCGGAAAATGCCCGGCCGCTGATGCCTTCTGATTGAAGGCGCTGCCGATATTGTACTTGGGTATTGAACAATGCGTTTTTCGTAAGCTCGAATCCAACCCCGTTTTTCAGCTGCAGATTATCTTCTCCCTTCCGGACTCTTCTGCTTTATCGCCACCAACGACGGTTCGCGGTACTTTGTGGGGGGCTATTTTTTGTTCGCTGTACTTACAGAATTCACTTTGCAATTCTCTTTTTCTTGATTTCTAGTATTAACTGCCTTATGTCTGCCTTATGTCTGCCTTATTTTGTAATTGGATTGTACTGAAACTGTTTCTGTGGCGTGCGCTTAAAGGCCTTTATTTTATTGGTCGGATCCCCGGTGGGTGCACTTATTGTGGTGTTATCAGGGTATTGAGAAATATTGCGTTTACATTGTGATCACATTATGTGCATCGGTGAATAAAAAGATGCTATTAAGACCTTTTTTTGTGATTCCATTTATGAATAACCCGTCAGATAATACTTAGTATGTGTGGCAGACCTGCCTGCATTATGAATTAATATTTTTGTCGGGCGACAGTCTGTCTTTCATTCAGAATTTATTCTGTGAAGTGAAGAACAGGAACGTTGCGCTATTGTTGCTAGTCGAGGGAAGGCTATCGTGTCTGTAATGGTTATTAGTGATAGTATTTATTTTCTACAGGGAAGCAGCAACTATCCTTTGGGCGGTAACGTAACATGTTTACTGGCAGCCGACATGGTGGGTATTCCGGATTACTTTGATTATCTTATTAGCTCAAAAAAAACTAAAGTTCTTGTAATCAGCGTGGCTGATTACAGTATGCTGCTGACAATTATTAGCTATGCTGCCCATCATAAAACACTCCGTATAATTATCGAAATTGCCTCGATTGTAGCTGTTCCGGTTATTAATGTTTGTGGCATCCTGATCGTCCATCGAAAATTATCCAGAGAAATACTAATTGAACTCGTCCTTTACGGGAAGCTCACACGGCAGTATCCGTTTCAGGTTAATTTCGATCGGTTAGCCGGGCGCTCGCACTATAATACCTTCCGGACATTGCTTTTTGATGTTTCTGGCAGGTTTAGTATGCCGGAAAAAACGATCAGCAGACATAAATGCTTGTTGGCCCGGGAAATGTTCCTGGAGGGCATTAACAGCGCCGTTCAGCTACGGCTGATGCGCCTGTACATGCTTATTTATTCTATACGGGAAGAGGGAAGAGAGTCCCGGATGACCATGGCAATCGGCACGCTGCCTGACTATCTCGCAATTGTAGATCGTTAAAGCGATTTACTCAGAGACAATGTTGAAGAAGCGGGCAACCTTTCATAAAAGGTACAGTATACCTCTGGTATGACGATAAAGAGTCCTGCCAGGTTAACGATAGTTGCCCTGTACGCAGTGTTCAGAAATCAGTAACCCGCCGGAGTTATGGACCAGGGATATAGCATAAATATAACTCGTGGAATGTTACTTTAATGGCGCCATTGGTCGTAAACATTTAGCTAGAGGGTGATACTAGTAATACTTTTTATTCCTGTTCCACAATAAGAGCGGTGAAATCATCTAATACATGCTATTGGTGTGTGTTAGATGATTTTTCAATCCACGATCTGCCGATAAATTGTGCTGATGATTCTATGAATTTTCAAGCCAGCCTCCATTTGTAATACAACATACCATTCATATTTAAATAAAATGCGATGAAGCATCCTTAGGGACTTATCAATGCACTGCTGCCCCGCACTGTATGATATCCTGACTTTTCGTGTTAAAGGTTAGTGATTTTTTTACGTGACGCAATGTTTTTATTCCTTGCTGGTGTGCATATTTTAATATGTAGCTCATCATTGTGAGGTGTTGGCTACAAAACTCCTTTCTCAAAAAATCTTACGCAATACGATGCGTAGTATCTCCAAAGTCTGTCAGACACAAACTTCCGAAATCCTTAGATATACATCGTGCTGGTTATATGAAAATCCGAAGTATTGAGGAGTGAACCACTTTCAGTACTATCCTTAGCGAAGATTTCAACACGGCTGAGGTTGAACCAGAAAGGAACCAGGAGCTATATTTTAGTTTTTTTTGACTACAATCTACTCTATATGCCCTTATTTTTAATTTTTTCAGTCTTAACTGTCTTATCCAAAACTTATTCTGTGAATATTTTGTTACGACCGTGCTTTTTCTTTGGTGTGATTGATTTTGTATTTTAATAATTATTTCAATGTGTTAGCTATCTTTTTTCGTTGTGGATATGTATGCGAAACACTAATTTTACATTGTGTGGTTTTGCTTAGGCCGTAAGTGAGAAAAGATATTCTTAAGGTTGTTTTTCGCTATTTATTTTTTTTGTGCAGTGCCGGATAATTTTCGACATACAGCAGGCACGTTCGTATCAAAAAAATAATATTTGTCTTTGGGATGTTATTTCTTGTGAGGGTATGCACTGTTTTGGTTGACAGATGATTAATCAGCGCTTTTTGCTGTGCTCCCATGAGTTATCAATGGAAATATATTCCTGTATGTAATGGTGTGATTATTCATCATCCGGTGACGAGACCTGCTTTTGGAATACGGAAATGACCCGTTACCAGGATTGATTTAATTACATCTGCCGGTAGATAAAACCTGAGAACTTTGTCATCAGTGTAACAGACCATGCCTGTTATTGACTAATGTCTGCCACGCTAACCTGCATAAAGCATTCAGCATTTTTATAGAGGTGCTGTCTGCTGCGTCTGTTTGTGCCGACCCACTCGATGGGGGAAGTGATGGCAGAATGCTTTATTAAATAAATGAAATTTCGTCAGGTGATATGAGCCTGATAAACAGAATCAGAGGTGTTAAGTGAAAGTAATAAATAAATCTGCAATGTCAGCGGCCAGCTTATTGTTGAGTACGTTGTGTCTCTTCCCTCTGTATTCCCACGCAACGGGAATGGTGCCAGAAACGTCGGTGGTTATTGTTGAGGGCGGGGATGGCGAAGCGACCATGAATGTCACCAACACGGATAATTATCCAATGCTGCTGACCACCACCATTCAGGATATTGCTCAGGATAAAGAGAAGTTGTTGCTGGTTTCGCCTCCGGCCATTCGTGTGGACGGCGGCAAAACACAGAAGGTGCGCTTTATGCTGATAAGTAAAGCGCCGCTTAAAACGGAGCGCCTACGCCGCGTCATTTTCAACGGTATTCCGCCCCAGAATAAGGGCAAAAATGAGGTGCGCATGAGCGTCAGTCAGAATTTACCGGTGCTGATTCGTCCGGCAGGCCTGGCCCGCGATGAGGCTCCCTGGAAACGCCTGAGCTGGAAGGTCGCTGGCAACAAGCTGCTGGTCAGCAACGATTCCCCTTACGTGGTACGCCTGGCGCAGGGCGTGAAAACGCTGCCGGGGAATGTAGCCCTGAGCCTGCCTCAAAGTTACATCCTGCCAGGACAGCATCTTTCTTTACAGGCTCCGGAAGGAAAAGCGCTGTCCGGTACGAAGCAGGTGCGTATTTCGCCAGCGACCACATGGGGATATTCGGTAAATACCTTCGATGCACCGATCGCGCAGTAACCTGCATGACGGTCAGTAAGGTGTCTGCCTGAGAAGGAAGCCTGGTCTGCGGGTCCGGCTTCCGGTATGGAAAGCACCGGCCTGGAGCCGGTTTACAGTCATAAAAAGGAAAGCAGAATGAAAACAACAACTATTAGTAAAGCCTTACTGGCCACGCTCCTGGCCGCCGTAGCAGGCCAGGCCATGGCCGAAGGCGACAGCGTTGATGTTAAGGTCCGTGGACAGTTCGTTCCGGCGGCCTGCACCACAACCGTCAGCGGCGGTGGAACCGTGGACTACGGCACCATCAAAGCGGAAACCATTGCGAAGGACGATTTCACCATGCTGGCAGTGAAAAACCTGAACCTGAGCATTGCCTGCGAGGCGCCGATGAAGATTGCGCTCCACACCACGGATATGCGCGCGGATAGTACCGTAGCGCTGACGGGTAAGAGCTGGAATGTTAAGGCCCAGAGCGGGGAGTATAAGGCAAGTAGCTCAGTGCTTGGGCTGGGCAAAGCTGGCGATAAAAATATTGGTTCGTGGGCAATGTGGATGGAGCCAGACTCCATTAAGGCCGACGGTAACGCTGTGGACGTTATTGCTGTGAATGGTTTCCCGGCAGCAACGGACAGTGCCTGGGTTAAACCTACATCAGGTACTACCTGGCTGGCGCAGACTGGGGATTCATATAAGTCATGGGCAGCTACCGGCACCACTACTCCGATTGCGCTGACCACTCTGAACGGCACCCTGTCCGTGCAGGCGGGTATCAATAAAGGTTCAGAGCTTGATCTGACCAAAACCGTAACCCTCGATGGCATGGCCACCATCCAGGTGTTCTACCTCTGATTATTTGTTTCTGAAAATACAAGTTGGAATACCGATAATGAATAAATTAACCAAACTGGCGGCCGCTACGCTGCTGGCTGCCGTTGCCGGTCAGGCAATGGCGGTTGACGACAACGTTGACGTTAAGGTTACGGGGCAGATCGTGCCTCCGGCATGCATACCGGCAGTCAATGGTGGGGCAGTATTTGACTATGGGGCGATTAAGGCGGGTTCATTAAAGAGCGACAGTTTTAACGTTCTGGCGAAAAAGGGTCTGAGCTTCAGCCTCACCTGTAGTTCTCCGATGAAGGTGGCCTTTATCTCAGCGGACGGTCGTGCGGGAACGGTTGTTTCCGGCGGCGGCTCTATGGGAATTAATGGCAGCAGTACATCCAAATTCTATGGGCTCGGGCAGGTAGACGGAAAAAACATCGGCAACTATGCCATGGGGATCAGGGACACCGATTTAACGATCGACGGCGAAAAGGGCTTTGAAGGTATTCAGTCGCAGGATAACGGAGCAACCTGGAAAACTGGTGATTACAGAGGTATCTGGATGGATCAGCAATATATTTCAAGCGTTGCAAAATCCGGAACCACGGAACCAGTAGCCTTTACGACATTGACCGGCACTATTCTTACCCAGCCCGTGATCAATAAGGCTTCTGAGCTTGATTTGACCAAAGTTATCAATCTGGATGGACTGGTCTCTATTCAGGTCTTGTACCTATAAACAGGATCGGTTTAATAAATCAGATTCAGGACAGTTTCGCCTGCCTGAATATAGTGGGCAGGCTGAAATAGGGATAAAACAATGAAAGCAATTACGCGTAAAACGCTGTTAGCCGCTTTTCTGAGTGTCGTGGCGTGTCAGGTGATGGCCGTTGACGATAACGTTGATGTTAAAGTCACCGGGCAAATTGTACCGCCAGCCTGTATTCCGGCGATGAGCGGTGGGGCCGTATTTGATTACGGTGCCATTAAAGCAGCCTCTCTGAAAAGCGATGATTTTAATCTGTTAGCAGAAAAAACACTTAATTTTTCGGTATCCTGCGACTCGCCAACAAAAATAGCCTTTAAGGTAACGGATGCACGCAAGGGAACGGCCGTGCTGCCGGTGGGTAAAAACATGCAGCGTCGCGATATCACTGCTGATACGGCTTTATCCGGGCTGGGAACAGAGGATGGCAAAAATATCGGTGCCTATTCCCTGAATATTGCAAAAATGACGGTGGATAAAGGCGACGGTTCTACGGAGACCGCCCTCGACAGCCTCGACAGCATCCGTTCAGAGGACAACGGGCAGACCTGGACAAAGCTCTCAACGGGAACAAATACCCGCGTTTACCTTGATGACGACGGACGTTTGTTCGCACTGGCGGAAAAAGGGCAGCTTGAGCCACTGTCGGTTAAAGTTATGAATGCAACAATGTGGGCGATGGTCGCGATCAATAAAGGGTCAGCGCTTAATCTGACAAAGATAAATAATCTGGATGGTCAGATAAATATTCAGGTTATTTATCTCTAAAGCAACGCGTCTTCTTATATTTTAGAGTGTGTTGGTTTGTATTCTGCTTATTTTTATAAGCAGACTGAAAATGTGAATTAAATTGTAAAGGAAAACACTATGAAAGCAGTAATGCGTAAAACTCTTCTGGCTGCCGTGCTTGCTGCAACTGCAGGACAGGCTATGGCCGCAGGCGACAGCATTGATGTGAAAGTTATCGGTCAGATTGTCCCGGCTGCCTGCACGGCGAACGTTACCGGTGGCGCAACTGTTGATTACGGCACCATGAAATCCAGCACCCTGGCAACGGATGATTTCACCATGCTGGACGTGAAGACGCTTGAGCTGAGCATCGCCTGTGAAGCGCCGGTGAAGATTGCCCTGAAAACTCAGGATATGCGCTCTGACAGCGTCGTGGCGCTGACCGGTAAAAACTGGGGTATGAAGGCCAGCACCGTGGCGGCCAACGGAAAAGAGTTGGGCCTGGGCAGTGCTGATGGCAAGAACATTGGTGCATGGGCAATGTGGATGGAGCCAGCGTCTGTTAAGGCGGACGGTAATGCGGTTGATGCGCTGGATACGACGGGTACCCCTAATGCCAGCTCCACCTGGACCAAAGCCGCGGGCGGCGCAGCCTGGCTGGCAACTACTGGTGCCTATAAGTCCTGGGGCGCAACCGGCACTGTCACACCAGTTGCTCTGACTACCCTGACCGGCACTCTGTCCGTACAGGCGGGTATCAACAAGGCATCTGAGCTGGATCTGACCAAACCGGTCACGCTGGATGGCCTGGCTACCCTGCAGGTTTACTACCTCTGATGACCAATGCGGGCCGGGTTTCCGGCCCATTTATAAGACCGGGAGATAATGGAATGAACCGTTCAGTAAAATTAATCGCTGTTGCGGCGCTGGTGCTGGCAGCAGGCCAGGCGATGGCCGTCGACGATAATGTGGATGTGAAGGTTACCGGGCAGATTGTGCCGCCAGCCTGTGTACCGGCTATCAGCGGAGGCGCGGTGTTTGATTATGGTAGTATTAAAGCCGCCAGCCTTGCGCAAGACGATTATACGGTATTGAGTGGAAAGTCTTTGAGCTTTACGGTTAAATGTGATGCTCCTATGAAAATCGCATTTAAAACTACGGATATCAGGAAGGACTCAGGTTTTCTTGGCCCTGCAGGAATAAAATTACTTGGTGCTGATAGTAAGGATAAGCAATTAAGTGGGTTAGGTATGATTAATGGTATTAGCATCGGGGGATACGTTCTCGGACTAGCTGGTACCAGTTATCTCGCTGATGGTTCTTCCGTTTCTGCTATCTATTCTACTGATAATGGGTCCACTTGGAAAGTGGGGGGCGGATGGTTATTAGATGATAATAAGCTGAACTCAGTTGCTTCTTCGGATGATATGACCGCTCCGATCCCTTTAACCACATTAAGTGCATACATTTCTGCTCAGGCTATTCTGAATAAAGGCTCAGAGCTTGATCTTACTAAAGTTATTAATTTAGATGGTATGTCAACCATTCAAGTCATCTACCTTTGATTAATCATTAAAATAATTACAGGTGCCCTTGCCGGGGCGCCTTTTATGGACTGTTTTATTTTTTTCCGGAGTACCCGTGTCAGACGCACGTCCCGTTATTTCATTCAGGTTATTTTCTGGCGCTGCTTTTTATTATAAACCGTCGGCTCTGGCATTATTTGTCCGCACAACGCTGACTGTTTTTCCTGCTCTGCTGGCAATGTCTGCGGCCCATGCCGACGATATTATTTTTGATACCGGAGCGCTGAAAACTCAGGGGCTGGATACCTCCCTTGCCACACAATTTCAGCGTGGTGATGCGTTTCCGCCGGGCGTTAACCGGGTTTCACTGAAGGTGAACGGTGCCGATCGGGGGCGTCATCCGGCATATTTTGATAAAGCTGGGCGCTTTTGCCCGGATGCGACGCTCCTGCGCAATGCCGGGTTGAAGGTACCGGCTGGCGTACCGGAAAGACAGGGGGAAGAAGGGGAGATGAAGGAAACCTGCCCTGACCTGACAGCCGTCTGGCCACAGTTTACGGTGGAAGCCGATCCGGGCGAGGGTACATTGGCCTTGATTGTGCCCCAGGATGCGCTGGACCCGGATGCGGATCGGGCGCAGTGGCAGCACAATGGCGCGGCCGCGCTGCTGAACTACAGCGCCCAGTATATGGGGAGCCAGGCGAGTGCCACCCGTATGAACTACTGGCAGGTGCAGACTGAAGCCGGGTTCAATGCCGGAGACTGGGTGGTGCGCAGCAATCAGAGCCTGTACCGCTTTGACGATACGATGGAAACGGATTACCAGAACGCATATGCCCAGCGCACCTTTGCACGTCTGAAGAGCACGCTTCAGGTTGGGCAGGTTCCGCTCTCCGGCGGCCTGTTCGGTATCGGGCAGGTGATCGGCTTCCAGATGACGCCTGAGCAGGCGCTGTATGCGGGTCGTGGAGCGGCCGTTGTAACAGGAATCGCCGACGGCCCGTCAGTCGTGGAAGTGCGCCAGCTTGGGATTCCGGTTTATCACACTACCGTCCCGGCCGGGCCGTTCAGCCTGAGCGGATTTTCTCTGCTGAATACCCGAACCGACCTGACGGTAACGGTGAGCGGCACGGATGGTAGCCAGCGCAGCTTTATCGTTCCTGCCTCCGCTTATGCCCGCGATGGGGCCACCATCACGCCCGGCGTGTCATGGGGAATGGGGCGTTATGACCAGAAGGGGGCGGATAAAAAGCCCCTTGTGGCCATGGCCTCAAAAGGCTTTCAGCTGACGGAGAGAACGGCCCTTCAGGCTGGCGTTGTGTGGTCTGATGATTATCAGGCGGTGAGTTCGGCGCTGAACAGTACTTTCCTGTGGCGCACGGGCTTAACCCTGCAAAATACGCTGGCCCGCGCCTCTTCTTCCGATAAAAAAGGATCGCTGACCTCCCTGTCTCTCAGCCAGCCGCTGGGGGAGATGTTTTCCCTCAATCTTAGCGGTACGCACCAGGACGAGGGCTACCGTGAGTTCAGCGAGTCCCTGAGTCGGGAGCAGGAAAATGCTTCCCGCAATAAAAACCAGTACGGGGGTGGGATAACCTGGTCACAGGAGTGGCTGGGTAGCTTGAGCCTTTCTGCGGGGCGTAGTACCCAGACGCGTGGAGATGCAACAACCTGGACCCAACTCGGCTGGGGCCGGCAGTTTGGCCGCGCTACGCTGAATGTCAATGCTTCACGTAATCAGAGCGGAGGTGGCTATGGGCGCGATGACCGGCTTTACATCTCACTACAGTTCCCTCTGGGAGAACAAACAACGCTTAATACTACGGCGAGCCACAGCCGGGATGGCTGGCGTTATGGTAGCCGGATTGACCAGCGTCTCAGCCAGGATCGTAACTGGAGCCTTTCCGTGGACAGGGATGAAGGCCGCAGGCAGAACTCCGCCACAGGCACTTTTAGCGCCGTTAGCCGCTGGAGCGATCTGACCGGCAGCTTGTCCGCAGACTCTGACCATTCGCGTAGCCTGAGCCTTCAGGCCACCGGCAGTGCGGTGGCTCATCGGCACGGCATTACCCTGGCCCCGTACCAGGTACAGGACACGTTTGGCATTGCGAAAGTGGGCAAAAAGGCTGGCGTAAGGCTGGAAACGCCAGCTGGTCCGGTGTGGACGGACAGCAATGGTTATGCGGTGCTCCCTTCCCTGACCAGTTGGACCCGCTCCGACGTAGAGGTAGATACGCGTAGCCTGGGAAGGAGGGCCGATGTGCTGAACGGTACGCAGGACGTTTCTCCGGCGCGCGGCTCGGTCAGCCAGGTGCGCTTCGACACCGTCTCCACCCGGCGAGTGCTGGTCAGCGTGCGGAACGCGGCGGGCGGTCGCTTGTCACCGGGAGCCGCCGTTTATGATGACCAGGACAACTTCGTCACCGTGGTGGATGACGACGGTAATATTTTCCTGCCGGATACAAAGCCCGGCAGTGTGTTCAGCGTGGATCTGAAGGGGCAGGAGTGCCGCATCATCATGGACAATTTGCCGGAAGATCCTGATGAAAGTGCGGGCCTTTACGAAAACGCAAGCGGCGTATGCCGATAATGAGAGAGATACCAGTGAACAACAGTGACAGCCAGTTTCGCCAGATCCTGAACGTGATTTGTGGCCCTCGCAGGCCCGCCCGTCCGACCGCATTTTTTCTGCAGGTTGCATCGGTCATCTTGTTGATGGCTCTGGTCTGTGCCGGGAAGAGCCACGCCGCAGTCAACCCTCAGCCGCAAATGCAGTTAATCCTTCCTGAATGCCGGGTGACGGCGGGATCCGGCGTGGTGGATTTTGGCAGCCGCAGCCGAGGACAGCTCCAGAATGCTCCCGGTGGAATGACGCCGGGTACCCGCACTCTCCAGCTGAGCGCCATCTGCACCCTGCCGCGGAATATGAAGATCCGCCTTGACGGAATAGCAAGAGGAAGCGCCTTCAGCTGGGGGGGCGCAGACAGCGTCCTGCGCATTCGCGCTCTCAGGGCACAGATTGACGGGGAGAGCGTACAGCTTCAGAAGCTGAACGGTGCCGGAAATCCGGAGGGGCAGCCGGAAGCGTCGCTGTCCCTGACGCCCGGCGACGGCCTGATGGCCGTCCGGAATGGGCAGCCGGTTCACGGCAAACAGCTGAACGTGACCCTCGAGGTGGTACCGGTGTTGGGCGAGCAGGACAGCCGTCCGCTACAGCGGGCATACCCGGAAGCCTCGCTTGGCATCACCCTGGTGCCCTGAGCAAAGAAGAAAGTGCCCCGTAGCGGCAGGTCAGGCCGCTGCGGTCGGCTTCGTGAATTATGGCGCGGCCCGGCCATGCTGAGGTGCGCTAAATGTCAGTGCTCTGTTACTCATAGGATGAGATCATGTCTGAAACATTTTCCGGCGAGCGCCAACGCTTGTCCCTTTCCTGCCTCAGCACCGCCATCATACTGGCCCTGAGCACCTTCAGCTGCGGTGTTCGTGCCGCGCCAGCTGTGAATGCCGGCAGCGGCGAAAACAAGATCATTACCGGTGATATTACCGCAACGGCGATGGGCGATTCGGCTCTGAACGCCCATGACGGCGGTGTGATTACCGGCGGGGACGTCATTCTTTCCAGCCGATTCAACGCGCTTATTCGCGCTTCAGGAAACAGCTGTATCGAGCTTAACGGCGTGACCCTGGGCCCTTCGTTTGGTGCTCAGGCGTACATTGAGGACGGTGCGCAGGTGGCGCTGTCGGACGTTACCTTTACCGGAGGGGATGTGCTGTACGTTGCCGGGGCAGGAAGCCAGCTTCTGCTGAAAAATGCTCTGTCATCGCCCTCCCGGGCGGCGTTTGATATCAGCGACGGTGGCCGCCTGGCGCTGGATAACTTCACGCTTGAAGGCGAGCCCTCCGGCAGCGGTGCGGCGATGATCCGCGCCGCAGGCGGTTCCACCGTTTCCATTACCAGTGGCAGCAGCCTGCTGTCCCACGATAACGCCGTGCTTAAGCTGAGTGAGGGGGCCACGGCCATCCTGCGGGACAGCTCACTGTCCACCTCTCCGCTGAATCCTGAAAATATCGGCTACTATCCGGTTGTTCAGCTGAACCCGGGAACCGCCCTTGATGCGGATAACGTACAGCTGGCGTTTGACGTGGAGGGGAGCGCCTTTTCGCTGGACGAGGGCGCGACTGCTGATATTCGCAACAGTCGCATCGTGGGCACGAAGATTAGCGGGGCAGGGGCTGCGGTCGATGTTTTTGGCCGAGAGAGCCGGGCCGACCTCACTGATACCAGCATCTCCGTTGCAGGGGATATGTCCGCCACCCCTGGGCAGTTTATGGGCATTTATGTTGGGCAGGGTGCCGCGCTGGACATGCAGGGAGGAAGTATTACAACAGACGGAAAAGGAACGACGGGGCTTCAGGGCGATTATGCGCAGGTACATCTTCGTGACGTGAATATCGTCACGCAGCAGGATGAATCGGCGGGGGTTATCCTGTATGGCGCGTCAGGGGATATCACCGGGGGCACGATTACGACGAAAGGGGGTAATGCACCGGCGCTATCCCTGCGGGACAATGGTGCGCTTATTGTCAAGGATACGACGATTATGGCGTCGTCTTCTGATGCGCTTCTGCTTGTCGGAGGAGCCAGTCATTCGCTGGATTTGACGCTTGATAATGCGCAAATCCTCTCCGGCGACAGCGGTACATCGCTGGTCATGCAGGATCCCACCAAGCGGCAGCCTGGCGGGGCAGTTATCAGTACTAATCTGCGCAATGGCACGATGATGTCAGGAGATGTTAGCGTGACGGGAAACGATTCCCGTTCGGCATTCAGCCTGGCGCTGGATAATGCCACGCTGAATGGCGCAGTCAATGCCTCAGGCGGAACGACCTCGCTGACTACGACAAATCATGGGATATGGAACGTCACGGGCAATTCCGTACTGGATACGCTGCACAATGGTGGCACCGTTGCATTCGCAGGAGATACTCCAGGGACCCGGCTTCATGTTCGTGGGGATTATGCTGGCGACAATGGGCTAATTGCCTTTCGTACGGTGCTTGGTGATGACGATGCCCTAACGGATCGTATGCTGGTAGACGGTAATACCTCGGGAAAAAGCAGCGTGCTGGTCACAAATGCGGGTGGCAGCGGGGCAAAAACGCTGGAAGGAATTGAACTCATCCATGTGCAGGGCGACTCTACCGGCGAGTTTATGCAGAAGGGACGAATTGTGGCAGGTGCCTGGGATTATCGTCTGGCCAGAGGAGAAGGTGCCTATGCTGCTAACTGGTATTTGACCAGCAAGGACGTTACGCCAACGCCTCCCCCGGATGATGGTGGAAAAAATACGGATAAACCGCTGGACCCTCGCGATTCGTCGACAGCTCGTCCTGAAGCGGGCGCCTACGCGGCAAACCTGGCGGCAGCGAATACGCTGTTCCTTAACAGACTTCATGATCGCCTGGGAGAAACACACTATGTGGATGCGCTCACCGGCGAGGACCGGGTAACCAGCCTGTGGATGCGAAATGTAGGGGGGCACAGCCGCAGCAAAGACAACAGTGAGCAGCTTAGTACCCAGGCTAACCGCTATGTTCTTCAGTTGGGGGGAGACGTTGCACAATGGACTGCAGGCAACGAGAGCCGTTTTCATCTGGGTGTAATGGGTGGGTATGCGAACCAGCATAGCCGTACCCGCAACCAGCGTAATGATTACCATGCTGATGGACGAATTAACGGATACAGCGTAGGGGGGTATGGCACCTGGCTTGAGGATGGCAAGGATAACACAGGGGGATATATTGATATCTGGATGCTTTACAACTGGTTCAATAACAGTGTGAAGGGGGAGTCCTTATCCTCAGAAGATTATAAATCGAAAGGCGTGACCACTTCCGTTGAAGCGGGTTATACCTGGAAAGCCGGTGAAAGAACGCCCCGCGAAAGCTGGTATATTCAGCCGGTGGCGCAGCTGACATGGATGAATGTCAGGGCCAATGAGCACCACGAGGCCAACGGTACGCGTGTTCAGGGAGAAGGCACCGGAAACGTTCAGTCGCGCCTGGGTCTCCGTACCTTTATAAAAGGGCATAGCCGACTGGATGAAAATAAGAATAGAACCTTCGAGCCGTTTATCGAGGCAAACTGGTTACATAATACAAAATCATTCGGGGCTAGCCTGAATGGTGTGCGCATCGATCGGGCAGGCAATCGTAACGTCGCAGAGTTGAAAGCGGGGGTAGAAAGCCAGCTAAACCGCAGCCTTTCCCTTTGGGGAAACATTGGGCAGCAAATAGGTGATAGCGGCTACAGCGATACTCTCGGTATGCTGGGCGTGAAGGCGGCTTTTTAACAACGGTGACATAACCCGTTTTGAGTAGTCTGGTAAAACAGGCTATTGCCTCTATGGCTCCGGTAGCGCTATAGAGGTAATAGCCAAATCGTCAGTACTTTCCAGAAAATGAAAGAGAAATTGCTGATTCGTACATTAATATCACTAAGCATTGCCTGGCTTTTTATAATGCTTAATTGCTTTTTAAATGGTCTGTTTAAATTCTTCCTTCGCATTATTTAACGCCATATTAAATTTAGGATTGCTATGTAAGGAAGCAACCACTGCTGCACCCATTAGGCGACCGTTATCCACATCACTTTGCCAATGGGCCCCACAGATAACTCGACTCTGACCAAAATCATAACCGCGCTTCAGAATATCCGTTTCTCGACCGGGATTTATTTCAGCTAATATTAATGCTGCTGCCCATCCAAATGAGGCGTGCCCGGAGGGATATGAACCCGTTTTTGCCATTTTTTCATCGTCTTGAGGCGTGCAGGTATGATTCTTAAATAAAACAAAAGGCCTGACTTGCATATAATGATCTTTAGAACCTCGCATTGCGAAGTCGTGGCTATCCTTCAGAACACCTTGCAGTAATGCATACAACTTTGGCGTGTTTGACGGTGAAATCTCTTCGCCGAAGGCTGCGGAAAATATTTGCGTGATGTTTTTGTAATCGGCATCATCTGCCGGACCAATAAATCAGAATAAAGTGAATAAAATCTCTGTTTTTAACCTGGGTTAGCCAGAAGAGGCATTAAGAAATCCCTTTCTCATGCGGAATACATTACGAAGTTTCCCTAATGGGAGCAATGGTTTTAGTCAATAATAAGGGCTGTCGTGGATGGGATTTTTCTCGAAATTAATTCTGAAATTAAAACTTCCTGTTCGGGGAAAAAGGGGGCGTTTTTTGTGCAGAAAGTGCGCCATGATGAATGATGGATGATTCAGGCCGAAGTTATAACGCATTGATAAAAATGGTTTTATTTTCTTATCATGCCCTCAGAAGATGTAGGGAATATTAGCCTGGATTGAGCTTGCATGGCAAAGGAGTCTATGCAAGGTCTGTATTAATAGCGACCCAGGTGTTCTACATTTTGTTGAGAAAACTCCTATAATTTTATAAGCTTTTTTTAATTCAGAGGGCTAATCTATATGTCTGACACTTCGGTTAAAAATTCTGATAATGCTAAACCTTTAGGATATCGCATCGCTGGGAGCGTTGACTTTATTCTCGAAGAGGGAAAATTACGTCATGTTTTATCAGGAAAAGAATCCCTTCTGTACATCCCTGCTGCTCAATGTCTGGAGAAGCTGCTGAGCGAGCACGGAAGCGTGGTTAGCTATGAAGAGTTGATTCAGGCTGGCTGGCCAGAAAGGGCTGACAAAATCTCCCTGAACACCTTTTACCAGATGGTATCAAACCTCCGTCGGCAGATCGGTGCTGTGTTACCTGAAGAGGATATTGTTACTACAGTAAAACGCAGTGGGTTACAAGTTACAGTTCCTGTAACTGTAATTCAAAATACTTTTTTAAAAGATGAGGGTAAATCTCTGTCTCAGCCAGCTGACATCAGCCACCCTAATATTGCTTTAAATCCAGCAGGTGAAAAAAGATCCGTTAAGCTGAGACTGATAAGTTCCTTTTTGATGCTAACATGTTTCGCTGGGAGCATTTTATATGTTTATCTACAGAGTAAATCACCGTTCCCCCGTTTTTTTGATAATTATACTTTTTATCAGAAATTATCTTCCGGATGTTCGATGTATACAAATAATGACGATGCAGCGAAAATCTCCAACCGGTTCTCACCAACGGTATTTGATTGTAAGGGGTTTTCTGTGGCGTACATTAGCCAATGGCCGATGAGGACTCGTTCGTCGGCCATTTTGTGCCACCCTACCGGAAGATCAAAAGTTTATGGTCTTGAATGCAAAAGCTATTATTATGCGAGTAATGCACAATGATAAAATTTCGTAAAATAAGTATCCTGAAATTTAATTTGATAATGTTGTCTTTTTCCCTGGCGATTTTTGCCTATGGATGGCAGCTTAAGCAATTCAACCAGAAAATGAATTGCACCATAAATATGGTTATATCAAACCATGACCTGACCATGCCATTTATCGGTCGGCTGTTTTATTCAAATGGTCGAGGGTATCTTTCCTTTGATGGGCCGGTCTACGCAGATCATCAGTATGAAGGTATACTTAGCCGCATCATATACTTTTCGGGGGAATATAAAGGGGATATGTTGAGTATTAAAGGGGAAAAGATGCTCGTTCCTGAGAAAAATAGTTTTCCTCAATTAAATGCTGAAAGAATTCTGCCTAATTTTTTTGTACGGCCTAATTCGACAATTTCATTTTACTTACGACAGGAGAAAGGCGGGGTGTTTTTCCTGAAAGAAAATGTGCCCATTTTTTACTGTAAAGATTTAGTGAAATGACTATATTTACTCCCCTTATATCTACATCTACACCCAACTTTTGGGATTGGCAGTTTGCCAGCTATAGGTATATGCTCTTATAGCACTGTTTTTTTTAGTGAATCAGGAGGAACATCAGTTGTTATTATTTACCCATTAGTATTCTATTATTCTTCGCAGTAAGGTTAATATTTGAACTGTATAGGTGGAAATGTTGAATATTTGTGCTATCTAGGTATTTAGAATACTCAATAATATTTAACACAGGCCTGTTCTGTTTGATAAAACCTCTCGCCACTGTGTGGCGTTTCAGTCCGTTGAACCAGAACTGCTCAGTGAAAATTTGGACAGTTGATGATCAATGCTGCATGTGATCATATGCCGAAAATGGATGGCTAAATATTCCATTATCTGAACGTTACACTGAGCGGTTCTGTCTGGTGCAGATAGACTTGCCGATGGCTGAAACCTCATTATCTAGTACTAAGCACTGACTATGGCACCGTTTGAAAATGACCATTTAAATTCGAATATTATCGAAAAGCATTTAACTTGTACTGATCCGCCTTTATAAATTAATCGGGTTGGCTGCATCAGCAACGAGGTAGGTTTGATCAATAACAGTTGGATGAGTGAGGGGAGTGCAACTCAAAACTGATAAACCCGCGTTTCCCAGTGATGAAGCCGGTAAGGCTCGTCAATCTGTGCAGCGTTCCCCAGCACGCACTTCGCACCTTCAAGGCTGAGCTCGCTCTGCGGCCACTGTGCAGATTTGGACGACAAATTACACAGCACCAGAAACGTCTCGTTGCCCAGCTCACGGGTATAAGCATAGATCTGCGGGTGATCCGCCAGCGCCAGCCGATAGCGGCCATAGATTAGCGTGCGCTCTTTTTTACGCAGGGCGATCAGGGCCCGATAAAAATTGAGCACCGAATCGGGATCCTGCTGCTGAGCGGCAACGTTAATGATGACGTGGTTGGCATTGACCTGAAACCAGGGCTTAACCTCACTGAAACCGGCATTGGTCGAGTGATCCCACTGCATTGGCGTGCGGGAGTTGTCGCGCCCGGTGTGGGTGAGGAAGGCAATGATTTCCTCTTCGCTTTTGCCCTGCGTTGCCATATCCCGCCACATATTTTTCGCTGAGACATCATCGAAGTCGGCCAGGCCATTAAAGTGGGTGTTGGTCATGCCGATTTCCTGGCCCTGATAGATAAACGGCGTGCCCTGCATCAGAAAATAAAGCACCGCGAGACAAGTCGCACTTTCCCGCCAGTAGTGCTGGGTATCGCCCCAGCGTGAGGTGATGCGGGTTAAATCGTGGTTTTCGACGTACAGCGCATTCCAGCCTTTGCCCTCCAGCGCCTCCTGCCAGGCGGTGAAGATTTTTTTCAGCTGAGCGGGAGAGGGGCGGATCCCGGCTTCGGTTTCCCACAGCCGTACGTGCTCGAACTGGAACACCATATTCAGACGATTGCGATGCTCGCCGACCCACTCCTCGGCGTGAGCGGAATCCAGGCCGTTTACCTCGCCAACGGTGACGATGTCGTAGTGCTGAAAGACGTTGCGGCTCATGTCGTCGACGTAGTCCAGCAGCCCGTCGTAGTTGAGGTGGCTTTTCATTGACGGCACATAGCGCAGATTATCAGGGTTGGGCACATCGGCAAGCGTCGGCTCTTTTTTCATATGGCAGATGGCGTCGATGCGAAAGCCGTCGATGCCTTTGTCCAGCCACCAGCGCATCATCTCGTAAACCGCGCTGCGTACTTCCTGATTCTCCCAGTTCAGATCCGGCTGACGACGGGTAAACAGGTGCAGGTAATACTGTTCAGTGTGCGGATCAAACTCCCACGCTGAGCCTTTGAAAATGCCTTCCCAGTTGTTCGGCTCCGCGCCATTTTTCCCGTCGCGCCAGGTGTACCAGTCGCGTTTCGGATTGTCTCTTGAAGAGCGGGATTCCAGGAACCATGGATGCTCGTCGGAGGTATGGTTGACGACCAGATCGATAATCAGCCGCATCCCGCGGGCGTGAACTTCGGCCAGCAGGCGGTCGAAATCGGCCATTGTGCCGAACTCCGCCATGATCTGCTGATAGTCGCTGATGTCGTAGCCGTTGTCGTCGTTAGGCGATTTGTACATCGGGCAGATCCAGATCAGATCGATGCCCAGATCCTTCAGGTAGTCGAGTTTATCGGTGATGCCGTTGAGATCGCCAATGCCGTCGCCATTGCTGTCCTTAAAACTGCGCGGATAAATCTGGTAGGCCACGGCCTCTTTCCACCAGGTTGCCATCGTTATCTCCCGATCAGTATTGCGAAGGATTCATAAGGTTGGAGCTCGATGCTCGAGCCAAGCAGTTCGCGTGGGGCGTAATGGCTAATCATGCATTCGCCGTGCCAGCCGTGCATCTCTTCTGGCAGCTTCAGCATCACGCGTTCGCGGCTGAAGTTGTTTATCACCAGCAGCGTGTCGCTGCCGAGGGTTCTGAGCCACGCGAAAACCTGCGGGTGGCTGGCAAAGATCTGCTGAAAGTCGCCGTACACCAGAACAGGGTGCTGTTTACGCAGCGCCACCAGCTTCTGGTAATGCCAGAAAACAGAATCCGGATTCGCCAGCGCGGCGGCGACGTTGATTTCCCGGTAGTTGGGATTCACGGCAATCCACGGTGTACCGCTGGTAAAACCGGCATTTGGGCTTGCGTCCCATTGCATCGGCGTGCGGGCGTTGTCGCGCCCGTTGGCGTGGATGCCGAGCATCATCTCTTCATGGCTGACGCCTGCCTCCACCCGTTCGCGGTAGAGGTTCAGGGTTTCGATATCACGGTAGTCATGAATGGATTTGAAGCGCACGTTGGTCATGCCGATCTCTTCGCCCTGATAGATATAAGGCGTCCCCTTCAGGCAGTGCAGGGCGGTGGCGAGCATTTTGGCAGAGGCTTCGCGATACTCTCCCTCGTCGCCGAATTTGGACACCGCTCGTGGCAGATCGTGGTTGCTCCAGAACAGCGAGTTCCAGCCTTCGTGCGCCAGCGCCGTTTGCCATTTATCGATCACGGCTTTGAAACCCGACAGCTCAAACGGCCTGCTGCGCCACTTTCCGGCGTGCTCGTCCCAGAACTGCTTGATGTGGTCAAACTGGAACACCATCGACAGCTCATCGCGATCTTCAGCGCTGTAGAGCAACGCATCCTCCGGCGAGGCGCTCCAGGCTTCACCGACCGTGACGTAATCACCTTTGCCGAAGGTGGCCCGGTTCATCTGGCGAATCAGCGCGTGCAGGTTTTTGCCGTTGGCCATGATTTGCTTATCGACCTCTTTGCCAATCAGGTCGATAACGTCCATGCGAAAGCCGCCAATACCGCGGGCGAGCCAGCGATTCATCATGGCGTGGACTTCTTCGTGTACGCGCGGGTTATCCCAGTTGAGATCGGGCTGGCGCTTTGAAAACTGATGCAGATAGTATTCACCGCTCGCCTCGTCGAACGCCCAGCCGCTGCCGCCAAAATAAGAACGAAAGCCATTCGGCGGCCCGCCGTCCGCTGCCGGTTTGCGCCAGATGTAGAAGTCACGGTATTGGCTATCGGGGGATTTTAGCGCTTCGAGAAACCACGGATGCTCGTCGGAGGTGTGGTTGACCACCAGATCCATCAGGATGTGGATGTCGCGCCGTTTCGCCTGTTCGATAAGTTCGTCCATTCGGGCAAGGGTACCGAACTCGGCGGCGATATCTTCGTAGTCGGAGATGTCGTAGCCGTTATCGTCCATCGGCGAGCGATACACCGGCGAGAGCCAGATCAGGTTAATACCTAGCTGGTGGAGGTAATCGAGCTTACTGATGATGCCGCCGAGATCGCCGATCCCATCGCCGTTGCTGTCCATAAAGCTGCGCGGATAGATCTGGTACACCACGGCGCTGTGCCACCATTTTTGCTCCATTGCTTTCTCCTTTGAATGTCGGGTGGCGCTGCGCTTACCCGACCTACAAAACCCTTGCAGGGGGGATAAGCGTAGAGACATCCACCACTAAAGCCTTTGAAATGCCAGTCCCGCATCATCGAACAAATAGCAGCGCTCCGGCGGCAGGCGCAGGCCGAGGCGCTGATCGGGCGCGATTTCCAGCCGCGACGTCAGGCGCGTCACCAGGGGTTCGCTGCCATAGCCACCGTTGACGTAGAGCAGCGTTTCGTTGCCCATCTGCTCGACAAACAGCACTTCGCCCTCCACATCCGCCACGGGCAGGTCAATCAGCTGAACGTGCTCCGGGCGGATGCCAAGCCATACGCGATCGCCAACTTTTCCCCTCAGCGTATCTATTGGCAGCACCATGCGCTGGCGGTTCTCCAGATCCACCCCCGTTTCGCTTTCGCTCGTTGCGGTGAGCGTGCCAGCAATCAGGTTCATCTTCGGTGAGCCAATAAACTGCGCAACGAACAGGTTGGCGGGGCGATCGTACAGCTCAAGCGGAGAGCCGACCTGCTCTATATGGCCCTGATTCAGCACCACAATCCGGTCAGCAAGCGTCATCGCCTCCACCTGATCATGGGTGACGTACAGAATGGTGGCGTTAATACGCTTGTGCAGCGCGGCGATCTCCATGCGCATCTGTACGCGCAGTGAAGCATCAAGGTTTGAGAGCGGCTCGTCGAACAGAAACAGGCTGGGTTCGCGCACTATCGCCCGGCCAATCGCCACGCGCTGACGCTGGCCGCCGGAAAGATCTTTCGGCCGCCTGTCGAGCAAGTTTTCAAGTTGCAAAATGCGCGCACTGTTCCTGACTTTTTCATCGATCTCCTTGGCCGGGCGCTTTGCCATTTCAAGAGCAAACGCCATGTTCTGGTAAACCGTCATGTGCGGGTAGAGCGCGTAAGACTGAAACACCATCCCGATGCCGCGCTCGGAGGGGGAGTCATCGTTCACGCAAACGCCGTCGATGCGCATTTCGCCTTCGCTTATCTCTTCAAGCCCCGCCACCATCCGCAGCAGCGTCGATTTGCCGCAGCCCGAAGGGCCGACCACAACCACGAATTCGCCATCGCTGACGGTCAAATCCAGCGGCTTGATCACCTCCGAAGAGGAGCCGTAACGCTTGCTGATCTTGTCGAGTACCAGTTGCCCCATCGTTACCCCTTAATTGCTCCGCTGGTGAGCCCGCTGACGATACGTTTCTGAAAGATCAGCACCAGGATGATGATCGGCAGCGTCACCACCACCGATGCCGCCATAATGCTGCCCCATGGCAGCTCGAAGGTGGAGGCACCGCTGAACATGCTGATGGCTACCGGCACCGTGCGTTTGTCTCCGGAGATGATGAACGTCAGCGCGAACATAAATTCGTTCCACGCGCCGATAAACGCCAGCAGGCCCGTGGTGACCAGCGCCGGGGCGAGGATCGGCGCAAAGACGCGGCGGATAATGGTCCAGGTGCCTGCGCCATCGACAATGGCCGCTTCTTCGAGTTCGACCGGGATCGACTTCATAAAGGTGGTCAATACCCAGACGGTAAACGGCAGCGAAAACGTGGTGTAGGAGAGAACGAGCGCGCCCAGTGAGTCGTACAGCCCCAGAAAGCGCACCAGTTCGAACATGCCGGTCAGCACCGCCACCTGCGGGAACATCGATACGCACAAAATGGTGAACAGCAGAAAGCGCCTGCCGCGAAACGGCACGCGGGCCAGCGCAAACGAGGCGGTGACGGACACCAGCAGGCAGATGCCAACGGTGATGGTCGCCACCAGCACCGAGTTCAGCAGGCTGCGGGCGATACCGTTATCCACCAGCGCGACCACATAGTTATGCCAGTGCCAGCCGCTCGGCAGATAGGCCGGTAAAAACAGCTCCTGTCCGGTGCGCAGCGAGGTCAGGATTGCGTAGTAAAACGGGAAAACGCAGAACAGCACGGCAAGCGTCGCGCCTGCGTAAATCGTGAGGTTTTTGCCAAAGCGTCGCTGGGTGCGCGTGGTTTTCATGGCCGCTTCTCCTTGTCGTTAAGCTTTGAGACGCGGATAAAACAGGCGGCAATGCCCGCCACCATCATAAAGACCAGCACCGACGCCGCGGAGCCCGCGCCCATATCCTGATAGGAGATGATCTGCTCGCGGGCGTAGCCGGAAACGGACATGGTGGCTTCGCTGTTGGAGGTCAGGACGAAAATCAGATCGAAAATGCGCATGGCGTCCATCACCCGGAAAATGACCGCCACGACCATGGCAGGCAGGATCAGCGGCAGCGTGATGCGCTTAAAGCGCTGCCAGGCGCTTGCGCCGTCCACGCGTGCGGCTTCGTAGAGATCGCCGGGGATCAGCTGCAGGGCCGCCAGGAGCATCAGCGCCATAAACGGCGTGGTTTTCCAGACGTCGGCGATCACCACGGCCCACATCGACAGCGACGGTTCCGCAATCCACGCCAGATGCGCCTGATAGCCGAAGATCTTCGCCAGCAGATCGTTCACTACGCCGTACTGATCGTGGAACATCCAGCCCCACATTTTGGCGCTGACGATGGTCGGAATAGCCCACGGCACCAGGATGGCGGTGCGCACCAGCCCCTGGCCGCGAAACTTCTCGTTCATCAGCAGCGCGAGCAGCATGCCGAGCAGCACTTCCAGACAGACGGAAACCACCGTGAACCACAGCGTGTTGCCTACAGCCTGCCACCAAAGCGGATCAGCCAGCACGCCGCTGATGTCGCCGTCATGATTGAGGTAATAGTTAGCCAGCCCCACCATCTGATACTCGCCCGGGTTGTCGAGCATCGCGTTGGTGAAGCTGAAAAAGAAGGTGCGAGCCAGCGGCCATCCTGCCGCCAGCGCCAGTAATAAAAGGGCGGGCGCCACCAGTATCCATGCGATACGGCGGCGCCGCTGCTGATAGCCTGAGTGCGCCAATTAATGCCAGTCCTTGCCTTTCACGCGCTCCAGGCGCTTTTGCAGATCCGCCACCGCAGTTTTGCCGTCGCTGCCGCCGTTCAGCACCTTAAAGGTGACGTTGAAGATGGCGTTGGAGACGCGCGGGTACTGACTCCTGGTCGCAGTTGCCGGGCGCGGGACCGCATTGGCGAAGATCTCTTTGAACATCGTCAGGTGCGGCGCGCTTTCCATCACTGCTTTGTCTTCATACAGCACTGAACGCGTCGGGGCAAAACCGAGATACTTCAGCTGCATTTTCTGCGAGTCGGCATCGGTGAGGATTTTCAGCAGCGCAATAGCCGCGTCTTTGTTTTTGGTGTTGGCGTTGATTGACCACTGCCAGCCGCCCAGCGCGTTGGCGGATTTGCCGTCCGGCCCGGCAGGTAGAGGGGCTACGCCCACTTTGCCTTTCAGCGGGCTATCCGCCCCTTGTGATAACAGGTAAGCGTATGGCCAGTTGCGCATAAAGAGCGCGTCACCGTTCTGGAATACGGCCCGTGACTCTTCTTCTTTATAGCCGAGTGCGCCTTTTGGCGTGATTTTGCCAATCCAGCCTGCGACCATGTCCAGCGCCGCCGCGGCCTTTGGATTGTTAACGGTCACGTTCCCTTTTTCGTCGATAAAGGTGCCGCCACCGTAGGAATCAATCCACTCCAGCGCGTTACAGGTCAGGCCTTCGTAGGATTTGCCCTGGAAGATCATCCCCCAGAAGTTGTTGTGCCCGGCCTTGCGCTCTTCGGCCTGAATTTTGGTGGCAATGCGGGTCAGCTCATCCCAGGTTTTTGGCGGCTGCTCGTTGTATTTTTCCAGCAGGTCTTTGCGGTAATAGAGCACGCCGGTGTCCAGATAGGCGGGGATAGCTTTGACCTTGCCGTTTACGGTGTCATTGGCCCACGGGCCCGGGAAGAAATCGCCCTTCATGTCGCTGACTGCGTCGGTCAGATCCAGAGTTTGCTTATCGAGCAGCCCGACCCAGATGGTGTCTGACTGGAACAGATCCACCGCTTTTTCATCCTTAGCGGCGAACAGCTGCTGGAGCAGGGCGAGCTTCTCGTCGGAGGCCGCCGGGAATTCAATAAACTCCAGCTTGTTGTGGGTTTGCTTTTCAAAACGGTCTTTGACGTAGCTGCAGTATTCCTTACCGCCGGGAGAGATAGGGCATTCCATACGCAGGGTGTCGGCCAGCGCCGCGTTTGCGACACCTGCCAGCGCTAAGGTCATCATACTTAACGTCAGTTTTTTCATTATGTCCTCGACTGTTCAGACGTAACCAGAGGTGGCGTATATAGAAAACGCCATCTCAAAAGCTAGTTAACAACGAGGCCAGGCAGCAAGTTAGCTGCCTAATCTTTGTGCTAAATCCGGATCTACCGCACGAACAGGATTTTTTTTCAGCGCTTCGCAGAAAGAAGCGCTAAGAGGGAAGTCAGTCGAGGGTGAAGGTGTCGGCATCCTGCCAGGCCGGGAATTTTTCGCGGTATTCCTTCAGCGCAGTCAGCGACAGCTCGGCGTGAATCAGCGTGGCCTGATGCGGCTCGGCTGTGGCGACGATCTCGCCCTGGGGATTAATCACCCGGCTGTCGCCGCGATAGTGATGCCCGTTGCCGTCGGTGCCGACGCGGTTGCAGCCAACCACGTACGCCTGGTTTTCAATGGCGCGTGCGGTGAGGAGCGCCTGCCAGTGCAGAGAACGCGGCGCGGGCCAGTTGGCGACGTACAGGATCAGATCGTAATCGTTGTGGTTACGTGACCATACGGGGAAGCGCAGGTCGTAGCACACCAGCGGCATAATCCGCCAGCCGCGCCACTCAAACACCACGCGCTCGTCGCCAGCCTGATAGTGATGATGCTCATCGGCCATGCGGAACAGATGACGTTTGTCGTAGTGATGAATGGTGCCGTTGGGCTCAACCAGTAAAAAACGGTTAACCGGGCCGCGTTCGGTTTGCAGGGCAGCGCTTCCGGCAATCAGCGCATCGGCCCGCTGAGCTTTATCCTGCATCCAGGCAATGACGTCCGCCTCAGGTAGCGACTGAACGGCGGCCTCCATGGCAAAACCGGTGGTGAACATCTCCGGCAGGACAATCACGTCCCGCCCGCTGACGGCTTCCAGCTGACGATCGAAGTGGCGCAGGTTGGCGGGGCCATCCATCCACACCAGGGGCTGTTGCAGGACGGTTACTTTCAGGTTAGGCACGGTCTAAAACTCCCGATGTCAGGCTCACGATTCAGGCTTCTACCTTATCAGGGCAGGGCGAGAGTGCGTAACATTTCAATAAAAAAAGCGGAGAATTTCTCCGCTTTGAGTATGAACACGTGATGTGATTTTCATGGGCCGAATCGTTGTCCGGCCCTGTTGTTATGCTTTGTTATGCGGCTTCAATCTTGCGCACTTTTTCCGGGAGCTTTACCGGTTTTGTGGCCAGTGCGTCAGGTTCGAAGTCGTCCACGTTGATGCTGCGCAGGCGGCTCTCTTCGGCTTTCGTCAGAACGGCAGCTTCTTCCTGGTCAATCAGCCCTTTCGCCAGCGCGTTGCGGGCCAGCTCATCAAGTCGGGTGAACGGCAGGTTCTTGCCAATCTCTTTGCAGATCCGCTGGTGGATAGGATCGGCAGCCATCACGTCAATCAGTGCTGATTCCAGCAGACCCACCGGGTTGTGCTCGCTCGGCGTCAGGTACTGGCCGCGACCGATGCGTGAACGGGTGGCGCTTGGTACCTGCAGGATTTTCGCCACGGCGTGATCCAGTTTGTCAGAAGGTGCGGCGTAGTGGCGGCCCGTCGGGAAGATAACGAAGCGCATCACGCCTGCCACGAACCCGTTCGGGAAGTTGCGCAGCAGGTCATCAATGGCCTGTTCTGCCTGATGCAGCGCGTCCTGAACGCCCCAGTGAACCAGCGGCAGATCCGCTTCGTTCCGGCCTTCATCGTCATAGCGTTTCAGCACGGCAGAGGCCAGGTAGAGCTGGCTCAGCACGTCGCCCAGGCGGGCTGAGATGCGCTCGCGACGCTTCAGGCTGCCGCCAAGTACCGCCATCGACACATCTGACAGCAGCGCCAGGTTCGCGCTCAGGCGGTTCAGGTGTTGATAGTAACGACGGGTGGCATCGTGGGTTGGCGTGCTGCTGGTCAGGCCGCGAGTCAGGCCGAGCCAGAAGCTGCGCACTTTATTGCTGCCCACGTGGCCGATATGTTTGAACAGCAGCTGGTCGAACGCGTCCAGGTCTTTATTCTGCGCGGCGGCCATCTCTTCGAGCACGTACGGATGGCAGCGGATGGCGCCCTGGCCGAAGATCATCATGCTGCGGGTCAGGATGTTGGCACCTTCCACAGTGATGGCAATTGGTGCGCCCTGATAAGCACGGGCGAGGAAGTTGCCTTCGCCGAGCATAATGCCTTTCCCACCGGTGATGTCCATCGCATCAATGATTGACTGCTGGCCGCGGTGGGTACAGTGATACTTCACAATTGCTGACAGCACCGCCGGTTTTTCACCGAGCATAATGCCATAGGTAATCAGGGATGCAGCAGCATCCATTACGTAGGCGTTGCCGGCGATACGCGCGAGCGGCTCTTCAATCCCTTCCATCTTGCCGATGGAGATTTTGAACTGACGGCGAATGTGGGCATAGGCACCCGTCGCCATCGCCACGGATTTCACGCCGCCCGTAGAGTTAGACGGCAGGGTAATGCCGCGGCCCACGGAGAGACATTCCACCAGCATACGCCAGCCCTGACCGGCCATTTTTGGCCCGCCGATGATGAAGTCGATCGGCACAAAAATATCCTGACCGCGGGTTGGACCGTTCTGGAACGGTACGTTCAACGGGAAGTGACGACGGCCAATTTCCACGCCCGGCGTGCCGGTTGGGATCAGCGCACAGGTGATGCCTAAATCCTCTTCGCCGCCGAGCAGTTTGTCCGGGTCGGAAAGTTTGAACGCCAGGCCCAGCACGGTGGCGATAGGGGCCAGCGTGATGTAGCGCTTGTTCCAGGTCAGGCGCATGCCAAGCACCTGCTCGCCCTGCCATTCACCCATGCAGACCACGCCGGTATCCGGAATAGCGCCCGCATCGGAACCCGCTTCAGGGCTGGTCAGCGCGAAGCATGGAATTTCCTGACCGCGTGCCAGACGCGGCAGATAATGATTTTTCTGCTCGTCGGTGCCGTAATGTTGCAGCAGCTCGCCCGGGCCTAAGGAGTTCGGTACACCGACGGTGATCGCCAGGATCCCGGAGACGCCGGAGAGTTTTTGCAGCACGCGGGACTGTGCGTAAGCGGAGAATTCCAGGCCGCCGTACTCTTTCTTGATGATCATCGCGAAGAAGCGATGTTCTTTCAGATACGCCCACAGCTCTGGCGGCAGATCGGCCATTTCGTGGGTGATTTCAAAGTCGTTTGCCATGCGGCACGCTTCTTCTACCGGCCCGTCGATAAAGGCCTGCTCTTCCGGCGTCAGGTGCGGCTGAGGATAGTTGTGCAGCTTTTTCCAGTCCGGATTACCCTGGAACAGATCGCCTTCCCACCAGGTGGTGCCCGCATCAATTGCTTCTTTTTCGGTGCGGGACATCGGCGGCATAACTTTGCTGAAGGTGCGGAACACCGGCGCGGAAATCATCGATTTACGCATTGGCGTCAGGTTGAACGGCAGCAGGATAATGGCCAGCGGCACCAGCAGCCAGATATTCCATAGCCCGACAGCGCCCAGCGCACCGGTCCAGACCAGCAGAACAAGGCTGCTCAGCAGCAGGTTAACCCGATGATAGAACAGCACCCCGAGTAACACGATGGTTGCAACAATACTCAAAATCATCATAAAGAAATGCTCCCTTGCTTGTAGGAGGTCTGACCACTTGTGATGATATGGTTGTAGTGGATGTTATTTCTTTTATCAATGTGTTTACAAAATAATTACAACCCAGCTCACACTGTTGCCGCATTCGGGGGCACGGAAAATCAAAAGCGGGGTGGATTACGCAGGGGAGTGCTTCTCGCGTCAGCCGCTATCCGTTACACTGCTGAGGTTAATAATCAAAGCGGAAGGACATTCCTCATGTACCAGGATCTGATTCGTAATGAACTGAACGAAGCCGCAGAAACGCTGGCTAATTTCCTCGCCGATGAAGCGAACATTCACGCTATCCAGCGCGCCGCAGTACTGCTGGCGGACAGCTTTAAGGCTGGCGGGAAAGTCCTTTCCTGCGGCAACGGCGGCTCACATTGCGATGCCATGCACTTTGCCGAAGAGCTGACTGGACGCTACCGTGAAAACCGTCCTGGCTACCCGGCGATCGCGATTTCCGACGTCAGCCATCTCTCCTGCGTGAGCAACGACTTCGGTTACGAATACGTCTTCTCCCGTTACGTGGAATCCGTTGGCCGTACCGGCGACGTTCTGTTTGGTATCTCCACCTCCGGTAATTCCGGCAACGTTATTAAAGCGATTGAAGCGGCGCGCGCGCAGGGCATGAAGGTGATCACCCTGACAGGTAAAGACGGCGGGAAAATGGCGGGTTCCGCGGACGTTGAAATTCGCGTGCCGCACTTTGGCTACGCCGATCGCATTCAGGAAATCCATATTAAGGTTATCCATATCCTGATTATGCTGATCGAAAAAGAGATGGTTAAGGCCTGATGATGTTGTGTCGGGCGGCACTGCGTTTGCCCGGCCAGCAACTCAGCCCACAGGCCGGGTAAGCAACGCGCCACCCGGCGCTGCCTGAAAGCGCTAAGAGGTGATTTATGTGCGAACTGCTCGGGATGAGCGCCAATGTGCCAACCGATATCTGCTTCAGCTTTACCGGGCTGGTACAGCGCGGTGGCGGCACCGGGCCGCATAAAGATGGCTGGGGAATTACCTTCTATGAGGGTAAAGGCTGCCGCACGTTTAAGGATCCGCAACCGAGCTTTCAGTCGCCGATTGCCCGGTTGGTGCAGGACTATCCGATCAAATCCTGCTCCGTCATTGCCCATATTCGCCAGGCGAACCGCGGCGAAGTGGCGCTGGAGAATACCCATCCCTTTACCCGCGAGCTTTGGGGCCGCAACTGGACCTACGCCCACAACGGGCAGCTGACGGGGTATAAATCGCTGGAAACCGGTCAGTTCCGCCCGGTAGGCGAAACCGACAGCGAAAAGGCCTTCTGCTGGCTGCTGCACAAACTCACTACACGCTACCCACGTACGCCGGGCAACATGAACGCAGTATTCAAATATATTGCGACGCTTGCGGGTGAGCTGCGCGAAAAGGGCGTGTTCAATATGCTGTTGTCGGATGGGCGCTACGTAATGGCGTTTTGCTCGACCAATCTGTACTGGATCACGCGTCGTGCGCCGTTTGGGGTGGCAACGCTGCTGGATCAGGATGTGGAAATTGATTTTCAGCGGGAAACCACACCGAACGATGTGGTCACCGTGATTGCCACACAGCCGTTAACCGGCAATGAAACCTGGCACAAGATTATGCCAGGCGAGTGGGCGTTATTTTGCCTGGGGGAGCGTGTAGTTTGACACGAGCTGCGAGCGCACCTCGTGGCTCAGCGGCTTGCTGACAACATAGCGTCCGTTGACGACGGAAACCGTTGGCGGCTTATGCGTCTGCTGGAAGTAGTCATATCCCGGCTTCAGCTGTGACCAGAAGTCTTTATAGTATGAATATTTGTGGCGTTCCATGTTGGCGTCGGTCATGCGGAACGGGTAAATGCTCACCTGCACGCTTGACTGACCAAACACCAGCGCGCCGGTCACGAACTGGAAAATCTCATCAATACCGGTATCGGTCATGGCGTAGCAGCCAATCGACACGCAGGCACCGTGGATCATCAGGTATTTCCCTTCATAGCCGTGTGCCTGATCGTAGGCATTTGGAAAGCCGATGTTGATGGCTTTATAGAAGCGGCTGTCGGGTTTGAGCTGACTGCGGGAGACGTTATAAAAGCCTTCCGGAGATTTGAAATCGCCCTGACGCTGTTTTGGCCCCAGCCCGCCGGAATAGTTGCAGATTTTGTAGCTGTCGAGCAGCTGGTACGTTTCGCCCATCTTCACGTAAAGATCAAGGGTGCGTTCTTCTTTGAAGATCTGGATATAAACCGGTGAGCCCATCAGCTGCTGCTTGTATTCTTTGCTGACTGGCGTGGTCGAGCTGGAGCTGCTCAGCAAACCGGCAAATGACATGCACGGGATCAACAGCATCGCAAGTAACAATGCGATTTTGCGCATACTACATGTTCCTTGATAAAACGGTGAAGAGAGGCCGGGAGGCCAAAATAAACCCGGAATCAGAATTGTCCTGAATTGGTGCGCTCACATTAGCATCACCAAAGTTTTTCGCAAGTCCGGACTGCGCGGTTTACAAATAAGTTTTACGTTATAAACCGTTTTTCTGCTCAAATCTGTCAGAACTTTGCGTATTTGCTCGCAAATACTGGCCTGCAAACCGCGCAAATGCTGCTTTCGAGCGACTCATCCTGTAAACTTCTTCGGTCTTACGATCAGGTTAAGAAAGGATGCTTTACTCTCATCGCACTGCCGCCAGCAGCGCCCTCTGGCCCTGGCTTTTCCTTTCTTATTTCTTCTTTCTACGCTGGGTTTTAGTGACAGTAACGACATGATTAAAATTACAAAAGGGTTGAATCTGCCTATCGCAGGCGTGCCTTCGCAGGAGACTGCCGAAAGCGTAAAGATCACACGCATTGCCGTTCTGGGAGAAGAGTTTATCGGCATGCGCCCTTTAATGGCGGTGCAGGAAGGCGACCGTGTGCGTAAAGGGCAAGTGCTTTTTGAAGATAAAAAGACGCCCGGCGTATGTTTTACCGCTCCGGCAAGCGGTGTGGTCAGCGCCATTCACCGTGGCGAACGCCGCGTGCTGCAGGCCGTGGTCATTGATATCGACGGTGAAGACGCGATTGCGTTTCCACGCACGGAGGCCGCGGAACTCGTTCGGCTGGATCGCGAAGCGGTGCAGCAGCAACTGCTGGCGTCCGGTTTATGGACCAGCCTGCGCACGCGGCCTTTCAGCAAAATTCCGGTACCGGCAAGCGTGCCAGCGGCGATTTTTGTCACCGCTATTGATACCAACCCGCTGGCCGCCGATCCGCTGCCCATCATCTTTCAGCATCGCGAAGCCTTTAATGCGGGCTTAACGGCGTTGACGCGCCTGACGGACGGCAAAGTGCACGTCTGCCAGGCAAGCGGCGGCATACTGGGCGGGCATCCCGTCGGCCAGGTCACCTTCAATACCTTCACCGGACCGCATCCGGCAGGCCTTCCGGGCACGCACATCCATTTTCTCGAACCGGTCAGCCTGACGAAGCAGGTCTGGCATCTGAATTATCAGGATGTTATCGCCATCGGCAAGCTGTTCGTGGAGGGCGAGCTGTGGACGGAGCGCGTTATCTCTCTTGCCGGGCCGCAGGTGAAAACGCCGCGCCTGGTGAAAACTCAGCTTGGCGCAAGCCTTGAACAGCTGACGGCAGGTGAACTTGCTGAGGGTGAAAACAGGGTTATTTCCGGATCGGTGCTGAGCGGGACGCGTGCGCTGGGGCCATATGCGTTCCTCGGCCGCTACCACCTGCAGGTGAGCGTAGTGAAAGAAGGGCGTGAGAAAGAGCTGTTTGGCTGGGTGATGCCCGGCAAAGACAAATTCTCTGTTACCCGTACCACGCTCGGCCATTTTCTCAAGCGCAAGCTGTTCAGCTTCTCCACGGACACTCACGGCGGCGAACGGGCGATGGTGCCCATTGGCAACTACGAGCGCGTGATGCCGCTGGATATTTTACCGACGCACCTGCTCCGCGATTTGCTGGCTGGCGATACCGACAGCGCGCAGGCGCTGGGCTGTCTCGAACTTGACGAAGAAGATCTGGCGCTTTGCACCTATGTTTGCCCGGCAAAATATGAATACGGCCCGGCGCTGCGTGAGGTCTTAACCCGCATTGAGCAGGAAGGATAAATGATGGGTTTGAAAAATCTGCTGGAAAAAATTGAGCCGCACTTTACCCAAGGTGGCAGGCTGGAGAAGTATTACCCGCTGTATGAAGCGGCGGCGACTATTTTCTACACGCCGGGTCAGGTGACCAGAGGGGCATCGCACGTTCGTGATGCCATCGATCTCAAACGCATGATGATCCTGGTATGGCTGGCGGTATTCCCGGCCATGTTCTGGGGTATGTACAACGTCGGGCTGCAAACCCTTCCGGCTTTGCACAAGCTTTACGGCGTGGAACAGCTGCAGCAGGTGATTGCCAGCCACTGGCACTACAGCGTGGCACAGTGGCTGGGCGTGAGCTTCGCGCCAGATGCGGGCTGGCTCAGCATGATGGGATTAGGCGCGGTCTTCTTCCTGCCCATTTATCTGACCGTATTCATCGTCGGCGGCTTCTGGGAAGTGCTGTTTGCCATCGTGCGCAAACATGAAATCAATGAAGGCTTCTTTGTCACCTCCATTTTGTTCGCGCTGATTGTGCCACCCACGCTGCCGCTGTGGCAGGCGGCGCTCGGCATCAGCTTTGGCGTAGTGATCGGCAAGGAGATTTTTGGCGGAACCGGACGTAATTTCCTCAACCCTGCACTGGCGGGGCGTGCGTTTCTGTTCTTCGCCTATCCAGCGCAAATCTCTGGCGATCTGGTGTGGACGGCAGCGGATGGCTTCTCAGGTGCAACGCCGCTTTCCCAATGGGCAAGCCATGGCGGAGAAGCGCTGGTGAACGTTACCACCGGGCAGCCCGTCACCTGGATGGATGCCTTCCTCGGTAACATTCCAGGTTCAATTGGTGAAGTCTCCACGCTGATGATTTTGCTCGGCGGCGCGCTCATTATTTTCGGTCGTATTGCTTCCTGGCGCATCGTCGCGGGCGTGATGCTCGGTATGATAGCGACAGCCACCCTGTTCAACTTTATCGGCTCCGCGACTAACCCAATGTTTGCCATGCCGTGGTACTGGCATCTGGTGCTCGGCGGGTTTGCCTTCGGCATGATGTTTATGGCGACGGATCCGGTTTCGGCATCCTTTACCGACAAAGGGAAATGGGCCTACGGCGCGCTGATTGGCGTGATGTGCGTGCTAATCCGCGTGGTTAACCCGGCGTATCCGGAAGGCATGATGCTGGCCATTCTGTTTGCCAACCTCTTTGCACCGCTGTTCGATTACCTGGTGGTGCAGGCCAACATCAAGCGGAGGAAGTCGCGTGGCTGAAGTGAAAAGTAACGATAGCATCGGTAAAACGCTGCTGGTTGTGCTGGTGCTTTGCCTGGTTTGCTCCGTCATCGTGGCGGGCTCGGCGGTCGGTCTGAAGCCCCGTCAGCAGGAGCAGCGAGCGCTGGATAAGCAGCGCAATATTCTGGCTGTAGCCGGGCTGATGCAGCCGGAAATGACGCCGGGCGACGTCGCATCGGTTTTTGCCGGGCGTATTTCTCCGCGGTTGTTGGATCTGAAAAGCGGTGCGCTGCTAGATAAAGATCCGGGCACTTTTAACCAGGGGCTGGCGCTTAAAGATCCTGCTCAGAGCATTCAGCTGGTGGCCGGCGACGATCCGGCTGGCATTAAGCGACGGAGCAACGTGGTGGAAATCTACCTCGTTAAAGATGCCCAGCAAAAGGTGCAGCAGGTGGTGCTGCCTGTTTACGGCAACGGCCTGTGGTCGATGATGTATGCCTTTGTGGCGCTGGATACCGACGGACGCACGGTGAAAGGCATCACTTACTACGATCAGGGTGAAACGCCGGGGCTCGGTGGGGAAGTGGAAAACCCGGCCTGGCGTAAGCAGTTTGTCGGTAAAAAAGTGCTGGATGACAACGGCATGCCTGCGCTGAAGGTCATGAAAGGCGCGGCGCGTCCGGGCGATGAGTATGCGGTGGACGGGCTGTCCGGCGCGACGCTGACCTCCAACGGCGTGCAGCACAGTTTTGATTTCTGGATGGGAGAGCAGGGTTTTGGGCCATTCCTCAAACAGATGCGTGAAGGAGGCCTGAACCATGGCTGAACTCGGTGAAATGAAAGAAGTAAAACGGGTGCTGGTGGGGCCGCTTATTGCCAATAACCCGATTGCGCTGCAGGTGCTGGGCGTCTGTTCGGCGCTGGCGGTAACGACCAGGCTGGAAACGGCCTTCGTGATGACCATTGCGGTCACGCTGGTGACGGCGTTTTCCAGCATGTTTATCTCGATGATCCGCCACCACATTCCGAACAGCGTGCGCATTATCGTGCAGATGGCGATCATCGCCTCTCTGGTGATTGTGGTCGATCAGCTCTTACGTGCGTTCGCCTATGAAACGTCTAAACAGCTGTCGGTATTCGTTGGGCTCATCATCACCAACTGTATTGTGATGGGGCGCGCCGAAGCCTACGCCATGAAGTCGCCGCCGCTGGCGAGCTTTATGGACGGCATCGGTAACGGCCTGGGCTATGGTGCAATCCTGATGATTGTCGGGTTCCTGCGCGAGCTTATCGGCAGCGGAAAACTGTTTGGTATCACCGTGCTGCAAACCGTGCAGAACGGCGGCTGGTATCAGCCAAACGGCCTGTTCCTGCTCGCCCCGAGCGCGTTTTTCATCATTGGTTTGCTTATCTGGGCGCTGCGCAGCTGGAAGCCGGAACAGCAGGAGAAGGAGTAACTGACTATGGCTCATTACCTCAGTCTTTTTGTGCGCGCGGTGTTTGTGGAAAATATGGCGCTGGCCTTCTTCCTTGGCATGTGTACGTTCCTGGCGGTATCGAAGAAAGTCTCTACGGCATTTGGCCTGGGCGTGGCGGTCACCGTTGTGCTTGGGATCTCCGTGCCGGTCAACAACCTGATCTACAACCTGGTGCTGCGCGACGGTGCGCTGGTGGAAGGAGTGGATCTGAGCTTCCTCAATTTCATCACCTTTATCGGGGTGATCGCCGCTCTGGTGCAAATCCTTGAGATGATCCTCGATAAATACTTCCCGTCGCTCTACAACGCGCTCGGGATCTTCCTGCCGCTTATCGCCGTAAACTGCGCCATCTTCGGCGGCGTGTCGTTTATGGTACAGCGCGACTACAACTTCCCGGAATCCATCGTTTATGGCTTTGGCTCCGGTATCGGCTGGATGCTGGCGATTGTGGCGATGGCAGGCATTCGCGAAAAAATGAAGTATGCCAACGTGCCCGCAGGACTGCGCGGCTTAGGGATCACCTTTATCACCACCGGACTGATGGCGCTGGGCTTTATGTCATTCTCCGGCGTGCAGCTATAAGGGCGTAAGCGATGGAAATCATTCTCGGCGTAGTCATGTTTACGCTTATCGTGCTGGCGTTGTCGTTGTTGATTCTGGCGGCGCGCGCCAGGCTTGTGAACGCGGGCGACGTGGTCATTGAGATCAACAGCGAGGCGGACAAGCAGATTCGTACTCCGGCGGGCGATAAGCTGCTGAATACGCTCTCCAGCAACGGTATTTTTGTTTCTTCGGCATGCGGCGGCGGCGGCTCATGCGGGCAGTGCCGCGTGACGGTGAAAGAGGGGGGAGGCGATATTCTGCCGACTGAGCTTTCGCATATCAGCAAGCGTGAAGCGAAAGAGGGCTGTCGTCTGGCGTGCCAGGTGGCGGTTCGTCAGAACATGAAAATCGAGCTGCCGGAAGAGATCTTCGGTGTCAAAAAATGGGAGTGCGAGGTTATCTCCAACGATAATAAAGCCACCTTCATTAAAGAGCTGAAGCTTGCAATCCCGGAAGGCGAAAGCGTGCCGTTTCGCGCGGGAGGCTATATTCAGATTGAGTGCCCGTCGCACAAAGTCGCCTATGCCGATTTCGACGTGCCGGACGAATACCGCGGCGACTGGGATAAATTTAACCTTTTCCGCTATGTATCCGAGGTCAAAGAGCCGACGCTGCGAGCCTACTCGATGGCGAACTACCCGGATGAGAAGGGCATTATCATGCTCAACGTCCGTATCGCCACGCCGCCGCCGTCCGCAGCGGATGTGCCACCCGGCATCATGTCGTCGTATATCTGGTCGCTGAAAGCGGGCGATAAGGTCACGATTTCGGGGCCGTTTGGCGAATTCTTCGCGAAAGAAACGGACGCAGAAATGGTCTTTATTGGTGGTGGTGCGGGTATGGCGCCGATGCGTTCGCATATTTTCGATCAGCTCAAGCGTCTCGGGAGTCAGCGCAAAATCAGCTTCTGGTACGGTGCACGCTCGCTGCGCGAAATGTTCTACGATGATGAGTTTGAACAGCTTGCGCGCGATAATCCGAACTTCACCTTCCACGTGGCGCTCTCCGATCCGCAGCCGGAAGATAACTGGACGGGGCACACCGGGTTTATCCATAACGTGTTGTATGAAAACTACCTGAAGCACCATAACGCCCCGGAAGACTGCGAGTTCTATATGTGCGGGCCGCCGGTGATGAATACGGCGGTCATCAGAATGCTGAAAGATCTTGGCGTTGAAGATGAAAACATCATGCTCGACGATTTCGGAGGCTGAAGATGTTGACGGTCTTTCTGGCTACGTTCGCGGTGTTTGTGCTGGTTGTCTTCGGCATGTCGCTCGGCTATCTGGTGAAGCGTAAAAGTATTCAGGGGAGCTGCGGCGGGATTTCGTCGCTGGGGCTGGAGAAGGTCTGCGATTGCCCCGAGCCGTGCGATGCACGCAAAAAGCGCCTGGCCCGCGAGGTGCAGCGCCAGCAAAACCGTATACTCTGAATTTGTTTCTGACATAGGCCCGGCAAACGAGGTGTCGCCGGGCAACATTCCTCGAAGCCAAATCCTCGCCTTCGCGTCTCTCATTATTTTACTGTATACTTAACCAGTAATGTGTGAGGGCTGAGTATGCGCAAAATTATCCATGTCGATATGGACTGTTTTTTCGCCGCGGTGGAAATGCGGGATAATCCAGCCCTGCGCGATATTCCCATTGCCATCGGCGGAAGCCGGGAGCGGCGGGGAGTGATCAGCACCGCTAACTATCCGGCACGTAAGTTTGGCGTGCGCAGCGCGATGCCGACCGGAATGGCCCTCAAGCTTTGTCCACACCTCACGCTGCTGCCCGGCCGATTCGACGCCTACAAAGAAGCCTCAAACCACATCCGCGAAATATTCTCCCGTTACACTTCGCTGATTGAGCCGCTCTCGCTGGACGAGGCCTACCTGGATGTGACCGACAGCATGCACTGCCACGGTTCGGCCACGCTGATGGCGGAAGAGATCCGCCAGACTATCCATAAGGAGCTGGATTTGACAGCATCGGCTGGCATTGCGCCGGTGAAATTTCTGGCCAAAATCGCTTCCGATCTGAATAAGCCCAACGGCCAGTACGTGATCACACCTGATGATGTCCCCGTTTTCCTGAAAACGCTGCCGCTGGCGAAAATTCCGGGCGTTGGCAAAGTTTCTGCCGCGAAGCTCGAAAACATGGGGCTCCGCACCTGTGAAGACGTGCAGCGAACCGATCTGGCGATGCTGCTTAAACGCTTTGGTAAGTTTGGTCGGGTGCTGTGGGAGCGCAGCAACGGCATTGACGAGCGAGATGTGAACAGCGAGCGGCTGCGCAAATCAATCGGCGTGGAGCGCACTTTGGCGGAGGACATTCACGAATGGAGCGACTGCGAGGCAATCATCGTGAACCAGCTATACCCGGAGCTTGAGCGCAGGCTTACGAAAGTAAAACCGGATCTGCTGATTGCCCGCCAGGGTATCAAGCTTAAGTTTAATGACTTTCAGCAGACCACCCAGGAGCATGTCTGGCCGAAGCTGAACAAAGACGATCTGATCGCGACGGCGTATAAAACCTGGCAGGAGAGACGAGGCGGGCGCGGCGTGAGGCTGGTAGGGGTGCATGTGACGCTGCTCGATCCACAGCTTGAACGGCAGCTGGTTTTAGGGCTGTGACGCCTGGCGGCGTTTTGCTTGCGCCACCGGGCTCGAGCCAACAAAAAAGCCTCCGTCCGGAGGCTTTTTTATGCAGAGATCAGCAGGCTTATTTTGCCGCTATTTACTTCGCAGGAATGGCTTTCAGCAGTTCGGTCAGCAGGGTCCAGTACTGGCCCACGCTTTCGATGTGAACCTGCTCGTCCGGCGAGTGCGGGCCGGTGATGGTTGGGCCGATGGAAACCATGTCCATATCCGGATACGGTTTTTTGAACAAACCGCATTCCAGACCGGCGTGGATGATCTGGATGTTCGGCGTTTTGTCGAACAGGCGCTGATAGGTTTCGCGCACCAGGTGCATTACCGGAGAGTTAGCATCAGGCTGCCAGCCTGGGTAGCCACCCTTCGGTGCCGTTTTCGCGCCTGCCAGCTTGCCCAGTGATTCCAGCATGCTGACCACGTAGTCTTTGCCGCTGTCGATCAGAGAACGAATCAGGCAGATGATTTCGACGTTGTCGTCCTGCATGGTGACCACGCCGACGTTCAGGGAAGTTTCCACCACGCCTTTAGCGACGTCGGAATTACGGATCACGCCGTTTGGGGTAGCGTTCAGCAGCTGAATGAAGCTGTCGCGGGATTTTTCACTCAGGGCGTTTTTATCCGCGCTGACCGCCTCCAGAATCACGATCAGGTTCTTCTCTTTTGCTTCCAGCTCATTTTTCAGGATGGCCTGGTATTCTGCTGCCAGTGCTTTCAGGGTATCCGCTTTCGCCGCTGGTACCGCCACGGTGGTGAAGGCTTCGCGCGGGATGGCGTTGCGCAGAGTACCGCCGTTGAAATCAACCAGGCGCAGATCCAGCTCAGCTGCGTGACCGGCCAGGAAACGCGCCAGCAGTTTGTTGGCGTTGCCCAGACCTAAATGAATATCGCCGCCGGAGTGGCCGCCTTTCAGGCCTTTCAGGGTCAGCTTAAAGCTCTGGAAGCCAGCCGGAATCGCTTCACGAGTCAGCGGCAGGGTGGTGATAAAATCGATCCCGCCCGCGCAGCCCATGTAGATCTCACCTTCTTCTTCGGAGTCGGTGTTGATCAGGATGTCCGCCTGCAGCCAGTTTGGCTGAAGACCAAACGCACCGTCCATGCCCGCTTCTTCGGTCATGGTCAGCAGCACTTCCAGCGGGCCGTGAACCACGGTGTCGTCCGCCAGCACAGCCAGCGCAGAAGCCATACCGATGCCATTATCCGCACCCAGCGTGGTGCCGCGTGCTTTTACCCACTCGCCGTCGATGTATGGCTGAATCGGATCTTTAGTGAAGTCGTGAACGGTGTCGTTGTTTTTCTGCGGCACCATATCGAGGTGAGCCTGCATAACCACCGGTTTGCGGTTTTCCATACCTGCCGTTGCGGCTTTACGAATCAGGATGTTACCTACCTGGTCGCGCTCTGCATGCAGGCCTTTTTCCTTTGCCCAGCCCATGATGTGTTCGGCAAGCTGTTCTTCGTGATAGGAGGGATGGGGAATGGAACAGATTTTGGCAAAAATGTCCCACAGTGGCTGCGGGGACAGTTGAGACAGTTCAGACACGGTGAGTCTCCTTACGGCTCCTGCAAAACGGCTTGCAGGTAATGGGTTAGCAAGGGCAAACAGGCGTGGAGCCTGACTTGCGAGATGGCGTTGAGAATACCACTTTCTGCCCGCTCTGGTAGTGGGATACGCGCAAAAACTCCCGGCGAGGCCGTTAAACACTGGTTTTTAGTGCGTCAGATCTCTATAATCTCGCGCAACCTGGAATCACCCCGAACATTTTTTAAGCCGTTTTACAGGCTGGGATACAATCACATGAGCGAAAAATACGTCGTTACCTGGGACATGTTGCAGATCCATGCACGCAAACTGGCCGCGCGCCTGATGCCCTCCGAGCAGTGGAAAGGCATTATTGCCGTCAGCCGTGGAGGTCTGGTACCAGGCGCTCTGCTGGCCCGTGAACTGGGTATTCGTCATGTCGATACCGTCTGCATTTCCAGCTACGACCACGACAACCAGCGCGAGCTGAAAGTCCTGAAGCGTGCCGAAGGCGATGGTGAAGGCTTTATCGTGATTGACGATCTGGTCGACACCGGTGGCACCGCCGTTGCAATTCGTGAAATGTACCCGAAAGCGCACTTCGTCACTATCTTCGCTAAGCCTGCCGGCAAGCCGCTGGTTGATGATTACGTGATTGATATCCCTCAGGATACCTGGATTGAGCAGCCGTGGGATATGGGCGTGGTGTTTGTGCCGCCTATCTCTGGCCGTTAATTCAACACTATTCTTTCAGCGCCCGGCTTGCCGGGCGTTGTTCTTTTTGGCGCCCGGCAGGTTACAATAGAGTCCATGTCGTATTTATGGAGTCTATGCGATGCCAGAAGCCAACCTCAGCGAAGTCCTCTTTAAGCCCCGTTTTAAACACCCCGAAACCTCGACGCTGGTGCGTCGTTTTAATGCTGGCTCGCAGCCCGCGGTGCAATCTGCGCTGGACGGAAAAAACGTGCCGCACTGGTATCGGATGGTCAACCGCCTGATGTGGATCTGGCGCGGCGTTACGCCGCAGGAAATTCTCGACGTGCAGGCGCGTATCGTCATGAGCGAGGCCGAGCGCACCGACGCTGAACTTTACGATACGGTAGTGGGCTACCGCGGTGGCAACTGGATATACGAGTGGTCAAAACAGGCAATGCTCTGGCAGCAGAAGGCCACGCAGGAGCAGGATGACGCGAAAGCGGGCCGCCACTGGCTCCACGCTTCCAACCTTTACAGCATTGCTGCTTACCCGCATCTCAAAGGCGACGAGCTGGCCGACCAGGCCCAGGCGCTGGCGAATCGTGCCTATGAGGAAGCGGCACAGCGCCTGCCTGGCTCTATGCGTGAGCTGGAGTTCACCATTCCGGGTGGCGCGCCCGTCAGCGGCTTCCTGCACATGCCGCCGGGGGATGGCCCATTTCCGACGGTGCTGATGTGCGGCGGGCTGGATGCATTGCAAAGCGACAATTACAGCCTGTTTGAGCGCTATCTGGCGCCGCTCGGCATCGCCATGCTGACGCTGGATATGCCGTCGATTGGTTTCTCATCAAAATGGAAGCTCACTCAGGACTCGAGCTTCCTGCATCAGCAGGTGCTGAAGAACCTGCCAAACATTCCGTGGGTTGATCATACCCGGGTGGCCGTATTTGGTTTCCGCTTTGGCGCGAACGTGGCGGTGCGTCTGGCGTATCTGGAATCGCCGCGCCTGAAAGCGGTGGCCTGTCTTGGGCCGGTGGTGCATGGTCTGCTGTGCGATCCGCTGCGTCAGGGCAATGTGCCAGAAATGTATCTCGACGTGCTGGCGTCCCGACTGGGTATGCACGATGCTTCCGACGACGCTTTACGCGTTGAGCTTAATCGCTATTCGCTGAAAACTCAGGGGCTGCTGGGGCGGCGCTGCCCGACGCCAATGCTTTCCGGCTACTGGCAGAACGATCCTTTCAGCCCGGAAGAGGAGTCACGCCTTATCACTTCTTCCTCTGCGGAGGGTAAATTGATGCAGATCCCGTTTAAGCCGGTTTACCGTAATTTTGACAAAGCGCTGAAAGAAATTGCCGGGTGGATCAACGATCGATTAGGTTAATAGATTGCTAAATTCTATTGTTTTGGTAAAACAGGTGCATCACTAAAGGAGACTGTAATGACGTTACCGAGTGGACACCCGAAGAGTAAACTGATCAAGAAGTTCATGGCCCTGGGCCCGTACATCCGGGAAGAGCAGTGTGAGGATAATCGCTTCTTCTTCGATTGCCTGGCCGTCTGCGTCAATGTTAAACCGGCACCCGAGAAGCGTGAATTCTGGGGCTGGTGGCTGGAAATGGAAGCCCAGGAAAAGCGGTTTACCTACAGCTATCAGTTTGGCCTGTTCGACAAAGACGGCGTCTGGCAGCCGACGGCTATCAAAGACACCGAAGTGACTGACCGGCTGGAACAAACGTTGCGTGATTTCCATGTGCGAGCAGAAGAGCTGCTGAAAACCTTGGGTCTGAAGCTGGAGCCTGCCGAAGACGTTACCCAGCCCGTGAGATTATCAGCCTGAAATCTGCCAGAATAATAAAAAGGCCCCTCATCATGAGGGGCCTTTTGCATTGGGGAATAATCAGAACTGATAAACCAGGCCCAGAGCAACCACGTCGTCGTTGTTCAGGGCGAGCTTATTGTCATCGCTCAGCTGGTTAATTTTATAATCCACAAAGGCAGACATGTTTTTGTTGAAGTAGTAAGTTGCCGCTACGTCAATATATTTCACCAGATCCGCATCGCCAACGCCTTCAATATCCTTGCCTTTAGACTGGATATAACCGACAGACGGGCGCAGGCCGAAATCAAACTGGTATTGCGCCACGACTTCAAACGCCTGGTTTTTATTCGCAAAACCGCTGACTTTGGTATCTACACCGCCGATCGAAGCCGTGCCGGAAATTGGCGTCATATCACGGGTTTCAGCATAAATCGCAGCCAGGTAAACGTTGTTAGCATCGTATTTAAAGCCAGTGGTCCAGGCTTCGGCGTCGCTGCCCTTGCCGAAATCGCTGTCCTGCTGGGTCAGCGTGCGGTTAGAGTTGGCGTACGCTGCGCCCAGAGTGAAGCCCGAGTCGCCGAAATCATAGCTCAGAGAGGTACCGAAGCCGTCTCCGTTGGCTTTGCTGGCCGCACGGCCATCGTTCTCGTTCTTGCCCTGATACTGTACCGCCACTTTCAGGCCGTCGACCAGGCCGAAGAAGTTGTTGTTACGGTAGGTTGCAACACCGTTGGCACGGCCGGTCATGAAGTTATCGGTTTTAACGAAGGAGTCATCACCGAACTCCGGGATCATATCCGTGTAGGCCGCAACGTTATACAGAATGCCGTAGTTACGACCGTAGTCGAAGGAGCCTGCGTCACCTGCTTTCAGACCCGCAAAAGCCAGACGGGTTTTCGTCGTATTCGGGTCACCTTCCACTTTGTTGGCGGCAACCTGATATTCCCACTGACCAAAACCGGTCAGCTGGTCGTTAATTTGAGTCTGGCCCTTAAAGCCCAGACGGATATAAGACTGGTCGCCATCCACGGCATCGTTATCACTCATATAGTGTTCGGCTTTCACGCGGCCGTAAAGATCCAGCTTATTACCGTCTTTGTTATAAACTTCTGCGGCTTGTGCTGCACCAGTAGACATTACGCCCAGTACGATTAATGCCAGTGTTGTCTTTTTCATTTTTAACCCTGATTTATCTACGCGCTGAAATTTGGGAACTCGCCCGATGTAAAAAACAGGAAGGGTTGTAACGCCGGGAAATGAACGTTTTATGACAAAGTAAGAATAATTTTAAATATCTGTATTTATCTATTTCTGTCATAAAAAAGCCATTTTCTGCCGCTACGCTTCCTGATCCCGCGCAACAAAGTGCTCAGCAACCCTTTGCGGGAGTTGGCAAGCCGTCTGACTCCTGCTAAAACGTCCTTTTCGTAATGATTGAATGGCAGAGAATCATGAGTGACAGCCAGACGCTGGTCGTAAAACTGGGTACCAGTGTATTAACCGGTGGCTCGCGCCGCCTGAACCGTGCGCATATCGTTGAACTGGTGCGTCAGTGCGCGCAGCTTCACGCCGCAGGACATCGTATTGTGATCGTGACGTCAGGCGCGATTGCCGCCGGACGCGAACACCTGGGCTACCCGGAACTCCCTGCCACTATCGCTTCCAAACAGCTGCTGGCGGCTGTTGGCCAGAGCCGTCTGATTCAGCTCTGGGAACAGCTTTTCTCTATCTACGGCATTCACGTGGGTCAGATGCTGCTGACTCGTGCCGATATGGAGGATCGCGAACGCTTCCTGAATGCACGCGACACGCTGCGTGCGCTGCTGGATAACAACATCGTACCGGTCATTAACGAGAATGACGCGGTGGCGACAGCTGAAATTAAAGTTGGCGATAACGACAATCTCTCCGCGCTGGCGGCCATTCTGGCGGGAGCGGACAAGCTTCTGTTGCTGACAGATCAGCAAGGCCTGTTCACCGCCGATCCGCGCACCAACCCGCTGGCGGAGCTGATCCAGGACGTTCACGGCATTGATGACGCGCTGCGTGCCATCGCTGGCGACAGCGTTTCCGGCCTTGGTACCGGCGGTATGGGTACTAAATTACAGGCCGCCGACGTCGCCTGCCGCGCGGGCATCGATACCATTATCGCTGCGGGCAGCCGCCCGGGCGTCATTGGCGACGTGATGGAAGGCATTGCCGTTGGCACCCGCTTCCATGCGCAAACCTCTCCGCTTGAAACCCGTAAGCGCTGGATTTTTGGCGCACCTCCTGCGGGAGAAATTACGGTTGATGAAGGCGCTGTTTCCGCGATTCTGGAAAGAGGGAGTTCATTACTTCCAAAAGGAATTAAAAGCGTGACAGGCAACTTCTCCCGTGGTGAAGTAATCCGTATTCGTACGCTGGACGGTCGCGACATCGCCCACGGCGTATCCCGCTACAACAGCGACGCGCTGCGCCGCATTGCCGGCCAGCACTCACAGCAAATCGACGCCATTCTTGGCTACGAGTATGGCCCGGTAGCCGTGCATCGCGACGACATGATCATCCGTTAAGGAGCTTTCAATGCTGGAACAAATGGGCATCGCTGCCAAAGCGGCTTCGTACAAGCTGGCGCAGCTGTCCGGCCGCGAAAAAAATCAGGTTCTGGAAAAGATTGCTGATTATCTGGAAGCGCAGACGGATACGATTTTGAGCGCTAATGCGCAGGATCTGGAAGAGGCTCGCGCCAGTGGCCTGAGTGAAGCGCTGCTCGATCGCCTGGCGCTGACGCCCGCTCGCCTGAAAAGCATCGCTGATGACGTGCGTCAGGTGTGCAAGCTCGCCGATCCGGTCGGGCAGGTAATAGACGGCGGATTGCTGGACAGCGGCCTGCGTATCGAACGTCGCCGCGTGCCGCTTGGCGTGGTCGGGGTGATTTATGAAGCGCGTCCGAACGTCACGGTAGACGTTGCCTCGCTGTGCCTGAAAACGGGCAACGCGGCGATCCTGCGCGGCGGGAAAGAGACCTGGCGCACGAATGCCGCTACCGTAAAAGTGATCCAGCAGGCGCTGGAAGAGTGCGGTTTGCCGGCGGGTGCCGTGCAGGCCATTGAAAGCCCGGACCGCGCGCTGGTGAACGAAATGCTGCGCATGGACAAATATATCGACATGCTGATCCCACGCGGTGGCGCTGGTCTGCACAAGCTGTGCCGCGAGCAGTCGACGATCCCGGTGATCACTGGCGGAATTGGCGTGTGTCATATCTACGTCGATGATTCTGCAGAGTTTGAACCGGCCCTGAAGATTATCGTTAACGCCAAAACCCAGCGTCCGAGCACCTGCAATACCGTGGAAACGCTGCTGGTGCATAAAGATATCGCCGACACATTCCTGCCTGTGCTGAGCAAACAGATGGCGGAAAGTGGTGTAACGCTGCACGCAGACGCTAACGCGCTGTCGCAGCTTCAGGCTGGCCCGGCGAAGGTGGAAGCGGTTCAGACGCAGCAGTATGACGATGAATATCTGTCGCTGGATTTGAACGTGAAGCTGGTCGACGGCCTCGACGGCGCAATTGCGCATATTCGGGAGCACGGAACCCAGCATTCCGACGCCATTCTGACCCGTACGCTGCGCAACGCCGACCGCTTTATCAACGAAGTGGATTCCTCTGCGGTGTACGTCAATGCCTCCACCCGTTTCACCGACGGCGGCCAGTTTGGCCTGGGGGCCGAAGTGGCGGTCAGCACGCAGAAGCTGCACGCACGCGGCCCGATGGGGCTCGAAGCGTTGACCACCTACAAGTGGATTGGCTTTGGTGACGATACAATCCGTGCGTAATTGAAAACGGGTGATGCAAAAACAGGCAGTTGATTCTAAAGGCCATTGACGCATCACCCGCAGCGTTTTAAGCTTTTGCCCCGTAGCACTTCCCCTCAGTGCCGATATAGCTCAGTTGGTAGAGCAGCGCATTCGTAATGCGAAGGTCGTAGGTTCGACTCCTATTATCGGCACCATTTCAAACTCTTCCCAGGTCTACCGAAATCCACTAAAAGCCCGTATGATGCGGTTTCTGGCCCATATCCTGTCTCCTGTTATCAACTGGACTCAACCGGAATCAAGTTACAGTTGGGGGGCATAAGTGGGGGCATTCTGTGTTTGTAAGTATCCCTGCAAAACGAACCATCCACTTTTAGAGATCTTCCGACATACTGATTATGTCCTCTGAGGAGATCGCCATGCGTAAAGCCTGATTCACCGAACATCAGATCATTGCCGTTCTGAAGTCCGTCGAAATCGGACGTACCGTTAAGGATGTCTGCCGTGAAGCCGGTATCTCTGAAGTCTCGTACTACAACGGGAAAGCAAAGTATGGTGGTATGGAAGCCTCTGATATCAAAAAGATGAAAGACCTGGAGGATGAAAACCGACGTCTCAAACAGATATTTGCTGATCTCAGCCTTGAATGTCGTGCACTGAAAGATGTTATCGAAAAAAGCTTTAAAACCAGTGATAAAGCGGGAGTTTGTCAGCTATCTGACGGCACAATTTGCCATGAGAGCACAGGAAATCACCGAGCGCTGGCTGGCTGAATATAACAGCGAACGGCCTCATGAATCCCTGAGTAACCTGACGCCGGAAAAGTACCCGCTGATGGCTGAAAAGCCGGAAGTCTCAAAAAGTACGTGGAACTAAAACAGGTGTGCTTACACATCATTACGAGCCTAATAAGCAATAGAGATATATCTGGCGCTAAGAGTGCCGCCAGATAATGAATAAAAATGAGTTTTACTCTTTGATCTTTATAGCCACCCTTCAACGGGATACCCGGAAAAAATGCGTTCCTTCGGCAGACTGGTGATGTAGTAAGGGTTAAGTAAAGGTGGTGCACCAGCAGCATTCAGTTTTTCAAGAGACTCGTCAGGGAGGATAATATCGAGCGAAGTAATATTCTGTACAATTTGTTCTGCTCTGCTGGCACCAATCAGTACGGATGATACTCCGGCCCTGTTCACGACCCAGGCGAGTGCGACCTGCGCCATGGGCCTGCCCATCTCTTCTGCGACTTCACGCAGGGTGTCCACAATCTGAAAATTTGTTTCAGTGAAGAGCAGTCCGCCAAAGGGATTATCGCCATTCAGACGACCATCGCTTTTCTGCCCGGATTCGCCCGACGTGTTAGGCAGGCTCCCCGCAGGACCGGCGTTACTCAGCTTCTCCCGGCCATATTTCCCCGTCAATAACCCCGCTCCCAGCGGGCTCCAGGCAACTAATCCCATACCCAGTGCTTTTCCTGCAGGGAGGATATCCAGCTCAACGCCTCTGTCTATCAGTGAATAGGAATATTGCAGACCCACAGGCTCAGGTAACCCATTTGCACGGGCAAGAGTGGCAATCTGGGCAACGTACCATGAAGGTGCGTTAGAGAACCCATAGTAGAGAATATCTCCCCGGCGAACGGCATCGGTTAATGCGTGCAGAACCTCTTCAGGCGGGGTTGTCTGGTCCCACACATGTGTCCAGAAAAGGTCGATATAATCTGTCCCCAGACGCCTGAGGGAGCCTTCGATGCCGTTACGGATGTTACGGGCTGAATTCCCCCCGGTCAGCGGCGTATCCTGCCTGCGTGGAAAACCCGCTTTGGTAGAGATAACGACCTTCTCACGATTGCCACTGCTGTTAATAAAACGCCCCAGCATCTCTTCGCTATTGCCACCCGCATAGACATCAGCGGTGTCGACGAAATTACCACCGTTATTGATATAAGCATCGAAAATAGCGCGGGCACCGGCTTCATCGACTCCCCAGCGTCCGGCACCAAAAGTCATAGCCCCCAGTGCAAGTGGGCTCACGATAAGGCCTGAGCGCCCCAGAGTGCGATAGCTGCAAAGATTCATGGTAGTATCTCTTCAATGAGTCAGAAAAGTTATTAGCATACGACCATGTTACGGAATAACTAGCCCCGGTTCATGGCAAGACCTTGTGAGTGGGATGCAACAATGAAACGTGGCGATCTCGACGATCTGGCAGCATTTGCTGTCGTGGCAAGAACGCGTAGCTTCACTCGTGCAGCTGCAGAAATGGGGTTATCACCCTCTGCGCTGAGTCATGCCATGCGTGGGCTTGAGCAGCGGCTGGGCGTCGTGCTGCTTGCCAGAACTACCCGTTCCGTTGCACCAACAGCAGCAGGTAGACAATTATTGCATTCGCTGGAGCCTGCCCTTGCCGGACTGGCTGAAGGCCTGGCCTCGCTTGCGAGCTGGCGGGGCACGCCAGCGGGCAATATCAGACTGACCACGCTTCACTATGCCTCCCGAACTCTCCTTGCCGACCGGCTACCTGCTTTTTTGCGGGAATATTCCGACGTGACTGTTGAAGTCACCATTGATGACCGGCTGACCGATATTGTCGCCGGAGGTTTTGATGCCGGGATCAGACCTGGCGGGGTTGTTGAAAATGATATGATTGCCATCAGGCTTGAACCTGATTCCCGCACACGAGTCGTGGGTACACCTGACTATTTCACACGTCATCCCCGCCCACAATCACTGCAGGACTTGCAGGAGCATATTTGCATTAATTATCGCAGGGTAACGACCGGTGAGATTACGCCCTGGCGATTTGAGCGTGAGGGCGAAATGATAAATATCAGGACTCAGGGGCAATTGATCGTTAATGACGGGGTACTTGCTGGTGCAACCATTCGTGCTGGCGCAGGGCTGGGGGTCTTACTGGAGCATGAAATCACAGAGGAGCTGGCTGATGGCAGGCTTGTCTCAGTACTCGATGAGTGGAGCCCCGTATTTCACGGTTGTCATTTATATTATCCCAACAGGCAAATAACGCCTGCGTTAAGGGCGCTGACAGAGGCGTTGCGCTGGAAGGATAAGTGATATTCTTCAGTTAAGTAGTAAAGTTGTGACATTAAAATCCCCTATACCTTTGCCACTCAGTTAACTTCCTTAATTGTTATATCTTCAATCGTCAAGTTAGCTCTCATATCGTGCTGGCCAGCGTCTAAATACACTGGAATGAGTCGTTATCTTCAAGCATATATGTCCACTCACCATGTCCTGCCCCAGGATTAGATACAACCTTCAGTTAGTCATGTCAGTTGGTTTTTCTTCATATTGCCAGTCCACTGCAAATTCAGCTGGAGTCTGGTAATCCAGCGATGAATATGGGCGGCACTTATTATAATCCTGCCGCCAGTCATTAATTGTTTTCCGGGCGTGAACAATATCGCTGAACTGGTGCTCATGCAGGCATTCATCTCTAAATCATCCGTTAAAACTCTCAATAAACCCGTTCTGAGTCGGTTTGCCCGGCTGGATAAGACACAGCTTCATGCCATGCTCAAAGGCCCATTGATCCAGTGCGCGGCAGGTGAATTCCGGACCCTGATCGGTCTTATCGTAGCCGGATAGCCAGGGAAAAGCGCGATACTGTCCAGAATACGCGTGACCTGTACGCCTGAAATCCCGGCTTCGACCTTGCGGAGAATACTGATGATCTGTTCGTCGGAAAAACGCTTCTTCGCATGGATGCCCTTACGTTGTTGATGAAGACATTACTAACATCACGGTGTATTAATCAACGGGGGGCTGGTCACTGTTGTTGCTTAAAGTCAATCACTTACGACTTTTATCAAACTAAAAAGCTGTAAAAGTAGACATTTGTCGACTTTTCATCTTAAAGTCCCCGGGTTGGCACTAGACAAAACCAGTGCTTGGTTATCAAATGGTTAAAAGATTTTTTGCTGAGCGTAAATGACCGACTAAATTTTTACATAAAGGTCGGCATGTATCTCAGCGTTTGCAAACACCGTGACACACCTCTTCGGGAGTATTTATGCAGTCCTCTGCTCAACATAACGAAGGCCGGACGTTCTTCGGCCACCCTTATCCTCTCGGTTCGCTGTTCTTCACTGAGATGTGGGAGCGCTTTTCCTTCTACGGCATTCGTCCACTGCTGATCCTGTTTATGGCGGCGACCGTTTATGACGGCGGAATGGGGCTTGCACGTGAAAACGCCTCGGCCATCGTCGGGATTTTTGCCGGGGCCATGTACCTGGCGGCTCTGCCGGGCGGCTGGCTTGCGGATAACTGGCTTGGCCAGCAGAAAGCAGTCTGGTACGGTTCGATTCTGATTGCGCTCGGGCACCTGTCAATTGCACTGTCGGCCTTTATGGGCGATACGCTGTTCTTCGTTGGCCTGATGTTTATCGTACTCGGCTCTGGCCTGTTCAAAACCTGTATTTCGGTTATGGTGGGCACGCTCTACAAAGCCGGTGATGCCCGACGCGACGGTGGTTTTTCGCTGTTCTACATGGGCATTAACATCGGTTCGTTTATCGCACCGCTGATCTCCGGCTGGCTGATTAAAACACACGGCTGGCACTGGGGCTTTGGCATCGGCGGCATCGGGATGCTGGTGGCGCTGATTATTTTCCGCGTGTTTGCCGTACCATCAATGAAACGCTACGACCGCGAAGTAGGGCTGGATTCCACCTGGAACAGCCCGGTTTCGAAGAAAAAAGGCGTTGGCGGTTGGCTGCTGGCGCTGGCAGTGGGCGTTGCAGTGATTGTCACGCTGATTGCCCGGGGCATTATCATTATCAACCCTGTCGCGGTTGCCAGCGCGCTGGTGTACGTTATTGCGGCCTCCGTGGCGCTCTACTTCATTTATCTTTTCCTCTTCGCCGGTCTGAACCGCAAAGAGCGCGCACGACTGCTGGTGTGCTTTATTCTGCTGGTCTCTGCGGCGTTCTTCTGGTCGGCATTTGAGCAAAAGCCAACCTCCTTCAACCTGTTTGCGAACGACTACACCAATCGCATGATCGGTGATTTTGAAATTCCGGCAGTTTGGTTCCAGTCCATCAATGCGCTGTTTATCATTATTTTGGCCCCGGTGTTCAGCTGGCTGTGGCCGATGCTGGCGCGCAAGAACGTTCGCCCGGGCAGTATCACCAAGTTCGTGATCGGCATTTTGTTTGCTGCCGCAGGCTTTGGCCTGATGATGCTGGCGGCGAAGGACGTGCTTGGCAACGGTGGCGCAGGTGTCTCACCGATGTGGCTGGTAGGTAGCATCCTTATGCTGACGCTCGGTGAGCTTTGCCTGAGCCCGATTGGCCTGGCGACCATGACGCTGTTGGCGCCGGAAAGAATGCGCGGTCAAATGATGGGGCTGTGGTTCTGCGCCAGCGCGTTGGGTAACCTGGCGGCAGGTCTGATTGGCGGTCACGTCAAGGCCGACCAGCTGGATATGCTGCCAGACCTCTTCGCTCGTTGTTCTGTGGCGCTGCTGATCTGTGCTGCGGTATTAATTGTGCTGATTGTCCCGGTACGCCGAATGCTGGAAAATGCGCAGGTTAAGACGGAAACAAAACCTACCGCAAACGTCTGATCATTTTCTTTATCTGAATAAACGGGCCCTATTTGGGCCTGTTTGTTTTGTCATAATCAGCTGTATGCTTTAGTTGAAACTTAACGTGAGCTAATGGCTTCACTTCACCACTACGGCCTGGAAGGAACGTTTGCAGGAGAATGTCGGTAGTGTCCCTATAAAAAAAAGATAGTTGTTATTGAACTGTTTTATTATTTTAATGTAAATATCTTTGCCTTCATAAACATAAAAATCAGGAAAGCGCTGTGCCATCCACTCATCGCTGACGGAATCATCGGGATACTTGATATTATGCATCGAGCGTAATACATAGGTATTTTGATTCCGTTGGTAATCAAATAAAATTTTTCGATTGAAGATCTTAGTGGGATCTTCTTCCAGATAGCCGTTCAGGCTCAGGGAACCACCTGTTTTATTGAATACGTAGTGCGATGTTCCATGAACATTACCTTGTGAACCATGGCTTATGTGATTAGCCACGCAGGAAATGGTATTATCATGCTTCGATATCCACAGGATATAAGTCAGGCTGGCGCTGGCAAACAGCGCTACAGCAATCAGAAGAAGTACCGATAAATTCTTTAGCATCACTTATTGGACTCAAAGAAATAATCTGAAATACAGGTATTATGTTGGCTCATCGGCTTATCACAGCGAATGATAGAGGTTCGAGGCAACATCGGAAAGTGTGAAATATATAGCCAGGGATAGTTCTGGCAGCTTCGCTCAAAACGGTTAACATATGAAAGGGCTTTATCTTTATCAGCTTTGCTTTTGATATTTTTTGAAAGAAAGACTCTGCATTCTCCGTGTGAAATAGAGGCAGAATAGGTTTCAAAGTAGCGGTGATTAGTGGCATTGTCAGAGCCTATGGCAAATGCCATAAAGAGCGTCAACAAAATAAAAATAATGAGGATAAGGCTGCTTATCTGCTTGATTGATAGCCGGTGAGCAAGAACACGCAGGCTAGCTTTCTGTGCTGGTGGGAACAATTTTGTGTCCCCTGGAGCATGCTGTGTCTCGATGGTTAAACCTGGGCTCATGCTGTCATCTTCTTGTTCATGAATAGCATTTGCATGATCGTGCCTGATTTCCGCCTCGTGATCGGCGACCAGCTTCTTAACCTGGGTGCCGCTGGCCAGCGTCAGGCCAATGCGCGGAATGGTCACGATCAGATTTTCAACTACCCCTAACTTTTTTAATCCCTTTCGTAGAATTGAGATGTTCTGATAATAGGTATTCAGTGAGACCTGCATCCCACTTTGCTCCCAGACAATATCCATGACCTCATGTTGGGTAACAATATTTCCCTGGCGATTAATCAATAGCAGCAGACAGCGACTGGCGGGATAATTTAGTACCACTACATTGTTGGGGTCATGCAAATCCCGTAGCGTACTCGTCGCTGGATGAAATTCTAAAGTGTTATTTATAATATAATGATTGTGCATAGCTTCCTTTCTTTTTCTCCATAAATATAAAGCAGTTCTTTGTTTGTAAGAGATAAATTGAGGTTTTTTTAACTGATAAAGGGTGTTTGTTAAAGATTATTTTTTGGATTATACACCCCCTGAAAAAGGATTTTTCTGAAAAATAGTCATATTTAGCAATGCTCATGCTTCTAAACTTGATTTTTACAGCGGGCAGAAAACTTAAGGAAAGGGCTCTTTTCTACGACTGCGCTGTGTTATTTATTGACACCGGTAACCGATAATCTTTGTGATGACTGATGTTTTTGAAATGATTGTGAATTAATCTTTATTTGGCTTTAAACATGCAGCGGAAATACTTCAAATAATTTCAGGTGCGCCTGGGAAAGCCTCTTCGCCATAATGGAATGACAACTCAGTAATCAAAATCAGAACAAATCTAACGGCATGTGCACCAGGGAGTAAGGAGGGGGGTATGCTGAATATACCAGGGTCAGAAGGGCGGATGACCGTTGCATTATCAGATGCGAATCATTTTGTCCGCAACGCAATTTATACTTTATTACAGGAGCTGGATACGCAGGGGAAAATCAGCGTCTCGGTCAGAAATTATCCATTGCTGGAAAATACGCAGGAACAAAGCGATATCGACTTGGTATTCTGGTCCGGCCTGGAATCAGGCACCGGATATGGTTGTCTGGAATATGTCAAAGAGGCGCGGGAAAAATACCCCAAAATGGCAATCTGCATGTACTCACAACAGCCTGACTCCTCATTGTATATTCGTGGTCATATTGATGCCTGGCTCTCATTGAATGAACCCTTGTCGACATGGCGAAGCTATATCATGAAAGTGATCGATGCCAGCACCTGTTCACGCAAAAAAAATTCCGGTGAGTTTCCGTTAACGGAAAGTGAATGGGAAGTCCTTAAAGCCATTAAAGCGGGCGACTCTTTGCAGGATATCGCCGTAAAAACAGAAAACAGCTATCGCCGGGTCAGTGCATTAAAAAACTCGGCAATCCGTAAACTTGGGTTGCGCAATAAAACAGAACTGCTGTTATTTCTGACGCGTTAAGTTGTTGTGCGTTATTGATAGGAAAATGTCAGGCTGGCTAACGCGTTAGCCGTGCCTGGCACAATGGTCCCCTTACGTACATACCTCACCTGGAAAGGCAGCGAGACGGTTTGCGCCGTGGTAGTGGTGGTGATGTAAAACTGGTTGGCTGTGCCTGCGGCAGAACTATCCTGCCCCAGATGAAGAGGGCCTGTGCCATCGTAATAAAATGCTACTCCCAGCGCGCCGGCGGTTGAATCTAAGGTAAGGGCAACCGCGTCGCTGTTGTTTGACGGATAACTTTGATCGCTCAGGACGGCGCTCAGGGAGATGCCGGCGTCGCAATCCAGAGTGACGTTAAATGCGCCGGCAGCAGCCATGCTGCCTACCGTGGGCAGTTGACGAATATCCACAGCACCCAGATTGACGCTTGCAGATTTGGTGATCACCACGCAGCCGGTCGCGGTGACGGTGATTGTGGTGGGGTTAATGATAACGCTGGCCGTTTTGGTTTCATTGTTGTACGCCGTGAGCAGCGCTGCGTTGATGGTCGGCGTGACATAAACCCCTGATACCAGCGGCTGTCCTGTTTTGATAAAGGTCACCTTGCCGGACCACCCCAGATTTTGCGCAAACCCGCTGGTGCCGTCTGCCGGATAGGTTTGCGTTACGCCGTTTTGCAATGGCATGTAGGCGCTGCCGTAAAAATCTTTCAGGCCAATAATGTAGCCAATGCCCGGAATGCCGGTTTCGAAGATGGTGTAGCTTTTGCCGTCGAGCGTTACGCTCATGCCGGTCGAGACAGTCCCGCTACCGGGTTCCATCGTGCCTTTGCTGCACAAAAAGACCAGCCCACACCAGAACACCTCCTGCACATCTGCAGTGGCACTCCAGTTGCTGCCAATTACTTTACCCGGAACGATGGAGTTTGCCGGACCGGAGTAGGTCAGTGGGACAGGGGAGAGCACGATATCGGCGACCCAGTTCAATGCCCAGGCCTGGATGCTGAACAGAAAAGTGATTAAAAAAGTCAATGTCTTCATTGGTACTCCACAAGCCAGGTGGCCGTTGCTGATACATCCCCGGCGCCGACAGTGGACTGCGTGGCGATCATACGGGCATAAAATTTCATCTCTACGTCGCTGGCTCCTGCCTGTCCATAGAACTTAGTCTGCGTATTTAAAGGCACGAGCTGGTCGTCTGAGTCGAATAGCGCAAGGGCAACTCCACTTGCGCCGCCGGTGGTCGTTTTTAACCATTGTGCGTTGGCAGGAGCGGGCGTGCCGGTAAAGCGAACCTTTGCCCCGGTGAACGTTGGACCGCAGTTTTGAAGGCTCAGCGTGAACCAGGATTTCACATTGCCCATGCTGCCTGCTGTACGAAACTGTCCGGTGCCGATTGTGCCAAGAGGAACCGTCAGGGTTTTTGCATCTGCGGCAACGTCGCAGGTATTGCCAATGATGCTGCCGGTGATGGAAATTAAAACGTCGTACCCGTGGGCTGGGGCTTGCAGAAGAGAGCCCGCCAGCAGGGCGATTGCACAGAAACGTTTATTCATTGGCAATTCAGCTCCTGTGTGTAAAGGCCGGTCGCCGGATTGAAATGTTGGGGTTTCAGGTAATAGGAGGCCTGGCACTGTTTATCCGCCCCTTTTCCCCAGACGATTTTCAGCGTGCCGGACTCCGCTAAACCCGACATGTATAAGCTGCCGTTGTCGCCGACGATGCCGCTGTTTTGCTGGCGCTGGCTGATGGAGGCGAGGCTACCAAAAGGCAGATCGCTCCGGTCGTGGCGGATAAAGAACATCGCTTTGAGCCCGGTCTGGGTTTTAATTTCCGCTCTGACGAGAGCGCCTTCTGTCGGCACCACGTTCACAATGGCATTTTCGATCTCGACGTTCTGCCCGGCGGTCGTGACGTCCATTTCAACCCGGTTCTGGCGATAGGGTGAAGCCCAGGGGATAACGGCGTAGCCATGGCTGTCGGTGGTAACATTCGGGTTATTACGCAGCGCGGCGCCCTCTGCTCCCGGTGCTTTGACCAGAATGTTGGTGTTGCCTAATGGGCGGCTGAGCGTCACGCCTCCCTCATGAAGGACGATACCGCCACTTGCGCCATAGCTGATATTGCGGGACTGTGGCGAATAGCCGTAGCCCAGGTTGTAGTCACCTTTTCCGGTGGAATATTGCAGCGCGAGATTCCCGCCGTTTTCATTCTGCGAATTTATTCTCTGGCTGGCGCTGTAGAACAGACTTTTGTTGCCTGGCATGTAGCCACTAATACCCAGGTTATAAACCGCAGGTGAAGCACTGGGCTGTAGTACGGAGAAGTTTGCCCGCGTAGCGGCAGCGGGCGAGCCCAGCGGAACAGAAACGGCTAACGACAGGATGTTTTCCTTTTTCCCGCTGCCGAGTGAAGTGCTCCGCTGGTAGCTCAGGCCAAACGATAAACGCCGCCAGGTGCTGTTCCAGGCGAATTGAGTGCTTTCTGACGTCTGATTCGATTTCCACCAGGTTTGTCGTACCCAGGAGAGCGAAAGCGATCCTAAATCGCCCATCTGCTGAGATATCTCGAGCTGGTTTTTGGCTTTTTTGGCCCTGTTTAAATCGTAATAGTTGTCGTATTGATAAGTGACGGTTCCGTCGCTGTTTGTCGTTTGCGGCGGGGCACCGCTTTTCATGGCCCGCCATGTGGTGTCGCTCAGGCTGTAAAAGCCTGCGGTTGAATAGCGCCAGGAATAAAAATTAAGCCGGGTGCCGTAATAGTTCAGCAATTTACTGTAACGAACCTGAACAGAATTACCTGAATAGAGATGGCCATCGGCCAGTCGGCTGCGTGCGTGGGTAAGATCGACGGCATAAGCACCCACGATCCCCAGATTTTGTCCCGCGCCGATAGCCACCGCGCGGTAATCGAGCGTAAGCTGCGTGCCGCCGTACAGCGTCAGGTTATCGAATGCTCCCCAGTACGCTTCCCCCCAAAACAGCTGCGGCTCGTTCTGGTTACCAGCGGCCTGATATTTACCTGCCCCCACGGCGTAATGAACCTGCCCCCGACGCAACATGTCAGGTACGCTTGCGAACGGCACGGTAAAATGCTGATTCTGGCCATTTTCCTCTTCAATGGTAACGTCCAGATCCCCCCCAAATGCCGTCGGGTAAAGATCTTTCAGAATAAAAGGGCCGGGTGAAACCGTCGTCTGGTAGAGAATGTTGTTATTTTGCCGTACGGTCACGGTGGCATGGCTTTTGGCAATGCCTTTTACTTCCGGGGCGTACCCGCGCAGGCTGTCCGGCAGCATATTATCGTCGGAATTGAGCATAATTCCGCGCATGCCGACGGAGTCGAACAGCTTTTGAGAAGAGAGCACTTCCCCGACGGAAAGCTGGGAGTCCAGCGCTTTCAGATCGCGCTGAAGCCAGGTGCGTCCATGAGAAAAACCATCTGCCTGGCTTTTGGTCCAGGTGGAGTAGTCGCGTAAACGCCATGCGCCCCAGTTCAGCGCGCTGGAAAGCCCGATGAAAAGCTGCTCCGGAGCCTGCGCGTCATCACGCGATCCGTTGATCACATAGTTCACCCATCCGGAGGTCAGCCCGTAGTCCCAGCTTTCTGGATTAACGTAGCCGCGCGGCAGGTTGACCATGTAGCGCTGGGGAACGTTAACTTGCAGCGTCATGGTTTTGTTGATGAATGAAAATGTGGCCTGGGGCAGTATATCTTCAAGAGACCAGAGCCCGGCTTGTTGCTGCTGAAACGCATTGGCGTCAGCAAGCTGTTTAAGATCGATTCCCAGCGCGCTGAGTTGCTCTTTGCTGAACTGAGGTGAAACGACCCCCTCCCTCATCGCGAAGGGAATGTCGGCGGTGAAAGCAAAATTATCGTTGATATAAATATTAACGTTGTAGTGACCCGGTGGAATTTCATTGCCGCTGCCGATCCACGAAAGATCGACGTTATTATCGACTTCGCCATTAATAAAGGCCGGGTTGAAGCGTAAATCACTTTCAGCAACGGCGTTATCCACCAGCAGAGTTAATGACGATGCCATAAAAATGATTTTAACTTTCATTTTAACCTGATTCATTTTGCGCGATTAAGTTAACTCAAAACTGCGGCTAAAAATGCACGTCCATCACCGGAGTTAATGCACCAAAATCGTTGATGGTTTGATAGCTAATGCGCTGTGCAGCCTGAAATTTTCCCGGGATTGTCGCTTCGCTTTTCGGCGCGATCATCACCGGTGCAACGCTCTTATTGTCAATACGGACATTGGTAGTGGTAATGTAAAAAGGTGTCGGGTTGCTAAAAGTAATGGTCCCGTTATGATTGTTTGCTTTTATTTTTGTATGGCTCTGAACAGCGCCTTCAGCAATACTCTGCGGGCGGTAAAAGAGCTTTATTCTGCTGGCAGACGCAAACTGCAATGTATTTTCAGATGTGGTGGTTTGCATCTGCGGAATCGCTTTCACCGTTATCCAGTAAAGCGTTTCCCGATCCTGAGTAAGCGGTTTTCCGGCAAACAGGACCTTCAGCATATTTTCACTGGCAGGCTTGAGCACGAACAGCGGCGGCGTAATAACAAAATCGCGTGAGGGCTGCCCCTGTTCGTTCTCTATCCATGACTGGATGAGAAACTGTGACTGCGAATCGGTGTTTCTGACTTCCAGAGAGGATTGTTTACTGTCGCTGGTGTAGATAAGACGGGTGGTTCCCAGCCCGACGCCCCCGGCGCGGGCATCAATGGCGCAGAATATCAGCAGAAGAATGAGTGAGCGAAAGCGTTTCATGAATGTCCTTATACTTAGCAATAATGAAGGCCCGCTCCCGGAACGGGCCTTTGTCATCAGGAATAGGTCAGGGTATAAGTGGCAACGGCGCTGGCATCACCTGCGGTGGCATCGCCCGCTGATGAGTAATATTTAGCGCTGAAGTTGAGTGTATTCTCGCCATCACGCAGGCTGGTGACGCTGGATGCGACGCCCAGTTTTACCTGAGCCCCGTTCTCATCGTACAGACGGATAGCCACGTTTTGCGCCGTGGAAGCCCCGCCGTTGGAGCCTACAGCCAGGCTTGTGGGGTCAGCTTTATCGGGCGTGCCGCTGAAGGTAATCGCGACGCCCGTTGAGGTTTTGGTGTCACAACCCTGTAAAACGATGGCGAAGTTTTTAGCCGTAGCAGACTGGCTACCTGCGGTTTTCAAAGAAGCTGCGCGGATCTCGCCAAGCTCCACATTAATATCTGCGCTGTTGCTGCTGATGGCACATGCAGTGGTGACCACGCTGCCGTGAAAATTCACCGTGCCGCCACTGACTTCTGCAGCATGAACCGCACCTACGGCTGGTAGTAACAATAATAAGCTGATGGACAGCAAAGATTTAGTACGAATAAGCGAGTTCATGAAATTACCCTACATAATGGCATGATTAAATAGACATCTAATAAATAGATGTTTAGCTGGTAAGAAATACCAGTAAATCTGTTTTATTTCGAAGTCCCAGTTTTCTTATCGCCGAGGTTTTTAAAGCGCTCACCCGGCGATAAGGAATTTCTTCTTTGTGTGCAATATGGTGCATGGAAAAGCCACTTTTTATACCTTTTAATACTTTCCATTCGGCATGGGTTAGCGACATTCGCTGTGCGGGAAAGCGATTTAGCGTACCACGACGGTTTTCAAGTATTCTTTTTAATCTGTATTTCAGGGAGTAGATCGGTTCGTCCGTTGATAAGTAATCATCTACCGCACCGCATGCCCAAAAGTAAAGGCTGCTACACGCTGAATAAATACAGATAGTCATTCCTGGATACGTTTCTTTTAACTGCTGAAGATAACTAATGCAGTCATAACCCTGGATTCCTGATTTATTGTCAGAGATAAATAAAATATCGACGGCGGTTTGCGATAAAAAAAGATCGAGAACCTTTTGTTCACGAACCGACGCTCTAATATGGATGCGTGGGCTAATTTCCTGTATCAGGTTTGATAGTCCACCTCTGGCAAAGTTATCCGCTCCCATGATCGCGACTGTTTTATTATGCCCAGGAGAAAATGCGGTAATCATCATCTTGCCCCCTCTGTTTGTGTTGTTAATGTGATTTTTTTTTACAAATAAATCAACGCCGCCTCACAAAGACCTGTTTTTTGGGTTTTAATGCTGCTTGTTTTGTGTTTATTGAAATTTTTGAATATTACCGTAAGATTTTGGCGCCTTTCTGTGGGGTTTTACACTGGTCGCGCCCGTTAAAAAACGCACCCTTTTTATTCACATCACGCTAACTTTCTTCGGAATAATCCATGGAAATTTCTTATTTTCCGTTAATTTCTGAGAGCCATGTCGCTGTTAGCACGAGCCACAGATCTTTATATTGCCAAACACCGTGCCCTCCCGCTGATGGGCGGGTCATAATCGCAGGTATCGAGTCAGGCTATTGTTTTTTAGCGGATTATTATCTACGCCTGTAGCATTACTCATCGTATTAACCGGCAGCATTTTTCGAACGCTTGCTGCTATTGTCCTTTTCACTGTTCCCTTCCCCTGAATGGCGTTTGTCCTGAGTTCTTTTTTGGATCTAAAAAGCGGGAAAGTAATCAAAATTAGTCAAAACTTAATCAAAAGTTCGCGGTTTGGACTCAGGCTGTAGCGTGACATCTGCCTGTTTCAGAAGATCTGAAACGCGTCTGTAACATCTCTTGCAAGGCGTTAACTTATTGATTAGGAATCTTTTTAGATTTATAAGCTGTCTGATAGTATGGTTGGGAAAATTCCTAAAAATAAGATGCGAACCGATGACTGTTATCTACCTGATCAATAACGTATTGTCATTTTCTCCTGCTGATAAATTACTGAAAAACATCGAAGAAAATATAAGCGCGAGCTTGCATACTCCCGCGTCAAACTGTTTGCAGGCGTTGATCGAACGTCAGGGAGAGGTCATCAGGCAGGAAGAACTTTATAAGATTGGCTGGGGCGAAATTAAAGGTCCTTCAACGTCGCCCAGTGCTTATTATCAGTGCTTTGTTAACTTACGTAAACAGCTGAAGATCATTGGCTATGAAGCCGAGCTCGTTATCACTGTGCCCAAAGAGGGGATGAAACTTGATCCGAACGCCAGGATAACTGTGGTGGAAGTGAATCCGGAGCAGGACGTTTCTTCTTTATCTGTCTGTCCGCGCAGTCGGGTCATTACCTCATGGCTGAAAACCAACAAGCTGTTAACCACATTTATTATCGGGTTTTGTGTGGTCATGGTGAAGCTGGTATTCATTTCTTTTCATCGCCATGAATATGTGTCTCAGCGTTTTCGTCCTGTAAATGCGCTACCGGCATGTCTTTTACTAAAAAAGGATGCCGACATATCGACGGAAGAGGCCGTGGGCATCATTCATTCATACAAAATTATGTGCAGCAGTGATAAACCGGTCTATGTCAGCGTAACTCCTGGTAAGCTGACGGGTATTCAATGTGACAAGGAGTTAAAACGCTGTACTTCATTTACCGAGATATCCCATTATGAATAAATTTATTAGTGCCGTGGCGCTTGCCGCATTGTATGCATGTCCTTCTGTTGGGGCGGTGAAAGTTATAGACTGCAGTATTATCCATAAATTACATCATGGTAACGATACTGTATCTGTAACCTACAAGCTACATATGGCGAAAAATAGTGGAACGGTGGTTATGCAAGGCGTTTTTGATGAAGGGAATAAAAAATCGGTTATCAGCCGGCAGGTATTGTTTCATTATAAGTCGGTAGATGATACAGGCTATCAGCTGACTTCCGATAAAATCATTTCGTTTTCAGGTGAGACGGTGCATCCTGAATCAATGAGAATGCACTATCCCCTCTTTTTCCTGAAGGGAGGAATGCAGCTGTTTATGAGTATTCGCGAATTTTCGCCATACAGCCTCGCGATCAGTTTTGTATCTGATGTTTTATTTATTTGCTCCAAACCCTGAGAGTAATCAATTGCCAGGACAGGCTATGGTTCTTTAAATATAAACTTTGGTGCTGAGTTGCCCGGAGAGGAAATATCGCCGTTACGAAGTTTGGTATTTTTCACTGGTACGGTAAACTGACGAAGATAAAAACAATTGGCGGCACTACGCTACACTTTGTCTGACTTAAGCAGCAGGCATAATGGGGTCTGTACCCGAATTCACGTCTCCTGGTTACCGAATGAAAAAACTCAAAAAAGCCTCTTCGCCTTCTAACGTTCTGCGCTATCTGTGGTGGTCTGCAACGGCAACCCTTGTGTTGACGTCGATTCTCTCGTGGTGGCTGCTTTCCGGCTCCTGGCAGGCCTGGAACAGCGCCAGAGATGACGTACTTCAGTTCGACAACTTCTATCTTGTTTTGCAGGTTTCCAATGACCTGGCAAGCGAACGGGCCTTTTCTAATGAGCTGGTGCTGAGTCCGCAGGCATCGAAAGCAAAAACCTGGCAGGCGCTGCAGGAAAGCCGACAGATTACCGATAGCGATCTGCAAAAGGTGCCCGCCAATCTGCTGTCGCAGGCGCTGCTGACGGCCACGGTTGAGCAACTGAAGCGCTCGCGTCTGAGCGTCAATTTCTATCAGGACAGGGTGCTCCAGGATCCGGTAGAAGCCCAGCGGGCTATCAATGCGATGGTGGAGGCGACGGAGTTCTATCATGAAGCGCTGTTTCAGCACACGTCTGAATTTTTGCTGCTCGAACCGTTTGCGCTCGGGCCGATTCTGCGTGCTCAGGCGCTCGGCGAGCTTCGCGATGCCACGGGGCGCCTGGGTTCCCAACTGCTGCTCCCGCTGGCAACCCGCACGCCAATTCCGTTGCATAACGACGAGGCGCTGAGCCGTGGAATGGAGCGGATTAACGTTTTGTGGTGGCTTCTTCGCACCCAGGGTGATGAGGCAGGGTATTTACCTGGCTTCCAGAAGCAGCTGGAAAATACGCGCCAGCAGTTCGAAGAACAGGGCGTGAGGCTGATCAAAACGCTTCATGCAGAGAGTGGTAATGGCGAGGCTTATAGCGTGGATGCGGAAAGTTTTGCCATGCGCTATCACGCCAGCCTTAGTTCCTTTGATGATCTGCTCAATACCTATTTGACAGGCGTGAAAAAACATTACGTTCATGCTCAACAGAAGGCACTGCTGCATCTGGTCATGGTGATAGCGATCCTGATTTTGCTCTGCCTGCTGACCTCCGGGCTGATCTACTACATCCGCACCCGCGTGCTGCAGCCTATTTTGCGACTCAACCAGATAGCAACGGGGATCATCGCTGGCGATCATCAGGATGCCCTGATGGATGAAAGCTCGGCGGAAGAAGTTCAGGAGCTCTTCTCTTCGCTGGGCACGCTCGGCACTAAGCTGCGCGAGCAAACACACCTGAGTAAAAAGCTACAACGTCAGTCGGAAGAAGATCCGTTGACGCACCTCTTTAACCGCCGGGCGTTCGATGCGCTTGCGGGGAATTTGCTGCTTAAAGTAAGCCAGGCAACCCCGGCCTGGTTGATAATGATCGACGTCGATCGCTTCAAATCCATTAACGATACCTGGGGCCACCCAACCGGTGACAAGGTGCTGGTGGCGCTGGCCGCCACGCTCAAAAAATTCAGCCGACCTGGCGACGTGATTGCGAGGCTGGGCGGGGAGGAGTTTGCCGTGATGTTCCTCGCCCCTGGTCATGAGGATGTGATGGGCTACACCAGCCGCATTCAGAATGAAATTCGCAGGCTGCGCTTTGCAGGGCTGAAAGGGGAAGCGTTTTCGATTACCGCAAGTTTTGGCGTGACGTCCGGCTGGCAGCGAGAGCTGGGCGATATGCTTGCCGAAGCCGATGCGGCGCTGTACGAAGCGAAAAACAGCGGACGGGATAAAATCTGCGGCCTGCCCACCTCACATGCCTGAAGGCGGTGCCGGGACGTTTTGTAGGCCCGGTAAGGCGTAGCCGCCACCGGGC